>JAZQTU010000044.1:0-2874 GCA_045630965.1 Bacteroidaceae bacterium | reverse complement strand
AGAGTTAAAACTTGAACATTATCGTTCAATTCTACATTATTATCAACCTTGGTTATTGCAATCTGACCACGGTTATTTGAATTCTGTGTTGTTGAAAGCGCATAGTTTGATTCCGCAGCAACGATTACAACCTGGTCACCGGCAGCCAAATCAGCAACATCCTCAACCAATGTTGCAGTACCTGTAGCTGCGCCCTCTGAACCGCTTGTAGCCTTCTTGAACGCCTGCTTTGCAACAGGGCTTGCATAGCCATCCTCATCGAATGCAATTACCTGAAGAGTAGCGTCGGCCTTGATTGTCAAAGACTCGGGACACTCGTCGCTATCCTCTGTAGGAGTCTTGCCATTCAATGTATAATAAGCAGTTGTACCTTCTGTAATTTCAATGGCAACCTCAATAACATCCTCAAATGTAGCCTCACCATCGAAAGTAATTTCAGGTGTTGCTGCAACACGTGTATAAACTGCAGTCGCAACATTACTTTCACCAGCCTCATTAACAGCAATAGCCTTAACAGTTGTAGTTTCTGTAATCTCAAAAGACTCAGTGTATGCCTCGCTATCCTCTGTGGGCTCTGAACCATCAGTTGTGTAGTAGATATTCACATCCTCTGTTGCACAAGAAATCTCAACCTCCATTGAACCAACAAAATTGCCACCGGCTGTAAGTGTCGGAGTTACAGGCTTTGAAACACCTGTACTTGCAGCATAAGTAACAGTCAAAGCATCCAAACGAATCTGCGCCGTAAGTTTTGCTACTGTAAAGCTGTTGCTTGTTCCATCAAGTACTACAGTCACTTTGTCAGAAGAAGCTGTTGCTGCATCACCGATTGAATTCTTCAAAGCTGTAGCATAAGTACCGTTATTGCAATCAAATACAATCTGTGTAATGTTGCCAGGAGTACATTCTACAATAAGTTGAGAGTTTGCATACAATCTTACAGGATTTGCGTAGTCTGCAACTGCATTAGTAGAAGATGATTTGTTATTGGTGAATGTTACACCATTCTGTTCCCACACCTGCTGGGTGGTTGAGAAAGAAGTACGCTGTGCTTTGTTTGCGAAAGACAAAGTAGCATCTTCCGCCTGTACGCTGAACACTGCCAGCATTACGGCAAAAATTGAAAGTAAAAATTTTTTCATAATAATTTTGTTTTTATTTTGTTTGTTTTGTGATTTTCTTATCATCTCCCCTCCGGCTTCAAAAAGCCTCACCCTACCCCTCTCCAAAGGAGAGGGAAGTATAGGTCACAATAAGCCGCTGCAAAGTTACTGCTTTAATATTTATTAACCAAACTTTTACACATAAATATAGCCCTCAAAATTTCTACAAAATGCCTAAAAATCAGGAACAAAGACAAAGTATTGACAAATGAACAGAGTTGTTTGCCAAAGCGCCCACCTTGCCGCCCCCAAAACACCCCGATTGCCTGCGAAAGTTGCATTTTTTATCAACTTTCGCAGGCAATCGCCACTTTTTGGTTCTACAAGTCAGGAACGAAAAAGGTCGTCCATATCTATTTTTGCTATAATATGGTCGCTGTACATTCCGTCTTTCATACCGAATGTGGTAATCATCGTTGGAATGATACTGCTACGAGTTCCTGTAACCTCTTTAAATACCCTTATTCGGTTCTGTATTTTAAGAAACTCTTCTTTGTCCAAACTATACAGGTCTTCGCTATACTTTACTTCGCATATATTGATGACATTATCTGCTCTATCAATAATAATGTCTATTTGTGCTCCATCTTCAGCTTGCTTGCTTTTCCAGGTATAGAATTCGGTAGAGACACTAGCAATGCCGAGTGATTTCTTTATCTGTTGCATATGCGCTTTGCATACTCGTTCAAATGCAAGTCCGTACCAAGTATTTATCTCCGGCGTGTTTACATTGCGTGTCCAAAAATGTTCTTCTACGATATTCTTGGAAGCGAAAGCATTATAGAAAATTGTATAAAAATCAATAAGTTGGTAAATACCGGAATTTGCTTTTATTTTTTTATCCCTGACGTTGTATTTACGCAAGAAGTCGCAATAGATCAAGTCGGTGAGCATGTCTCCCAATTTACCATTGTTGCTTGTCTTAAGCGCAGTGCAAATCTCCTCTCGTGTCAGCCCTTTGGGATGCTTTGCAAGTAAAGAGATTATTTCAAGATATGGTTGTGGGTTCTTGAATAGCGAGGAGAACAATCTGCGGTATTCTTTTTTCAGTTCTGCATTCTCGCTAAAGAACAATCTGTCCAATCCTGTAGCCGGGCTGTCTTTGCGGTCAAACAGGCTCATATAGTATGGGACACCGCCAATAGCCATATATGTTTGAATGATGCTTAAACGGTTCCATACAAAACCATTTTTTGCGAAGAACTCTTCAGTTTCGCTCAAAGTAAAAGGATGCAAATGTATCTCGTGGGTAATACGGTCATGAAGACCACCGTGATTATCGATGATATTCCTTACCATCCAGGATGTTGCCGAACCACAAACAATCAGCATTATCTCGGACTGCCAGTTAGCCCAGTTATTCCAAAAATGACCGAGTGCATTAACAAAACCTGCTTTTTGAGTATCGAGACAAGGTAACTCATCTACGAACACCACGCAACGTTTACCTTCTTCTATTTTTGATTCCAACAACTGTCTTAAAGCAAAGAACGCATCAATCCAATTTTGATTTTTAGGTCCTTTGTATCCATATGTCTTAAGAGCAGTATGAAAAGCGGTCATCTGTTCAGCTTTGCTACCCTCCATAACACCGGTCATATCAAATGCAAACCGGTTTTTGAAATACTGGCGTATAAGGAATGTCTTTCCTACACGTCTTCTTCCATATACCGCAATGAATTCCGCCTTGCCCGACTTATAATACTGTTCT
>JAZQTU010000043.1:0-1542 GCA_045630965.1 Bacteroidaceae bacterium | reverse complement strand
GAGAAGGTTGCACAACCAGCTTTCGGCTCTTTGCCTTCCAACTTCAGCTTTTTCATGATCTCATTTGCCTTGTTGCCAAATAATCCCGCAAGCACCATCTTCAGACCGATGATTACAATGATTGCGGGGACAAGCAGCTTCCACAGCATAGAGAAGCTGAGAACGTCCCGACAGCACAACAGCAGGAATACACCAACTGCAATACCGATGATGTTGCCGGTCTTTTCACGCTCGGTAAACAAGCCAATGGCACAGGGGACAATAATAAATAACGTCCACCAACCGTCAAAAAAGACATTAATATTCGTTACATTAAATTCATTCAGCGCCCATATTACGCCTGCGGCAATCAAAACGATGCCCCACAATACACTGCCTACTTTTTTCATTTTCTATTTCTCCTTATCCATTTATGTACTGCTCACCAACATTTGCCGTTGTTGTAAAGCCTGCTCTTTCAAAGGTTACTTTATCGCTGACACAATAAACATAGTTGCCGTTTTGAGCAAGAATGTAGTAATCGTCGGGATACAGTCCGGTGTACAGTTCAAATATTGTCTTTGCATCCTCACTGGACAATCCATACACTATATCAATAAACTTGTTCCCTTTTTGAGCAACAATCCGGTCAATAATCAAGTCCGATCCGGGTACTGTGGTATGTTCTGCAATTTCATACCCCACTGTCTTCAAGTTCTCAATGAGAACATCTCTTTTAGGTACGATCTTGTCTGGGTCTGGAACTCCGTTTGTATTTGTGGAAGCACCACAACTTACAAGGCATATGGTCAATATTGCCAGCAAAACTACTGCTATAAGTCTTTTCATCGCCATGCCTTTAATCCCTTCTGGAACACTTCTCGGCATCGATGGCCAGCACCAGCATCAGGGCGCAGAGCGCATCCTGTGGGGTGTGGACATCAATCACATACGTATCTGTCCAGTTCCAAATTTCCTTTGTGATGTTAGCAACCGGTCTGCCGGAGCTGTTCAAGATCTGATAATCCCACTCAAACAAATCTCCGTCTACATGCCAGCCGTTGCAGTCGATATTATACTTCGGGAAAAAGAAAGTGAACTCCTTGCTGATACATCCAACGTAACGGTCTCCTAAGTACATTTCAAACTTCGGGAGGAATGTAAGGATCCGCTCCTTTACGGTGCCGATTTCTCTTCCCTGAGCATCATAGATCTTCAGGCAGTGTCCCCAGGAAAGCTGTCCTTTGACGGTATAGACCGTCTGGCCTGCCTCATTATAAATGTCGTAGCTGTCAAGCCACGAGAAGAATCTTTGCTTAAATAATAGTTTCATCGGCTTCCTCCTTACAATATCCGATAACCAGACTCACACAAGTTATAGATGTAAGACATCTTCTCTTCCTGTGTTCGGAACGTGAGTTTTTCAAAGCCTTCCGTATCCCGGAAAGTAACGATCCGCTCCTCTTCATTTACCCAAGCAGAAACCTCCTACTTGCTCTTCGCATTCTTCTTTCATTGATCTTGATACCTCTCGCTGGCATATGCATCCAGCTTTCTCTCAAA
>JAZQTU010000042.1:0-221382 GCA_045630965.1 Bacteroidaceae bacterium | reverse complement strand
CGAACAGAGAAGTTAAGCCCGACAGCGCCGATGGTACTGCAAATGTTTGTGGGAGAGTAGGTCATCGCCACTTTTAATGAGAAGAGTTTTAGTTAAATGCTAAGACTCTTCTTTTTTTGTGTTGGGAGTTTTGGGTCTATTAGGAATATTGGGAATATTGGGTAATAAATGGTGCCTTTTTGTGAATTATAGAATCTAGGAGTAGTTCTTTTGAACTACCCCTAGATTCTTATTCAATGGCAATTAACCTGCTGGTTTTGTTATCTGCGCTTTTTTCTTTTTTGGGTATGTGTATCTTCAATACACCATGCTTGACTTTGGCTTCAATCTTTGTGGTATCTGCATTGTCGGGCAAAATAAGAGTCTGTTGGAAACGTGTATATGAAAATTCGCGTCGTAGGTAACGTCCTTTGTCTTCGCATTTGCCATCCTTGCATTTTTCATCCTTCTTTTCGTCACAGCCACACTCTTTTTCGTCTTTTGCATCACAGTTGCAGTTCCTCTCCATTGTTATTGTCAAGTCGTTTTCGCTGTCAATGTGAATTTTGAAATCCTCTTTTCTCATTCCTGCTGCAGCTACTTCAACTTTATACTCCTTCTCTGTTTCAATGACATTAATTGCAGGAACTGTACTGCTGTTGCGTACAAGCAGATCATTGCTGAAGAAGTCATTGAAGATACTTGGAACCCATGTGGGGTTGCTACGTTTCATTAACATGCTCATATAAATTAATTTAGTTGTTAAACAATAAACAGCGCCGCAGTCGAGCCTAGGCAATAACGACCCCAATATGATGCAGGTGAAAACCGGGTCGCAGTCTCTCTTTGAGTGACTTATTGAGTGCCTGCCGGCTGTAGCGCTGTCTTGATTATATAATGCATATGAACATGGTTATGTTCTGGAGAATTTGTTTTTTATGTTTTGTTTATGGTTTACTTAATATTATAAAAATAGCTTGCCATGTAATATGGCAAGCTATTTAATTCACTCTTTCTTATGTTCAGATATGGGCTATACCTTCAATTTCAACAAGTAACTCCGGGCGACAGACGTCTGCAAACAGGTAATGCTTTGCTACTGAGGGGTAGTGGCTTTCCATATACTCCTTGACAGTTTCAATATCTGTTTTTCTTTTTATATATACGCGTAGGAGATCAAAAGATGAACCATTGTTTTCTGCCGGGATATTCTCCTTTGATACGAGTCTGTTCATGATTTCCATTGTCTCGTGCGCCTGTACTGCTGCATCGTGGCTTTTGATACTCTGCTCCCCTCTGATAGCAGCTGTTCCTGAAATGTATATTGTTTTTCCTACAATGCGTGCTCGCTCGAATTTTGGTGTTGTCTTTTCTTGCAAATTAGCTATGGCTTTTCCGTCAAGAACTTTTTGAGAGTAGTTGTGAGCTGCTATCTGTAGTGGATTGTCAATGGGCTTGTTATTGCATGCGCTCTTTATTGCATTAACCTCTACCATTACACCGCCGGCTTCTACACCAATGCCTGTTGCTGCAGGGTAACCGTTCTCCCATTTACTCTTGTTATAGAATATTGAACGCGCATCGTTGAATTCCTGATAGTTCTGGCTACCGTCATTCAATATCGTAATTCCCTGGATGTAGTTCCATTGGCGGTATATGTCGCTTGTCTCAAAGCCGTTGCTATGCAGGAGTTTTTCAATACCATTGAATATATTGCATGACTGTTCGTATATGCTTTTTGACATGTCGTCAGGAATTATACAACCTGTAAGCAATTCCGTACAATCTTCACTTTTCAATACAATATAATTACGATGACGTTCAATGATGGCACAATTGTCAACTATGTATATAACCTCTGCAACAAGATTACCGATGTTGCTTTCCTGTGCAATATAGCTCACAAGTGGAGTTGAAGGATTATAATGGTCATTTACTATATTCTTGAGAATAGCAATGTTCTGAATGTATTCCTCGTTGTTGAGCGGTTTGCTGAAAAAGGATATTTTTATGATATTCTTTTCCTTTATCTGTGAAAGTATTGACAGGCACATTTCTTCTATTGTACCTGAAACCTCTGAAGATAATATTATATGGGCTTTGTTGAACATCTATATCCTATGCAATGAATTGGTATTGCGAAGTTACAAAAATATTCCGTATAAATGAAATTATGCTTGCTTAAAGCAATTTGAAACGCAATCTGAGTGTACCGTTCTCCCATGAATGGCTTATAATCTTAAAGGTGCCAATTTCGCTTGTATTGCTTACGTGGCTACCTATGCATGCGCAAATGTCGTAATCTCCTACACGGACAATACGAAGTGTGTCGCTTGCATCTGCCGGTAGTTTGCTCAAGTCTACTTCTGCCGGAACATTCTCTCTTGATACGAACTCAATGCTTATAGGAAGGTTCTGTGCTATAACTTCATTCACTCTATTTTCGATCTCTTCCATCTGAACTGGTGCTGGTTCACTGGATAGGGTATAGTCACATTTGCTCTTCTTTCGTTCAATATGTGCATTGCGGCTTCTTTCACAGCCGAACATTCTAACCATTGTCTGGTTTAGAATATGTTCCGCTGTATGCATAGGCGGGTATTCCGTCTTATTGTGGTCGTTCAGTTGTGGGGTATCTGTTGTCATTTGCTTGTATTGATTTTGATTGATTTTGCTACTTTATTATAAATAAAAATAGATATTGTTGTAAAAAACATATTAGCGATTAAGTATGTAACAGCATACATTTTATTGCTTGGTATCAACCACATTATTGGTATATTCAATAGGTAATAGAGTAGACTGTTCTTTCCTATAAAACAGAGCCATTTGGGCGATTTTGTCATTTTTAACATCGCATAGATTGTTATTGTACAAAAAGTGGTATTGCTAAAAATCTGTATTGGTGCAGATTCTATACCATTAACCAAACAAAAATAGGATGCAATAAAAATGAAGATAGATATTATAAGATATCTCTTTTTGAATATCGGAAATATAGAATGTAATGCACCTAATACAAAACACAAATTTGAAACATACCAGTAACTACCAGCTTTGAGAATATATAATAATATAATGAGGGCTGCTTGTGTAATTGCAATATATGTAAGTTGTTTTTTGAAATCCGATGTATACTTGAATATAAAGAATGTTGTCAAATAGTCGAATAAGATGATTTTAATAAACCAAATATCAGTTCCTTCTGGTAGGCTGAATGAAAGAATGTTTGAATGGTCGATAGTAATATCGTTATATGTCAAAGTGTACGGTAAGACAATAGAGTTGATGGCGTAGACTATCACAACTGGAATTAGAATCTTTTTTATCTGTGTTAACAGATAGTTGTATTTTATATCCTTCTCTCTTTTACGTAGTGATTTGAATATTCCATATCCTGACATAAAGAAGAATAAGCTACATCCAAGCGTTCCGAACATAGGTACCAATAATAAATTAGATAATGTGGTATTGTACCACTCATATTCATTTATCGAGTGTACAAAAATTATCATAATCACCGCTAACCCACGAATAGCATATCCTTGTTCATATAAAATTGTTTGCGATGCGTAAAACTCACCTTTGTGCATAGGTGGGTACTCCGCCTTGTTGTGGTCGTTTAATTGTGGTGCTTCCATTGATTATGTCGGGTTTGAGTAATATGCAAAATATGCATAGGATTTATTTCACAGCAAAAATACACTTGATTGTTGGTATGTGCAAATTTTGCATATTGATTCAAAAAATCTTTACTCATTTTATTAAGGCTTAAAAGTAAATCCCGGTCAGTATTTTTACATACTGACCGGGATTTACTTGTTGGTTTTTAAGATGGTGTATTTATTTTACAATAATTTTTTTGCCGTTCACAATATATATTCCTCGTTCTGACATTTTATTTACCTGACGGCCTTGAAGGTCGTAAATGTTTTTTGCTTTACTGTTTTCACCTTCTACCTTTTCTATACTTGTCGTATAATCTTTTATTTGAAACTGGTGATAGAGTGCAACGTATGCATTGTACTGCTCTTCGGTCACGTTGCCGGTTTCAACAGCTGCTGATGCAGGTGTAATAATGCTGTTCTGAATGAATGCGAGGGCTTCCTGTGTCAGCGCCTCTGTTCTTCCTTCATCTGCTCTGATAACAATCAATTCGCATTTGTTTACAAGGCCGGCAAGCTGTGCAGTAAAATCTGTGACTTCAACAATTTTCCATGTTCCGTTGTAACACAATGCATCAACATCTTTTGCATAGATACAAGGGTTGCTCCAATTCTCTTTTTCTTTGTTTGCAGGGATTACTTCTGCACATAAGCGTTTTATACCGAATGCGGCTTCGCGTGTTGTAATCTGTGCTCCTGCTTCTGCTGCAGCGAAGGCATTCTTTATCTGCATGAACTGGATTACATACCATTTTGTTTCGTTATCGGTGCTGGTAACAGGGAATCCTGAATTATTGCTCTTGCCAACTTCGCTCTCTTCGATAAATGTTACAGGGTTGTTGACATCGCCTTTGTCCCAAAGACCTACACCGCGGTTTTCGCTACCACCCCAAAGGTTCATTGATATATTTGTGTTGCCTTTAGGATGTATTTCGTAACCGCCTGAGTGATTGCTGTTCTCTGTTGGCTTTATGATGAATTTGGTTACACCGTTTGGAGTTCCCGATGCCTTTATCATTTGATTCTTTGAGGCTGAATTTACACATAGGGTATATCCTTTTTTGTTGGTGAATGTATAACCATCTGTTTCGTTTCCTGTTATCTTCCACAACTGTGTATCGTCGGAATTGCGTCCTCCCATATCTGAAATCAGAACAGCACCAGGAACGTATGTTATGTTCTTTGTCGCTTTTGTCGCCTTTTCAATCTTGACCGGTGTACCGGCATCTGCCATTACAACAGCTCTGTTGTATTCTGGCATTGATATCTCCTTGCCTGTATATGGGTTCTTAATCAAATAACCGTTTTCTGTGCTTACGAACTGCCACAACTCTTCCGGTTCAACCTGTGGGGTGTAGTGGAAACGAACTCCGTTGTCATATACATACATTGTAGAGCCTTCATACTGACGCTTGTAGTATGTTGATGCTGAAATAATCTGGTATATCTTACCTTCCTGTGGCTGTACGATTTCTGCACCTTTGAATGCTGTGATGGCTGCATTAAGAGCTGTTACTTCTTCACCTGTTACAGCATTGAGCGCTGCTTGCAGTGCATCGTAAACCTCAGCTGTTGGGTAGCCAACTCCACCACGGATGCTGTTTGCAAGTAGTTCTTCAGCTTCCATAATAGCTGTTTCTGCAACTGTGTATTCTTCGGGCTCGATGTAGTGTTTTGCATATGTATATCCTAGAGCATCAAGAATCTCGTCATGTGTCTGCAAGCGGTTGTAGAAACCTGTCCAGTTCTTCTTGTCGCTTGGCAACCAGCCAACCTCGGCAAGTGCTAGCATACGTGGAAGTAACTGATATTCGAGTTCTTCGTTGTTGTTGAGTGTTTCTGCCCAAAGGTTACATTGTGCACCCCAGCAGAACTCCTCTTTTCCTTCAAGGCTTGTTAGCGGATTGAGAGAATATACTTTCTCAACAGTATTTACACCCCAACCGCCTTCATAAGGCTCATCAACGAGTCTCTGGCCTTCTGGAGTCTGCATAAAGTCTATGTAAACATGTGAGTATGGGCAAAGGATGCTGCTGAAGCCTAAATCTGCTGCTTGTTTGGCATATTTTGCACCTCCTTCGTTCCATGCCATGATAACAGGCTTTACTTTGTTGTTTGTATTCCAATGTTTAAGCACTTCATCCCAAACAACAATGTCCTTACCCAATGTTTTCAAATATGCTCCAAGTTCTTCTACGAGCCAAGACTGCAATTCTTGAACACCGGCAAGACCTTCTTCTTGAACGCGGCGTTTGCAGTCTGCGTTATCTTTCCACTGTTCTGTTGGGCATTCGTCACCACCTAAATGTATATATGGGAATGGAAAAATTTCAGCTACATTGCGGAGCACGCACTTCAAGAAATCTATAACCTCATCTTTACCGACATTAAGAACATCTTTTGATATACCTCCCCATATACGTACTGAATACTCCTTAGTGGGGTCGCAACTAAATTCTGGATATGCTGTGACTGCAGCCACCATATGGCCGGGGAGGTCAATCTCGGGAAGAATATCTATATTGCGTGCTGCAGCGTATGCTACAATTTCACGAAGGTCATCCTGTGAGAACCACATGCCACGACCATATTCTGTATCGTCGAAGAATGCTGCTCCGTCACCGTTGCCAGTGAATGAGCCGCTACGGATAGAACCAACCTTTGTCAATTTAGGATATTCGGGTATCTCAATACGCCATCCTTGGTCATCGGTCAAGTGCCAATGCAGACGGTTCATCTTGTAGAGTGCCATAATGTCAAGCACCTTCTTTACTTCATCCTTGTCAAAGAAATGGCGTGCAACGTCCATCATGAATCCGCGATGTTCAAATTGTGGATTATCTTTGATGTCAACAACCGGAATACTCCATTCTATATTGCTCTTACTGTCTGCGAAGAATTCGCGTGGCAATAATTGGGTAAGTGTCTGCAATGCATAGAACTCACCACCAAAATCAGCGGCCTTTATCTCTATTCCGTTCTCTTTTACATTCAGTGTATAACCGTTTTTAGGAAGGTTGCTGTCTATACCGAACCATATTTCACCTGCAGCCGGTGTGCCTTCGGCATTCTTTATAGCAAGTTCTATGCCTGAAGACTTCTTCAACTGTGCTGCGAAGTTTTCAAGATGGACTTGCATAGTATCATTGTTGCAAGCAATGTAGTTGAGTTTGCTGAAATCAAAGTTGTTATTGCTTACAGTGATATTCTGTGGCTGTGGAATGATTGAAAGCTTGTTCAAGTTCTCGAATAAACTACCTTCTACAAACTTTATTGGGTTGTTCTTGTCGCCTTTATCATAAAGGCCAATACCTTTTCCACCGGTGCCTTCCCAAAGGTTCATAGAAATGTCCAGATTTCCTTTTGGCTGAATTTCATAACCACCTACACTCTGTTGGGTTTCAGTAATAAAGAATTTGTATGTATCGGGGATGTCGTTGCTTGCTTCTGAACTGTATACTTCAAATTCTCTGAATTTGAACCACTTGTCTGTTGCTGCTGTAAAAAGCAGTCTGACATATTTTGCATCAACGGATGATACTTCGCATGTAAGCATGTTGTCAACAAGATCATTTGCTGTAAATGACTTTATGTCGTTCCATGTACTGTTGTCTGTAGAGTATTGCAATTTTGCACCTGCCGGCTGGTCTCCTGAGTCAAAATAGAGGCATATCTTTGAAATCTTTGAAATCTTTTCGAATTCAATGGTAACATAGTCATCAACCTGCTGCTCACGTGCTGTCCACCAAAGGCTGGTAGTGCTTCCATCTCCAATATTGTATACATTGTAATTTTGATAATGATTACTGATGTTTGTGGTAATATTGTAGGGCGACAAAACACCGTCTTTAGGGACTGAAACTTTTACTTTTTCGTCCTTTTTGGCTGAACTGACAAAAAGCATTTTGCCCTTTTTGTTTGTAAATGTGTAACCGTCTGTGTCGTTGCCGGTAATTTTCCACAATTGGCCATCACTGCCGACAGGTGCAGTTGTGTTAATCTCTGCATTGTCATTCTCGTCTGTCAAAGCGTAGCCGCCATTCATAAACTGAATTAGATACCATGTGGTGCTCTCATCGGTACTGATTGTCGGGAAACCTTGTGAAAAAAGATATGCAATGCTCAGAGTCATGCATAACAAGGTTAATTGTAGTCTTTTCATAACTTATGTTTTAGTTGATTGGTTATTTCGGTTTTATGCAAAGTTAATAAAATTTAATCATTATATGTCACTACTGTCCCATTAAAATTGGGGATTGTTTTTTGAAATTGTTGAAATATAGTTAGTTGCAGAGATTCTTTGAGCGAACGGACTTGAAATTTCAACTTTGCGCCTGTATAAATATGCATAAAATCGTTGTTTTAATTGATTAAATAGAATAAAAATGCAATAAATTGTGGTGAAATGTTGCAAATGTTTTTTCTTTTTGATTAACTTTGCACTACGGCGTAATTGTCGTGGGTAATTAATTGTGAATAGATTGAATTTATATAAATGGGCGTGAATATTATTAATGTCATGTTTGCTCAAAAAGAGCATGCAAAGTATGCAGAACGCATCTGCACACTTATATATGAATCGGCTTTGCAACGCGGTACAGGTATTGCAAAGCGTTCTGTGGAATATATTTCAGCAAAGATAACAGGTGGAAAGGCTGTTGTGGCTTTAGACGGTGATAAGTTGGTTGGTTTCAGTTATATTGAATGTTGGGGGCATGGTGATTATGTTGCTACATCGGGTCTTATTGTTGATCCTGAATATAGAAACCTCGGTCTTGCAGCACGTATAAAGGAGAAGACTTTTGAACTTGCACGTTTGCGTTTTCCTTTTGCGAAACTGTTCAGTATAACAACTTCGCTTCCTGTAATGAAGCTCAATTCGCGTTTGGGATACAAGCCTGTAACATTTTCGGAACTTACTGATGACGAGGAGTTCTGGGCAGGATGTCAGGGATGTTGCAATTATGATATATTGCAACGTAATAACCGTCGTATGTGTCTCTGTACAGGAATGTTGTACGATCCTCAACAACCACTTGAGAAACAGTCGGCATTCTCTCCTTATTGGATGATGTTGAAGAATAAAATTGGTAAAATCTTTCATTTGAAAAAATAAAAATATCATAAGGCTATGGAAAAGAAAAAAGTTGTTCTGGCGTTCAGTGGAGGTCTTGATACCTCTTTTTGCGTTAAGTATCTTTCCGATGAGTTGGGATATGAAGTTCATACTGCAATAGCCAATACAGGTGGCTTTTCTGTTGATGAACTAGCATCGATAGAGGAGCGTGCCTACCGTCTTGGTGCAAAGTCGCATGCATCGTTGGACATAACTCAGGAATACTACTCGAAAAGTATAAAATATATGGTGTACGGTAATGTGCTACGTAATGGTACTTATCCCATATCGGTATCTTCGGAGCGCATATTCCAGGCTATTGCAATAATTGAATATGCAAAGAAAATCGGTGCTGATTGTGTTGCACACGGCTCTACTGGTGCTGGAAATGATCAAGTTCGTTTTGATTTGACATTTCAGGTTCTTGCACCCGAAATAGAGATAATTACTCCAACACGTGATATGGTACTGACACGTGAATATGAGATAAATTATCTCAAGGAGCGTGGTTATGTTGCCGATTTTACCAAAATGGAATATTCTATCAATAAAGGACTTTGGGGTACAAGCATAGGCGGTAAGGAGACTCTCCATTCAGAACAGACACTGCCTGAATGTGCATATCCAAGCCAAATGACTGCAACAGGTGAAGAGCGTCTGAAGTTGACTTTTGAACATGGTGAAATAACAGCTGTCAATGGTAAGGCTTTTGATGACAAGGTTGAAGCAATACGTTTTGTTGAAGAGATTGGTGCCAAGTACGGTATTGGTCGTGACATGCATATAGGTGATACTATTATCGGAATCAAAGGGCGTGTCGGTTTTGAGGCTGCAGCACCTATGCTTATAATTGGAGCTCATAAGATGCTGGAAAAACATACTCTTACCAAATGGCAGTTGTACTGGAAGGATCAGATAGGTACCTGGTACGGAATGTTCCTGCATGAGGCGCAGTATCTTGATCCTGTTATGCGTGATTTGGAGGCATTCCTTGAGAGCACACAGCAGAATGTTACAGGAACTGTAGAAATAATACTGCGTCCTTACGGTTATACATTGGTTGGTGTGGATTCTTCATTTGACCTTATGAAAACCGATTTTGGTGAATATGGTGAAATCAACAAGGCGTGGACAGCCGATGATGTGAAGGGATTCACAAAGATTATGGGTAACCAGATAAAGATATATCATAACGTACAGAAACGTAACAACAAGTGATGGTTAAGGTTGGTATAATAGGAGGTGCTGGGTATACGGCTGGTGAGTTGATACGTCTACTGGTCAACCACCCGAGAGTGGAAATCGTTTTTGTACATTCTTCAAGCAATGCCGGTAACCATATTTGTGATGTACATGACGGTCTGTGGGGTGAAACAGATTTGCACTTCAGTGCGTCTTATGATTTGACAGCAATTGATGTCCTGTTTCTCTGTTCGGCACACGGTATGAGCCGTAAGTTCTGGGAAGATAACTGCATGCCAGAAGGTTTGAAGGTAATTGACCTGGCACAGGATTTTCGCGACGAATCTTGTGGCTATGTCTATGGTTTGCCCGAGGTAAACAGAGAGCGTATTGCCACAGCAAATCGTGTGGCAAATCCTGGCTGTTTTGCAACGGCAATACAGTTGGCACTTTTGCCTTTGGCTGCTGCCGGTGAACTGAATGGAGAAGTGCATGTAACTGCTATAACGGGCTCTACAGGCGCTGGAGTTAAACCCTCTGCGACAACTCATTTCAGTTGGCGTAACAATAATATTTCGGTCTATAAGGCTTTTGAACATCAGCATCTTGCAGAGATAGGCAGAACATTGTGCGGTTTACAACCGACATTTGGCAGTGATATCAATTTTGTTCCCATACGTGGTGACTTTGCACGTGGCATATTGGCTTCGGTATATACTGAAACAGCTCTTTCCGAGGACGAGGCACGTTCTTTGTACATGAATTATTACAGTGATGCCGTATTTACCTTTGTTGCTGGCAAAAATGTTGATTTGAAACAGGTTACAAATACTAATAAGGCTTTGTTGTGGATTGAAAAACATGGCTCGAAACTTATGATTGTGTCTGTTATAGATAATCTGTTGAAAGGAGCGTCAGGGCAGGCTGTGCATAACATGAATATCATGTGTGGTTTTGATGAACGTGAAGGATTGATGCTGAAACCGAATGTGTTTTAATATTTGATTGGTATGAAACTCTTTGATGTATATCCTCTTTATCCAATAGAGCCTGCAAAGGGCTCTGGATGTTATGTTTATGATGCAGACGGTCAGGAGTATCTTGACCTTTATGGCGGTCATGCTGTAATTTCCATTGGGCATGCCCATCCTCGTTATGTTAAAGCCATTGCGGAACAGGTTGCGGCTTTAGGATTCTATTCCAATTCTGTTGAGAATTCATTGCAGAAGGAATTTGCTGTTCGTCTTGGAAAAGCTTGCGGTTATGAAGATTACAGCTTATTCTTGTGTAATTCGGGCGCAGAGGCTAATGAGAATGCGATAAAGCTTGCATCGTTCAATTCAGGAAAAGAGAAGGTACTTGCTTTCTCACATGCATTTCATGGACGCACGTCAGGTGCAGTGGCTGCAACGGATAATCCTAAAATTATTTCTCCGTTCAACCGCACAGCAAATGTGGAATTTGTACCTTTGAATGATTTGGATGCTGTAGAGGCTAAATTAAAGAGTGGAGATTTCAGTGCTGTTATAATTGAGGGAATACAGGGTGTTGCGGGAATACAGTCTCCCGATGATGACTTTTTACGCGGCTTGCGCGAGTTGACCACTGAATATGGTGTAACGCTTATATTGGATGAAATTCAGTCGGGATATGGACGCACAGGAAAATTTTTTGCACATCAGTGGGCAGGAATTCGTCCTGATATAATTACCGTTGCCAAAGGTATAGCCAATGGTTTTCCAATGGGTGGTGTGATTATTGCTCCTCATTTCAGGGCATGGCATGGTATGCTTGGAACAACTTTTGGAGGTAATCATCTTGCTTGTGCTGCAGCATTGGCAGTGTTGGATGTTATCGGTATTGAGAATCTTATTGACAATGCAAGGAGCGTTGGAGAGTATCTTATATTGGAACTCCGTAAGATTAAGGGTATAAAGGAAGTGCGTGGCAAAGGTCTTATGATTGGTATTGAACTGGATGGTCCTGTAGCGGAATTGCGACGTCGTCTTCTCTTTGAAAAACATATATTTACCGGTGGGGCCGGTGTCTCTACATTGCGTCTTTTACCGGCATTGTGTGTTGGTAAAAAGGAGGCTGACCATTTTCTTGCTGCGTTAAAGGATTTGATTAACGGATAATGAATTCTATATGAAAAAGTTTACATGTGTAGGGGATATCGGTGACTTGCGTACCGCTGTTGCCGAGGCTATGGATATGAAACGTGACCGTTTTGCGTATACAGAACTAGGGCGTAACCGCACTCTCTTGATGATATTCTTCAATTCAAGCTTGCGTACCCGCTTGAGTACTCAAAAGGCTGCCATGAATCTTGGTATGAATGTTATGGTTCTTGATGTAAACCAGGGTGCATGGAAACTTGAGACAGAGCGTGGTGTAGTAATGGATGGTGACAAGGCAGAACACCTTCTTGAAGCAATTCCTGTAATGGCGTCATATTGCGATATAATAGGAGTGCGATCTTTTGCTCAACTCCGCGACAGAACAGAAGATTATGAGGAGCGCATTATTGAACAGTTTATACGTTATTCAGGTCGTCCAGTATTCAGCATGGAGGCTGCGACACGTCATCCGTTGCAGAGTTTTGCCGACCTTATAACTATAGAAGAGTACAAGACAAAGGAACGTCCCAAGGTGGTTATGACCTGGGCGCCACATCCAAAGGCTCTTCCACAGGCTGTTCCCAATTCATTTGCAGAATGGATGAATGCAACAGATTATGAGTTCGTTATAACTCATCCTCATGGCTATGAACTCGCTCCTGAATTTGTAGGCAAGGCAAAAGTTGAATACGACCAGCGCAAGGCATTTGAAGGTGCCGATTTTATTTATGCAAAGAATTGGTCGGCATATGAAGGTGAAGACTACGGTAAGGTGCTATCGACTGATAAGGATTGGACTGTGGATACCGAAAAGATGGCTCTTACAGACAATGCTTTTTTCATGCATTGCCTGCCTGTACGCCGTAATATGATTGTTACAGATGATGTAATAGAATCTCCACAGAGTATTGTCATTCCAGAGGCTCAAAATCGTGAGATTTCGGCCCAGGTGGTTCTTAAACGAATGTTGGAGGGATTGAAATAAAAATGAATAGTATACAACAGATAAATGTAGTAAAGATTGGAGGAAATGTCATTGACAACGCCGATGCCCTCGAGCGTTTCGTCGCAGACTTTGCTCAATTGCCTGCACCTAAAATCCTTGTTCATGGTGGGGGTAAACTTGCTACGCGCTTGAGTGAAAAACTTGAGATTCCAACGCAGATGGTTGACGGGCGTCGCATAACAGACCGCGAAACTCTGGATGTCGTGACAATGGTCTATGCAGGTTTGGTTAACAAACAGATTGTTGCAAAACTACAGGCTGTTGGGTGTAATGCAATAGGTTTATCGGGAACTGATGCAAATGTTATCCCGGCAGTTCGCCGTTCCCCGGTTCCTGTTGATTTCGGTTATGTGGGTGACATTGAAGCGTGTAAAATTAATTCAGGATTCATAGCTACATTGCTGAATGCCGGTATTACTCCAGTGTTCTGCGCTATAACCCATGACGGCGAGGGTTCTCTTCTTAACAGTAATGCGGACAGTGTTGCTTCTGCAGTTGCTGTAGCGTCGGCTTCTATAGCTCCTGTATATATGCATTTCTGTTTTGAGAAAATTGGTGTAATGGGCGATGTTGATGACCCGGCATCGTTGATAAGGGAAATTACTCCGCCTGTCTATCAGGAACTACGTCAGACAGGCGTTGTCAATAAGGGAATGATTCCTAAGATTGAGAATGCTTTCCGTGCTGTTGAAGCCGGTGTGGAGTGTGTGGCAATAAAACATTCCGATAATTTGTTGTCGGATGTTGGGACTGTTATAAAACTTTTGTAGTATGGGAAAAGTTACGGTACATAATGCTATTGCACTTCTTGATAAATTGATTTCAACACCTTCGCATTCACGCGAAGAGTGTATGACTGCAGATATCCTTGAGACGTTTTTGCGTGAACAAGGTGTAGATGTACAACGTATACACAATAATGTATGGGCAAAGTGTACCAACTTTGATGCTTCAAAGCCGACACTGTTGCTTAATTCGCATCACGATACTGTAAAGCCTTCCGCAGCTTATACTCTTGATCCTTATCTACCATTGCATAGTAATGGGATAGTTTATGGTTTGGGAAGCAATGATGCCGGTGCATCGTTGGTAGCTTTGGCTACAGCTTTCTGTAATTCTTTTCGTGATGAGCATAAATATAATATTGTACTTGCACTCACTGCAGAGGAAGAGGTGATGGGAGAAAAGGGAATGAGAGCCATGTTACCTGAATTTGTAAGTGCCGGTATACGAATTGATATGGCATTGGTTGGAGAACCTACAGGTATGCATGCGGCTGTAGGAGAGCGTGGCTTGTTGGTTTTTGATGGTATTGCTCATGGAGTCCGTGGCCATGCGGCACGTAATGAAGGTGAAAATGCCCTATATAAGGCCATTGCGGATATAGAAAAATTGAGAAATTACCGTTTTGAACGTTGCTCTAATCTGTTGGGACCGATAAATGTTGCTGTAACGATGATTTCTGCAGGAACGCAACATAATGTGGTTCCAGATGAATGCAAGTTTGTCGTTGATGTCCGTACGACTGATGCGTATACAAACGAGGAGACAGTAAGGCTTTTACAGTCAGCTGTAGATTGTGAACTGATACCTCGTTCAACACGTGTGCGTGCTTCCGCAATAGAAGAGGAGCATCCATTGGTAAAGGCTGCTGTTGCTCTTGGTCGTGAATGTTTTGTCTCTCCAACGACTTCTGATATGGCGCTGATGCCGTTCCCTTCACTTAAAATGGGTGTCGGCGAATCCGCGCGTTCACATTCTGCCGATGAGTATGTGCTTGAAAGTGAGATAGAAGAGGGTATAGCGATCTATGGACAGATGATTGATGTTTTGGATGAATTAATGTAAAATAGGATATGAAACTTTGGAGCAAGGGTTTTGAACCCGATAAAATGATAGAAGAGTTCACTGTTGGCAATGACCGTGAGTTGGATTTGAGACTAGCCAAGTATGACGTGGAAGGTTCTATGGCGCATATACGCATGTTGGAAAGTATTGGTCTGCTTGAGGGGGAAGAACTGAAAGTTCTGCTTGAGGCTTTGGGAGAAATCAAAGCTATGGCTGAGCGTGGTGAGTTTGTAATAGAGGAGGGTATTGAGGATGTGCATTCCCAAGTGGAATTGATGCTTACAAGAAAACTTGGTGATATTGGAAAGAAAATTCACTCCGGACGTTCACGTAATGATCAGGTACTTGTTGATTTGAAGCTTTTCCTGCGTGATGAACTCCGCACAATTGGTAATCATGTAGTATCACTTTTTGAGCGACTGCAGAAATTGAGCAATGAATATGCCGGTGTCCTGATGCCTGGGTATACACATATGCAGGTTGCAATGCCTTCATCATTTGGTCTGTGGTTCGGTGCATATGCTGAATCGCTTGTCGATGATATGCAGTTGGTGGTTGCTGCGTATAAGATTGCAAACCAGAACCCATTAGGTTCTGCAGCCGGTTATGGATCTTCGTTCCCGCTTGACCGTCGCATGACAACGGAACTGTTGAACTTTGAAAATCTACATTATAATGTTGTGGCTGCCCAGATGAGTCGTGGCAAGACAGAACGTGCTGTTGCATACGCAATAGCTGCATTGGCTTCAACACTCGGAAAAATGGCAATGGATGTATGTCTCTTCATGTGTCAGAATTTCGGCTTTGTTAGTTTTCCTGATGAACTGACAACCGGTTCCAGTATAATGCCTCATAAGAAGAATCCCGATGTGTTTGAAATAATGAGAGGAAAATGCAATCGTCTTCAGTCTGTACCGAACGAGATAGCATTGCTTACAGCCAACCTTCCTTTGGGATATCATCGCGATTTACAGTTGCTTAAGGATATAATATTCCCTGCAACAACAGAGATATGTACTTGTATGGATATGTGTGATTTCATGATGCAGAACATACGTATCAATGATGATATAGTTTCGGACTGTAAATATGACTATCTGTTTACCGTAGAGGATGTGAATAGGCTGGCTTTGAATGGAATGCCTTTCCGTGATGCATACCGTGAAGTTGGTATGCAGGTGCAGCGTGGGGAATACAAACCAACAAAGGAGGTCAACCATATACATGTTGGAAGCATCGGCAACCTTTGCAATGATGAGATTGCTGAAAAAATGTGTCGCCTGGTTAAAGAGATAAAATAGTTACAAACGTAAGTTTACGTTAGATTATGGTTGTCAATTCCAGATAATGAATTGACAACCATATTTTGTAATATCAGAAATGAGTTCTGTAAGTGATTTTACTGTTTCATCTTTTTTTTGTACCTTCGCCGCAGTGAATAATTATTATGAACCGTATACTATTAATAATACAGTCCTTATCAATGTTTTTGCTGTTGTCATGTTCAGGTAATGACGATGGTATTCAACTGGTAGAAGCGGAACAGAAAGGTAAGCCGAATAAAATCATATATTGGAATTGCAATCGCGAGTTCAATGATATGAATGACACCCATCTGAAGACTGCAAAGAAAGTGGGCATAAATCCACTGAAATCGCAGGATGATATTCCCGATGCATCCAAAAAACTTTATATGATTGGTGGACCGTTGCGGTTTGGAGAACCATATGTGGTTGATAAATTGACTCACTCTTCCCCGTTTCTTGTAAAGGAGGCCGTAGAACTTTTGCATGATATCGGAAATGCTTTCCAGGATTCTTTGAAGAATAAGCATATGCCTGCCTATAGTGTAGTGGTATCATCTGTGCTTAGGACTGATGCCGATGTCAAGAAACTTTCAAAGCGCAATATAAACGCATCACAACGTTCAGTCCACTGTTATGGAACAACCGTTGATATTTCGTACAAGAGATTTATGAAGCATGACGATGAAGGCGTCGATGCAAAACAGGTGCATTTGAAGGCGGTTTTGGCCGAAGTATTGCGTGACCTGAAGAAAAAGGATAGGTGTTATGTAAAACATGAGGTAAAGCAGGCATGTTTTCATATAACAGTAAGATGACAGTTAAAAGGGAAGCATTATTGATGCTTCCCTTTTAACTATTCAATAATATGTGTGCCGTAGCGCTTTATCTCATCTATGACTTTTATAAGATATTGACCGTATTGGTTTTTTATCATAGGCTGGGCAATGTTGCGAAGTTTCTCTTCGGTTATCCAGCCTTTACGGTATGCAATGCCTTCAAGACATGCAATCTTTAGACCTTGTCTTTTTTCAATAACCTCAACAAATATCGATGCTTCTGCCAGAGAATCATGTGTGCCGGTATCAAGCCATGCAAATCCGCGTTTCAGTGTCTGCACTTTTAATTCTCCGTCGTTAAGGAAGTGTTGGTTGACTGTTGTTATTTCTAGTTCTCCACGTGCCGACGGTTTGATGTTTTTTGCTATTTCAACAACTTTGTTCGGATAGAAATATAATCCTACTACAGCATAATTTGATTTGGGGTTTGAAGGTTTTTCTTCAATGGATAGGCAGTTCCCTTCCTTGTCGAATTCTGCAACACCGTAGCGTTCAGGATCATCTACCCAATATCCAAAAACAGTGGCTTTGCTCTCCTTTTCTGCTGAACATACAGCTTCGGTCAGCATATCTGAAAAACCATTGCCATGGAAAATGTTGTCTCCAAGAACAAGGCATACAGAATCTTTTCCAATGAATTTCTCTCCAATTATGAATGCTTGTGCAAGACCGTCGGGTGATGGCTGTTCGGCGTATTCAAATCTTACTCCGTAGTCACTGCCGTCGCCTAAAAGACGTTTGAAACCAGGCAGGTCTTGAGGAGTGGATATAATCAGAATTTCCCGTATTCCGGCAAGCATTAGCACCGAAATGGGGTAGTAAATCATAGGTTTGTCATATATTGGCAGCAACTGTTTGCTGACACCTTTTGTTATAGGGTAGAGGCGTGTTCCGGAGCCTCCTGCCAAAACAATTCCTTTCATATCTCTAGTTCTTGGGTTAATGTTATTGTATTTGCAGTTCTCAAGGACTGCAACAAATAGGCTATTTTCTTCTGATACGTATCTGTATTGCTTTGTCTATAGGAGTATCACTTATCACTACAAGATATCCTCCGCCTCCGGCTCCTGTTATCTTGTAGCCTTTGACATTGTCCTTGTATTCATTGATTGCGTGTTGTACATGCTCTGATATCATGTTCGGGAATATTGCTACCTGTGCCTTGAATGATTCAGTGGTTGCTTTTCCCCAAGCATCGATGTCTTTTGCAAGGATAGCCTTCCAACATTCATCAGCTGCTTGTGCAAGGCGTTTAACACCTTCTGTATCTAATTTTGTATCAGCGAGGACGTCGTATCTGCTGTCACGTGGAGCCAAAGGTATAAGCCAAAGATTCTTTTCTATAAAATCAAGAATTTCATTCTCTTTTACACTTACAATATCTGTAGGCCAATAGTTGTTGTCATAATTGAGTCTATTGAGGCATGGCATTACAATACCTATAGCATCCTGTGAACCGCTTATATATGGGCTGCCAGGAGGGTTTTCGTAGCGGAACAGCATTTTGGCAAGAGTCTCGCGGTCGCCTTCGGGAATGTCAATATGCCACATCTCAATGGCTGATTTGCGTGACGATGTACTCATGCCGCCTCTATTGTTGAATTCATAGTCCGGTTCAACACATATTGTGATGACAGGGCCCGGATAGTGCTTGCTTACAAATGGTTGGTCAAGCCATCCTCCGGCCAAGTCAATGCGGTATGGTATTTTGCATTCCTGTCGCAGTGCTGTTGTAGAACGGGTCGGCAGGCCTGCCTCCGGTACACGTTTGCTTACAATCAACTCAATGCCGTTCTCTTCGCAGAATCTCTTTTTGCCGGGAGTGTATCCGTCGCTGTTTACAAAGAAAATATCCGGTTTGAGCGCCTTAACATCTTCTTCAAAATCAAGGATTCCACTTCCGCTGTTTATGAATGCATCCTTTACATAACGTATGGCTTTTACCATGTAAAGGCGTTCTTGTTCAGAATTGATAGTCTTACGATCTTTAAGATCACGTATGGTTGCATCAGAACCGATGCCTACATATAGGTCTCCATATGTTGATGCCTCCTTGAAAAATGCGACATGTCCCGAATGAAGCATGTCGTAGCAACCTGATACAAATACTTTTTTATTCATTTTTGTATATAATATGAAATAAACCTGTTCAATCTGTAAAAATGTTATCTATTATAGAGTATTATTACAAAGGTAAACTAAAAAATGTTCAAACATAATGTTTTTTGTAATTATTTGTCATGTTCCTTTGTAAACCGTCTTTATAGCACTCTGTTTCTTGTAACAATGCCTTATGACGTTGTTTTAGAGGAGAAAATGTTTTTTTTTGAGTTTTTTTGCAAAAAAAAAGTCATTTATGCCTTGATATTGTGAATTTTATTATCTTTGTGCATCATTAACCTTAATAACGAGAATATTATGAAAGAACTTATTGAGAAAATCCAGGAGACTTATGCTGCATTTGCAGCTGATGCAAACGCTCAGGCTGAGAAGGGTAACAAGGCTGCAGGTACACGCGCTCGCAAGGCTTCTTTGGAGCTCGAGAAGGCAATGAAGGCTTTCCGTAAGGCTTCTCTTGAGGCTGCTAAGTAATCTTAGTATTTGCATCATGAATAAAAGTCACCCCTGGTGACTTTTATTTTTTTATATATATGCCACCTCTTTGTATGTATTCAATGTGTTTGTGACTTTGCTCTAGTTTCGCATACCTCATGCAAACTTTATTTGTGTGCTGAAAGTACTAAAATTATTATGTTTGCAAAAACGATTTTGATATGAAACGGTTTTCGCATTTTACATTGTTTGTTTTTCTATTTGAAACAAGTTTCAATGGTATGTATATCGGACGCAGGGAGTGTTGGGAAAAGGTCGTTGATTTTCCTCTTGAACTTAAACAGTACATCGTGGAGGAGTGTCGGAAGGCTGTTCTTGGTGATGCGAAGAGGTATCAGGAACTTATGGAGAATTTTTGGATAAATAGGTAGAAACTGCTGCAAATGTGGTGTCGTATATCGTGTTGTTGCTGTGCTGGTGAAGCAATTTTGAAAAATGCTTTTATTTTAATGGAAAAAGTGCTAACTTTACAAAGTTTTATGCGCGCTTGCGCGTGCGTGAAGCTTGTTTATGAAAATAAATGTTAACTTTAATATAACTATTTTATGAAAAAACTATTCGTTATGGCGGTTATGGCGGTTTTTACACTGTCAATGACTGTTACAGCGCAGAACCTCAAAGGGTTTGCTTACGGTGACGTGGAGGCTCCTCGCGGTTATGGCTACGAGAAGGGACAGGCTGCAGGGCTTGTTGAGTGGGAATCTCCAGAGGAACTCTCACTGAATAAGGAACAGCCCAAGGCATGGTTCTTTAATTTTAAAAGTGAGGAAAATGCGCGTAAGGTGCTTCCTGAAAACAGTGAGTACTATCTCTCGCTTGACGGTACATGGGATTTCAACTGGGTTGCTAATCCATGGGAACGTCCCGTTGATTTCTTCAAGACTGGTTTCGATGCTTCGGAATGGGATAAGGTTCAGGTTCCGATGAACTGGAACGTTTATGGTCTGCAGCCCGATGGCTCGCAGAAATACGGTACTCCAATCTATGTAAACCAGCCTGTAATTTTCAAGCATCAGGTTGCTGTCGGTGACTGGAAGGGTGGTGTGATGCGTGAACCTGCTCAGCATCATACAACATATAAGTTCCGCAACGAGGTCGGTTCTTATCGTAGAACATTCAATGTTCCTGCTGATTGGGATGGCCGTGAGGTTTATCTGAACTTCGATGGTGTAGACTCTTTCTTCTATTTGTGGATAAATGGTAAGTATGTAGGTTTCTCAAAGAACTCACGTAACCTTGCTTCTTTCAATATTACAAAATATCTTGTTGAAGGTGAAAACCTTGTTGCTGTTGAAGTTTATCGTAACAGTGATGCTTCGTTCCTTGAATCACAGGATATGTTCCGTTTGCCAGGTATCTTCCGCACTGTCTCTTTGACATCAAGAAATCCTGTTGAACTTCGTGATATCCGTGTACGTACCGAATTGGATGCTCAGTACAAGGATGCTGTTGCAAATATTGAGGTTGATGTACGTAACCTTACAAAGAAGAGTGCAAAGAACTATAAGGTAAAGGTTCAGCTGTATAAGAATGAACTTTACAGCGACAACAACGAAATCGTTGAGGGCGCAACAGCTGTAAATGGTGTTGCTCCGGTTGCAAAAGGTGAAACCACTGTTGTAAATATACCTCTTGCTGTAACAGCTCCTGCAAAATGGAGTGCTGAAGAGCCTAACCGTTATACACTTGTGGTAAGCCTTCTTGATAAGAAAGGCAATGTTGTAGAAATGGCTTCTACATACATGGGATTCCGTGAGGTTGAAATTCGCAATACAAAGGCTGAAGATGATGAATTCGGTTTGGCAGGACGTTACTACTATCTCAATGGCAAACCTATCAAGATGAAGGGTGTGAACCGTCACGAAAATAGTCTTGAGCGTGGTCATGCTGTTACACGCGAGCAAATGGAGAAGGAAGTTATGCTTATGTTGCAGGGTAATATAAACCATGTGCGTAACGCTCACTATCCTGATGCTCCATATTGGTACTACCTCTGTGATAAATATGGTATCTATCTTGAGGATGAGGCTAACATCGAGAGCCACCAGTATTACTATGGTGACGCTTCGCTTTCTCACGTTAAAGAATTCCGTAATGCTCACGTTGCACGTGTTATGGAGATGGCGCATGCTACAATAAATAGTCCGTCTGTTTGTATATGGTCGCTTGGTAATGAAGCTGGCCCAGGTAATAACTTCGTTGAGGCTTACAAGGCATTGCATGCATTTGACCCATCACGTCCTGTACAGTATGAGCGTAACAACAACATTGTTGATATGGGTTCGAACCAGTATCCTTCTATCGGTTGGACACGTGAGGCTGTAAAGGGTAAAATGGGAATTGTTTATCCGTTCCACATTTCTGAATATGCTCACTCAATGGGTAACGCTGCCGGTAACCTTGTAGACTATTGGGATGCTATCGAAAGTACAAACTTTTTTATTGGTGGCGCTATATGGGATTGGACCGATCAGGCTTTCTGGAATGTTGATCCAAAGACCGGTGACAAGTATATGGCTTATGGTGGTGATTTCGGTGATCGTCCAAATGACCATACATTCTGTATGAATGGTATCATGTTCCCGAACCACACTCCGAAACCACAGTATTTTGAAGTTAAGAAGGTTTATCAGAATGCCGGTATCAAGATGCTTGAGAACGGTGACGTAGAAATCTTCAACAAGCGTTATTTCAATTCTCTAAGCGACCTTGATGTCAAGATATCACTTTGGGAAGATGGTAAGCAGATAGATTCTTACTATATGCCTGATATGAATATTGCTCCACGTACAGCAAAGACATTCAAACTCAAGTTCAATAATGCGAACTTTGCTGCAGGCAAGGAGTATTTTGTTAAGGTACAGCTTCTTTTGAAGAAGGATATGCCTTGGGCAAAGAAGGGTTATGCTCAGATGGAAGAGCAGTTGAAAGTTCAGGATGCTGTAAAGGCAGCTTTGTTGGTTGATGTTGCAAAGAATACTCAGAAGGTCGTTGTCAAGGAAAACAAGGCTGACGCAACAACTGAAATCTCAGGCAATGGTTTCTCTATTTCATTCAATAACAGGACCGGTGTTCTTGACAATGTTGTTTATGGCAACACTACTGTTTTTGAGAAGGGCTCTTCTATGACTTTGAGTGCTTTCCGTGCACCTGTAGATAATGATATTTGGGCTTGGAACCGCTGGTTTGCTCTTGGTCTTTACGATTTGAAGGATGAGGTTGTTTCATTCGTTTCAAAGAAGAATAATGATGGTACTGTGGTGCTTCAGTACATTGTCCGTACCCAGGCCAAACATCCAGGTCGTCGTATAAAGAACGAAGATAACAGCTTTACAGTTCAGGACGATAAACGTGAATTCGGCGCAAATGAGTTCCACTTTATCTCTAATAGAATTTGGACTATCTATCCCGACGGCTCTGTTGAACTCAATAGCTCGGTAACAGGTAGCGACGCTAACGCATTGCTTGCACGTATCGGTTATATGATGCAGTTGCCAACAGACTTGAAGAATTACACATATTATGGTCGTGGTCCATGGAATAACTACAATGACCGTCGTACTGGTGCATTCATACAGCAGTATGCAAGCACTGTTGCCGACCAGTTCGTTCATTTCCCCAAACCACAGGATATGGCTAACCGTGAGGAGGTACGTTGGGCTGCACTTACAAACGATGCAGGTAACGGTGTAATCTTTGTAAATACTTGCGGTCTTTCAACTTCTGCTCTTCCTTGGAATGATGTTGAATTGACTGAGGCTGCTCATCCACACAACCTTCCGGTTTCTTCAGGTACATGGTTGCATCTTGATGCTAAGGTAAATGGTCTTGGTGGTAACAGCTGCGGACAGGGTGGTCCTCTCGATCATGACCTTGTCAGAGCAGGTGACAATAGCGTCGGTTTCATAATGCGACCTGTAAAAGCTGGCGATGATTATACTGCACTTGCAAATGTTGCTTCTTCAGGTGTCTTGCCAGTTGTCTTGAAACGTGACCTTCGTGGTGTTGTTACAATGAACTGTGAAAAGGAAAATGCTGAAATCTACTATAGAATAGGTAAGAAAGGTAAAGCAATGCGTTATATTGAGCCTGTAAACATGAGCAAGGGTGGTGACATCACTGTTTGGGAAAAGGCTACTCCAGCATTGGCTGCTACATACAGCTATGATGAGATTACATCAATTCCTATTACTGTAGCATTCTGTTCAAGCCGTGAACCTGGTAATGAAGCTGAAAAGATGCTTGATGGTGATCCATCAACAATTTGGCATACAATGTACTCGGTAACAGTTGCTATCTATCCTCACTGGATTGATTTCGATGCAAACGAAGAGGTTACAATCAAGGGCTTCAAGTATATGCCACGTCAGGATGGTGGAAACAATGGTAATATCAAGGCCTACAGATTCCAGGTGAGTGCAGACGGCAAGACATGGAGCGATCCGGTTGCAGAGGGTGAATTCCCTTACAGTGCCGATAAACAGACTGTAATATTCAAGAAGCCTATAAAGGCGAGATTTGTTCGCTTTACAGCTTTGAGTTCTCATAATGGTCAGGATTTTGCATCCGGCGCAGAATTTGAACTCATAAAAGAATAAGATTGTATTTCAAACAGCGCCTTTTGGCGCTGTTTGAAATGTTTATATATTAATAATTGCGATATGGAAGTAATAAAGACTGATATAGAAGGAGTTGTTATTATTGAACCACGAATTTTCTATGATGAGCGAGGCTACTTCTACGAGTCATTTGCACAGCGTGAATTTGAAGAGAAGGTATGCTGTACAACATTTGTTCAGGACAACCAGTCAAAGTCTTCGTACGGTGTTGTACGTGGCTTACATTTTCAGAAGCCACCATATACGCAAAGTAAGATTGTGCGTTGCATAAAAGGTGCAGTGCTTGATGTTGCAGTGGATATCCGAAAAGGATCTCCAACATTCGGCAAGCATGTAGCCGTTGAGTTGACCGAGGAAAATCATCGTCAGCTGTTTGTTCCTCGTGGTTTTGCACATGGGTTTGCGGTGTTGAGCGATGAGGCTGTGTTCCAATATAAATGTGACAATTATTATAATAAGGATAGTGAAGGTTCTGTTGCCTGGAATGACCCTGCATTGAGTATTGACTGGAAAATACCGGCAGATAAAGTGATATTGTCAGAAAAGGACAAACTGAGCAAGAATGTTGCTGACGCAGAATTCCTGTTTGACTATAACGAAAAACTCTATTGATTATGAATATACTTGTTACCGGAGCCAAAGGACAACTCGGTTGTGAGATACAGCGACTTGGAGCGGTTTCTCCCAATAATTACATATTCACAGATGTTGCAGAACTTGATATAACCGATGCTGCGGCAGTGAGGCTTGCTGTGAAGCAGTGGGGAGTTGAAGCCATTGTGAACTGTGCTGCATACACCAATGTAGACAAGGCTGAAAGTGATGAGGCTATGGCCGAGCTGATAAATGCAACGGCTGTAGGTAATCTGGCTAGGACAATCAAGGAGGTCGGTGGTACTCTTTTCCATGTTTCAACTGACTATGTATTCGGCAGTGATGGCAATATCCCTCGCACCGAAGATATGCAACTCAATCCATTGGGAGTATATGGTCGTACTAAATTGCACGGCGAGCAGGCAATAGCAGAAAGCGGTTGCAAGGCTTTGATATTCCGCACAGCATGGCTGTATAGCGAGTTCGGTAACAATTTTCTCAAGACAATGTTACGTCTTACAGCAGAACGCGAGCAACTGAATGTGGTTTTTGACCAGGTTGGTACACCTACATACGCTGGTGATCTTGCTTTAGCGATATTCTCTATTCTAGAGGCTGGCGTATATGAAGGTAACGAAGGTATATATCACTTTTCAAATGAAGGTGTATGCTCATGGTATGATTTTGCTGTAGAGATTGCAAATACAGCCGGCAATACCAACTGTCGTATTAATCCATGTCACAGCAGTGAATTCCCTTCGCCTGTGACACGTCCCTCATATTCAGTGTTAGACAAAACAAAAATCAAGAGTGTCTTTGATATTGATATACCTCATTGGCGCGACTCTATGATGTATTGTATTAAAAGATTGCAAATGAAAAAATAAGTTCAGTATGAAACGCAATATAATCGTTACCGGTGGTGCCGGTTTTATCGGAAGCCACGTAGTGCGCCTTTTCGTAAACAAATATCCTGAGTACAATATAATCAATGTTGACAAACTTACTTATGCCGGTAATCTTGCCAATCTTAAGGATATAGAAGAGAAAACTAACTACACATTCTTCAAGGGCGATATATGCGACTTTGACGCGATGTACAGGCTTATGGTTGAAAATAAAGTTGATGGCATTATCCATCTTGCTGCCGAGAGCCACGTTGACCGTTCTATCAAGGATCCATTCACTTTTGCACGTACAAATGTAATGGGTACATTGTCGCTTTTGCAGGCTGCAAAGCTCTACTGGGAGTCTTTGCCCGAAAAATATGAGGGTAAACGCTTTTATCATATCTCAACAGACGAGGTCTACGGTGCTTTGGAGTTGAGTCATCCAGAGGGTATCGAACCACCGTTCACAACGGTAGCATCTTCGGGTGAACATCATCTTGCATACGGCGAGGATTTCTTTTATGAGACAACAAAATACAATCCTCACAGTCCCTATTCTGCATCAAAGGCAAGCAGTGACCACTTTGTACGTGCATTCCATGACACATACGGCATGCCTACGATAGTCACAAACTGCTCGAACAACTATGGACCGTATCAATTCCCCGAAAAGCTGATACCTCTTTTTATAAATAATATACGTCATCGCAAGCCATTGCCTGTATACGGTAAAGGCGAGAATGTACGCGACTGGTTATACGTTGTTGACCATGCGCGTGCAATCGATGTCATATTCCACAATGGCAGGGTTGCCGATACATACAATATCGGCGGATTCAACGAGTGGAAAAACATTGATATCATAAAGGTTATCATAAAGACTGTTGACCGTATGTTAGGTAATCCCGAGGGTGCATCACTTGACCTAATAACTTATGTTACTGACCGCGCAGGACACGATTTGCGCTATGCCATAGATTCAACGAAACTGCAGAAGGAACTTGGCTGGGAACCGAGTCTGCAGTTTGAGGAGGGTATTGAAAAGACCGTAGAGTGGTACCTCAATAATCAGGAGTGGATGGACAATATCACCAGTGGTGAATACGAGAAGTATTACGACGAAATGTATAAAGGAAGATAATTCTCAAACAATAATACAAAAAGAGGTCTTTAGCAATAAAGACCTCTTTTTGTATTAGAAGATTCTTATTGAATAACCCAGTCTTGCATAGATTGTAAGGTTGGCGGAACGTCCAAAATCATCGGTTTTTGAGTTACCGAATATGTCTGCCAATCCATAATAGTAACGTCCTTCTACAAAGAAATTGCCGGCTTTTGTCTTCCATTCTACACCAAGACCTCCTGCAATACCATAATCAAATGTGTTTTCAATCGCCTTGCCATATATTGGCCTTAATGCAGTAGGGCGGTCCGTTATACCCCAATCTCCTTTGTAATTCTCTCTTTCGTCAAGGAAAAAACCGAATTGTGGTCCTAGGTTAAGGAAAAACTGGAACCCGCGTTCCTCCTTGCCCCATGCAAGATGTGCGAAAAATGGTATTTCCACATAATCAATAACCCTTATATAGCTGTTATTGGTCCCGTCATCGAAATCTTCCTCCCAACCACGTTGCGAGAAGTTGACCTCCAATTGTGTAGCGCATATCATGCTGAAATATTTTTCGCTTGTATAACGCATGGTTAGTCCTCCTCCCCATCCATGCAGGAACTTCTGTCGTATTGACGGCTGGAACTCCATTTTATTGATGTTTGTTCCACCGGCAACGCCGACCTCGAATCTGCTGCGTGGCTCTTCTACCTGTGCGTTGGCGCAAATTGCAAACAACAGTGTGAATATTATCGATGTAACTCTATTCATTGTTCGAAGTCAATCTTTTCGATTCTATATTCAGGAGTGTAGTGTATGAAGTTGATCTTCTTGTTTATCATAGCTCCGTTATTGAATCTTTCGAACAGGAAACCTGTCTGTATCGGGGTGTATTCAAGTTCGTTTATCTTTTCGGCAAGCTGTTCACCGTATATGCTTGTTGCAAGAAGGAAGAAATATCCGGTGTCATATCCCAGCATACCGTATCTTGGATATATATTCTGTATGCTGCAGTTGTAGCGCTTGATATATTCTTCCTGGAAACGTGTGATTTCAGGGATAGAATAGTGGCTGTAGAATGTTGCATAGAAATATGTATCAACCTCGTACATCTGTTCACGTGTGTCCTTTGCATAGATCTGCCATTCTGGATATCCGAACAGTTTGTATGAAGGGATGTCCAGTGTGTCAATGATATTTGCCTGTTGCAGTGTAGGCAACAATGTGTTCAGTGTTGCTGATGAAGACGAAGTCGGGATTATGATGTTCTCTTTCTCTTCATGCAGGAACTCTTTTAATGTTATGAGTGTTGTCTCTTCCGTTACAAGGTTGTCCATTGGAATCGTGACATTGGGAATTGAGTTTATATCAAGTTCGTCTGTCAGTCTGTTAATGAATTCCTTCTTGTTGCTCTTTTCTCCTTCCTCCTCTACAAAAATCACATTTGCATTGTTGAATGTTGACATGAAATGCTTGACTATGTCGTGTATAAGGAACGACTGCAATGAGTTGACGCAGTATACCATTGGGTTGCGGAATATCTCATTGTCCTTGTTTGTGAATGGAATTACAAGAGGTATCTTTTTGTCATATGCAAAATTTGCCAATTCCTTGTTGTGGTTGGGATACATGGCACCGATAATCAGTTCCATGTTGTCCAAAGCACCGCTTGACAATAATTCCTGCAGACTATTCTCCTGTGGCCCCGAATCAAATGTGTTTATCTCAAATGAATAGCCTATTGATTTGAGCTTCTCTACAGCCATAAGAAAACCTTGATAGTATTCTATCATTCTTCCCTGTTCTGTAGGAGCGTAGCTGTCGAGCAGGAATGGAAGTACAATGGCTACTTTAAGAACACCGTCATTATAATTCTTTGTCTCGGGAATCTGTGGCTTTGAATTGTCGGTTGTCATTTCTTGATTTGTGACATTCTTTTCTGTAACCTCCCTTTTTTTCTTGTCCATGGGAATTATGACAACAGTCTTCTTTGTCACTCTGCCACTTGCCAGTTCCGGGTTTGCAGCAATGATATCTTCTTGTGATACCTTATATCTTTTTGCAAGGCTCTCGACAGTTTCTCCTTTTTTGCCCTTGTGCTTTATATGATATTGGTATTGAGGCTTCTCCTGAGGTGTTAACACAGGCTCTTTCTCTTTTTTCTCTTCCTGATCAGCAAGAATTTCGGCATTCTCGGCAATTCTTGGTATACGTATGGTTTCGCCAACACGGAAGTTGTTTGTCGAAAGTCCAGGGTTTGCATCGCATATCTCCTGTGGTGTAATGCCGTACATCTTTCCAAGACGGTAGAGGGTTTCTCCACTCTTTATTGTATGATATATACTTCCGTCATCACTCCTGTTGATGATGGCCTTTGATGTACTTTCACTGTTTGTAAGTGGAATTGTTAGTTTCTGCCCTACAGAAAGAGTATTTGCACTTCCGGGATTGATTCTTATAATATCCTCCACGGTTGTATTGTACAGTTTCGAGATAGAGTAGAGAGTCTGACCTTTGTTTACGGTATGTGTTATTGTACTGTTTTCTTGAGCTTTAACGCATGTACCTACAGCCAATGCAACAAACAGTATGAATATATGTTTTAATCGTGTCATGTCGTAAAACCTTTTCTGCTAAATTCTAATATCTTGCGAAGATACAATTTTATATTGAATATTTGTATCTGATGTATTAAAAGTTGAAATGTGTAGTTGTTCTTTCTTTTGCAAATAAAATCAGTTTCTAAAAAAACGTTATTCTTGCGGTTTTGTCGTGTGGTTTTTCTATTTTTGTAAAATAAGCTATTCTATAAGGCGAAAAACAGGTTTATGAAAAGATATATATTATTGCTTTTTGCGTTTTTTTTGGCGTATTCCTTGTATGCACAGGATAACTCACCTGTAGAACCACAGCCATCGGCATCTGTCTCCGATCCAAAAGGGGAAACAGCAGACCTGGCTCCTGGTGATGAGTTTTCAGGAGAGGCTCCGGTGAGGGTATTGCTCTCTGCCAATGCCGAAGAGGTGGAGGGGTATTCTCTGGTTATAGCATGGACGTTTACGAGAGAGGGTGAGGAAACACCATATTTGACACGCTACGATGCAGATGTTGATATAAATATAGAGACAAGTGGTGCAACAATAATACAGCCAAAGATAATATATACAAACAATGAGAACAGTGATATATATTGGGAGTATGGCAATGAAGTGTATGAACCATTCCGAATTATATTGGCTGAATCATCTTTGGAAGTACCTAATGCCTTTTCACCGAACGGTGACGGTATAAATGACTATTTCAATGTGTATAATGCGAAGTCTCTGGTATCGTTCCATGCTGCGATATTTAACCGTTGGGGACAGCAACTCTATTCTTGGGGGCTTGAGGAAATCGATTGTGAGGAGTGTGGCTGGGATGGTACATATAAAGGCGAACCGGTAAAGGCCGGAGTCTATTTTGTTGTTGTCAAGGCCAAAGGTGCTGATGGTATAGAGTATGAGTTCCGCAAGGATGTGAATCTGTTGCGTGGATATAACGAAGATTACGGAAACTAATTTGAAGGGAAGTGGAAGGAGAAAGAGGTAAGATAGAGGTTTATGGTGCACGTGTCCATAACCTGAAGAATGTTGATGTGGAGATTCCGCACGATTCATTGACTGTTATAACCGGTCTTAGCGGCAGTGGAAAGTCATCGTTGGCCTTTGATACAATATTTGCCGAAGGTCAACGCCGTTATCTTGAAACATTCTCAACATATGCGCGTAACTTCCTTGGAGGTATGGAGCGTCCCGATGTTGACAAGATAACTGGGTTAAGTCCTGTAATATCAATAGAACAAAAAACGACAAACAAGAACCCGCGTTCAACAGTGGGTACTACAACAGAGATATATGACTATTTGCGCTTGCTCTATTCGAGGGCTGCCGATGCGTATTCCTACCTGTCGGGTGAGAAAATGGTCAAATATACCGAAGAGAGAATTCTGGAACTGCTGCTTGAGGAGTATGACGGCAAGCGTGTGTATATGCTTGCACCGCTTGTGAAAGGACGCAAAGGACATTACAAGGAACTTTTTGAGCAGATGATGCACAAGGGGTATCTCAATGTGCGTATTGATGGCGAGATGTGCGAGATGACACGTGGTATGATGCTTGAAAGGTATAAGATTCATGATATCGAAGTTGTCGTGGACAAGCTAATTGTCGATGCCAAGGATACCCAACGTCTCAAGCAGAGTCTTGCTACGACAATGGCTCAGGGAAATGGTCTGGTGATGATTATGGAGATGCCTTCGGGCAATGTGCGCCATTACAGCAAGCATCTTATGTGTCCTGTAACCGGTTTGTCTTATAAGGACCCCGATCCTCATAACTTTTCATTCAATTCTCCGCAGGGATTCTGTCCCAAGTGTAAAGGATTGGGTGTTGTCAGTTGCGTTGATGTTGACAAAGTCGTTCCCGACCGTTCTTTGTCTGTATATGATGGCGCATTGGCTCCGCTTGGAAAATACCGCCGCTCTTCAATATTCCAACAGATAGAGGCTGTCCTTGTCCGTTATGAAGCCGATTTGCATACTCCTGTTGAGGAGTTGCCGGACGAAGCAATAGATGAAATTCTGTACGGTTCTCCTGTTCCTTTGAAGTTGAATAGCTCATCGGAGATGTTCTACGACAGTGTTTCGACATATGACGGTCTTGTAAAGTATATACAACTGCAAAAGGATACCGGTGTGTCGGCAAAGGAGTTACGTTGGGCAGAGCAGTTCTCTGCAATGCAGATATGTCCCGAATGTGGTGGTGCACGCCTTAACAAGGAGGCATTGCATTATCGTCTGAATGGAAAAAATATATCAGAACTCTCTTCAATGGATCTTGCTCAGTTGCATGAGTGGTTGGCAGATCTGGAAAATCATCTGACAGAAAAGCAGCGTGCCATTGCTGGTGAAATTGTGAAAGAGATTCAGTCGCGAATAGGTTTCCTGCTTGATGTCGGCCTTGGATATCTGTCACTTAACCGTGCTTCTGCATCGCTGTCGGGTGGTGAGGGGCAGCGTATACGTCTTGCAACTCAGGTTGGGTCGCAGCTTGTCAATGTCTTCTATATCCTTGATGAGCCGAGTATTGGTTTGCATCCGCGTGACAATGACAGGCTTATAGGGTCGTTGAAGTCGTTGCGTGATCTTGGAAATACAGTCATAGTTGTAGAACATGACCGTGATATAATGCTTGCAGCCGATTATGTCATAGACCTAGGTCCAAAAGCAGGACGTAAGGGTGGTGAGATTGTATTTGCCGGTACACCTTCGGAAATGCTTAAAGGTAATACAATGACTGCAAGATATCTCAATGGTGAAGAAAAAATTGAGATACCTGTTGAACGTCGCAAAGGTAACGGGAAATCAATAAGGATATTCGGAGCGAAAGGAAATAACCTTAAGAATGTAGACGTTGAGTTCCCTCTTGGAAAACTCATATGTGTCACAGGCGTGTCGGGTGGAGGAAAATCATCTCTTGTGAACAATACATTGCAACCGATACTTGCAAAGCATTTTTATCGCGCAATACGTGAGCCTTTGGAGTATGACAGAATTGAAGGTGTTGAGAATATTGACAAGATTGTTGATGTCGATCAGTCACCGTTGGGGCGCACTCCACGTTCTAACCCGGCTACTTACACCGGTGTGTTTGCTGACATCCGTAATCTTTTTGTCGATTTGCCCGAAGCCAAGATACGCGGTTATAAACCCGGACGTTTTTCGTTCAATGTGACAGGAGGCCGTTGTGAAGCTTGCAGTGGAAACGGATATAAGACGCTTGAGATGAATTTCCTTCCGGATGTAATGGTACCTTGCGAGGTGTGCCACGGCAAACGTTATAACCGTGAGACACTTGAAGTCCGTTATAAGGGTAAGTCTATAGCCGATGTGCTTGACATGACAATAAACATGGCTGTAGAGTTTTTCGAGAATGTACCGGTAATCCTGAATAAGATTAAAGTACTGCAAGAGGTGGGCTTGGGATATATAAAACTGGGACAACCGTCAACAACTCTGTCGGGAGGTGAGAGTCAACGTGTAAAACTCGCAACAGAATTGTCGAAACGTGATACCGGCAAAACTCTGTACCTCCTTGACGAACCTACAACGGGATTGCATTTTGAGGACATACGTGTGCTGATGAATGTAATTAACAGGCTTGTAGATAAAGGAAATACGGTTGTCATTATCGAACATAACCTTGATGTGATAAAAATGGCAGATTATATAATAGATATGGGACCGGAAGGTGGTCGTGACGGAGGAATGGTTATGGCAACTGGTACGCCAGAGGAAATTGTTGCGAAAGGAGTTGGGCACACAGCGCCATACCTTGCGAAAGAGCTGGAGAAATAATATTTGCCGAATTTTACATGGATACAAATAAAAAAGAATTGAATACTTTGCCTGTCGGTGATAAAAAGAGTGTTCCGCTCTTTCAACGTCCGTTGTGGGTAGTTGTATTTGCACTCTCTGCAGCGATATCCTGGGGATGGGCATATCCGCTCATCAAACTTGGATTTGCGGAATTCGGCATAACTACAGCCATGACAGGAAGCAAGATGCTCTTTGCTGGCATACGTTTTTTTATTTCAGGAACACTTATACTTATTATAGCGCGTATCTTTGGACGCAGTTTCAAGGTTAATAGCAGTGGTGGGGTATTGTATATCCTTCTTTTTGCATTGCTGAATACATCTTTGCATTATGCCTTCTTTTATATCGGTCTTTCTCACAGTGATGGTGCACGTGCAGCAATACTCAATTCATTGGGTGTATTTATGCTTGTACTCCTTGCATGTCTCTTTTTCAAGAGTGATAAACTGACAATTAAAAAGATAACAGGATGTGCAGTCGGTTTTGTAGGTATACTTGCCTTGAATATGGGTAACGGTGCCAGTGGAGAATTTACGATGATAGGCGATGGTATGATTGTCCTGAATGCCATGTGTGCCGCTTTTGCTGGTCTTATGACCCGAGGTCTGGGAAAACATGCCGATGTCTTTGTTGCTACAGGCTATAGTCTTGCCATAGGAGGTGCTTTCCTTGTCTTTCCAGGAGTTATTCTTGGCGGTAATTTACCTGTTATTACATTTACTGGTGCTGTGATACTTGGACTGTTGGTGTGTATATCGACACTGGGATTTGCCTTGTACAACAAATTGCTCAGTTGCAATCCTGTAGGCAAGGTGGCAATCTACAATTCTTTGATACCTGTGGTAGGTGCAATGACGTCATGTCTATGTCTTGACGAACCTTTCTATTGGAAATATCTCGTAGCTGCAGGTTTGGCCACGATAGGTATCTACATAATAAATAAAGGAAAACGGTAACAAGAAATTGTTACCGTTTTCCTTTATGATTATTTGAAAAGTTCGTCTCGTTGCAGGTAGGCAATTATTTCGCCTCTTCTGACATGGTCTCCCTGTTTTGCACAGACTTCAACAACGCGTCCACCAAGCCCTGTGGCAACCGGTTGAAGTTCACCCCATGGTGTTATGATGGTGCAGAAAAGTTCGTCGGCAGAGTAGTGCTTGCCAATGGCTGGGGCAGATGATTCTCCCTCAACAACAACTTCCCAAATGATTTGTCCTTTTTCTGGGGCGACAATCGGGTCTGCTTTAGCATGTTTGATAGCTTTAATCTCCTCAAGGCTGACACCTTTGCTTGCCATTGCACTATCTTTGGCTTTTTCTATGTCTGCCAGGAAACGCTCTTTGGCAACACCGCTTTTGTAATCACGGTATTGTCGCTCATGCATTGCGAATTCCCACAGTTCTTCGTCGTCCTGCCCTGTATCCCATCCAAGTTCTTCCATTTCCTTGCGGTATTTTTCCAGTGCATCAGGATAGAATGTCTGTGGGTCTGCATCGGTGAACTCGAAGCCTTTTTCTTTTGCAAGTTCTTTAATTTCTGGCGCTACTTCACCGGGAAGACGTCCGCTCTTGCCAAGAATCATTCCCCACATACTCTCGTCCATACGACTGAAGCGTGGTTCGTCCTGTGCGCGTGACAACAGGTTCATAAGAGCTATATTCTTTACATATTGGCTGAATGGTGTTACGAGAGGAGGGTATCCTACACGTGGCCATACATATGCAACTTCATTGAACAGTTCCACCATGAGTTCATCAAGTGTGTATGTCGGCTTGCCTTTGCTCTGCAGAATGCCGTTTATGCCTTTGTGTACACCGGCAAGGTCGGACATCATTGAACCCATCATACCGCCTGGGAGGCCGCTGGTCAGCAATAGTGAACTCATCAATTTATTGTTGTTGTCCATAAAAACACCCATCCAGTCGTCTATGAACTCTTGTGTCAAGCTACGTACTTTCATGTACGCGTTCATGTTTATTTCCGGTACCTTGAAACCTGCATCTTTGAGCATTGCTTGAACACTGATAATATCTGGATGAACTTTTCCCCATGATAAAGGTTCAACAGCAGTGTCGATTATATCACAGCCGTTCTTGCACACCTCCAGTATTGAGGCCATCGACAATCCAGGGCCACTATGTCCATGGTATTGTATGATGATTTCGGGGTGTTTCTCTTTAATACTCTTTACAAGTCGTCCAAGGAAATCGGGACGGCCGATACCGGCCATGTCCTTGAGGCAGATTTCCTGTGCTCCAGCATCTATAAGATCGTCAGCAATATTGCTGTAATATTCTACAGTATGTATTGGAGATGAGGTAATACATAGAGTTGCTTGTGGAATCATACCGGCTTCAAGAGCATACTTGATTGACGGTATAATGTTTCTTGTGTCGTTCAAGCCACAGAAAATTCTTGTAATGTCTACACCTTGTGCCTTCTTGACCTTATACATCAATTTTCTTACATCAGCAGGTGCCGGGAACATCCTTAATGCATTCAAAGCTCTGTCAAGCATGTGTGTCTGTATGCCTGCATCGTTGAATGGCTTGGTAAAACGTCTTACGGCGTTGTTGGGGTTTTCACCTGCCATGAGATTTACCTGCTCAAATGCACCTCCGTTTGTTTCAACTCGTGAGAAGCATCCCAACTCTATTATAGCCGGTGCAACTTTCTCCAATTGATCGGCCAGAGGTTGGAATTTTCCCGATGATTGGAACATGTCGCGATAGACCAAACTGAATTTAATTTCCTTTTCCATGATTTTGTAGTATAAAGGTCCTTTTTGTATTTGTGTATTGCAAAAGCAATGAAACATGCAAACAGAACAATTTGTTTTTGACGCAAATGGGTGCTGTTTTTGCATTGCTTGTTTTGCAAAGATAACCTCTTTATTATAATAACCTATTTTTATAGATGTTTTTTATGAAAAAACATTGCAACTTCTTATTACAAATATTTGTTCAAAATGTGCAATCTTCTTTGCGAACTGTGGTGAAATGTATAAATTCTAGACTTTTTCTAATAAATTTAATACCGTAATTCGCCACTAAATACAAAAATTCGCCACTTATTTCAAAATTATACCAATACAATCCCCTCTATATCGCTAAAAAACACAACTTATAAAATGATATGCGAACTTTGCACAGAATTATGTTGAAAACTGTATAAAATGAAACACTATTTGTATTACATTCAAGAGGCGATTAAGGATAATTGGAATAAACCTGCGATAACAAACTTTGGAGCGAACAGCATGTCTTATTCTGATGTTGCTATAAATGTTGCGAGATTGCATATAATATTTGAACAATGTGGTATTAAAAAGGGTGATCACATTGCAATTTGCGCACGCAGTTCTGCAGAGTGGTGTGTAACCTTTCTTGCTATTGCATCCTATAATGCAGTGGCTGTACCATTGCTTTCAGATTTCACACCTGAAAATATTCTCAACCTCACTAAGGCATCTGACAGCCGTATTCTATTTGTCGATAAAAGCGTGATTGCGTCTATGCAACGCGACAATGTTCTTGGCGGTTTTGCCGGAATTGAAAATTTTATCGGTCTTGTAGATATTGTGACACTTAATGCTGTTGAAGGTGTCGGTGGTACTTATAGTATTAATAATAAAAAGGTAGATGAGGTTTTTGATACCCGTTATCCATGTGGAATGAGTGCTGATGATGTAGAATTCAATCCAGGAAATCTGGACAGTCTTGCCGTTATCAGTTATACTTCAGGTACGAGCAGCTCTCCAAAGGGTGTTATGTTACAGGCAAAATCATTGTCCGGTAATGTGGAGATTGCGCGCAAGCTCGTTCCTGTAGCTGTCGCTGAACCGGGAAATACTCTTTCTATATTGCCGTTTGCGCATATCTTTGGTCTTGCGTTTGATTTTCTCTTCCTTATTTCTTGCGGATGTCACATCAACATCTTCACGGAAAAACCTGTCCCGGCACGTCTTTTGAAGGCTCTTGCAACAGTAAAACCATTTATATTCCTTACTGTACCATTGCTCGTAGAAAAGGTGTTCCGTTCAAAGGTTATACCAACTTTGCGTAAGCCAGTAATGAAGTTCCTTCTTGCAATACCGGGTGTGCGTCAGTTGATACTTGCCAAAGTACGTTCAAAGATTATCGATACATTCGGAGGAAACCTTTCAAAAGCTGGTTTCTTTATTGGTGGTGCTGCAATCAGCAAGGATGTTGAGAAGGTTATGAAGAGTATCAAGATACCGTTTGCTGTGGGGTATGGCATGACCGAATGTGGTCCTCTGATTAGCTATGTGGCATCATCACATCCTTCTATCGATGACAGGGGTGGTGTTGTTAAGTCAAATCTTGAATTGCGTATAGATTCTGACCGTCCGTCAAAATTCCCGGGAGAAATTCAGGTTCGTGGCGATGTTGTTACAATAGGATATTATAAGAATGATGAGGCAACGAAATCATCTTTTACACACGATGGTTGGTTGAAAACCGGTGACATGGGTACACAGAACAGATACGGAACCGTGTTTATAAAAGGACGTTGCAAGAATATGATTCTTACCGGTAGCGGTCAGAATATTTACCCAGAAGAGATTGAGGAATTGATAAACCGTCTTCCTTATGTTACAGAAAGCCTTGTTGTCGGCAGGAATCATGCTGTAGTCGCAATAGTTGTTGTTGACAATGATGCTGCCAAGAACGCAGGTCTGGATAATGAACAGGCTGTTGCCGCTGTTGAGAAATCTATTGTAGCACTGAATGCCAAATTACCTGCATACAGTCAGATAGCACGTTGCGAGTTCCGTGATGAGCCGTTTGAAAAAACACCAAAACAGAGTATCAAAAGATTTATGTATAACTGATATAACTATTCTATAATATTATGAAACACTTTTTGTCTTATGTTGATGAGTCCATAAAAGCCAACTGGAATCGTCCAGCGTTGAGTAATTATGGAGCAAACACATTTACTTATGGTGATGTTGCAACTGAAATAGAAAAGATGCATCTTCTGTTTGAGGAGTGCGGTATCAAGAAAGGTGAGAAAATTGCTATCTGCTCACGTAATTCAGCAGAATGGTGTATTGCATATTTTGCAGTAACTTCATACGATGCGGTATGTGTACCTTTGTTGGCTGATTTCCTTCCTCAGAATATAGCTGATTTGACCCGTCTATCGGACAGTCGTCTGCTTATTGTTGACAATTCTATATTTGCAGGTCTTGAACGAGACAAGGTTCTGCCTCAGTTTGAGGGCTTTGCCGATTTCTGTGGCCTCGTAAATGTTGCAGGTCTTGGAGTGCTTGTCAACTGCGACGGAAAACTTGACAATATTGACAAGAAGGTGGAAGCTGCATTTGCCAAGCGTTTCCCAAATGGCGTAGCTCCTGAAAACATCGACTACAAGAAGAACGATTTTGATGCCATTTCTGTCATAAGCTATACATCCGGTACAAGCAGTTCTCCTAAAGGTGTGATGCTTTCAGCACGTTCAATATCATCAAACGTACAGTTCGCACGTGACCACATCCCTGCTGATGCAAATGACAAACTGTTGTCAATCTTGCCATTGGCACATATTTTTGGTCAAATCTTTGACTTTGTATATCCATTTACATGTGGTTGTCACATTAATATCTTTACAGAGAAACCTATTCCCGCGCGTTTGCTGAAGGCTCTTGCCGATGTCAAGCCATTCATGTTCTTGACAGTTCCTTTGCTTATAGAGAAGATTTTCCGTGCAAAGGTTATGCCTAAATTGCAGACAACTCCTATGAAGGTGCTCCTTGCAATACCTGGATTGAACTCTGTAATATATAATAAGGTGCGTAAGACTCTTATTGAGACATTCGGTGGCAATATCGAAAAGGGTGGCATTATTCTTGGTGGTGCAGCCTTGAACAAGGAGGTTGAAAAGGTGATGAAGAAAGTAAGGTTGCCTTATACAGTCGGTTATGGTATGACAGAATGTGGTCCATTGCTCAGCTATAAGAGATGGCAGGACTTTGTCATCCGTTCATGTGGTGCTGTAGCACATCCTGGTGTAGAAATCCGTATTGATTCAAGTAACCCGGCGAGAATTCCTGGTGAAATACAGGCAAAGGGCGCTTCGGTGATGGACGGATACTACAAGAATGAAGAGGCTACAAATGCAACATTCACAAGCGATGGCTGGTTGAAGACCGGTGATATGGGTCTTATGGACAAGAATGAGAACATATTCATCAAGGGACGTTGCAAGAATATGATTCTTACTGCTAACGGACAGAATGTGTATCCCGAAGAGATTGAAGATCTTATAAACCAGTTGCCAATGGTTGCAGAATCTTTGGTGGTTGGACGCAAACATGGATTGGTAGCTATTATAGTTCCTAACCCTGATGCTGTTAAGGAAGCCGGTATTTCAGCAGAGGAACTTCAGAAGGTTATGGAGCAGAACCTCTTTGCGCTTAATGAGAAACTTCCTGTATATAGCAAGTTGACCGTTTGCGAAATAAAGAATGAACCTTTTGAGAAGACACCTAAGTTGAGTATAAAGAGGTTCATGTATAAGTGATAACTTGTTGTTTATGTGAAAATGAACGCGCTTCTTTTGAGGTGCGTTCATTTTTTATGCTTATATTCGCAGAAATTGATTAGTAAAAACTGTCGAAAGAGTTAATATGTGTTAAAAATACATCTGTTTTATACTTTTGACTAATGTAAAACTGCACATTTTGGGTTAAAATGTGCAAACAATGATTGTTGTTTCAAAAAAAATATAGATATTTGCAAAGTTTTTCATAGCAAGCATGAAAAACTTTGCGAAAATTGGCTTCACTCGCTGTGAAACTTACAAGTAAACTTGCGTTTCGCTCGTTTGCACAATTATTGCAAAATAAATAGTTGAAGGAACATGATTTCATGGCAAGCATGAAAGACTTTGCTAAAATTGGTTGCACTCGCTGTGAAACTTGCAAATAAACTTTGCGAAAATTGGCGCAAATTAATAAAGTAATAGAAATAACAAACTAAATACACAACATTAACATGAGACATTTTATAAGCTATTTTAATGATTCTGTAAAGAAGTATTGGGATTTACCTGCAGTTACAAACTTTGGTAAGGAAACTTATACTTATGCTCAAATGGCGGAATGTATTGAGAAATATCACATTCTCTTTGAGGAATCAGGTATAAAGAAGGGTGATAAGATTGCTATCTATGCCCGTAACTCAGCAGAATGGTGTATCGCCTATTATGCGACTCTTACATATGATGCGATAACCGTTCCTTTCTTGCCGGACTTCTTGCCTGCAGCAGTTGCTGAACTTGGCGCATTTTCGGAGTGTAAGATGTTGATTGCTGATGATATAGCTTATAATGGTTTTAGTGCTGCTCCAGAACTTATTGAGAAGCTTGAGGAGACTAAAGGCTTTGTAGGTATACTTAATATCAAAGATATTTCTGTATTGCGTGATTCATCAGGTGTGCTGGCGAAGGTTAATAAAACTATTGATGAACACCTCTCTTCGCGCCATCCGAATGGCCTGACTGCAGAGTCTATCAATTATTATAAGGAGGAGCGCGATCTTAATGCTCCTGTTGAGATAAGCTTTACATCGGGAACTACAAGTGCAACATCAAAGGGTGTTGTTCTTCCTGCACGTTCTTTGACTGCAAACCTCGAATTTGGCTTCCGTGAAATTCCTAGATGTGTCGGTGGTCATATATTTGCCATTCTTCCTATGGCTCATATGTTTGGTCAGGCATTTGATGTGATATTCCCTCTTTCAAGCGGTTGTCACGTATTCGTTATGCCAGGCAAGCCTACACCTGCACGTCTTTTGGCTGGTCTTGCTGCTGTAAAGCCGTTCATGTTCTTGACTGTTCCAATGGTAATAGAGAAGATATTCAAGTCAAAGGTATTCCCTGCAACACGCAAGTTTCCTGCAAAACTGTTGCTTAAGATACCGGTATTGGATAAAATTGTACTCAACAAAATACGTAAGTCTTTGCTCGATGCCTTCGGTAATGGCTTTACAACAGGTGTAATAATTGGTGGTGCAGCTCTTAACCGCGAAGTTGAGGATTTGCTCAAGCGTATGAATTTCCCATATGTTGTTGGTTATGGTATGACAGAATGTGGTCCTCTTATCTCATACCGCGACAAGAGCGAATATGTAAAGTATTCATGTGGTACCAATGCTCATCCTATCGAAATACGTATCGATTCTGCTAACCCACGTCGTGTACTTGGTGAAATTCAGGTTAAGGGAGATGCTGTGATGCTTGGTTATTACAATAACGAAGAGGCTACAAAAGCTGCGTTTACAAAAGACGGTTGGTTGCGTACAGGTGACATGGGTGTGTTCGATGCCAAGGCTAACCTTTTCATCAAGGGCCGTTGCAAGAATATGATTCTTACCGCTAGTGGTCAGAATATCTACCCAGAAGAGATTGAAGACAAGATAAACAACCTTCCATATATTGTTGAATCTCTTGTTGTAGGTCGCAAGAATGCGCTTGTTGCCCTTGTTGTGGCCGACTATGATGGTGCAAAGAAGGCTGGTATCAGCGATGAACAGCTCGAGAAGATTGTTAACGAAAATGTACTTGCATTGAACTCTGAACTTGCAGCATACAGCAAGATCGGATATACCGAAATACGTCGTGAGACATTCGAGAAGACTCCTAAGCAGAGTATCAAGAGATACATGTATTCATAAATAAAGGAAACTTACATGATGAGGGTGACTGGAAACGTCACCCTCATTGTCTATATAATTATACAATATGAAAATAACTGTCATACAGCAGAATATCGCCTGGAAGGATGTTGAAACGAATGTCAAACGGCTTGAAAGGCTTGTTGCAAACGCCGAGCGTGCCGACCTCTATCTCTTCCCTGAAATGTGCTCAACCGGTTTCTGTATGCAGCCGAAAGGGGTTGCCGAAGGTGCAGAAGGCATTACCGTGCAGGTAATGAAGCGTCTCGCTGTAGAGTATGATGCAGCAATGGTTGTCCCGGTGATGACACATGATAATGGTAAATACTATAACCGTATGTATTTTATCACTCCCGCTGGTGTTATGGGGCATTACGACAAGCACAACCTCTTTGAATACAGTGGAGAGGACAAGGTTTTTGAGTCAGGTGAAGGCAAGGTCATATGGGAGTGGCGTGGTGTTCGCTTCCGTCCTGCCATATGCTATGACCTGCGTTTCCCTGTGTTCCTTTATAACAGGGCTGAATATGATGTTCTTCTTATTTCGGCAAATTTCCCCGACAGCCGCTTGCTTGCATGGGACACTCTTGTACGTGCACGTGCAATAGAGAATATCTGTTATGTTGCTGCAAGCAACAGGGTAGGTGCCGACGAATACGGAACTTATAAGGGACATAGTGTGATACTCAGCCCTTATGGCAAGACATTGGCGAAATGCCCACCGCGTCGTCAGGCAAGCATTACGGTGGAACTGGACAATGAGATGATTGACAAACTGCGTGTAATGACAAAGTTGAACAAATAGAAACAGCGTGCTTGAGCACGCTGTTTCTATTTGATTATTGTGTTGTAATCGGGAATTTCATTCAGGAAAGTATAACTCTGTTTTTCGTAATCCATTTTGCAACAGTAGTGCTGTAGCCCGTTGCTTATAATAAGATAATCGACCTTGAGCACAAGATTATACCGTGAAATCTGTGCAAAAACCTCTTTGGTTATCTTTACGCTTGGTGCCTTGTATTCAACAATGACTCTTGGCTGCAAGGCTTTGTCATAAACTACAGTATCGCATCGGCGGTTGGTGTTATTAAGCTTTATTGCAACCTCATTGGCAGTAAGGGTAGTGGGATAACCTTTGTATACAGTCAAGTAATTTACAAAATGCTGGCGTACCCATTCTTCGGGTGTCAATGCCACGTAGCATTTGCGCAAAGGGTCAAAAATTTGCTGTTTTCCTTCGCGCTCGCATATTTTTGTATCGTATGAAGGCAGGTTTAATGCGGACATTTTGTATCTTTGTCGGTCTAACTTGACAAAGATAGGGATTTTATCCGTATTTTGTGTGTTAAAATAAAAATATGGCAAAATATACTTACGAAACCATAATGTCAGAACTGAAGGGCGGTACATATCGTCCTGTATATTATCTGATGGGTGAGGAAGGTTACTTTACCGACCGCATAACCGACTACATCATGGAGAATGCGCTCAACGAGTTCGAACGCGACTTCAACCTGACTGTATATTATGGCCTCGATACAGATATTGATACCATTGTTACTGCAGCAAAGCGTTTTCCCATGATGGCTGAGCGCCAGGTGATTGTTGTAAAGGAAGCGCAGATGCTCAGGAATATCGATTCCTTGTTGTTTTATCTTCAGGCTCCACAACCTACAACCGTGTTGGTCTTTGCACACAAGAACGGCTCTATAGATAAGCGCAAGAAGGTCGCTACAGAACTGGAACGTAGCGGTGTGGTTCTTGACTCAAAGAAAATGCGTGATGACCAGTTACCGGCATTCATCAACAACTATCTTCGTGAGAAAGGGTTGACAGCCGATAACAAATCGGTGCTTATGATGCGTGAATCCATTGGTGCCGACCTGTCACGAATTGCAGGAGAGATAGACAAACTTGCCATAGCGTTGCCGCAGGGTAGTGTGAATATCACTCCCGACCTTGTGGAGGAACATATTGGTATCAGCAAGGAATATAACAATTTTGAGTTGCAGAATGCTCTTGTGAACAAAGATGTTTACAAGGCAAATAAAATAATAAACTATTTTGCACAGAACCCCAAGAAGAACCCGATACAGATGACATTGGCATTGCTTTTCAGCTTTTTCTCCAATGTCATGATGTGTTACTACGCTCCCGACAAGAGCGAGCGTGGTGTTGCTGAATTCCTTGGACTCAGGAGCGCATGGGGTGTAGGCGACTATATCAAGGCAATGAAGAATTACCGTGCAGTTCATGTCATGGAAATATTGCACCTCATTCGTCTTGCCGATGCGCAGTCAAAGGGCGCCGAAGGTGCCCAATTGCCCGATGCGGAGATTATGCGTGAACTGCTGTACAAGATCCTGCATTGATTACAATTAAATCAACAGAATTGCTGTTACTCCAGCGTACATTGTCATACTGAGCGCAGCGAAGTATCTTTACGTATGTATTTGAGATCCTTCACACAAGGTTCAGGATGACAATATGCCAGTAATTAAAGAAAAATACAACAACAATGATAAATACAAATTTGGATGGCTCAACCATTACATTCGAGCAGGACGGCAAGTTGTCCTTCAACGAAGAGGCACACCTTTATTCGCTCAATGGAATAGAGTTTCGTTCGGTGAGCAATGTCGTGGGAATGTTCTTCCGTGAGTTCGATGCCGAAGCAATGAGTCTCAAGAAGTGTGACGGCAATCTGCTTGAAGCAGCAAAGCTGCGCGAGGTGTGGGAATCGAAAGGTGCTGTTGCAAGCCAAGCCGGAACATTCCTCCATAAACAGATTGAGGACTACCTTAATGGTAAGCAGGTCCCCGACCTTTTGTGCGATGTATGCTATAATGGCAAATATGTAAAATGTAATCAGACAATCGATGTCTCGCGCGAATGGAGCTACTTCAAGGCCTTTGAGAGAAACACGCAGTTCCTGCCCTTCCGCACCGAATGGAGAGTCTATGATGCCGATGCCCGCATTGCCGGCACCCTTGATTTCGTGTGCAAATGCAGTGACGGAACATACGAAATCTACGACTGGAAACGTAGCAATAAAGTGGACCCTACCGAACGTAACCGTTGGGCAAACGGCTTGAACGGTCTTGAACATTTGACCGATACTTCGTACATCCATTATTGCCTGCAGCAGAACCTGTACCGTTATATATTGCAGAAAAACTATGGTGTAAAAATAAGTCGTATGAATTTGGTTGTTCTACACCCTGATCAGCCGACTTATAGGATAGTACCAGTTCCTGTAATGGAGCGCGAAGTTGCGCATATTATAAGCAAGGTGAGTTGAATGTATTAATGTAAGAATGGGACACAGTGTACTGTGTCCCATTCTTACATTATGTGGAGTTATTACTGCATCAGTTCAATGCTGCGCTTCACAAAGTTGTTCAATGCTTCGCCTGTGAGCATGTTGTTCTGTAGTAGGGTAATGTCAATCAACTGTTTTACAGTGTTGTCATCGGATGCATACTCGGCAAGGATACCTTCCTTATCGCTCTTGGCAGCGGTAATCTGCTTTTCAATCTCAAAGAGTTCATCCTTTTCGCTCTGTGGGATATCTTCCTCCTTCTTTCCGCTACGTGCATCGTAGAGTGCCTTGCGGCGGCTCTCAAGTGACTCGGTCTGGGCGTTGAGTGGCTGCAGTTTCTCGGCGCAAGCGTTCTCTGCATTCTCAAGTACGCGCTTGATGAGCGGGTGTTCCTCATTGAGCAAGAGTGTATACATGTCGGGCATGTCGCCATAGAATGACATTCCTCCCTGAATGGCTGCCATATCCTTCATGCGGCGCATATATTCAGCTTGGGTAATCATTACCGGTGCGCTGTTTTCGCCCATGGCTTGTGTCATTACGTGGAACTCTTTTTTCTCCAACTTTGGGAGCTGGCTCTCGAACACACCTGTCAAAACCTCGCGCTTGCCAGTTGCAAGGGTGCTCTCTTTCTTCTCATCTTTGACAATGAGGTTGTCGATAGTGTCGCTGTCAACGCGTGTGAAACGTGTCTTCTCGAATTTGCGTTCGAGCAGGCTTATAAGTGCAACGTCAAGCTGACCGTCCATGTGCAATACATTATATCCTTTGTTTTTGGCGTTGTCGATGAAACTGTACTCCTTCTCTTTGTCGTTAGAGTAGAGGTATATGATGTTGCCGTCTTTGTCGGTCTGCTCTGCACTTACAAGAGTCTTGTACTCTTCGTAGGTATACTTCTTTCCGTCAGTATCCTGCAACAGTGAGAACTTGTTTGCCTTGTCATAAAAATCCTCTTCGGTGAGCATTCCGTAATGGATGAAAATCTTGAGGTCGTTCCATTTCTCCTCGAACTCCTTGCGGTCGTTCTTGAAAATCTGCTGCAAACGGTCCGATACCTTCTTTGAGATATATGTAGAAATCTTCTTTACATTTGAGTCGCTCTGCAGGTATGAACGTGATACGTTCAATGGGATGTCCGGTGAATCGATTACGCCATGCATCAATGTGAGGAAGTCCGGTACAATGCCCTGTACCTCATCGGTCACGTAAACCTGATTGCAGAAGAGTAGTATCTTGTTCTTCTGAAGTTCCAGGTTGCTCTTAACCTTTGGGAAGTAAAGAACTCCTGTGAGGTGGAATGGGAAGTCAACATTCAAGTGAATCCAGAAGAGTGGCTCGTCGCTCATTGGATATAACTTGCGGTAGAACTCTTTGTAATCCTCGTCCTTCAACTCGCTTGGCTTGCGTGTCCATAATGGGGTAGTGTCGTTGATGATATTGTCCTCATCACTCTCCACCTGCTTGCCCTCTTTCCAATCCTTTTTCTTGCCAAAAGCAATCTCAACAGGGAGGAAACGGCAGTATTTATTCAGGATACCGCTGATACGGCTTTCACTAAGGAACTCCTTGCTCTCCTCGTCAATATACATGATAATATCTGTTCCGCGCTCTGCTTTCTCAATCTCTTCGAGAGTGTATTCGGGGCTGCCGTCGCAACTCCATTTGACAGCCTGTGCACCGTCGCGGTATGACTTTGTTACAATCTCAACCTTCTTTGACACCATGAAAGCCGAATAGAATCCAAGACCAAAATGGCCGATGATGCTGTTTGCTGTGTCCTTGTATTTCTCAAGGAAATCAGTAGCACCGGAAAGGGCAATCTGGTTGATGTACTTCTCAATCTCCTCTGCTGTGAGACCTATACCGTTGTCGCTTACGGTAATTGTATCGGTACCGAGTGTTACCTTTACTCTTGGTGTGCCAAGCTCGCCCTTGAACTCGCCCTTCTCGTAAAGTGTTTTCAGCTTCTGTGTGGCATCGATTGCATTAGATACAATCTCACGGAGGAAAATCTCGTGGTCGCTGTACAAGAATTTCTTGATTACGGGGAAAATGTTTTCAGTTGTTACCCCAATGTTTCCTTTTTGCATATTCTTTGTTTTTTGTTTGTAATCTTTGTTGATGTGGTGCTATACGCCCACATCATATATAAAACAAAAAAAGTGCCAGTTGTTCTTAATATGACAAAATGTCAGATAATGAGTGACTAAAAAGCGCATTGCTGTGTTACGCTTGTTCTCAAAATCCTCATTTACTCCAAGTAAACTCCGGTTTTGCGAACTTCGCAAGCCTTGCACTGCATCTTTTTATTCACTCATTATATTCACAGTGGAAACTAAAAAGCGCAGTGCTGTGTTACGCTTGCAAAACAGAAAGGGTCACCCCATTGGGGCAACCCTTTACAAATTTTATAATCTAATGCATTATCTTTTTACATTGAATTTCAGCTTCTCGCCATTGCTGTCCGGTTCTACCGCAATGCGGTCTCTAGGTTGAAGTGCACCTTCGAGCAAAAGTTCCGAAATTTCATCTTCAACATAGTTCTGCAGGGCACGTTTCAGCGGACGGGCGCCGTATTGGATGTCAAATCCCTTGTCGGCAAGGAAAATCTTTGCCTCGTCTGTCATCTCTATGCTGTATCCAAGTTCCGTAACACGCTTTACAATCTGTGTCAGCTCAATGTCAACAATATTTATTATCGCACTCTTGTCGAGCTGGTCAAAGTTGATTATCTCATCTATGCGGTTAAGGAATTCAGGGGCAAAACGCTTGTTGAGCGCTTTCTGTATCACATCGCGTGAATATTTCTTGTCACCGGCACGCTCGTCCTTAGCAAAACCTATTCCGCTACCGAAATCCTTCAATTCGCGTGTACCTACATTCGATGTCATGATAATGACGGTATTACGGAAGTCTACTGTACGTCCGTAGCTGTCAGTAAGGCGTCCTTCGTCCATTACCTGCAATAACAGGTTGAATACGTCAGTGTGTGCCTTTTCAATCTCATCGAGCAGTACAATGGAGTAGGGGCGGCGGCGTACACGTTCGGTGAGCTGTCCTCCCTCCTCGTAACCTACATATCCCGGAGGGGCTCCAACAAGGCGGGAAACGGTGAATTTCTCCATGTATTCGCTCATGTCGATGCGTATAAGCGCATCGGCGCTGCCGAACATGAACTTGGCAAGTTCCTTTGCAAGCAGAGTCTTACCTACACCTGTAGGTCCAAGAAACATGAATGTTCCTATCGGTTTGTTTGGGTTTTGCAATCCCACACGGCTTCGTTGGATAGCCTTTGTGAGCTTCTCAATGGCGCTGTCCTGTGCTATGACCTTGCTTGTCAATTCCTGACGCATGCCTTTAAGACGTGTCCACTCATCCTGTTGCATACGCTGCATGGGAACACCCGAAATCATCGATACAACACTTGCAACATGTTCCTCGTCAACTGTTTGACGGCTTTCGACAAGGCTCTTCTCCCATTCTTCCTTCATCTTTGCCAGCTCGGCCTGCATTGATTTCTCCTTGTCACGCAGGTTTGCAGCACTTTCGAAATCCTGACGTTTTACAGCGCTGTTCTTTTCGCTGTTTACTGTGTCAATAAGCTTCTCCTGTTCCTCAATCTCTTTTGGTACAGTGATGTTGCTTATGTGCATACGTGCTCCAACCTCATCCATGGCATCTATTGCCTTGTCGGGGAAACAGCGGTCTGTAATGTAGCGGTCTGTCAATTTGACACATGCGAGCAACGCCTCGTCAGTGTATGTTACATTGTGGTGGTCTTCGTATCTCTCTTTTATGTTCTTCAGTATGACATAGGTGTCTTCGGCAGAAGTTGGTTCTACAAGCACTTTTTGGAAACGGCGCTCCAAAGCACCGTCCTTTTCTATTGTCTTGCGGTATTCATCTACTGTTGTAGCACCGATACATTGTATCTCGCCACGTGCAAGAGCCGGCTTGAGAATATTAGCGGCATCCATTGAACCAGGAGTAGAGCCTGCACCTACAATAGTGTGTATCTCATCGATGAAGATGATGATGTCAGGGTTGTTTTCCAACTCTGTAATTATGGCGCGAAGGCGCTCCTCAAACTGTCCGCGATATTTTGTACCTGCAACAACGGCTGTCATGTCAAGCGCAATGATGCGTTTGTTGAACAGTATGCGCGAGGTCTTGCGCTCAACAATGCGCTGTGCCAGTCCCTCTACAATGGCCGACTTACCCACACCCGGCTCTCCAATGAGAATTGGGTTGTTTTTCTTTCGGCGGCTCAATATCTGCGATATGCGCTCAATCTCCTTCTCACGTCCTACAACAGGGTCGAGCCTGCCTTCTCTTGCAGCTTTTGTCATGTCGACACCGAAGTTGTCAAGCACCGGTGTGTCGTTTTGTGACTTTGTCTGCTGTGTACCGGTATATGCGCGCTGGTTGCCACTTTCGTTGTTCTGTGGCAACTGCTCATCGTCGTCATCGTGGTCGGTAAAACCGAATCCATCCTTGATACCCTCGTTCATGTCAGGCTTCTTTTCCTTTACGGCATCAAACACCTGCGGATATGTTACGTTGTGCTCTTCGAGTATCTCTGCAGCGAGGTTGTTCTTCTCCTTGAGAATACCTAAGAGAATGTGCTCTGTGTCGGCAACACTCTTGAAGGAACGTGCTTCAAGAGTTGTGAAACGCAAGATTCTTGCAGTGCTGAGGCTCATTTCTATGTTGGTATTGTATGGCAGGTCGGCAACAGGACCGTCACTGCTTCTGGTCTCAAGAGCCTCTTTCATCTTGTCAATATTGACATTTAGGCTATTGAGTATCTCCAACGCACATCCATTCCCTCTTCTAATTATTCCTAATAGCAGATGCTCGGGTTTTATACTGCTGCAACGAAGGCGTGTTGCCTCCTCCTTGCTCAACGACAGTATCTCCGACATCCTTTGTGAAAATTCATTGCTCATAATTCTTCTCCCTAAATAATCGTTGTTGTTCTTCGTAGTAAAAAGCTACTTACGTAACAGATTGCGAATATATAAAACAAACCTGTTCCGCGAACAATATATTTACATAACAATCCTTGCAAAAACCGTGCCAAAGTATTAAAAAAACGTAAGAAAATGAATTTTATAAAATTAGGAGGCATAATTTATGCCTCCTAATCAAGTCCTGTCAGTTATTCTTACTTCAGATTCTCCTTGAAGAATTCAGCTATGCGCTCGAAGAGGTGATAGCGTGTGTTGGCACCGTAGTAGATGCTGTGGTTGCTGTCGGGGTAGATGGCTGTCTCGAACTTCTTGTTAGCCTGTGTAAGGGCATGTATGTAACGTATCATGTTACGCAGGTGTACATTGTCGTCGGCTGTTCCGTGAACGAGCAACAGTTTTCCGTTGAGCTTGCTTGCGTTTACAATGGCTGAACCTTGGTCGTAACCCTCCTTGTTCTCTTTTGGTGTACGCATGTAGCGTTCGGTGTATATCGTGTCATAGAAACGCCAGTCGGTTGGTGCGGCAACGGCTACGCCGGCCTTGAATACTGCGTCGTTCTGGCTCATTGACATGATAGTGTTGTAGCCGCCGAAGCTCCAGCCCCATATACCGATGTTGTCCTTGTCGACGTAAGGGAGTGTGCCAAGGTATTTGGCAGTCTCCACCTGGTCACCCGGTTCGTATTGTCCAATCTTCAGGTATGTACATTTTCCGAACTCTGTACCGCGTCCGCCTGTACCGCGTCCGTCCACACAAACCATGATGAATCCTTCGCATGCCATGTAGCTTTCGAACATTGCATTGCCATAGTTACCGGTATACCAGCTGTCGTTAACCTGCTGTGAGTAAGGACCGCTGTACTGGAACATTACAACCGGGTATTTCTTTGTTTCGTCAAAGTCGGCAGGTTTGATTATCCAGCCGTTTAGTGAGACACCGTCGCTTGTGTTGAAACTGAAGAACTCCTTTGTAGGCATGTCGAATGCAGCAAGACGCTCCTTGAGGTTCTTGTTGTCTATAAGGGTCTTTATAACCTTTCCGCTGTTGTTGTTTGTTGTAACGACATGCGGTGTGTTGATGCTCGAATGGGTGTTGATGAAGTACTTCATGCCTGCGCTGAACACAGCCTTGTTTGTGCCTTCATCTGCTGTAAGCTTTGTTTTCTTACCCTTTGAATTTACCTTATATACATGCTCGCGCAAAGGGCTGCCTTCGTTGCTTGAGTAGTAGAATTCATTCTTCTTGCTGTCCCAACCATAGAAGTGCTTTACTTCATATTCTCCCTGTGTAATAGGGCGTACAAGTTCTCCATTCAATGTGTAGAGATAGAGATGGTTGTGTCCGCTTCTTTCGCTCTGGAAAACGAAATGATTGTCAAGGAATTCAATACTTGCGTATGCCTGTTCGTTGAGATAGGTATCGCTCTCCTCGCGCATGATAGTTCTGCTAATGCCCGAAAGTGGGTTTACCGCCTGTATCTCGAGCACGCTCTGGTGGCGGTTGAGGGTGAGCACGGCAAGCATGTCGGGGTTCTTCGTGAACTTGATGCGTGGGATATATCCCTCTTCGGGGATATTCACGTCGAGCTTGCGTGTAACCTTACTCTTGATGTCGAAAGAGTGAACCGAAATCTTTGAATTGTCGGCACCTGCAACAGGATACTTGAAACTGTATGGCTTGCAGAAGTTGTCATATGCGGCATTGTCACTGCCTGTTGTGTACATTGGCATGTCGTACATCATGACATCACTCTCGTCGTATTTTATGTATGCAATGACCTTGCTGTCGGCGCTGAAGTCGTATGAACAGTTGGTCATGAACTCCTCTTCATTGACCCAGTCGGGGATACCGTTGATTATTTTTCCATACTCACCATCGGTTGTTACCTGTGACTCGGCATATCCGAACAGAAGCTTTACAAGGTAAATGTTGTTGTTGCGTACAAAGGCTACCATTGTTCCGTCGGGAGAGAACTTTGGAACCTGCTGTGCACCGTTCTCTGACAACTGCTGCGCCTTGTTGTTCTTACGGTCGAATATATAGTGCTCCGCAGTGTATGAGTTGCGATAGATGCCTCTTGTCTTTGTCTGAAGAAGAATAAGCTTCTCATTTGGCGAGAACTCATAACCGTCAATGCGCTGTCCGTTAAAACCGCGTACTGTTGCTGCGTTGAAGAGTGTGTCGACAATGGCACCATTCTTGAACGAACCTTTGAGAATCATGGTGCGGTCGTCACTGATGCGTGCGAAGTGTTCTCCGTCTGCCATAGGCTTGATAGCCGCATATGTCTGTGGCCAGTAGCCACCGTACATGACATCGTGCAGTGTCACGTTCTTGCCTGCAAGGGCCGAAACTGTAATGCTCAATGCTGCGAATAATGAAAATAGGTGTTTCATGGTTGTTTATTTTAATTGTTTGTTTTTCTTTTTGAAAGTACGGTTATTCCTTGTACCACGATGAGTACATGATATAATCATTGGCAATGCGCTCTACGATCTCTTTCTGTTGTTCCTTGCTTACCTCCTTTATCTTTTTTGCAGGAACGCCGGCATAAATATATCCACCTTCCACGCGCATGCCCGATGTTACCAATGCGTTGGCTGCAACGATTGCTCCACTCTCAACAACTGCATTGTCAAGTACAGTGGCTCCCATGCCAATGAGGCAGTTGTCCTCAATGGTAGCGCCGTGTATTGTGGCGTTATGTCCAATGGAAACGTTGTTCCCGATTATGGTCTTTGAACGTTGGTATAGAGTGTGTACAACAGCCCCGTCCTGTATATTTACATTGTTGCCAATTGTAATTGTATTGACATCGCCACGGAGTACAGTGCTGTACCATATTGAACAATTGTCTCCCATTGTTACATCGCCTATGATGGCTGCAGTTTCTGCAAGGAAACAGTTGTTGCCAATCTTTGGCGTGAAACCGCGCAGTTCTTTAATTATTGCCATTGTCTTTGTTTGTACTGTTAGTGTTTTTGGGGGTTGGAGTTTTGTATCTATTGTGTCTATTATGTCTATTGTGGTGGTTGGGCTTTTGAGTGGATTTCTGCTCTTTTGAGTCTTTTGAGTCCTTTGAGTTTTTTGGGGCTTTTGGGTTTTTAGGCTTGTGATGGTGCTTTTTACCACCTTTATTATTGTTCCCTCTCCTGTTTCTGTTATTCTCTTTTTTCTTCTCCTTGTTCTTGTTTGGCTCGTATGCCGGAGCATTGCCGAGTTCTGCAGGAATATCAAGTTTGGGCACATCCTGTTCAATGAAGTCTTCAATGCGCTTGAAGTACTCCTGGTCCTCTTCGGATACGAATGTTATGGCACGCCCCTTTGTTCCAGCGCGTGCTGTACGGCCTATGCGGTGTATGTAGTCATCGCAGTCGCGAGGAACATCGTAGTTGATGACAATGCGTATGTCGTCAATGTCTATTCCGCGTGCAAGGATGTCGGTCGCAACAATTATATCAATCTTACGGCTCTTGTAGAGGAACATTATTTCGTCACGCTCGCTCTGGCTGAGGTCGCTGTGCATCTCTCCTACATTGAATCCCTGTTTCTTGAGCATTAGAGAAATTTCTCTTACCTTGCTCTTGCGTGAGGTGAAAAGTATGACTCTCTCGCTGCTTTCGTCCTTGAAAATATCCTTTATTATTCCCGGCTTCTGTCCCTCATGGCAAATGTATGCCTGCTGTGTGATGCCGTCTGCCGGCTTGGCAAGGGCTAGTGTAATCTGCAACGGGTCTGTAAGGATATTTGATGCCAGTCGGCGTATCTCTTCGGGCATGGTTGCTGAAAAGAGCATTGTCTGTCTATCTTTTGGCAACTGCTTTGCAATGGTCATGATGTCGTTGTAAAATCCCATGTCAAGCATACGGTCGGCCTCGTCAAGAATAAAGAAAGATACTTTTGAAAGGTCAATATTGCCAAGGTTTATATGGCTTATGAGTCTTCCTGGGGTAGCTACAATTATATCCGCTCCCTTTGCCATTCCACGCAGTTCCTGCTCGTAACGCTGACCGTCGTTTCCGCCATATACGGCAACACCCGATACCGGCATGAAGTAGGTGAATCCTTCAAGTTGTCTGTCAATCTGCTGTGCCAGTTCTCTTGTCGGAGCCATGATGACACAGTTGATCGCATCTTCGGGATATCCTCCCTGGCATAGCTTGTTGAGTACCGGCAACAGATATGCGGCTGTTTTGCCGGTTCCGGTCTGTGCTACACCTATAAGGTCGCGTCCGTCAAGCAAGGGCTGTATGGTCTGTTCCTGTATTGGAGTACACTCTTCGAAGCGCATCGCATCGAGCGCATCGAGAATCTCGTCTTCAAAATCAAAATCGGTAAAATACATCTTTTTTATCTTGGTGCTTTTCGATAGAGTACAATTGCCAATATCGCATATATAATATTAGGTAGCCAGACAGCCAATGCTACCGGCATGTGGTCGGCAAATGCCGATGATACTGTCTGGAACAGAATGTATGAGAAACTGAGTCCCAATCCAATTCCCAATGACAATCCCATTCCGCCTTTTCGCTTGCGCGATGACAAAGAGACACCGATGACTGTCATTATGAACGAAGCGAATGACATTGCAATACGTTTGTGGTATTCAATCTCGAAACCTCGTATGTTGGCAATTCCTCGTGCCTGCTGTTTGTCTATGTATACACTCAACTCGGGGCTGGTCATTGTCTCCTCCTCTCCGGCCGAAATGAGGAAATCGGCAGGCTCAAAGGGTAAAACAGTGTCAAGGGGTTCGCGCCTGCTCTCCCTGATTATCTCCTTGTCATCTTTCAGCTCCCTTATGAGCCAGCGACGCGCGGTCCATGTATGTGGCTTGTCGGGGTTGTATGTAATTGTAGCAGCCTCCATGTGCGAGACGAGTTTCTTGTTCTCGAACCTGTCGAGCATGAAACGCCAGCCCATGTGGTTGCGGTTCTCGTAGCGCTCAATGAAGGCTATAGTGTTCTCGTCAATCTTAAGCTGGACATTGCTTCCCGATTCCACTTTTTTTACATTGTTGTATCGCTGTTCAAATGCAAGCCTGGTGGCATTGCCGTTGGGAATGATATATGCGCTGAGTGCATAGCTCAATATTGCGATGAATGTAGCAGAGAAGAGATAGGGCTTGACGAGTCTTCTGAAACTGACACCTGCAGCCAGCATGGCGATGATTTCGGAATTCTCGGCAAGTTTCGATGTAAAGTATATAACGGAAATGAATACAAACAGAGCGCTGAAGGTGTTGGCATAGTACGGCGCAATGTTAATGAAATAGTCAAATATTATTTCATGTGTCGTGGCATTGGATGTAACGAACTTGTCGATTTTTTCATTGTAGTCGAAAACCAGAATGATGACAATGATAAGAGCCAGGGAAAAGAAGTATGTTCCCAGGAATTTCTTTATAATGTACCAGTCAAGGCGTTTCAATCTAAAAAACTCAACCCACTTCATTGCAAAAGTTCTTTGTGTCTCTCTTTGTATTAGCTTTCGGTGTATATATAAATCAGAGTCGGCGTGTCACCTCCTGAAGCATGTGGCGTTTCCAGCTTGCATAATCGTCCATGAGAATATGCTTGCGTGCTTCCTGAGTGAGCCATACGTAGAATGCAAGGTTATGTATTGATGCAATCTCCAACGCCAACAGCTCCTGTGCTACGAACAAGTGACGCAGATACGCCTTGCTGTAAAGGGTATCTACGAATGATGCACCGTCTTCTTCGATAGGGGAGTAGTCGTTCTTCCACTTTTCGTTGCGCATGTTCATTATGCCGTGTTTGGTGAAGAGCATCGCATTTCGTCCGTTGCGTGTAGGCATAACACAGTCGAACATGTCGACACCGCGCTCTATTGCCTCAAGAATGTTTGCCGGTGTTCCCACTCCCATGAGGTAACGTGGTTTGTCGGTTGGCAGAATCTCGTTTACAACCTCAATCATCTCATACATCTTTTCAGCCGGTTCACCTACAGCAAGGCCACCAATGGCATTTCCTGCAGCACCTTTCGATGCAATGTATTCTGCCGAACGGCGTCGCAGGTCAGGGTATACGCATCCTTGTACAATAGGGAACAGCTGCTGCTCGTATCCGTACATCGGTTCAGTCTCCGACAATCTGTTAATGCATCGGTCGAGCCAGCGGTGTGTGCGTTCCATTGACTTCTTTGCATATTCATAGTCGGCTGTACCAGGAGTACATTCGTCAAATGCCATGATTATGTCAGCACCGATGCTTCGTTCGATATCCATTACTCTCTCGGGAGAGAAAAAGTGTTTTGAACCGTCGATGTGTGAGCGGAATTCTACACCCTCCTCATTCATCTTTCTTATATCCTTGAGGGAGAATACCTGAAAACCGCCGCTGTCAGTAAGAATAGGACGGTCCCATGCGTTGAACTTATGCAATCCACCTGCATTCTCAAGTATCTGAAGCCCGGGGCGGAGATACAAATGATATGTGTTTCCCAGAATAATCTGTGCCTTAATGTCATTTTTCAGATGTGGTATCTGCACGCCTTTCACCGACCCTACAGTTCCTACAGGCATGAATATCGGTGTCATTATCTCACCATGGTCTGTGGTTAGAACTCCTGCGCGTGCCTTGCTTCCGCTGTCGGTATGCAATAACTTGAATTCCATGGTTTATGCAATTAAGTTTAACGGGTTCTTAACTTTCTCCTTGAGAAGCGCAATATCAATAACCTCCTTTACATCGCTGACATAATGGAAGGTCAGTCCCTTGATATACATTTCGGGAATAGCTTCAATGTTGCGTCTGTTCTCATGGCATATGATTATCTCAGTTATTCCGGCACGTTTCGCAGCAAGAATCTTCTCTTTTATACCACCTACAGGCAATACCTTTCCGCGAAGTGTTATCTCTCCGGTCATGGCTATGTTCTCCTTGACCTTGCGCTGTGTCAATGCCGAAGCGAGTGCAGTCGCCATTGTTATACCAGCCGAAGGACCGTCCTTTGGAATAGCTCCTTCCGGGACGTGCAGGTGTATATTCCATTTGTCGAATATCTCATAAGGAATATCCAGTTCTGCTGCATGTGACTTTATGTATTCAAGTGCAAGAACAGCTGATTCCTTCATGACATCGCCGAGGTTTCCGGTCAAAGTGAGCTTTTCGCCTTTGCCGCGGCTGAGGCTTGTCTCTATGAAGAGAATTTCTCCACCTACGGCAGTCCATGCCAATCCTGTGACAACACCGGCGTACTCATTGCCCTGGTATTTGTCGCGTGAGAACTCTTTTACACCAAGCAACTCGTTAAGGTCAGCCGGTTTCACTGTTGTAAGTCCAATGTTGCCGTTTGTGGCAATGCGGCATGCCAGACGACGGAATATTTTTCCAATCTTCTTTTCCAGAGTTCTGACGCCCGACTCACGGGTATAGTTCTCGATAATGGCTTCTATAGCAGCCTTGCTTATGGTAACCTTCTCGCCGCTTATACCGTTGGCGATCTTTTCCTTTGGAACAAGGTGACGTTTTGCTATTTCAATCTTCTCTTCGGTGAGGTATCCGCTGACTTCTATCAATTCCATACGGTCAAGCAACGGTGCCGGAATGTTTGCAAGGTTATTGGCTGTAGCAATGAACATTACCTTTGAGAGATCGTAGTCGAAATCAAGGAAATTGTCATGGAAAGCACTGTTCTGTTCCGGGTCAAGTACCTCAAGAAGTGCCGATGAAGGGTCACCGTGCATTGATGCTTGACCAACCTTGTCTATCTCATCGAGAATGAATACAGGGTTGTCTGTTCCTGCCTTTGCAAGGTTCTTGAGTATACGTCCCGGCATTGCGCCAATGTATGTCTTGCGATGTCCTCGTATCTCCGATTCATCATGTATACCACCAAGTGACATACGCACATATTTGCGTTTCAAAGCATCGGCAATTGATTTGCCAAGCGAAGTCTTTCCTACTCCCGGAGGGCCGTAAAGACATATGATAGGTGATTTGAGGTCACCACGCATCTTTATTACAGCGAGGTGTTCGAGAATTCTCTCCTTGACCTTGTCCAGTCCGTAGTGGTCGCGGTCGAGTACCTTGCGTGCATTCTCCATGTCAAGATTGTCGCTTGTATATTCGCCCCAAGGCAAGCTGACAAACATCTGCAGGTAGTTTAGCTGTACATGGTAGTCGGGTGACTGTGGATTTATACGGCTCAATTTTGACAGTTCCCTGTTGAACAGTTCATCAGTTTCGCGTGACCACATCTTCTTGTCTGCTTTGTCGCGCAGTTCTTTGGCATCCTGGTCCTGAACGTTGCCTCCCAATTCCTCCTGTATGTTCTTTATCTGCTGCTGAAGGTAATATTCACGCTGCTGCTGGTCAAGGTCTTTATGGGTCTTGCTTCTTATCTTATCGCTAAGTTCGGACAGTTGCAATTCCCTGTCGAGTATTGTCATCAGGTGGAATGCTCTCTCCTTGATAGAACTCTCGTTGAGCAATACAAGCTTCTCGTCGTGGTGAATTTTGATGTTTGCACATAGGAAATTTATCAGTGTAGCAGTGTCGCTGATGTTGTTTATTGCAAACGAGGCTTCGCCGTGAGAATCGTAGCGCTTGAACAGTTTCTTTGCAGCGCTTTTGCAGCTCTTGATGAGGCTTTCATACTCTTCGTCAAGAGGATGGTCAACTTCGGGAGCATCTTCTACAGTACCCTTCAAGTATGGCGAGAAGCGATGTATATCCTTCAGTCTTATTCTCTGGAATCCCTGCAGGATGACAGTAGTGGAGTTGTCGGGCAGGTTGAAAACTTTGATAATCTTTGCCACTGTACCGATTTCGTGAAGGTCATCGAATTTCGGTTTTTCTGTTGCCGGGTCTTTCTGGCAGAACACACCCATGCAACCTCTGTTCTTCTCAAGGTCCTTTATGAGTTTGAGCGAAGACTCTCTTCCTATAGAAACCGGCAGAACTGTGCTTGGAAACAACAGCATGTTGCGTAGTGGCAATATAGGCAATTTGCTTTCGATATTTGTATAGCGTGGGCTTTGTTCGCCGTTCTCATTGAAATCGGCAATAAGCGAAAAGCCACTCTCGTTGAAGTTGTCGTCTTCCATAAATATTTTATTCTCTTTTTGTTATTGTTTATTTTGAATTCTGTTGAGAATACTCTCATTTATTTGCCGTTCTTTTGTCGGCGTTTTTTTTACGAAATGCAAAGATATTCATTTTTGGCGACTTACTGAAACTTTTTAATATAATTAATATTATATATATAGTTGCATGGCGCGATATTTCTCTTTAAGGTTTTTACTTTCCGGTAATTATGGTTAGCTTTGCAACGCAAAAAAAGGCATACTATGATCGAAAGAGGTAAAATATTATTTGTGATCAATCCCAACTCGGGCGTGCATGGCAAGAAAAATTTGCCAGGCATGATTGAAAAATATATTGACCACAATAAATATGAGTTGCATATTGAAAAAACCGAACATGCCGGTCATGCGTCGGAGATTGCTGCCTCGGCTGTGAAAGATGGCTTCAATGTTGTTGTTGCTGTTGGTGGTGACGGCACAGTGAACGAAGTTGCGCGCAGCCTTGTACATACCGATACCGCACTTGGTATAATACCCTGCGGTTCGGGAAATGGTTTTGCGAGGCATATCGGAATTCCTGTCGATATAAAGAGATCCATTGATTTCATCAACAACGCAGAACCTACAACCGTAGATTACGGCAAGTTGAATGGCAAACCCTTCTTTTGTGCCTGTGGCGTCGGCTTCGATGCACTTGTGAGCAATGATTTTGCCAAGGGCTCTCATAGAGGGTTGGCAAGCTATGTACAAAAGACGCTTGTCGATTGGGTCAAGTATGAGCCCGAAATATATGAGGTTATTGCCGATTCTGTCAACAACGTATACAAGGCGTTTCTTATAGCATGCGGCAACGCATCGCAGTATGGCAATAATGCCTATATAACACCTTACGCTTCAATGCGCGACGGGTTGTTGAGTGTCTCTATAATGGAACCGTTCATGCCGGTTGAAGCTCCGCTTGTGATAGCACAACTTTTTTCAAATAAACTTGACAAAAATGACCGTGTTGTAACCTTTTCAACGCGTAAGCTTACAATAAAACGCAGTTCTGCCGGTCCGGTGCATTACGACGGAGAACCGTATATAATGGATGCTGAACTTGAGGTGGAAATTGTTCCCGAAGGACTGACTGTCCTTGCCCGGCCGGGCTGGGACGGAATGTGCGAGCCGATGCCTCTCCACAAACAGTTCTTTGATGCAGTAGCCGGTCTTGTTTGACATTTTTCTCCTGTAACGTGAATTGTTAAGTACTCCTTTTGAACTTTACTTGCAATAATCGGTTTTGCAATATAAATGGAATTTATGATCAGAGATATCAGCATAATATTCAGGAGATATAGGTTATCACTATTGGTGTTGGCTGTGATACTTTATCTCTCATTTTTCAGGCCACCTTCAGTGTCTCTTGAAAAAGTGAAGAATATTGACAAACTTGCCCATTTTATTATGTATTTCGGCTTTTGCTCCGTTCTTTGGGTAGAGTATCTGTTGACTCATGCCAGGCTAAGTGTCAAGAGAATCTCTTTGGGTGCAATTGTTGCTCCAATTCTCTTCAGTGGAGCGGTGGAGATAATGCAGGAGTGGCTGACAGAACACCGTGGCGGTGATTGGGGTGATTTTTTATTCAACTCCTTGGGCGTTATTTGTGCACTGCTCTTTGGAGTGTTTCTACTTGAGCCTTTTATGAAAAGATACGGTCTCCTTAACAGACGTGGGAAGAAACAGAATAGTTGATATATGTAGTTCAAACTCATGTCGCTGTCATTTTGAGCGAGATATGTCACAGTAGGCGCAAAGCCTACTGTGACATATTTTTTAGTAAATTATTGTAAGCAGTTGTGATGTTATTCTGTCGTAGAGACCCTTCGACTGCGTTCAGGGTGACATTGGATGTGTGGTGTGCTATTCTATCTTCAGATAGAAGTCGCGCAGAATCTCTTTTGTCTCTTCGCTGTATTCTCCGCGACCGTTTTCAAAGATAAGAGTACTCTCAAGCGGAATGGTTCCGTTGTCGCGTGTAAATTCTATCAATACTCTTTTGGGAGCCTTTGCCGGAGTTGTCTTTATGTATGTTATGCGCTTGATGCAAAAACCGTTCTCTTTTGCCGATGATTGCCATTCGCTAGCAATGTCGCAAGGGATTATTATGGCAACTACTGTAGTGGGTGTTGATACCTCGGCGCATTTTGCAAAAAAGTCGTTGCTGCTGAGGCTGTCGCTGTGACGTGCAAGAGTGCGTGACTGCTTGTCACATTTAAGGCTGTTTACAAAGTAGGGTGGGTTGCATACAATTGTATCGAACTTTCTGTCGGTATTGTATTTCAAGAAGTCGCAATTGATGATTTCAATGCGTTCGGCCCATGGAGAATTCTTTACATTTTCCAATGCCTGCATGCTTGCGTTTCTGTCTATTTCAATTCCTGTGACTTGAGCATTGCAACGTTGTGCTGCCATTATGGATATAAGTCCGCTACCGCAACCTATATCAAGAATGTTTTTGCTGTTTGAGCAGTCAAACCATCCTCCAAGCAGGCAACCGTCTGTTCCTACCTTCATGGCGCATCCGTCCTGCACTATTGTGAATTGTTTGAATTGAAAATAGTTGTTTGGCATCAGTTGCTTTTTTTAACATTGCAAAATTATTCCAAATGTAGTAAATGGGCAAACAATTGTGTGATTATAATTTTGTAATTAAGCTAGTGAAATATGAGATTTACTTTAATATTTTACAGCGAGTATTTGAAAAATCGCAGCAGGCAAACATCACTTTCTTATTGCGCTTAGGAATTTTAAGTCAATTGTAGGGGTTGGGTTCGCCTATCCTTTTGTATTGTGTGGTGGTTTTTAACCTTAATACATTGACATGTATTCTGCTTCAAGTCTTTCTTTATTGTTCTTTTGGCAGCCAAAAGAACGAAAAGCCCCGGCACTCGTAAAAATCAGTCGTAACAGCCTTGGCTCATGAGTTGCAAGCAACATAATTCAGTCGGCTGTTACTATTCACAAACAACTATTCGCTAAAACATAGGGAATGGGGCAACTCGCTTCACGCATAAACAGCATCGTATGGCACAAACGCTCAAACAATCCCCATTCTTACCCTCTGTTTTATCGGTTGTTTGCTGTGATTTCATCGGTGCCGGTTCCTCTTTTGGAATTACCAATACTGGTGGAAAACCGCACTAAACTTCCTTGATTTACATTATTATTTTTAATCCTATTTGAAAAACATTAAAGTAAACTTTATGTTTCTCGCTCGTTTGTTGCTATTTTTGAGTTAAATCTCGAAAATTTACTGCACTCGCTGTGAAAAACATTAAAGTAAACTTTATGTTTCTCGCTCGTTTGTTACTATTTTTGCAAAATGATGCAATTAACATAAAATTAAATAATAATGAAACAGGAAAATGAAAAATCTACGGGTTTGCCCGAGAATGCCTTCCGTCCATTGAATGAAGGTGAGGAGTACCGCCCATTGATGTCCCCCGACAAGGTTTATCCCGAGGTGAACTTCTGGTCGGTTTCATGGGGTATTGCTATGGCAGTGCTGTTTTCTGCAGCGGCAGCCTATCTTGGTCTTAAGGTGGGCCAGGTGTTTGAAGCTGCCATTCCCATCGCTATCATTGCCGTGGGTATGTCAACACTTGCCAAACGCAAGAATGCTCTTGGTGAGAATGTTATTATCCAGTCTATCGGTGCATGTTCAGGTGTAATTGTCGCCGGTGCAATATTCACTTTGCCGGCGTTGTATATTCTGCAAAGCAAATATCCCGAAATGACAGTGAATTTCATGCAGATGTTCATCAGTTCGTTGCTTGGAGGTATACTTGGAATATTGTTCCTTATTCCTTTCCGCAAGTATTTTGTAAAGGAGAAGCATGGTGAATATCCTTTCCCCGAGGCAACTGCAAGTACACAGGTGCTGGTGTCTGGTGAAAAGGGTGGTAGCCAGGCAAAGCCTCTGCTCATTGCGGCAGTTATTGGCGGTATATACGATTTCATTGTTGCTACATTCGGCTGGTGGAACGAGAACGTGACAACACGCGTCTGCTCATGGGGTGAACTGCTTGCCGACAAGGCAAAATTGGTGTTGAAGATAAACACCGGTGCAGCCGTGCTTGGTTTGGGATGTATTATCGGTCTCAAGTATGCAGCCATTATCTGTGCCGGCTCGCTCGCAGTGTGGTTGCTTATAATACCCGGTATGAACCTCGTTTTTGGTGATGCAGTGCTTAACATGTGGAACCCTGCAATAACAGAAACAGTAGGGGAAATGGCTCCTGAAGTCATCTTCAAGGAGTATGCCAAGAGCATTGGTATCGGTGGTATAGCAATGGCCGGTATTATAGGTATATTCAAGTCATGGGGCATAATAAAGAGTGCTGTTGGCCTTGCATCACGCGAATTGGGCGGTAAAAAGGATGCTACAGCTGTAAAGCGTACCGAAAAGGACCTTTCAATGAAGGTGGTTATCTTCGGTTCTGTGTTTACTCTTCTTATGGTGCTCGCATTCTTTGTTTTCGATGTAATGCAGGGAAACTGGTTGCATAGCATTGTTGCAGTTCTTCTTGTGGCAGTAATCTCATTCCTCTTTACTACCGTAGCAGCCAACGCCATTGCCATTGTAGGTTCAAACCCTGTTTCGGGCATGACATTGATGACACTTATCCTTGCATCGGTTGTTATGGTGGCGGTCGGTCTCAAAGGCTCTTCGGGCATGGTTGCCGCACTCATCATGGGTGGTGTAGTTTGTACAGCGCTCTCAATGGCCGGCGGTTTCATCACCGACTTGAAAATAGGCTACTGGCTCGGTAGTACACCTGCAAAACAGCAGACATGGAAGTTCTTGGGAACACTTGTTTCTGCAGCAACAGTTGCAGGAGTGATAATGATATTGAACAAGACATATGGCTTTACAAGTGGTGACCTCGCTGCTCCTCAGGCTAACGCCATGGCAGCGGTGATTGACCCATTGATGAATGGTGTGGGTGCACCCTGGTTGCTGTATGGCATAGGTGCATTGCTGGCATTGCTGCTTACATTCTTCAAGGTTCCTGCGCTTGCATTTGCGCTTGGTATGTTCATTCCTCTTGAACTTAACTTGCCTTTGCTTGTAGGAGGTGCAATCAACTGGTATGTTACATCACGCAGCAAGGATAGTGAACTGAATAACCAGCGTGGCGAAAAATGTACCTTGCTTGCATCAGGATTTATCGCCGGAGGTGCACTCATGGGTGTTGTAAGTGCTGCTATGCGTTTTGGCGGCATTAATGTGATGAACGATGCATGGGTTGCAAACCCATTGAGTGAGATAGCATCATTGGCTGCATATGCATTGCTCATTATATATCTTGTCAAGGCAAGTATGAAGGTGAAGTAATACTTCCAAATTATAATTTACAGAAACAGCTTCCAAAAAACTTGGGGGCTGTTTCTGTGATATGGTAAAAAACTTTACGATAATTCAACCGGCAGGCTCTTTTTCCAACGGTCGGCATACGAGTCGAGAATCTCCCTTACATGCTTGCCTATGATTTTATAATCCTCTGTTTTAAGGTTGGCAAGCGATACGCGTATGCTCCATTCCGGGCCGTCGAACCCTCCACCGTTTAGCACCACGAGTGATGTCTCAGTCGCAAGGCGGAACACTACATCGAGTGGACTGTAGTTGAGCTTGAGCCAGTCGACAAAGTCATTCCCGTAATAGCGTTTTGCCCACACGAGCATGTCAATTTCAGAGTAATACCCGGCACGCAAAGGGTCGGGCAGCAGAGTAAATCCCATGCTTGTCCACAGAGCTTCGAGGCGTTGCTGAATAATGCTGTGCATCTTCTCCTTGAACCTGTCTCCTTCACGTTTGTCAATTATGGAGTAGAGTGCAAACAGTGTCATCTGTATCTGTTGCGGTAGCGAAAGCCCGGCTGTGTGGTTCAGTGCCACCTGACGGCTGTCGGCAACCATGCGGTCTATGAAACGCATCTTCTCCACATCGTTCCTGATACTTCCGTAACGCTGCTGCAGCTCGCCAATACGCTTGCGTGGCAGGCGCTTGAGCATGCTGTCGAATATGTTGTCACGGTGCATCGCTATCACGGCTGTGCGCCATCCTGTTGCACCGAAATATTTTGAGAATGAATATACACATATTGTATTGTGCGGCAACCTTGCCATGAGTGACTGGTAACCGCCTACATATGTGGCATACACATCATCGGTAATGATCATGAGGTTCGGGTTCCAGCGTTCCACAATGTCAACGAGCATCTCAACTGTTTCGGGCGCAATCATGTAGCTTGGTGGGTTGCTGGGGTTTACTATGAACAGCGCCTTGTACGACGTGTCACGCAGCTTGTTCACATCCTTGTCGCTGTATTGCCACAGGTGCAGGTCGTCGTACGTTGTCACATTCGCCGGAATTTCCGTCACCTTGTAATTGTAACGGTACAGCTTGGGGATTTCAATATACGGAGTGAATACAGGCGTCATCAGTGCCACCTGGTCGCCACGTTCAAGCAACCTGTTCTGTTGCAGGCTGTCGAAAATGTAACACATTGCAGCAGTTCCTCCTTCTGTTGCAAAAAGGTCAATCTCACCTTGTGGAGGGCGTCCATTGTAAAGTTCCTGAGCCATGTAGTCGCGTACAGCAAGTTCAGTATGCTCTAGTATCCTGTCGGGGACAGGGTATTGGTTGCCCATGACACCTTCGGCCCACTCATGTATAAGCTCGTCGGGCTTGCAGTCATGTTCCTCAACCATGTAACGGTAGCATTTCTCAAGGAATGCTGTGCCCGGTTCCTTTGTATTTCTCTTGAGGAAATCGGCGAACCGTGTGGCAATGCCATCCTTTTGCGGAATACCAGCAAGCCCCTCCTCACATTCCCAATTGCGGCGTGCTTCGGAAAGCCCGAACTTGCCGAGAGCAAAGAAAGCTTCGCGTGGAACGGTTGCAATCCAGTTTGGGTTACCACGACCTGCGTTAAGCATGGCACGAGTGCTTTTCTTTATGCTCTCATCGGCAAGTTCTATAAGCCTGTTCTTTAGCTCAAAAGGGCTAATTCTATCCATTTCTCTCTCAAACGATTTGACCTTGCTGTGGTCGCTCAATAATTTATCCATATCAATATATATTACATCATGAAACCATCAACGTGATGAATACGCCCCAAAGAATGAGCAGAGTATTTCCAACGGCATACGTTACGGTGTATCCGAGTGCCGGAGTCTCGCTTCCGAGTGTCTCTTGTATTGCGCCTATGGCTGCTGTCGTGGTTCTTGCTCCTGCACAGCAGCCGAGTGCTATTGCAGGGTGGAACTTGAACCAACGCGAAGCGATGAAAATACCGAAAAGCAACGGCAGTGCTGTAGCCAATATACCGGCAATGAACAGTGACAAACCGGCTTCTTTGAATCCTTCTATAAATCCCGGTCCAGCCGAAATACCTATTATGGCAATGAAAATATTAAGTCCTAAATTATTGAAAACCCATAGCGCAGCATCGGGTATTGCACCCATTGTGGGGTGGTGTGCGCGCCACCAACCGAAAACAAGTCCGGCAATCAGTGCGCCACCGCTGCTGCTAAGGCTCAATGGGATACCTTTTATATGTAGTGTCAGCGTGCCTATGACTGCACCAATAAGAATACCGAACGACATAAAGATAATATCAGTTTCGTTCGTAGCAGGATCGGGGTATCCAATATCTTTTGCAGCCTGCATAACATCAATCTTCTTTCCTACAAGCTCAAGCACATCGCCACTGTCGAGCTTCGTGCCGGGTAGCACCGGGATATTGACTCCCATGCGCCTTACGCGCTGTATACTCACACCATGCATGAACGGTTGCGCACGCAGCTCGGCAATGCTCTTTCCGTTCATGGTAAATGGGCGCTTGCGGCTCTTCCCTGCAACAGTTGTCTTTATCATCATTACAGGAAAACTCAACAGCTCGTTGTCGTCCACCTCATGACCAATCCATTTCTCTTCGCCTATGGTGTATTCATATCTACCACTGAGTACAACCTCGTCGCCCAACCGTAAGACCTCTTTGCTACGTACATCATCGATTATGTTGTTTCCTTTACGTATTCGTTCAACGAACAGTCTTTTACCTTGCTGGCTGAAGAGACGTTCAAGTTCCTCAACCTTACGCCCGCTTTTGAACCACTCGTTTTCTGTCTTGTAGCTTCTGAACTCAACCTCACGTTTTGCTCCAAACACTCCGGGTTTGTCGCTTTCGTCCTTACCCATACTGTTTTCCAACTCTTTGCATGCTGCTTTGACCTTTTCCATACCGCCAAGCATCTTTGGACCGAGTTTTGACAAGATCCATGCCGACCCGGCTGTACCAAAAATATATGTGACAGCATAAGCAACGGGTATTATATCAAGCATTTTCTGTTTGTCGCCATCAGAGATATTAAGCCCTCGTATAGTGTCATCAGCAACACCAATCACGGCACTTATTGTTTGTGAACCCGATAGCAGACCGGCTGCTTCACCGGCATTATAACCCATGGCAAGAGCAATAAGCCATGTGCTTATGAGAATGAATACACACATTACAACGGCAAACAGAACCTGTGGCAAGCCCTCTTTCTTTAGTCCGGCAAAGAACTGCGGGCCGACTTTGTAACCTATGGCAAACAAGAACATCAGAAAAGCTGTCTGTTTTAGTGCACCGGTCATGGGAATATCGAGTTGTCCAATAACAACGCCAACAAGCAATACGCTTGTGACAATACCCAAACTGAAGCCTTTTATGTGTATTTTGCCAATGAGAAATCCCAACCCCAATGTGAAATAGATTGCGAGTTCGGGATGCGAACGAAGTAAATCTGTTATCCACTGCATAAGAATCGTTTTTCCTAAATAACATGGATGTCATGCAGTTTGTTTCTTAATGACTATTAATTCATTAGCAATAGTTTCAAAAAGAGAACCTTTATTTGATAGAATGATGTATTATTATTGTTGTTTTTTTAGTAATTTTGCATTTATTTTTCAGCAAAACAAAAACTTAAAAACATTTTATGATAAAATTAAAACATCTATTCACTATTCTTTTGTTGCTTTCTGCTACATTAGTAAATGCACAGAAATTTGTTATTGATGGCATTTGTTACAATGTTACCAGTACAAAAAATAAAACAGTTGAGGTCTCTTATAAAGGAGATAGTTATTTTGCGATTTATGGTGAATACAGTGGCTCTATAAATATTCCGGAGAGTGTAATCTATAATGGTACAACATATAGTGTTACAGATATAGCTTCCTATGCTTTTAGGGAATGTCCAAAACTTGAATACATTGAACTTCCTAATAGTATTGAGCGTATTTGGCATGGGGCATTTATAGATTGTAGTAATCTTAAAAATCTTATAATACCTAATAGTGTTATAGAAATATATGATAATTCTTTTGAAAATTGTAAAGCATTAGAGGAACTAGTAATACCAAGCAGTGTAACCTATTTAGGAACGGGATGTTTTGTTGGATGTTATTCTCTTAAAAAAGTTGAACTATATTGTAAAACGATACCTAAACTTGCATTTTATGAAAGAACTTCACTTTTGGAGGTTGTAATAGGTGATAATGTTACAAGTATAGGCGATAGAGCTTTTAACTCATGTAGTAACCTTGAAAAAATAACAATTGGAACAGGTGTTACACAAATAGGCGAATACGCTTTTAGTCAGTGTGAAAAATTGAAAGAAGTACATATAACAGACTACCAAGCATGGCGTAAAATTGCATTTTCTACAGGTGGAAATCCCGTGTCCAGCAGCTGTTTCTTATATCTGAATGGTAATAAAGTAACCAAAGTCGATAAATCCAGTTTTATTACGGAGAATGGCAGAAATATATTGTTTTATTATTATCTAGGAACTGATGTTGATGTAATATTACCCGAAAATTGTAATGGAGAAAGCTATTCTATCGGTGAAAATTTATTTAAGAATAATACTACCATTACAGGCATTACTATTCCATCTGCTGTTACAAGCATTGGAACAGATGCCTTTTATGGATGCTCTTCTCTTAAAACGGTCATTAATAACTCAAATTTGACAATTTCATCAGGTTCTAGCAGCAATGGATACATAGCATTTTATGCCGACAAGGTCGTGAATGCTGCAAATGGTACAATTACAGGAGATTTTATTTTCTCTACAGAAAATGGTAAATATATATTGACGGCGTATATAGGAAATGCTACTCAAGTGTCTCTTCCTGAAAATTACGAAGGAAGCAGCTATACTATCGGTAAAAATGCATTTGCAGGCTGTTCAAACATCCATTCTTTGACAGTTTCTACGAAGGTTGAAAAGATTGAGGAAAAGGCTTTTGAAGGTTGTAATATTGCTAAAGTCATTTGGCTTACCAATACACCTCCTGAAGGTTATGAACGTCTGTGCGGTAGAATAAACTATGTGGCAAACAACAAATATACAGCATTGGAAAATGTTGTAATATTCCAATACTTGAGCTCTAATTTTGAAATTGATGGAACTATCTTCGTACCTTCTAACATGCAGGAACGCAAATGCTGCGTTATTGATTATAATGTAAACAACAGCTTAAATAATGTTGTTATCAATGAATTTGTTTCATACAAGGGTGTTGATTTGCAGGTTGAAGATGTTATGCCATATTCATTCTACAATAATAGTACTCTTGGTAGCTTGACGTTGAAAAACAACGGTAAGATCGGTAAATCGGCTTTTAATGGTTGTAGTTCATTGCTTAAGTTGAATATTCCTGTTTGTATAACCCAGGTAGAAGATAGTGCTTTTGCAAATTGTGCAAAACTTGCCGATGTTGTTATTGATGATAGGACAACCATTTTACCGCTTGGTGTTAAATTGTTTGACAAGTCACCTCTTAACTCGTTGTATATCGGTGCTAAGATTTCCTATTTGTCCAAGGCTGGCAAGGATACTTCACCATTCTGTGGCAATACATATTTGAAAAGTGTTGTTATTACAGACGTAGAAAGCGATATTTACGATTATGAGTTCTATGGCTGTAGTGGTTTGGAGTCTGCTGTTGTCGGTGATGGCGTCGAGAGAATCGGACGCTGGGCTTTCAGCGGCTGCTCAAGCCTTAACGACTTCGTTTTTGGTAGCAATATCTCAACGATAGGCGAAGAAGCATTCTCGGACTGTACGGGTATTACAAAAATTACCGGTCGAGCTGTATTGCCTCCTGTTTGTGGTTCGCAGGCTCTTGAAGATATAAATATCTTTGAATGTAAATTGTATGTGCCTTCAATAAACCTTAATGCATACAAGACTGCAGATCAATGGAAAAATTTCTTCTTTATAGAGAATCTTGTTACCAATGACAATTATGTTACCTATATGATTGACGGTGAAGTTTACAAGACCCTGTTGCTTACTCCTGGTAAAAGAATCATAGCTCCTTATGTGGCTGATACGAATGGTTATCCATTTGCCGGTTGGAATATGACTGCATATCTCCAAAATACCTCTACTGGAGACTATCCGATTATGCCTGACAAGGATATTACAATCAACGGCTCATACAATTATACATCCATAGAGGATATTGTTGTTGAGAAAGAGAATGTAGATGCAATATATAACCTTAATGGATTACGTGTAACTGATACCGACAATCTTAAGAGTGGTATATATATAATGAATGGCAAGAAGGTTCTTGTGAAATAATATAAACGAAGAGGTCACCAACTGGTGACCTCTTCGTTTATATTAATTGGTATGTTTCAAATAGAGACTCAAATCAAAATATACTCTCCTGTATTGGAATTTCTCGCTTGGTTCTACTATTATTATATTACATAATGTCTCTGTGTCGAGCTCGCGTGAAATCTCCTTCTCTATCTCAAGTTCGTGGAAGAGTACATAGTTCTGGTCATCTGGGGTTATGACCTTGAAGGGTGAACTGGAACTATTGCCTTCGCCGTACTGTGTTATCATGTTCAGTATTCCCTGGTATTTGTTTGCATAGGAGTCGAACTCTTCCTGGCTCTTTCCAAGTGCTTTTGATGAAACGAGGAGGTTGAAGAGTGCATTGAGGCTCACCGGGTTGTATTCCATAATCTTTTTTGCGGTGTTGTATGCCTCGGCGTGGTTTCCTGCATCGTGGTATCTCTTCAGGGCTTTCTCGTTCTCGTCGTTGCCAGGGTTGTACTGTGGCAGAAATGCCTGACCATAATATACAAGGGCTATGTCGTCGAGGCGTATCATCGGGTCGTCGTTCATGTATATGTTGACGATATCGTTGAAGTATTCGCGCTCGTTCTTGACAATGTCCTCTATTGTAGCATAGTCAAGGAAGACCTGTGCATTTGCAATGAGTGTTGCAAAGCATATTGCCAATGTTGTTATGATCTTTCTCATCTCTTATAGTTTGAATTTTAGGATGGCTCCGCTGTTTGCCGGTACTGTAATCTTTGTTGGCTCGAATGGGTTGAATGTTGTTTCAACACTTGTGTCGCTCAAAAGTTCAGTTGCCTTTTGTGAAGCATCCTTGTATGTGGCACCAAAGAATGCAAATGCCTCTTCGGGTACTGTCACTTCACACTCCTGGTCATTGCCGCTGAAGTTTGTTACAACAAGCAACAGCTCATCGCCTTCGCCACGCAGGTAGCTGAAGATGTGGTTGCTGTCGTACTTCTCGCTATGAGGGTTGGCGTACTGAAGGCCGTAGTATGCTCCTTTGGCAAGCGCCTCCTCTTTATTGCAGAGGTTGAGAAGGTTTGAATAGAATGCCTGAAGGCTCTTCTCCTCTTCGGTGAGCTGTTCTCCAGAATAGTCTCCGTTGCCTTTCCAACGGCGAAGGGTGTCAACGCTCCAATAGTCAAAGATGGTTGTTCTGCCGTCGACGCCACTGTAGCCTTCCTTGTCCATGCCTCGCTCTCCAAGTTCCTGTCCTGCATAGAGCATGAATGGCTCGGTTCCGCTGGTGGCTGATACTATGAGAGCTGCCAATGCACGCTCGGCCTTGGCGGCAAAGAAGTCCGACGCGATGCGCTGCTCATCGTGGTTCTCAAGGAATGTGAGCATGTTGCCACGGATGTCCGATGTGCTCTGCAGAGCGTAGCTTATGTCGTTTGCCGATGTCTGGCCGTTCATTACAGCACGCAGTGTGTCGTAGAGTCCTACCTTGTCATAAAGGTAGTCGAAGTGTCCCTCCTTGATGAATGAACGGTAGATATGTGGCTGGTATATCTCGCCAATGAAGATTATGCCGGGGAACTCCTCCTTTATCTTTGCTACCGCCCAGTTCCAGAACTCTACAGGTGTCATCTCTACCATGTCGCAACGGAATCCGTCTATGCCCTGCGATGCCCAGTATCTCAGGATCTTGAGCATCTTTACCCATGTGTTGGGAACGGGTGAGAAGCAACGGTTGCCTGTGCGGTAGTCGATACCGTAGTTGAGCTTGACTGTGTCGTACCAGTCGTTGCGTCCGGGTGAACCGAAACAGTCGTTACCTGTTGCACGCAACGGTGTCTCGCTGTACTCCTCGTCGGCGCAATCCTTGGCATCAAGGTTGCAACCGTATGAGTTGTTGCCCAAATAGTAGAAGTTGTTGTGTCCGGCGTAGAATACATTCTTGTCGTCGTGCTCGCCAAAACTGTATGTGCCTTTGGGGGTGCAGTCGCTGTGGTAATGGCGTGCCACGTGATTGGGAATGAAGTCCATGATAACCTTAAGGCCTTCCTTGTGTGTGCGGTCGATAAGTTCTTTGAACTCCTCACGGCGCTTCTCGACGTTGACAGCAAGGTCGGGGTCGTTGTCATAATAGTCCTTTATTGCATAAGGTGAACCGGCCTCACCCTTTACTATTGCGGGGTGGTCGGTTGGTATTCCGAATGCACTGTAGTTGCTGCGGGTGGTGTGTTCTATCACGCCTGTGTACCAGACATGGGTTGCTCCAATGTTGCGTATGGCACGCAGTGCCTTGGGGGTGATGTCATTGAACTTTCCGCATCCGTTCTCTTCTATTGTTCCGCCAGGAATGCAATTGGCATTGCTGTTTCCAAAAAGTCTTGGCAGTAGCTGGTATATGATTATTTTAGACATTATTTGTGTTTTTGTTGTTTTAGTTTCTGCTTGCTTGTATTTTCTTTATAAGTCCTTGCTGTACATTGCCGGGGCCACATTCAATAAATTCTGTAGCGCCATCGTCAATCATGTTGTTTATTGTTGCTGTCCAGCGTACCGGTGAGGTCAGCTGTGATATAAGGTTGTTCTTTATATCCTCGGGCGAAGTGTAGGGCTTTGCATCTACATTCTGATAGACTGGGCAACATGGTGATTGGAACTCAGTCTCCTTTATTGCTGCCTCGAGTTCCTCTTTCGCCGGCTGCATGAGTGGTGAGTGGAATGCTCCGCTTACGCTCAATGGCAATGCGCGCTTTGCTCCGGCCTCTTTAAGCCTGTTGCATGCCTCTTCAATGCCTTCCATGCTTCCCGAAATTACTATCTGTCCGGGGCAGTTGTAGTTCGCTGCAACAACAATCTTGCCATTGTCGCTTATCTCTTTGCAGATATCTTCAACGGTTTTCTCGTCAAGCCCAAGAATAGCTGCCATTGTAGACTGTTGCATCTCGCATGCCTTCTGCATTGCAAGGGCGCGTTTGTACACGAGCTTTAATCCGTCTTCAAAGGATAGTGCTCCGGCTGCTGTCAGCGCCGAAAACTCTCCGAGTGAATGGCCTGCAACCATGTCGGGCTTGAACTCTTCGTCTTGAGCGAGGGCTGTTATTACCGAATGGATGAATACTGCAGGCTGTGTCACCTTTGTCTGGCGCAATTCTTCATCGCTGCCGTTGAACATTATATCTGTAATGCGAAATCCAAGGATTTCGTTCGCCTTTTCAAAATATTCTCTTGCGACAGGGCTGCTCTCGTACAACTCCTTGCCCATTCCACTGAACTGTGACCCCTGTCCTGTAAAAACACATGCTTTCATTCGTGAAAATTGTTTTTGTTTGTTGATGTTTTGTGTGATTGAAACTTTTTCATACAACTTCACATCATGCAAATGTAATAAAAAATAGTAAATAAATAATGTTATTCTAAATATTATGCAATCTATCGGTTGTTTCAATAGCTGTTATCGGTAAAATAGATAGATATGTGGTGTGAAAAAATATTATAAAATGGTAATTTTGTACAAAATTACGGGAAAGCCGTCTAGCAATTTGTTTATATTAAATAATAATTACTATGTTTAAAAACTTCCCCGGGTACAGTGTTCTTGAAAAATTGCAGAAGAACAAGTCCCACAAGAGAGAGAGAAAGTTGCCTCTCAACTTGATCAAATTCATCTTTATCGCGGTAATCTCTATCGTTGTTGCAATGTTGCCTACAACAACTTTCGGTATCGAAGGTTTGACAGATGTTCACCAGCGTATTATTGCACTGTTCGTTTTTGCAGCGCTCATGTGGCTCACAGAGGCTATGCCTTCATGGGTTACATCAATGATTGTCGTTACAGTGATGTTGTTTACTGTTTCAACAAGTGCGTTCAGTTTCCTCCGTCCCGAGGGTAATGCCGGCTTGGTGCCTTTCAAGAGCATCATGGCTTGTTTTGCTAACCCTACAATCATGCTCTTTATCGGTGGATTCGTGCTTGCAATCGGTTTGACAAAGGTTAAGCTCGACGTTGCTCTTGCACGTGTGCTTCTGAAGCCTTTCGGAACACGTTCCGAGATCGTTTTGCTTGGTTTTATCCTTGTAACAGCTATTTTCTCGGCTTTCGTGAGCAACACAGCTACTGCTGCCATGATGTTGGCGTTCCTTACTCCTGTGCTCCGTTCTTTGCCTGCTGACGGTAAAGGTCGTATTGCACTTGCTTTGGCTATTCCTGTAGGTGCAAACCTCGGTGGTATGATGACACCTATCGGTACACCTCCTAACATGATTGCTCTTGACTATCTTGCTTCACAGGATATGGCTATCAGCTTTGTCAGCTGGACAGTTAAGATGGCTCCATTCGTAATCGTTCTTTTGCTACTTTCGTGGTTGCTTCTCCGCTTCATGTTCCCATTCAAGCAGAAGAACATCAAGATTGAGATTGAGGGTGATATCCGTTGGGACTTCAAGACATGGTCGGTTGTTGCTGCATTCGCTATCACTATCTTCATGTGGATGTTCGGTACTGACATCTGGGGTATCGATACTAACGTTGTAGCATTCATTCCTATCATGATATTCTGTATGACAGGTATCCTTACACGTCGTGACCTTGAGGAAATCAACTGGAGCGTTCTCTGGATGGTTGCCGGTGGTTTCGCACTTGGTGTTGCACTCAACTACAAGGATGCAAACTCTGCAAGCTTGAGCAGCCTTATCGTACAGTCTGTTCCATTCGACAACTTCTCACCACTTGTAGTGATGATACTTGCAGGTCTCATCTGCTTCGGTTTCTCTAACTTCATCTCTCACTCTGCTGCTACATCATTGCTCGTTCCAGTGCTTGGTGTTGTTGCCGGTGGTCTTGGTGCATCTTTGGAGCCTTACGGTGGCGCACAGGCAATGTTGGTAGGTATCGCTATCGCATCATCAGTTTCAATGATTTTGCCTATCAGTACACCTCCTAATGCTATTGCTCACTCAACAGGTTTCATTGAGCAGAAGGATATGATGAAGGTTGGTATCATTATCGGTATCATGGGTCTTGCACTCGGATATGCAATGTTGATATTCATTGGTTTCTAAACTTATTTTCTGCTTTTATACTTTTCTGCTCTGCATAATTCGTTATGTGGAGCAGTTTTCTTATATTCGCACGCTCAAACAAATTTGTGTATGGAACTACGTCAATTAAAATATTTCGTAAAGAGTGCCGAAAATCTGAATTTTTCTGTTGCGGCAAAGCATCTGTATATAACACAGAGTACATTGTCACAACAGATAAAGCAGCTTGAATTTGAATTGGGATTTGAGCTTTTCCTGCGTAACAGCCGTCATATTTCGTTGACCGAAGCGGGCGAGGAGTTCCTGCCTTTTGCACGTAAGACTATACTTGATGCAGAACTGGCGGTACAACGTCTCAATGACCTGCAGAATGTTAAAGCAGGAACTTTGAGGGTGGGGGTGACATACAGTCTGAGTACGGTTCTTACCGAAGGTCTCATTCTGTTCATGAAAGAGTATCCCGAAATAAAACTTGAAGTCTTCTACAAGACTGTAGACGAATTGCAGACGTTGCTGCGTGAAAGGCAGATCGATTTTGCGCTCTCATACAAGCCTCTGTACGAAACTCAGGACATTGACTCGAAACCGCTGTTTGAAAATACATTGGCTTTGGTTGTATGCAAGGAGCATCAGTTGGCTCAGCGTACAAAGGTTAAACTTGACGAGCTTGTTGGCTTGCCGTTGATTCTCCCTTCCAAGGGCTTGCAGGCACGTATGATGCTCGATCATCTTTTGGAAAACCGTGATATCCAACTTGCATATAAACTGGAACTGAACGAAACAAATATCCTGTTGCAGATGGTTGCAACAGGCAACTATGCAACTATCCTTTCTACATCGGCTCTCTTTGGAAAGTCGCGTTTCAAGGCTATACCTCTTGATGAGCCGGGAAATGTTATGGAGGCGTCGTTGCTGAGCCTGAAAGGGGCATACCAAAAAGCGGCATCAAAGGAGTTTGTCAAAATCCTGCTTGAAACAGAAGCTGTAAAACGCAGGTTAATCGATTTGTAAATTAGCAATAACAATAGAGGGCATTCAATCGAATGCCCTCTATTGTTATTGCTCTATCTCTATGTCGGGAACTTCCGTGACTTTTGCCGGGAGTAGTTCTCCTTTTATATATACCTTTGTCATTTCATTGACAGCATTGCTGTGTATGGTAATGCTTGTCCTGAACTTACGTGGTGCTTTGCCCGTGCCGTTGTATGTGACGAATATCGTATCGCTGGCTCCCGGAGCAATGGCATTCTGTGGAAATTTCTGGCTTGTACATGAACAGGTTGGAAGTACCTGATGTATATACAAGTTGGCGTCACCAGTGTTCTTGAATACGAACTTGCAGTGATGTACTGCGTTATCCTGTCCAAACTTGCCAAGGTCAATAGTGGGTTTCTCGAACTCTATTTTGGGCTTCTTGTTCTCTTGTGCATAGAGTGCTGTTACCGCAAAGAATGCCAATAATATGAATATGCTCTTTTTCATGCTCTTCTGTATGTTGTTTTATGTTGCAAATTTAATTCATTTTATCTCAAAACAGGGATATTAAATCTTTTTTAACCTCTTCTTACCTGTTTCACACCTTTTATTCCTTCAATTTTTGTGATAAGCTTGCTCAATTTTATATTGTCGTTGATGAGCAATGAGAGTGTGCCGGAGAACAGGGTATCATGCGATTCAATATTTATACCTCGCATGGTTACACCGTTCTCTTGGGATATCAATGAGGTTATGTTGTTTACAATGCCTATGTCGTCGTGTCCTACAATTCGCAAGGTAACAGGGAAGAGGGTACCTTTGTTGTCCATGTCGCTCCAACGTGCTTCGATGATGCGGTAAGGGTAGCGCTCCTGCAGTTGTCTTGCATTGCTGCAGTCCTTTCGGTGTATTGATATGCCGCCGTTTATTGTAACGAAACCGAATATCTCGTCACCAAATATAGGTGTACAGCATTTGGCAAGTTTATAGTCGACTCCTTTGAGGTTGCGCTCGATGACAAGTACGTCCGATGAACCCTTTGCATCCTTCTCTCCGTTGAATACAAAGCCTCCCGCACTTTGTGGCTGTTCGCCATTCTCGCTTTCGGGATTGGTTATTGCCTGGTATCTCTTGAGAATGTCGGCAATGTCAATGGAGCCTTCTGCTACATTCTGGTAAAAGTCGGATAGTCTCTTGAAACCCATTTTGCGGATAAGGTGGTCCATAACAGACTCATCGAACTCTATCTTGTGGTTCTTGAGCTTGCGCACAACAGCTTCACGTCCTATGTCGGCCTGGCGGGCACTTATCTCTTTCAGCGCCTGACGTATCTTGGCACGGGCACGCCCTGTCTGTGCAATCTTCAGCCACGCCTGTTTTGGGGTTTGGCTGTTCGATGTTATAATCTCTACCTGGTCACCGTTATTGAGGGCGTGACGTATCGGTACATTGCGTCCGTTGACAAGCGCACCGGTGCATCTGCAACCAAGCCCGGTATGTATCAAAAAGGCAAAGTCAAGGATTGTCGCTCCTTTGGAAAGACGGTAGAGGTCACCTTTGGGGGTAAAGATGAATATCTCATCTTTGTAAAGTTCCATCTTGAACTTGCTCTCTACAGCGCTCTCTTCGCTCATGTTTTCCAGAGTGTCGCGTATCGATGCCAACAGGTTGTCAAGTCCTTTCTCGCTCTGTACTCCTTTGTATCGCCAGTGTGCTGCAAGACCGTGTTCGGCAACGGCATCCATGCGCTCTGTACGTATCTGTACTTCAACCCAACGTCCTTCGGGGCCCATTACTGTCGTATGCAATGACTCATATCCGTTGCTCTTGGGAACAGAAAGCCAGTCGCGTAGGCGGTGTGGGTTAGGTGTATACATGTCGGCAACAATTGAATATACCTGCCAGCATTCGCTCTTTTCGTTCTGTGGCTCGCTGTCTATGATTATTCGTATGGCGAACAGGTCATATATCTGCTCGAACGGACGCTGTTGCTTCTTCATCTTCTGCCATATCGAATTTATCGATTTTGTACGGCCTTTGATTCGGAATTTGATGTGCGGCTGCATCTTCAATTGCTTTTCGATAGGCTTAATGAACGATGCAATATAGTCCTCACGCGATGCTGCTGTCTCTTCAAGCTTGCGGCTCAGTTCGGCATATATCTCTGTCTCGGTATATCTCAGCGCGAGATCCTCCATTTCCGATTTCAGCTTGTAGAAACCTAACTTGTGGGCAAGCGGAATGTACAGCTTGGATGCTTCATGCGCCACAAGCCTGCGTGCCTCGTCATTATCGGAGTCAAAGAGTCCGCGTAGCATGACAAGACGGCTGGCAATCATTATGAGTATGACGCGCATGTCGTTGGTGAAGGAGAGCAGCAGGTTCCTGAAATTCTCCGACTCTATAGTAGGGCTTTTGGCATACAGTGAGTTTATCTGCATCAGATTGGTGAGGATCTTTGTGACGCTCTCACCGAATATCTCATTTATCTCATCTACAGTCGCAGTGCCGGCATTTACGCAACGGTTGAGGAGAATACTGGTGATAATCTCGTTCTGGAAACCTATTTCATGACCTACAAGTATTGCTGTCTGTATATCGGTCATGACAGGGCTGAATCCCAAGGTGTCCCTTGTTATTTTACCTTCTGCTATAGCACTTTCAATCCTCTCCTTGATGTAAATGTAACCATTGGATTGAACTCCTCCCTCAATGTTATTTTCGAGGGTTTCCTTCAATTCAAGAAACTCTCTTCTTTCATCATCCGTGTGTATCAAAAGCTCTCCCATAGTTGTTTTACTTTTGTTTTATTGCGCGAATTTAGTTTTTCTATTTTAATTTTTTGCAATTATGGAAATTATTTCTACTTTCGCTGTTAAGAAACTTTAATTTAACCATTATGATAAGCAAGGCTGACCAATTGCTTTTGAGCAAGAAAGGTATTTCGGCAGAACAGGTTGCCGAACAATTGAGAACATTCAAGACTGGTTTCCCTTTCCTGAAGATTGAGGAAGCAGCAACAATCGGAAAGGGAATTCTTAATCCTGCCGACAATGAGATTAAAGAGTATCTTGCAGTTTGGGACAACTATTGTGCCGAAGGTAATGCAATCCTGAAATTTGTTCCGGCATCGGGTGCTGCAAGCCGTATGTTCAAGGATCTCTTCTCGTTCTTGAGCGCGGAATATGACGTGCCTACAACCGATTTTGAAAAGAATTTCTTTGCAAATATTGAGAAATTCGCGTTTTATGGCGACCTGAATGCTACATGTGTAAAGAACAATTCCTGCACAGTAAACGAACTTATGGCAAAAGGTGATTACAAGGCGGTTGTCTTTAACCTTCTTGATTTCACCGGTATGAACTACGGCTCGTTGCCAAAGGGATTGCTCAAGTTCCATACTTACGGTGACGATGCACGCACATCTGCCGAAGAGCATTTCGTTGAGGGTGCGCTTTATGCGGCAACCGATGGAGTAGTGAAACTGCACTTTACCGTTTCTTCGAACCATAAGGAACTTTTTGAGGAGTTGGTTGCAGAGCGTAAGGCATACTACGAACAGTTGTTCAACGTCAAATATGACATATCATTCTCGGAACAGAAACAGTGTACAGATACTATTGCTGTGGATGCTGACAATGCTCCGTTCCGCGAGAACGGTTCATTGGTGTTCCGTCCCGGTGGCCATGGTGCGCTCATCGAGAACCTTAACGATATCAATGCCGATGTAATCTTTATCAAGAATATTGACAATGTTGTTCCCGACCGTTTGAAACCAGACACTGTCACATACAAGAAATTGCTTGCCGGTATCCTTGTTGACCGTCAGAAGAGAGCATATGGATATTTGCAGTTGCTTGATGCCGGAAACTGCACTCCTGAACAGTTGGAAGAGATGAAGTCGTTCCTGAGAAACGATATGCAGTGCATCAGTAGTGATGTGGATGGCATGGACAATGATGCGCTTGTGGCTTATCTCCGCAAGAAACTCGATCGTCCTATGCGTGTTTGTGGTATGGTAAAGAATGTAGGCGAGCCAGGCGGTGGTCCATTCCTTGCATACAACCAGGACGGAACTGTTTCATTGCAGATTCTTGAGAGCTCTCAGATTGACATGAACAATGAGGCTTCCAAGTCTATGTTTGAGAACGGAACACACTTCAACCCGGTTGACCTCGTATGTGCGGTCAAGAATTATAAAGGAGAAAAGTTCAATCTTCCTGAATTTGTAGACAAGAATACCGGTTTCATTTCGCACAAGTCAAAGAACGGCAGAGAACTGAAGGCTATGGAACTGCCTGGTCTCTGGAACGGTGCAATGAGCGACTGGAATACTATATTCGTTGAGGTTCCTCTCGTTACATTCAACCCTGTTAAGACTGTCAACGACTTGTTGCGTGAGGTACATCAGTAACATTCCATAATATCATCACGGCTGTCAATTCCGGCCCGTGGTAGTTAAAAAGAGTGAAGTTGTGTTATATATGTTTATAAAACAACTTCGCTCTTTTCATTGTTGACCGCAAATTGTCCTTTTTCAAATCAAACTATTGTTTTTGATTGTTGTTTTTCTTATTTTTGTTCCAAAATAAAATCGAGATTGGAATTTGTGGATAAATACAGGTGTAGGTGATTTAATATGGATATACTTAAAAATACAGATAAAAGTAAAATAGCACTTCTTGAACTTGGAATAGATGCTTCATATACTGAACCAGTAAAATGTAACAGTCTTGTGCTTTTGTTGTGCAAGGGGGGAGAAGTTACCGTTGAGATAAATTATGTGAACTACACATTGAAAAACAATGGTTTTCTCTCTGTACATCCTTATGACATTGTTGCCTTCAAGGATGGCAGCTGTGATTTCATGGCGCAAGCGTTAATTTTGCCTGTCAGCGTCTTCACTCCGATAATTGCTGAGTTGAAGATGACTCATTATGACTATGTAAAGAAAAATCCGCTTATCTACTTTGACCAGAATTATCTCAAGATTCTTGAAACTACATTCGAACTTATAGCTAAGGCTTCGACTCTACTTGATGTCGAGCGGTTTGAGCAGGTTGTTGTAAAACAGGTTGCATCGCTCTTTTATGTTCAGCAACAGTTCTTTACCAGTAATAGTGACTATAATGTGGAACTGCACGAGTATATTTCACGCAAGAAGGAACTTTTCCGCCAATTCATCAAGGTACTTGTTGAGTCACATTCGGTGTCGCGTGAGGTGCTTTTCTATGCCAATGAGCTTGGAGTGAGCAGCGGATACTTGAATGAGGTGTGTAATGAGATATCAAATCATACAGCCAAGGAAATAATAGATTCAACCGTGTCTACAAAGTTGAAATATGAGCTGTCATACACTTCCAAAAGTATTCAGGAACTTGCCGATGAGTATAATTTCCCGAGTCAGTCATACTTCAGCCGTTATTATAAGAGAATGACCGGAATGACTCCAAGCGAATTCCGTAAACGTAGTTGATGTATGTCCGACGAAAGATTTTATTATAAGGAGTTCGGGGCATACCTGCGTAATATCTTCGGTTTCAAGGTGCAGAAGATTACTATTGACGGTGGCTTTACATGTCCCAACCGCGATGGAACAAAGGGACGTGGCGGGTGCACGTACTGCAATAATCGTACTTTCAATCCTGCTTTTTGTCACAAGCACCTTCCTGTTGCTGAACAGATGAGGGAGGGAATTTCTTTCTTTTCGCATAAATATCCGTCGATGCGCTATCTTGCCTATTTCCAGGCATATACCAATACTTACGATTCGCTGGAAAATCTCAAGAGACGCTATGAAGATGCTCTTGCTGTGGAGGGGTGTATCGGAATTGTAATCGGTACACGTCCCGACTGTATGCCTGATGAATTGCTCGATTATCTTGTGGAGTTGCAGAAACGTACATTTGTACTCGTTGAATATGGTATTGAGAGTACATCGGACAAGACTCTTGTCCGCATCAACCGCGGTCATGACTATGCATGCGCTGTAGATGCTGTAAGACGTACTGCAGCGCGTGGTATTCCTGTCGGTGCGCACATCATACTTGGATTGCCAGGCGAGGACAGGGAGGAACTGATGAACCAGGCAACTGTATTGTCGGAACTTCCGCTGACAACATTGAAACTGCATCAGCTGCAACTTATCCGTGGTACACGAATGGCTGAAGAGTACGCGGAGAATCCTTCGGAATTCTCTCTCTTTACCGTTGAGAACTATGTAGAGACTGTCGTAGACTATGTCGAGAGGTTGAATCCTGCTTTTGTTCTGGAACGGTTTGCATCGCAGTCGCCCAAGGAACTTCTGATTGCTCCCGATTGGGGACTGAAGAATCATGAACTTATTGAAAAGGTAAAGCGCCGAATGCGTGAGCGTGATACGTGGCAAGGAAAAATATATCGAGCATAAAATCAGATTTTATGCTCGATATATTTTATTATTCTTTCAATATCATCCGGGTGGAACCATGTGATATCTTCATCCTTGCGGTACCATGTGACCTGCTTGCGTGAATAGATACGTGTGTTCTGCTTTATCTTTTCAATGGCGAAGGGTAGTGTCCATTCTCCGTCTAGGTATTTGAAAATCTCTTTGTATCCCACCGTGTTGAGAGAATTGTGGTACTTCAAGTGCTGAAATCTCTTAACCTCTTCTACAAGCCCCTGTTCAATCATTATATCTACTCGGCGGTTTATGCGTTCATATAGCTCTTCGCGGTCGCGTTGCAGGCCTATCTTTATTATATTGAACGGTCTTTCCTTCTTCCTGCGCTTGCGGAACGAACTGTATGTCTTGCCGGTCATGTAACATATCTCCAATGCGTGCATCACGCGTTTGGGATTCTTTATATCCGCTTCGTTATAGTATTCCGGGTCAAGCAGACGAAGTTCTCCGGCAAGTTGTTCAAGACCCTCCTTCTCGTACTTTGCAAGTATCATGGCGCGTGTCTCGTCATCAACGGTAGGTATATCATCAATGCCGTTGCACACAGCATCGATATACATCATTGAACCGCCGGACATCAGCATTACCGGGTTATGGGCGAATTCCTTTTCAAGCAATGCTATAACATCCTCTTCGTATTTTGCAGCGCTGTAATAGTCACCGGGTGAGAGCTGTCCTACAAAATAGTGTCTGCAACGTTCGAGTTCCTCCTTGCCGGGCATTGCCGTACCAATCTCCATGCCTTTGTACATCTGTCTTGAGTCGGAAGATATTATGGGACATGCAAAATGAGCGGCTATGGCAAGACTTGTATCAGTCTTTCCCACAGCCGTTGGTCCAATAAGTACGACAAGCGTATTCATCGTTTTGTTCAGAACTACAATGATTAATAAAGATCGTCGGAATAGCTTGAATCGGCAATGTTGTTGATGTCAAAGCCGTCAAGGTCTATATCATCATCATTGTAGCCTTCGCTTCCATAGAAATCTTCATTGAAATCTTCGATGTCCGAAGTTGTAGTGTTGTTTGACTTCAGCAATTCGTCAAAATTCAAAGTCTGTGCAGGTGCCTCGCCGTTTGACTTGGTACATACAGCCTTGTCAATGTTCTTACCGAATTCAATCTTGCTTAATTCCATAAAGAACGCGCGGTCGGCAAGAGGGTCGAATACATACATCAGTTTCTGCTTCTCGTCCTCTACAACGTCGCCGATAACAGTGTCTGCCATTGCGTAGTTTTCCTCCTCGGACATTCCACCCATATCTTCGCGTGTAATTTCCACCTCTTTAATCCACTGGTCGGTGCATATGAAGAATGATGTCATTTGGTCGTCAGGGTAGTTGACCGATTCCAGAATTGCCTTGTGAAGGTCAAGGAATGTAGCGTCTGAGTCAATCTCAATGTCTCTTCTGAAGTTATCAACTTCATCCGACAAAAGTCTGAATTTGTATATCATAATAGTTTTCTGTTTTATCCAATTATACCTCTTTGTGATGTCTTTTCAATAAAATTGATTATGTATTCGATTTCGGGAGTGATGTTTCCTTCTTCCTTTATTCTTTCCAATGCTGTCGAAACAATTGTACCGCTTTCATATATATGACGGTATGCTCTGTGTATCTCCTTTATTGCTTCATTGCTGAATCCTCTGCGACGGAGTCCTACAATGTTCAGTCCACAATATTTTGCTGGTTCGCGGGCAGCAATGATATAAGGTGGTATGTCCTTGTTTATTCTGCAGCCGCCCTGTATCATCACGTAGCTTCCGATGTTGCTGAACTGATGTACAAGAACACATGCACTCAATGTTGCAAAATTATCTATTACAACTTCGCCGGCAATCTTGGTTGAATTGCCAATTATACAATTGCTACCGACAACGCAGTCGTGTCCAATGTGGCAGTTTTCCATGAACAGGTTGTTACTGCCTATAACGGTCTTGCCTTTTGATGCAGTACCTCTGTTCAATGTCACGTTTTCGCGTATGAGGTTGTTGTCACCTATTTCAAGAGTAGTCTCCTCTCCTTTGAACTTCAGGTCCTGTGGAATACCGCCAACCACTGCGCCATGGAAAACCTTATTGTTGTTTCCCATGCGAGTACCGCTTAGCACCGATGCATGTGCCATGATGTGACAGTTGTCGCCTATCACGACATTGTCTTCGATATATACAAAAGGTTCAATAGTGCAGTTCTCTCCAATCTTTGCACCAGGGTTTATATGTGCCAATGGGCTGATCATCTCTATCGCTTTTTAATCTTTGTTCTTTATAATCTGTCCTGTAAATTGTGCTTCTGCTACAAGTTTCTCTCCAACAAATACGTATCCTCTCATCATTGATATGCCATGACGTAATGCCACTGGTTGTTCTACTTTGAATATCAGCGTATCGCCTGGAACTACTTTCTTGTGGAATGCTATCTTGTCAATCTTGAGAAAGTATGTCGAATATTTTGACGGCTCGTCAAGCATGTTCATTACCAGCAAGGCACCGCATTGTGACATGGCTTCAACAAGCAATACTCCAGGCATTATCGGTTCGTTGGGGAAATGCCCCATGAAGAACGATTCGTTTATGGTTACGTTCTTTGTACCTACAATGTAGTTTGACCCCATTTCTATCACTTTGTCTACCAACAGCATTGGGCTACGGTGGGGCAGGAGTTCCTTTATTCTTCTTATGTCCATTACCGGCTCGCGGTTCGGGTCATATATCGGTGCCTGTATATTGTGCTCACGGATAACCTTGCGCATAGCACGCGCAAACTTGTTGTTGATGGTGTGTCCGGGGCATGTCGCGATTATGCGTCCCTGTAACGGCTTGCCGACAAGGGCAAGGTCACCGATGATATCTAACAGTTTGTGTCTTGCGGGCTCATTGTTCCATACAAGCGGCTTGTGGTTAAGATATCCCAGTGTCTTTGCATCCATGTGGGGAACACCGAGCACGTCCGCTAGTTTGTCGTACTGCTCCTGTGGCATTTCACGCTCGTATATGACTATGGCATTGTCAAGGTCACCGCCTTTGATGAGACCAAGATTGAGCAGGGGCTCGAGTTCGCGGACAAAGACGAATGTGCGGCTTGACGCAATCTCGCTCTTGAACTCTTCCAGGTCTTCGAGTGTTGCATATTGGTTGAACAGGATGTCACTGTCGTAACGGATAAGGACATTCAGGCTGAACTTCTCATCGGGTAGAATGATTATTGAATTCCCTGTGTTCTCATCCTTTATCTCTATCTTTGATTTTATTACAAAAACATCCTTTTCAGCATTCTGCTCCTTCATGCCAATGCGCTCTATGTTCTCGACGTAATATTTTGCACTTCCGTCAAGAATAGGGAATTCCGGGCCGTCGACCTGCATCAGGCAGTTGTCAATGCCAAGTGCAAAAAGTGCTGCAAGAGCATGCTCTACGGTGCTTACGCGTGCGTCACCCTTTGCCAAAACAGTTCCACGTGTGGTCTCTGTGACATTTTCGGCAAGAGCATCGATAATAGGCTCTCCCGGTAGGTCTATGCGCTGTATCTTGTAGCCATAGTTTTCCGGTGCAGGGTTGAATGTTACAGTAAGGTTCAAGCCTGTATGTAGTCCTTTGCCGGAAAGCGAAAAGCTGCCGTTGAGTGTTTTCTGCTTATTCATGAATATATGCTTATTTATTCTTCAATGCCTCGAGTTCTTTTGTTAGCTCCTTAATTTTTCTTTCCATGTCGGGCAACCTCTTGAGATATGCCGTTGCCTTTATATACTCTTTTGCATCCATTGCCGGTGAACCGAGCAATCTTTCACCACCTTTACGGTTGCCTATCGTGCCACATTGCGGTCCGATAGTGGTGCGGTCACCAATTGTGCTGTGTCCCGAAATGCCTGCCTGGCCACCGCATATGCACCATTCGCCCATCTTTGTTGTTCCTGCAACTGCAACTTGAGCTGCCATAGCTGTGTGGCTGCCTATTTCGCAATTGTGGGCAATTTGTATAAGGTTATCGAGTTTTACTCCGCTGTGTATTGTTGTAGCACCCATTGTTGCGCGGTCGATACATGTATTTGCACCAATCTCCACATTGTCTTCAATGACAACAATTCCCATCTGCGGAATTTTCTCGTATCCTTCGGATGTAGGTGCAAATCCAAAGCCGTCAGCACCTATGACACATCCGCTGTGCAATATGCAGTTATTGCCAATGCGGCAATCGTGATAAACTGTTGCATGTGCATAAATGAGACACTCATTTCCTATTTTTGCTCCGTCTCCGATGGATGTCCCCTCATGGATACAGCAATTGTCTCCAATTTCGCATCCATCGCCAATTACTACGAACGGTGCAATATAACAGTTGTCTCCTATTTTTGCAGTTGGAGCAATTGATGCCAGCGAACTGATTCCCTGTTTCTTTGGCTTGCTTGCCTCGTACATGGTCATAAGTTTCGCAAGGCTCTCATATGCATTGTCAACTTTTATAAGGGTTGCAGCAATCTCCTGTGCCGGAACGAAATCACGGTTCACCAGCACCACCGAAGAGTTTGTGCGATATATATAATCGGTGTATTTAGGATTTGCCAGGAACGACAATGCCCCCGGAACTCCCTCTTCTATTTTGGCAAATGTAAAAATCTCAGCATTTTCATTGCCAATAACCTCTCCGTTTACAAAAGAGGCAATTTGTTTAGCTGTGAAAATCATGGTAAATAATTGTTCTGCATCATTACGTTTGCTAAGATAACCCTTATAAACATGCAAAAGTTGCAGTTTTATAAAATTTATGGTTATTTATGCTTAAATAACACCTTTTGCCTTTAGTTCAGCCTCCATCTGCTTCTGGTAGTCGCTTGCCTTTTCTGCTGCTACAGCTGCGAAGTTCTCGCTGTTGTCGGCAAAGATGATGGCACGGCTTGCGTTTACAAGCAGACCGCAATCGTCGTTCATACCATACTTGCATACCTCTTCGAGTGAGCCACCCTGTGCTCCTACACCCGGTACAAGGAGAAAGTGGTTGGGAACAATTCGACGTACGTTCTCGAATGATTTACCCTGTGTAGCGCCAACAACATACATCATGTTCTCGTCGCTTCCCCATTTCTGTGATGTCTCCAGAACCTTCTCGAACAACATTGTGCCGTTCTCGTCCTTTGTCAACTGGAAATCGTGCGAACCTGGGTTTGATGTAAGGGCAAGTACAATAACCCAGCTACCTTCGTATGCAAGGAATGGCTTAACGCTGTCCTCGCCCATGTAAGGAGCTACGGTGATTGAGTCAACCTTCATCTCCTCAAAGAATGAACGTGCGTAGAGTGATGATGTGTTTCCAATGTCACCACGCTTTGCATCAGCAATGATGAATATTTCAGGATAGTTCTCCTTAATATAATTAACGGTCTTTTCAAAGCTTATCCATCCCTTTACACCGCAAGCTTCGTAGAAAGCAAGGTTTGGCTTGTATGCAACAGTATATGGTGCAGTCGCGTCGATTATAGCCTTGTTGAATTCAAAAACAGCATCTTCGCTGTTCAACAGGTGAGCCGGCAACTTCTTTATGTCACTGTCGAGTCCTACACAAAGGAATGAACGTTTCTTCTTGATTTGCTTGATAAGTTCCTGTCTGTTCATAGTGTATTCTTTTAATTTGTTATAAATCCTGTTCTTTCATTCTCTCGGCATTCTCTGCAATTATAAGGTGGTCTATGCAATCCTGTATATCGCCATTGACAAAAGCCGAAAGGTTGTATATCGTATAATTTATTCTGTGGTCGGTTATTCGTCCCTGCGGGTAGTTGTAGGTGCGTATCTTGGCTGAACGGTCACCTGTCGATACCATTGTCCTGCGCTTGTTCGCGATATCATCGGCATAGCGCTGGTGCTCACGGTCGTATATGAGTGTGCGCAAACGGGCCAACGCACGCTCCTTGTTCTTGGGTTGGTCACGTGTCTCGGTACATTCAATGAGAATTTCCTCAATCTGGTTTGTCTCAGGGTTGAGCCATGGATATCTCAAACGTACTCCCGATTCCACCTTGTTTACATTCTGACCTCCAGCACCGCTTGAGCGGAATGTATCCCATTTGATTGCACTCTCCGTTATCTCTACATCGAAAGCTTCGGCTTCGGGCAGTACAGCTACCGATGCTGCCGAAGTGTGTACGCGTCCCTGTGTCTCTGTTGCCGGTACACGTTGTACGCGGTGTACTCCCGACTCGTATTTCAAAGTGCCGTAAACCTTTTCTCCTGTGACAGTGCAGATAATCTCCTTGTATCCTCCCGATGTACCTTCGCTGCAACTTGAAACTTCAATACGCCAACCTTTGCTTTCGCAATACTTGCTGTACATGCGGAACAGGTCACCTGCGAATATTGCGGCCTCGTCACCACCGGTTCCGCCTCTGATTTCAAGAATCGCATTCTTGTCATCCTGTGGGTCGGCCGGAATCAACAACAGCTTTATCTCCTCTTCGGTCTTTGGAATTTCCGTTTCGCACATTTCAATCTCTTCACGTGCCATTTCGCGTAGTTCGCTGTCGCTTTCATTAGCAAGCAGGTCTTTGGCTTCGGACAGTGAAGTGAGCAAATGGATGTATCGTTTGCGTGCATCGAGAATCAACTCCAGTTCGCGGTATTCCTTGTTGAGCCTAACATAACGTTTCATGTCGGCAACGACAGCCGGGTCGGTTATCAATGTCGAAATCTCTTGAAAGCGTGCTTCAAGGTCATTAAGCTTAATCAGTAGCGAGTTGTTCTCCATTTGTAGCAAATTGATATTTTCTTATTGCAATTTATGCCTTGGGGTACAAGGCATAAATGTTATCAGTATCTGAAAGTACCGTATGGGCTTTCAATTATCAGTTCGTTCTTTTCTGCAGATTCAACGCGTCCGATAATCTGTGCATCGACACCGAAACTCTTGCTGATGGCAATAATCTCTTCTGCGTGTTCAGGCTTTACATAAACCTCCAAACGGTGGCCCATGTTGAATACCTTGTACATTTCTGCCCAGTCTGTACCGCTCTGTTCTTTGATTGTCTTGAATAGCGGTGGAATAGGGAAGAGGTTGTCTTTGATAACCCTCTTGTTCTCTACAAAGTGCATAACCTTTGTCTGTGCACCGCCTGAGCAGTGTACCATACCGTGGATTTCAGGGCGTAATGCGTCGAGCATTTTCTTTACGATAGGAGCGTATGTACGTGTTGGAGATAGTACGAGCTTTCCTGCATCGAGTGGAGAATCCTCAACCTCGTCGGTCAATTTTAGACCACCTGAGTATGTCAACTCTTCAGGAACCGCGCAATCATAACTTTCAGGGTATTTCTCTGCAAGATACTTGCTGAATACATCGTGACGTGCCGATGTCAAGCCGTTGCTGCCCATACCGCCGTTGTATTCTTTTTCGTATGTAGCCTGTCCGTATGATGCCATACCTACAATAACATCGCCTGCTGCAATGTTTGCGTTGTCAATGACATCGCTACGTTTCATGCGGCAAGTAACAGTGCTGTCAACGATTATTGTGCGTACAAGGTCACCGACATCTGCAGTCTCGCCACCGGTAGCGTAAACGCCTACACCCATCTCACGGAGTTCTGCAAGCAATTCGTCAGTACCGTTGATGATTGCCGAAATAACCTCTCCCGGAACAAGTAACTTGTTGCGGCCGATGGTTGATGAAACAAGAATGTTGTCGGTTGCACCAACGCAAAGAAGATCATCAATATTCATAATTAAAGCGTCCTGAGCAATGCCTTTCCAAACACTCAAGTCGCCTGTCTCCTTCCAATACAAATATGCCAAAGACGATTTTGTTCCTGCGCCGTCGGCATGCATTATGTTACAATACTCAGGGTCGCCTCCGAGAATATCTGGGATTATCTTACAGAAAGCCTTTGGGTAAAGTCCCTTGTCAATGTTCTTGATAGCGTTGTGTACGTCCTCTTTTGATGCTGAAACTCCGCGCATCATGTATCTCTGGTCGCTCATTTTATGTGTGATTTGTGGGTTATTCTTAATCTTTTGCGAAGATAAGCAAATCCTTGTTAAAAGGCAAATGAAATAAGGTTTTTAGTCAATATATTTATTAATAAAAGATATTTGTCAACTGTCTTGTTGTTGCTTTTTGATGTAAAGATGCAAGTTTGCATTTGACATATTGTAAACTAATTGCACCCGGTGTGCTTTGGTGTGCTATTCTTTGTTTGTTAACGTTTTTGCACTTTCTTTTTTATGTTCTGTTGGCTTGAATGTGTGTAAATTCTCTTTTTGTTTTAATTTTTGGCTCTAAATTTTCATTACTTATTGTTTTTGACTATATTCGCGGATATTTTTCGCTAATTGTGCAATTTTGTTTTCTGTTTTTGATTTTTGCGGTAGTTGTCTGCTGGATAAATGTCAGGAAATGGGTTGTGCGTGGTGTGAAAAATGACTTTTTGACAATGGGAGTTTCTGTTGTCTTGTGCTTGTCGGCTGGTGCCGCCGGGCAGTGATTGGAATGAATGATTTATTAACCTTTTAATTTTTTATCTATGTTTGAAGGACATCCTAAAGGTCTTTGGGCTTTGGCCCTTGCCAACACAGGTGAACGCTTCGGCTACTACACTATGTTGGCTGTGTTTGTAATGTTCCTGCAGGCTAATTTCGGCTTCTCGTCGGGTGCTGCCGGTACAATCTATTCAACTTTCCTCGGATTGGTTTACTTTATGCCTTTGTTCGGTGGTATTGCTGCCGACAAGTTCGGTTTCGGTAAGATGGTGACAATTGGTATTACCATTATGTTCCTTGGATATGTACTTCTCTCTTTGCCACTTGGTGAGGGTTCAATCGCAATCGTTGCAATGGCAGGTGCGTTGTTGCTCATCTCTCTTGGTACCGGTCTTTTCAAGGGTAACCTCCAGGTAATGGTAGGTAACCTCTATGACGATCCTGCATATGCAAGCAAGCGTGATGCCGGTTTTAGCGTTTTCTATATGGCTATCAACATCGGTGCGATGTTCGCTCCTACAGCAGCTATTGAAATCATGAAGTGGGCTCAGAAGTCTCTTGGTGTAAGCGAGGCAGATTCTTATCACTTTGCTTTTGCTGTTGCATGTGCTTCTCTTATTGTTTCAATGGCTATATATTATGCTTTCCGTAGTACATTCAGCCATACCGACCGTCGCAAGGCTGACGTTGCAACAGGTAACAATAATGTGGACGAACTTACTCCTGCGCAGACAAAGGAACGTATCGTTTGTCTTTGCCTCGTGTTTGCAGTGGTAATCTTCTTCTGGATGGCATTCCACCAGAACGGTTCTACATTGACATTCTTTGCACGTGACTATACAGCTACAACATCAACAGGCATACAGAGCATGGCTTTTGATGTAACAAACCTTGTATTTGCTATATTCATTGTTTATGGTTTGTTCGGTCTTTTCCAGAGCAAGACTGCAAAGGGTAAAGCTATTGCAAGTGCAATCGTTGTTGCTGCTATTGCAGCTTTGTTTTACAAGTACAACTCATTGCCCGATGTAACAGAGGTTAGCGCTCCTATCTTCCAGCAGTTCAATGCATGCTTCGTTGTTGCTTTGACTCCTGTTTCAATTGCGATCTTCGGCGCTTTGGCAAAGAAGGGTAAAGAGCCTTCAGCTCCTTTGAAGATAGCGTTGGGTATGTTGGTTGCAGCTGCAGCTTATGTACTTCTTACTATCGGTTCACTCGGTTTGCCTGCTCCTGAAATGGGTGCTGACGGCCAGCCTTTGCATATGGCTGATGTTTCTGCCAACTGGTTGATTTCAACATACCTCGTACTTACATTCGCAGAGTTGTTGCTTTCTCCTATCGGTATCTCATTCGTAACAAAGGTTGCTCCTCCAAAGTACAAGGGTATGATGATGGGTGGCTGGTTCGTAGCTACAGCTATCGGTAACTTCCTTGTTGCTATTCCAGCTCTTATGTGGGGTGCTTCTTTGACAGTTGTTTGGGGCGTATTGACAGGTATCTGTCTGCTCGCAGCGCTGTTCGTATTCGTTATACTTAAGCGCCTCGAGGCAGTAGCAAAGTAAATTTGGAATGAATTTCTTTATGAGGGCAGCCTATTTGTTTTGGCTGTCCTCATTTTTTTTGAGAATATTTTTTGACAGATATTTTTTATTTGTATCTTCGTGCCGCACATTTGTCTAATATTTTCGTGCCAGCGAGTGGGAAAACTTTGTTTTCACTCAACGAGCGCCGCCGAAAATGCGGGAATTTATGAAATAAATTGCCGAATTAGCTCAGTTGGTAGAGCAACTCATTCGTAATGAGTAGGTCTGGGGTTCGAGTCCCCAACTCGGCTCATAGTAAAAGAGACACTGCAACTGTGTCTCTTTTACTTATTTCTTGAGGTTGAATATTGCTGGCAGTTGCATGTCGTTGTCTAGTATAATAGCAGTTGCTATATCCTTTTTGCTTTCACCTGTTCCAAAATCAAAATTGTCAGGTGTTTCAAATTTTACCGCATACTCACCTTTGAATCCAAAGCACGAATAGAACTTCTTTAGCCCTTTGCTTGCCGGTAGTGTTATTATTGCTTTATAACCCTCTTTCTTTGCTTTTTCAATAGCTTTTTGAATAAGCTTTGTGGCGTGTCCTTTGCCACGTTCTTTCCTGTCTGTAGCAACAGCGTATATATATGCAACAGGTGCTCCGTTCAGTTCAAAAGGAATTGTATGAAGCATAGATGACAACTTACCGTCATTTTCAATGTAGAGCATGTTCTCCTCGCAGTAATGATGCTCTATAAACTGTGAAATGAACTCGTCGCTGTCTTTGAATGCCTCCTTCCAAAGTCTGGTACATTCCGCTTTTATTTTATCTTCGATATTCTCGTTCATAGCTCTTCTTTTGAGTAAAGATAATGAATTCTGAATTATTAATAAAATTTTTTATTAATAGTTAAGGAAAAATGTTTGTAAGTGTTATATTTGCAGACACAACTATTAACTAACTGTTAAATTAATAAAAGTATGAGAAAGTTTACTTTTTTGAGTATGTTGGTTCTGTTGATGACAGCAACATTCTCAATGGCTCAGGATGCTTTGACCAGGTATCCTGTCTTTACAATGAATGAAGCCGGGTCAAAGTTTTATCGTATTCCAGCATTGACACAGACTGCCAATGGAACACTGGTGGCTATTGCCGACCAGCGTGGAAGTGAATTGGGTGACCTTCCAAACAAAATCAGCGTTGTTGCCAAGACAAGTGCCGACGGTGGTAAAACTTGGAGTGACATGGTAACTATCGCACAGTGTGATGCATCAGCAGGAAACACTTATGGCGATGCTGCAGTTGTTTATGATGCAGAAACAGACAAGATTGTTACAGTATTTGTAGGTAATGAGAATTACGGTAGCAATTGCGTTGGTCTTTGGGCATCAAATTCATCTTATCCTTTGCGCCTTTACAAGTCAGAAAGTTCTGACAACGGTGTTACATGGACAACTCCTGAAGACATTTCAGAGTCTATCTACAATGGCATTTACGGTTCAAAGAGTTCATGGATCGGTATGTTTGCAGGTTCAGGTAGTGCTGTACAGTTGAAGAAAGGTGAAAAAGCCGGCCGTCTGATGTTTGTCGTTGCTGCGCGTAACGACAATTCATGGGGTGGTGCAATGAACAACTACGCAGTATATTCTGACGACCACGGTGCAACATGGAATGTTTCTTCTATGAGCGCTTGCTCAAACGGTGATGAAGCTAAAATCGTTGAGCTTGAGAATGGTGACCTCCTTATGAGTATCAAGAACCGCAACAAAGGTTCACGTCTCATGGCAAGATCTTACGACCAGGGTGAAACTTGGACTAATGCAGCTGTGAATTCAAACTTGAATGACCCTGCATGTAACGGTGATGTTGTTTCATACGAGGCAGATGGCAAGTATTATCTAATCCACTCAATGCCAGGCAGCACTTCAACACGTGAAAACGTTACTGTATATCTTAGCCTTGATGGTGGTAAGACATGGCCTATCAGCCGTTGCGTATACGAGGGATATTCTGCATATTCAACATTGCAGGTTCTTGCTGACGGCACAATAGGTATCATCGTTGAGGAAGGTAAGTGGGACAGCAACCTTCCTGGAGATGACGGTTTTAACCTCGCTTACTACAACTTTACTTTGGATTGGCTCATGGCAGAGGCAAACTTTGATGCTGTAGAACTTTTGCAGACAGCAAAGAACCTTATCGCTAAAAAGGGTATAGGTTATCCTGCTGAAGCTCCACGTGCAGCATTGCAGGCTGCTATTGATGCTGCAGAGGCTAATCCTTCTGCAGAGAACGCACTTGCTCTTGAGTCTGCTATTGCAATCTACCGTTCAAGCGATGAGTTGACAATGCCACAGGTTGGCAAGTCTTACTCATTCATCTCTCGTGGATGGAGCGACTATTATATGTATAATAATAATGGTGAGTTGGCTTTGGCTGCATACAGCGAGGGTATGGAATTGCCCGAAGAGGCTAAGTTTACTTGTGAATATGACGAGAATGCTGCAAAGTATATGTTCAAGACATCTGACACAGCATACTATCTTGCATATCCTACAATCGGTGGCAAGCCTTGGTTGGATAACGAAAGTTTGACAGGTCTTGAGACAAGCGCAAGTGCTGTTACACAGTTCGAAATTTCAAAGATTAATATCGACGGTAATGTAAGTGCAACTGCTGACGAGTTGTTCGGTTACGTTCACTTGTGGGGATATCGTGGATATGACAACGGTAAATTTGTTGATGTTTACGGTCCTATCGTAGTTAAATCTACAGGTTCTTTCGATGGCGCAAGTGGCGATTACTATAACAGCAACGTCTCTTCAGTATTTACAATATTGCCAACAGAGGCAGAGGCTGCTCCTGAGCGTGTGAAGTATACTATCACAGTTTCTGCTTCTCCAGCAGAGGGTGGTACAGTAACCGTTAACGGTGCTGAATCAGCTGAAATTGTTGAAGGTTCTATGGCTAATCTTGTTGCTACAGTTAACAGCGGTTATGAATTTGTAAACTGGACAAAGGGTGGCGAGGTTGTAAGTACAGAAAAGTCAGTTAGAGTATCTGTTACAGAGTCTGCTGAATATGTAGCTAATTATGAAGAACTTGTTGTTGAAACTGAATATTCAACATATCCAGGTAAAAACTATGGTAGCCGTTGGTTGGATTCTTTCCAGATTTCAAACGGATTTGAAGTTCTCGATGTAAAGGCAACTGACAGTAAAGGTCCTGTTTATGTTAACCGTACTCAGAGCCATATCCTTTATGTTAAGCCAGGTTCTTGCATTTCATTCCCTAAATTTGAATGGAAAGGAGAGTGGATGCATGCTTATGCATACGTTGATTATGACAATGACAAGAAGTTCAATACCGACGCAAACAATGACGGTACAACAGGTGGTGAGTTGGTAACTTACAACTATTTAGGTGGTAAAGATATCAATGGTAAATCTGCAAGTTCACAGTACGCTTGTACATCTCCTTATACCAATGAATACGGAAGTGGTATGGGTTTGCCGGCATTCAAGTTGCCTGAGACACTCAAGGCAGGTGATTATCGTTTGCGTGTTGTTATAGCTTGGGATGCACTCGTGCCCGATGGCTATCCTGATATCACAGGTAACTGCGGTATCTTGTTGGATATGATATTGCGTGTTGATACCGGTGAAAAGTATCGTATCAATGTTTCTTCATCAGACGCTGTTAACGGTGAGGTTTACATAGGTTCTGAAGGTGTCATTACTACTACTGTGGAAGCTGACGGAACTCAGACAGTTGTATTGAATGCTGTTGCTAATGAAAAGTGCTCTTTTGTTAACTGGACATTGAATGGCGAGGTTGTAAGTACCGACGCTGTTTACACAACAACTGCAATTACTGAAAACCGTGACTATGTTGCAAACTTTGCACCGATGTATCAGTTGACCTCTGATCTTTTGGGAGAAGGTACAATTGTTTACTATGACGAAGAGGGTAATGAAATCAGCGGTAGAGTTATTACAGGTACAAAGGTACGTGTTGTTGTAACAGCTGCTGAGGGTTATAACATGACATACGTACAGTGCGGTGACGAAGAGATTGAACTTGAAGCACCTGTTGATAAATGGAGCATGGATATTGAAGTTACATCTGACGTAGACGTATTTGCAGTATTTGAAGAGGCTGAAGATGTAAGTGTTGACAGCGCTGTAGTTGACAATGTACGTGTAAGCGCTGGAAATGGAATGATCGTTGTTGAGGGATATGCAGGCTCTGTAAGAGTTGTAAGCGCATCTGGTCAGGTTGTTTCAGAGGGCAAGGCTCAGGTAAGCGTTGCACGTGGCGTATACGTTGTAATCGCAGGTGAAAAGGTATGTAAAGTTATCGTTAAGTAATACATAACCCGCCTATTATATAAAATGGTGCACAGAAAAACTGTGCACCATTTTTGTGTTTGATAATTATCAAATATTTTCCTATCTTCGCAAAAACGTAAATCTATAAAGAATAATTCAAGATGGAAGTAAAGAAGTATATACAGGAAAATGAACAGCGCTTTATTGATGAGTTGTCATCGTTGATACGTATTCCAAGTATCAGTGCAAAGACTGAACATAAAGGTGATATTGTGGCGTGTGCCAACCGTTGGAAGGAACTGCTGCTTGAGGCAGGTGTGGACAGGGCAGAGGTGATGCCTTCTACCGGAAATCCACTTGTCTATGCCGAAAAGATAGTCGATGCTTCGGCACCTACAGTGCTGGTCTATTCGCATTACGACGTTATGCCTGTGGAACCGCTTGAACTGTGGAATACCAATCCTTTTGAACTTGTTGTGAAGGATGGTCGTATGTGGGCACGTGGTGCCGACGACGATAAAGGTCAGGCGATGATTCAGGCGAAAGCGTTCGAGTATGTGGTTAAGAACGGCTTGCTTAACCATAATGTAAAATTTATTTTTGAGGGTGAAGAGGAGATTGGCTCTCCAAGTCTTAATGCGTTTCTCAAGGAGAATAAGGAACTTTTGAAGGCCGACATCATCCTTGTCAGCGATACAAGCATGCTTGGCGCAGAATTGCCATCGCTTACAACCGGCTTGCGCGGTCTTGCATATTGGGAGGTAGAGGTGACCGGTCCTAACCGTGACCTTCATTCCGGACACTTCGGCGGAGCTGTGGCTAACCCTATAACAGTGCTCTGCGAAATGATATCAAAAGTGATTGATGCTGACGGACGTATAACCGTTCCCGGTTTTTACGACGATGTCGAGGAACTGTCAAAAGAAGAGCGTGATATGCTCGCATCAATTCCGTTTGATGAGGAAAAATACAAGGCTGCAATTGAAGTGAATGCCCTGCGCGGTGAAAAGGGGTATTCAACTCTTGAACGTAACAGCTGTCGTCCTGCGTTTGATGTATGCGGTATCTGGGGCGGTTATACAGGAGAGGGTAGCAAGACCGTGTTGCCGTCAAAGGCATACGCAAAGCTTTCGTGTCGTCTGGTGGCACATCAGGACCACGAGAAAATCTCAAAGATGTTCGTAGACTATTTTGCATCGCTCGCTCCAGAAAGCGTTAAGGTGAAGATTACCCCAATGCATGGTGGTCAAGGATATGTGTGTCCTATAACTCTCCCGGCTTATAAAGCTGCTGAGAAGGGTTTCGAGAAGGCATTCGGCAAGAAACCTCTTGCAGTGCGCCGTGGTGGTAGTATTCCTATTATCAGCGATTTTGAAAAGATTCTCGGTGTAAAGACAATTCTGATGGGGTTCGGCTTGGAGAGCGATGCAATCCACTCGCCCAACGAGAATTTCAACCTTGATATCTTCCGCAAAGGCATTGAGGCTGTAGTGGAGTTCTATAAAAATCTATAAGCAATTATAATTAAAATTTATACAGTACGAATCAGCCGAAGAACCTTTCGGCTGATTCGCACTGTATATTAATGTGTCGCTAAGATTCAATCTCTTTTTAAGAGATAGTACAACCGATATAAAATATTTATAATTAATATTTTATGATTTTTTAGAACAGCATTTCGCTAAACAAATTGTTAAATTTTACCACAATAAGTATCCCAGTGCATACATTCCGCCTACAATAGAACCCATGCTGGTACCTGCAATATAATCTATAGGAATCCTGCCTCTTCTATGTACTTTAGTACGCCTATGTGGGCTGCTCCTTTTGCTCCGCCTCCCGACAATACAAGTCCCACCTTTGGTCTGCTTCCTGCAGTTGCGTTAATTTGTGAAAATGCATTGCATGAAATGAACAACAGGAATATGACGCATGTAATCTTTGTGAACTTTCCCATTCTTTCTCCCCCTTTTATCAATTAAATTGTATTAACAATGCAAAATGATCAAACGTAACACTAAAGTCCAAAGTTTTTTTGTATCTAAACTTCTAATTTGTATATATTTATTTTTTTTAGTAATTTTGTAAATTCTTCTAAACAGTGCTTGAAAAACACGGATTTCAGTGAAAAAAAGACAATAAAAAAACTATAAATATGAAAAACAGAATTTTGTTGGCAACTATGGCAATGCTTTCTGCAATGGGAATATGCGAAAGTACTTTTGCTATGGATATGCAGAAGGAAAATATGCCTTCTACAGAGAATAACATTGTATCAAAAAATGATTCAATCTATACAAAAATAACCGGCAGAGAGCATTTTGAATGCAATTCGGTTGTTGATGTAATATGCAAGGTTGATACCTACTATGTGGAGATGCCTGTAGAATTGCTTGGACGTGAGTTCCTTGTGACCAACCGTATGCAAAAGGTACAGCAGGAACTCAATGAGGCCGGTGTAAACAAAGGTATCGTATATCAGAACCAGACTTTGACATTCGAGGTTGACTCTCTGTTCAAGAACATCACTATCCGTCAGAAAAGAATTACCCCCGAAGTGCCCGAGGAAAACCTGATAAAGGCGTCTGTTGACGACAACTATGTGAACCCTATTATGGCACGTTTCAAAATCGATGCAGTATCTCCCGAAAAGAACTCTGTAGTATTCCAGGTGAACAAACTTTTCAATGGTTCAAACAACTGTATCAATGACCTATTCAACAATATCAATTTGGGTACAAGTGTAATTTCGGACCTTTCACGCATAATTGATATCAAGGCTTTTGAAAATAACCTTACAGCAACAGCCGAACTCACCACAAAGGTAATCGAAGGCAATGCAAGCATATATATAACTTCAGTTGTCAGCTCAACTCTTACTCTCCTTCCCGAAGAGCCAATGATGGCACGTGAGGAGAGCAACCGTGTGGGATATTTCTCTGTCTCTAACTTGAAGTACACCGACGAACAGCAGTCTGTGGAACGTAAACACTACATTACCCGCTGGCGTTTGGAGCCTTCGGATAAGGAGGCTTACATGAGAGGCGATCTTGTTGAGCCTGTAAAGCCCATTGTTTTCTATGTCGATAAGGCAATGCCTGCGCACCTTATGCCTTACATTGAAGAGGGTATACTTGAATGGAATGTGGCTTTTGAGAAAGCCGGTTTCAAGAATGCGGTTCAGGTGGCTGAATACACCGACAGTATTGCTGCCGAAGGTGATGACATGAAATATTCGGTTCTTACACATGCGGCTTCAACAAAGGCGAATGCCATGGGACCGTCAACAATAGACCCCCGTTCGGGTGAAATTCTCGAGGCTGACATCATCTGGTGGCACAATGTACAGTCATTGCTCAAGGAGTGGATTGTTGTACAGACAGCAGCGGTTGACCCTGCAGCACGTAACTTCCGTCTTCCCGACAGCCTTATGGGTGACGCGGCTCGTTTTGTTGCCTGCCATGAGGTAGGACACTCGCTTGGTCTACGCCACAACATGAGAGCTTCGGCTGCATATTCAGTAAAATCATTGAGATCGTCTGAATTTACTTCAAAAATCGGTGGTACATCGGCATCTATAATGGACTATGCACGTTTCAATTATATCGCACAGCCAAAGGACGGCGTAAAGGTTCTCTCTCCGCATATCGGTCCTTATGACCTGATGGCGATAGAGTGGGGTTACCGCTGGTATCCTACCGAAGAGACTGCCAAGGTTGAACTTGAAAAGTTGCTCAAGAAACACGATGCTCCTTTGTACAGATATAGCGAGACTCAGGCTGCGCGTACAGCAATCGACCCACGTGCCATGAGCGAGGACCTCGGTGACAATGCAATGGAAGCTGCCCGTCTTGGTATAGCCAACCTCAAGAGAATTGTTCCTAACATCGTGGACTGGACCACAACCGGAGAGCCTTCACAGACATACGACGATGCTGCAAAGCTCTATTCAGGCGTGTTGTTCCAGTGGAGCCTCTATCACTACCATGTAATGGCCAACATCGGAGGTATCTACCTTGAAAATACAGTTGTGGGTGACGGTCGCAAGACTTATCAGTTCGTTGAGAAGAAACGTCAGAAAGACGCTGTCCGTTTCCTTATGGATGAGGTACTCACATACCCTGAATGGCTTTTCGACGCAGAATTGACCGACTATACATATATTTTGCGTAATACTCCTGTCGGTGTCATGGAAGAACATCCTCACATGGCATTGCGTAACCAGCAGAACTATGTGTTGTGGGACCTCTTGCACAACGAACGTATCCTCCGTATGCTCGAAAACGAGTACAAAAACGGCCGAAAGGCATTCACAGCATACGACATGATGGATATGCTTCACAACCACATCTTCTCAAAGACCAAAAAGAAACGTAAACTCGACGTAATGCAGCGCAGCCTGCAAAAGAGCTTTGTCGATGCGCTTATAACAGCTGCTTCGGAAGATCAGGGCTTGAAACTGAACAAGAACATTTCCGACATGTACGAAACTCATCCTATGCTCGATGATTCACACAACAGATGCATCTGTTGCGAGGAGAGCATGATTGAAAGAGGACTCTCTTCTGCACCTCGAACAATCAAGATGAGCTCTTCACAGATTGACCGTACAAGTGATGCCATAAGCGTGAAGCGTGGAGAGTTGATGAAGGTGCTCAAGTTGCTCAAGAAAAGGTCAAAGATAAAGAACAAGGCTACCAAAATGCATTATGAGGATTTGATAAGCCGCATACAGGACGCTCTTGACCTTCAGAAATAATGAACGTATATACTATGAACAGACACTTTTGGATTTTTATATTTCTCCTTTTCCCACTAACGCTGTTTGCTCAGGTACGGACAGTAACAGGCAAGGTGCTTGATGGGGAATTTGACAATACCCCTCTTGTCGGTGCTACGGTAACCGTGGAGTTCGAGGATAAGGATTTCCCGATGATAGGAACAGCTACAGGTATCGACGGCGATTTCTCGTTGCAGTATCCTGTCGGTGCAAAAGGTATCATGGTCTCTTTTGTCGGTTACGAGGATAAATTCGTTGAAATTGTTGACGGCAAACAGGACTACAGAATTGTCCTTCATGCCAATACAAACAAAATCGACGAGGTTATCGTTACCGGTTACCAGAACATTGAGCGTCGTCGATTGACAGCTTCGGTTGCAACAGTTGACCTTTCCGAGGGTAAGATAGGTTCAATAACCAATATTGACCAGGCTCTTGCAGGACAGGTTGCGGGTCTTTCCACAGTCGTTACCAACGGTGCGCCGGGTGCTCCAGTCAAGGTAAGGATACGCGGTACTGCCTCTTTATGCGGAACACAGGACCCTCTGTGGGTGCTTGACGGTATGCCTCTGGAGGGAACCGACATTCCGGCAATGGAGGAATTGAAGGATATCGACAATATCTACCAGACATCTATAGCCGGAATAAATCCTTCGGATATCGAGAATATTACAGTCCTCAAGGATGCTGCGGCAACAGCCATTTATGGTGCACGTGCAGCAAACGGTGTCATTGTCATAACAACTAAAAGAGGACGCTTAGGCAAGCCACAGATAAATGTATCTACCAAGCTGACAGTAAACCCCAATATTGATCTGGGACGTCTTAACATGCTTACATCAGCCGAAAAGGTGGGCCTGGAACTTGACTTGTTGACGTCGGGTTATTCCTATCGCAGTTCAAAAGGTTCTGTAGCACAGTTGCTCAAACAGTACGGCGAACTCGATGCATACCAGAGTGGTGGCTGGAACGCGTTGTCCCCTGATGCGCAGAACGCTATCAACGCGTTGAAGGGTGTAAACACCGATTGGAACGACATACTCATGCGTGATGCATTGAGCCAGGAGTACAACATAAGTATATCGGGTGCGACAGAAAAGGTAAACTATTATACATCGGTAGGTTATAACGATGAACAGGGTAATGTCAAAGGTGTAGGCAACAACCGTTTCAATGTCACATTGAAGACCAATTACACAGTCAATCGTTTCTTGAAGCTGGGTGCATCGGTTTTTGCCAACCAGCGTAAGCTTAACACATATTTGACCGATTACAACAGCTTTACCAATCCTATATACTATTCGCGTATAGCCAATCCCTATCAGGCTGTGTATGATGCCGACAATAATTATGCTTACGACAAGAATGTAGAAGGACGTGCCGACGCTGCATTGGACTTCAATATCCTTGAAGAGCGTGCTAACACATCCAATATACGCACAGACCGTTCAATGATGGCTGTGTTTGATGCCGTGTTCAACTACAACGACCTCTTCAAACTTACAAGCCAACTCGGATTGCAGTACGACGGCTATAAACTCGACCGTTATGCCGGTGAGGATAGTTATGCCATGCGCTACGAGAAATATGACAAGCGCTACAATAACGTTACATACCTGCCCGACGGAGGAATGCATAAGATAAACAACAGCAACTCATTCCAGTGGACATGGAAGACAATGGCTGAATACCGTCAGGAACTTGGCAAATACCAGGAAGTCGAAGTAATGCTTGGTACAGAGCTACGCCGTGTAAAGGCCGATATGAACTATTCTGCCGCATACGGATACGACCCCCGTACATTGACAACCTTGCCAATCATCTTCCCGTCACAGAATATAGCCAATTCATTTATACTTCATCAGGAGACATTCACCGAGAATGCATTCGCATCGTTCTTTGCGACAGCATCATACTCCCTGTTTGACAGATACACATTGGGCGGAAGTATCCGTTTCGACGGCTCCGATGTGTTCGGTGTTGCAAAGGAGTACCGTTTCCTGCCGTTGTATTCAGTAAGCGGTTTATGGAGAGTGAAGGAGGAACCATGGTTGCGTGACGTGGAGTTTATTGACAACCTTGGCGTGCGTGCATCATTCGGCTTGCAGGGTAATATTGACAAGAATACCTCTCCTTTCCTAATTGGAAAGTATGACAAGACACAGATTCTCCCGGGATATGCCGAAGACGTAATACAGAGCGAGACTGCTCCCAACCCCGACTTGCGTTGGGAAAAGACAAAGAACGTGAATGCCGGAATCGATTTCTCTGTTCTTGACAGAGCCATTGCTCTTACAGTCGATTACTACTACCGCAGAAGTACCGACCTCATCGGTATGCGTATGTTGCCGCTTGAGACAGGTTTCTCATCCACAACAATCAACTGGGCGAGCATGGAGAACCAGGGTGTTGAGGTGAGCCTTGCAACACGTAATATATACACAAAGAATTTCATGTGGACAACCAATATCAATGTAGGATATAATATTAATAAGGTATTGGAGGAGAGCGTTGCCGAGAATGCAACATATCCGTCGCGTAAGGGTTATCCTGTAGGCGCAATCTTCGCTTACAAGACTGCCGGTCTCGACGATGCCGGTTATCCTTTGTATGTAACAAAGGAGGGTAATGCCGTTTCTGCCAAGGAGTTCTTCAAACTGAACGGTTCTGGAGCAAGTATGCTTTCTGCTGCCGAGCAGCGCGACTTGTATACTTATATGGGAAGTTCCGACCCTCTTGTGTCGGGCGGTTTCATGAACTCATTCGAGTACAAGAATATATCGTTGAATGTAAACCTTGCTTTCAACCTTGGTGCAACAGTAAGGGTACAGCCTACATATAATCCATTGTTCTTCGATAGGGGATTGAACACCAACAGGGATATCCTTAATCGTTGGACCAGTGAGAACATGGATACCACATTCCCCACATTGATGTCAAACGACGGAGTACACAATTCCGAAATTGCATTCTATGAGAACTATTCATCGTTCGGCATGCTCGACACATGGGTTAAGAAGTGCTGCTACCTGCGTTGTCAGAGCATACGTCTTGCATACAAGTTTGACGGCGAGTGGATGAAGAAAATTGGTGTGCGTTCGGCTTCGGTATCTCTTGAAGGACGCAATCTTTTCGTGGTGGCAACCGATTATACCAACTATCTTGACCCTGAGACAATGGGCAACCCATATGCGACACCATTGCCAAAGAGTTGTATATTCAGTTTGAATCTCGGTTTTTGACAAGAGTAAATTATAGAGTATGAAAAAATATATAACAATAATATTCGCCGCATTGCTTTTTGCCGGTTGTGACGATTTCCTTGATATACGTCCTACCGGTATGGTAATTGCAGAAACCGGTGAGGAGTACAGGGCTCTGCTCACCGATGTATATTCAAGAATTCCCGAAGACCGTGGCCTTACAACATTGCGCAGTGACGAAATAGCAGCCGATGCAAATGATCTCAAGGATTTGGACTACGATTCATATTACGATATATGGAACTGGACCGATTACAACCGTAACCCATCTTCGCTCTATTTCGGTTGGCGTGGATATTATCACTCCTGCTACATCGCAAACTATGTCATAGAGCACAAGGAGAATATTACCAAGGCTACAAAGAGCGAAGTCAATCAGTTGGTTGGCGAGAGCTACATGATACGTGCCTATATGCACTTCCTGCTTGCGAACCTCTATGCTCCTGCATACACACACTGTGAACCGGCCACAACACGTGGTATTCCCTTACAGTTGGCTGCCGACGTGAATGCTGTATTGAAATGTAGTAGCGTTGAACAGGTCTACAGGCAAATATTGCAAGATATTGATTCTGCAGTGGTATATATGAATGTGAAAAAATGGGACGAGGGGCTCACATACCGTTTCAATGTAACAACAGCGAATGCCCTCAGAGCACGTGTGGCACTTTACATGGGTAATTGGGAACTTGCATTCAACGAAGCCAAAAAGGTTATTACAGAATATCCTGAACTGGAAGACCTCAATAGTAGCAAGATCTTGCCCACCAACTACAAGTCGGTTGAGTCTATTATGGCTCTTGAGCAGGTTATAACATCAAACTTGACGAATGTAGGACACATCAACCCCGAACTTATTGCACTGTACCGTACGGGTGACTCAAGAAAGTCAAAGTACTTTACAGCCAAGAATATGAAGACATATGTGCTCAAGACACGTAATGTGAGCGAGGAGCGTTGTACATTCCGTGCCGGTGAGTTCTATCTTATTGCGGCAGAGGCAGCTAATGAACTTGGTGACAAAGAAGTTGCATTGCAATATATCAAAGCTTTGATGCAAAAACGATATACTACTGCAAAATACCCTGAATATTCAGCATTGCTTGATGCAATGGACAAGGATGCTTTGAGAGTAGAGATCGCAACAGAACGTCAAAGAGAGATGGCCTTCCAGGGACACCGCTGGTTCGACTTGCGCCGTACAACACAGCCCGAACTCAAGAAAATATTTGAGGGCGAAGAGTTTGTGTTGTCACAGGGTGACGAGCGATACACAATGCGTTTCCCGTCGGACGCTGTTGCTGCAAACCCGGGAATAGAAAATTGGGAATAAGATTTATAAATAGATATTATTAACTTAATTAAAAATTTATGAGAAAATTTTTACTATTGATTGCAGTTGCTTTGTTCTCAACAGCAACTTACGCACAGCTATGGAATGCTTCTATTTCGGCTGTTGGTGAAATGGATGCAGTAGATTTCAAATCTCCTGCAGTAATGGACAAGGAGGGTAACCTTTATGTTACCGGTACACAGACTCAAAACTTTGAGTTTGCAGGTAAAGATGCTGAAGTTTTGGCGATTGGTGCTTACATTGCAAAGTACAACGCCAAAGGTGAGGAGTTGTTCGCTATCACACTACACGGTTCAATCAGCATTACAGCTATCACAACTGACGCTGAGAACAACCTTTATGTAGCAGGTGCTTTTGCAGATGAGGCATACATCACTGATATTGAGGGTGTGAGCGGCAAGTATGAGATTGTCAAGAATAGCGAGACAGATAGCAGAACTGCTGCTTTCATTGCAAAGTACGATGCGAACGGTAACCTTTTGGCTGTGAATTCTTACGAGGCTGCTCTTAACGTAGATGCGTTTGACAAGACAAAAGTGGCTATCTCAAAAATCGTAGCTGATAATTCAAAAATTTATGTTCAGTTCGATTATACAGGTGATGTCACTATAGAAGAAAACTTGTCGCTTGAAGCAAAATCTGCTTTTTATGATTTTGGTGGTTGGGGTATGGCTGTCTTAATCAATAATGTATCAGTAATCTCTTTTGATGCCAATCTTGATAATGCTTCAGCAGTAGCAGGTCTTGCTATTTCAGATAAACGTGATCCTTCAACATCAATCAAATCTTTTGCTTTTGCAGTAGAGGGTGAGAATGTTTATGTAGCAGCTCTTGCAACAGGTAATGTCGTTCTTACAACTTCTGCCGGTGACGAAGCATTTGATTTTGAATACGACGGTATGGGTACCACAGAGAGAGGTGCAATTTTGGCAAAGGTTGGAACAAAGTCTGTTAAGTTCTCAAATGTTCCAACATCAGTATATGCACCAAGCGAGGAAATTGTAGCGATGGATATCAAAAATGGTGAAATTTATCTTGCTGGTACATTTGGTATAACTTGTGCTTTCGATTCAACAAAGGTTGCAGTTGGTGCAAGCGATGTCTTTGTCGCTTCTGTAAATGCTGAGACACTTGCTGTAAACTATGTATCTACAAATGCAAACGATGAGGGTGCTACAAATCAATATTTTGAGGAGGTTTCAGGTGTTGTATTTAGTAACGAGTCTGTATATGTTATAAGTGGTGTTGTTGATATGAACGGTGCAACAGAGACTGTTTATAACAACTATAATGTAGCTTATGACGGTACAGTAAATGTTGCAACAGAGGCTTTGCCTGCAACAACTGTTGCTTATAATGATAATGCAAAGGCTCTTATCAACTGCACTGGTGAAACAAGCATCAATGTTTATGCAATTTCAGCATCTACAGGTATTGAGAATGTTGATGCAGAGGCTGAGAACGCTGTAATCTATGACCTCACAGGTCGTCGCATTGCAGAGCTCACAAAGGCAGGTATCTACATTGTAAATGGTAATAAGGTGTTGGTTAAGTGATTTTCATTACCAAATAGTTATATAATAACCGAATTATAGAAAGAGAGAGTGGCTACAAGGTAGCTGCTCTCTTGTTTTTTTTGTTTCTGCCGTTGTGGAAAGTAAAATATGCAAATCTTGCTTTGTTATTTTATAACAAGTAGTGTATATTTGCAAAAAATGAACTAAAAAGATTTTATTATGGCTGTACATATAATTGACCATCCATTGGTACAACATAAGTTGAGTATTATGCGTAATAAGGAGACTTCAACAATGAAGTTCCGCGAACTGCTTCAGGAAATTTCCATGTTGATGGGCTATGAGATAACACGTGATATGCCTTTGACATATGAGGAGATAGAGACTCCTCTCATGACAATGAATGCTCCAAAGATTGCTGGAAAAAAGGTTGTTATTGTTCCTATCCTGAGAGCCGGTCTTGGCATGGTTGACGGTTTGATGAAGCTTATACCGTCGGCACGTATCGGTCATATTGGTCTATATCGTGACGAGGAGACTTGCCAGCCAATATTTTATTACTACAAGATGCCGGCCAATAAGGACCGTGCTGTAATCCTTACCGACCCTATGCTTGCCACAGGTGGTAGTGCATGCGATGCCATTTCCCGCCTGAAAGCGGACGGATATGAACGCATTAGGCTAATGTGTCTGGTCGCTTCTCCACAAGGTGTGAAGGCTGTTGAGGAGAGATATCCCGATGTTGACATATATGTTGCTTCGGTAGATGAGGGGCTGAACGAGAAAAATTATATTCTTCCCGGTCTTGGTGATGCCGGTGACAGAATTTTCGGTACAAAATAAACCATATATGAGGCGGAATTGACATCTATATGTTTCTTTTTCTCTTTTTATGATTTTTTCTCCGTTCGTGTATGTATTTAATGGTATTTTTTACTATCTTTGTGGTCGTAAAATTGATATTATGAAATACGAGGTACATAAAAACAACTGTTTTGCGGGATGCGATAAAAATTCCGTTGCCGCTTTAGCTCCTGTTTTTGTTACTGTTGATATTTATTTTTTATAGTTTTTATTATAGTCGTTTCGTTTGAAACGACTTTTTTTATATATTAGCGGAAATATTTAAAACTTTTTGTGAAGCCCCTGTTCCATCTATGTGGCGTTTGCATTTCATCAGGAGGTTTTTATATAGATAAATAACAAATATTAGTATATCATGAAAGAACAACTGAAAAAGGTATTGTTACTTGGTTCCGGCGCATTGCGCATCGGCCAGGCTGGTGAGTTCGACTATTCAGGTTCACAGGCGTTGAAGGCTCTTCGCGAGGAGGGTATCCAGTCTGTGCTTATCAACCCTAATGTCGCTACTATACAGACATCGGAAGGTATTGCTGACAAAGTATACTTCCTTCCTGTTGATGTACATAATGTAGAGGAAATCATCAAGAAGGAGCGTCCCGACGGTATCCTCCTTGCTTTTGGTGGACAGACAGCGTTGAACTGCGGTACTGAACTTTACCAGAAGGGTATTCTTCAGAAGTATGGCGTAAAGGTGCTTGGTACATCGGTTGAGGCAATCATGTACACCGAGGACCGTGACCTCTTTGTGAAGAAACTCGATGAGATCCCAATGAAGACTCCTGTGAGCCAGGCTGTTGAAAGCATGGAAGATGCTCTTGCTGCTGCGCACAGAATCGGCTTTCCTGTAATGGTGCGCTCTGCATATGCGCTCGGTGGTCTTGGTAGCGGTATCTGCCGTGACGAGGATAGTTTCAAGGAACTTGCAGAGAGTGCATTCACCTTCTCTAATCAGATTCTTGTAGAGGAGTCATTGAAGGGTTGGAAGGAGATTGAGTTCGAGGTTATCCGTGACGCAAATGACCACTGCTTTACTGTGGCAAGCATGGAGAACTTTGACCCGCTCGGTATCCACACAGGTGAGTCTATCGTTGTTGCTCCAACATGCTCTTTGACACCTGAGCAGGTGAAGTTCATGCAGGAGATTTCTGTCAAGGCTATCCGTCACCTCGGTATCGTAGGTGAGTGTAATATCCAGTATGCGTTCAATGCCGAAACAAACGACTATCGTGTAATTGAGGTTAATGCTCGTTTGAGCCGTTCTTCAGCTCTTGCTTCAAAGGCAACAGGTTATCCTCTTGCATTTGTTGCTGCAAAGATTGCTCTTGGATATACTCTTGATGAGATTGGCGAGATGGGTACTCCAAACAGTGCTTACAAGGCTCCTGAACTTGACTACCTCATCTGTAAGATTCCACGTTGGGACTTGACAAAGTTCGCAGGCGTGTCTCGCCAGATTGGTTCAAGCATGAAGTCTGTAGGTGAAATCATGTCTATCGGCCGTAGCTTCGAGGAGGTTATCCAGAAGGGCCTCCGTATGATTGGTCAGGGCATGCACGGTTTCGTGGGTAATGAGCATACTCACTTCGATAACCTTGATGAGGAGCTTGCTAATCCAACAGATATGCGTGTGTTCTCAATAGCATCGGCTCTTGAAGAGGGTTATACCGTTGAGCGCATCAGTGAACTTACAAAGATTGACCCATGGTTCTTGGGCAAGTTGAAGAATATTGTTGATTACAAGCATGTTCTTGAGGGTTACAACTCACTTGAGGAGTTGCCCGAAGAGGTGTTGCGCAAGGCTAAGGAGCTTGGTTTCTCTGACTTCCAGATCTCACGCTTCGTTCTCAAGAACGAGAAGAACATGGAGACTGGTAACCTTGCAGTACGTGCACGTCGTAAGGAACTCGGTATCCTCCCTGCTGTAAAGAGAATCAACACTGTAGCTTCGGAGCATCCCGAACTTACAAACTATCTTTACATGACATACGGTGTAAAGGGATACGATGTAAACTATTATAAGAATGATAAATCGGTTGTAGTTCTTGGTTCAGGTGCATACCGCATCGGTTCTTCGGTAGAGTTCGACTGGTGTTCGGTAAATGCCGTTCAGACAGCTCGCAAGCTCGGTTACAAGTCAATCATGATCAACTATAACCCAGAGACTGTGTCTACCGACTACGACATGTGTGACCGCTTGTATTTTGATGAGTTGTCATTGGAACGTGTTCTCGATGTTATCGACCTTGAGCAGCCTGGTGGTGTGATTGTCTCTGTAGGTGGACAGATACCAAACAACCTCGCGATGAAACTTCATCGTCAGGCTGTGCCCATCCTTGGTACATCACCTCTCTCAATCGACCGTGCCGAAAACCGTCATAAATTCTCTGCAATGCTCGACCAGCTCGGTATTGACCAGCCTGCATGGAAAGAGCTTACAAGCCTTGAGGATATGAAGGAGTTTGTTGATAAGGTTGGCTATCCTGTACTTGTACGTCCTTCATACGTGCTTTCAGGTGCTGCGATGAACGTATGCTACAACGAAGATGAGTTGCATGAGTTCTTGAAGATGGCTGCTGACGTTTCCAAGGAGTTCCCAGTTGTTGTATCACAGTTCATGAGCGATACCAAGGAGATTGAGTTCGACGCTGTGGCACAGAACGGTGAGGTTGTAGAGTATGCAATCTCTGAGCACGTTGAGTATGCCGGTGTTCACTCTGGTGACGCGACACTTGTGTTCCCTGCACAGAAAATATATTTCGAGACTGCAAGACGCATCAAGAAGATCAGCCGCAGAATTGCAAAAGAACTTAATATATCTGGTCCTTTCAACATGCAGTTCCTTGCAAAGAACAATGAGGTGAAGGTTATTGAATGTAACTTGCGTGCATCACGTTCATTCCCATTTGTTTCAAAGGTATTGAAACGTAACTTTATCGAGACTGCTACACGCATCATGCTTGGTGCGCCTTACAACAAGCCCGACAAATCAGCGTTTGATATCGATCATATCGGTGTAAAGGCATCACAGTTCTCTTTCAGCCGCCTGCATCAGGCAGACCCTGTATTGGGCGTGGATATGTCATCAACCGGTGAGGTAGGTTGCATTGGTGACGACTTTGAAGAGGCATTGCTCAACGCTATGATCGCGGTAGGTTACAATGTTCCTGAAAAGAACGTAATGGTATCATCGGGTGCAGCCAAGTCAAAGGTTGACTTGCTTGAGCCTACAGCTATCCTTGCACAGAAGGGTTACAATATCTTCGCTACATCAGGTACTGCAAAATTCTTGAATGAAAACGGTATCAGCGCAACTCCGGTGATGTGGCCCGATGAGGATCCGAATGCTGAGAACAATGTAATGCAGATGATTGCAGATCACAAGTTTGACCTTATCATCAACATTCCAAAGAACCATACAAAGCGTGAGATGACAAACGGTTACCGCATCCGTCGTGCTGCTATTGACCACAATATTCCTCTAATAACAAATGCCCGTCTTGCAAGTGCGTTCATCCGCTCGTTCTGCAAGATTGACGTTAACGAGATGCCGGTCAAGAGCTGGGATGAGTTTAAGTAAATAGAAAATAAATCCAACATTCAACAGAGCGATCTTTGCGGATCGCTCTGTTTTTGTATATTACCAAGTACTTTTGCTATCCTCAATAAATCAAAGAATATTCAAAAGTGGAAATGGTGTCTTCACTTTGTAATCGAATTTTATCATTTTAGGACTTTATGCTCTTTTTTAGGGGCGATAGTTCTACTCTTTGTAGCATTTTGTCTCTTTTTGGTGTTTTTAAGCTTTTTTATTATTTCGTTATTCGGAAAAAATTTTGTAATTTTGCACTTCATTTTGAGAGAGGGGGTACTTTCTCTCCATTTGCTGTTTATAATAAGGTGTTTCAGGTGTGAATACCTTGATTTTGAGAATTAGAATATTATTTTATTAATGAAGAAAGATTTGTTACGTCCTGACTATCTGTTTGAAATCAGTTGGGAGGTTTGTAATAAGGTCGGTGGTATCTATACTGTCGTTTCTACCAAGGCTCGCACATTGTCCGAGGTTGAGGGTTTGACAGCGGTTTATATCGGACCTGATTTGTGGAAGGAGAAGGAGAATCCTTTGTTTACAGAGGATAAACGTTTGTGGAGCGCATGGCGCAAAAAGGCTTGTAACGACAAGATGACCGTTCGTTGCGGATACTGGGAAATTCCCGGTCGTCCAAAGGTGGTGCTTGTCGATTATACAGGCTATATGGACGATAAGGATGCTATCTATGGTGAGTTGTGGAATGACTATGGTGTTGATTCGCTTCATGGTTATGGCGACTACGACGATTCAATGATTTTCGGTTATGCTGTAGGCAAGACTATCGAAAGTTTCTATAATACAAATATCAAGCAGGGTAGCAATGTTGTTGTGCAGGCTCATGAGTGGCAGAGCGGAAACGCTGCGCTTTATGTAAAGAAGCACCTGCCTGCTGTAGGTACAATCTTTACAACACACGCAACAAGCATCGGTCGTTCTATTGCATCCAACGGCAAGCCTTTGTACGACTATTTTGAGGGTTACAACGGTGACCAGATGGCTGCAGAACTCAATGTTGAGTCAAAACAGTCTGTAGAGAAAGTTACAGCTGCAAACATTGACTGCTTTACCACTGTAAGTGAGATTACAGCACGCGAGTGCAAGCAGTTGCTCGAACGTGAATGTGATGTGATACTTGAAAATGGCTTTGAGAAGGATTTTGTTCCTGTAGGCAAGGATTTTACAGCAAAAAGAAAAATTGCACGTAAAGCCCGTCTGCGTGTTGCTCAGGCTCTCACCGGAGATACAATCTCGGAAGATGCTATTATAATAGGTATCGGAGGACGTATGGAAATGCGTAACAAGGGTATCGATATGTTCCTTGAGTCAATGGCGCGTTTGAATGCATGTGAGGAACTTGACCGCGATGTTGTTGCATTCATTGATGTTCCTGCATGGTCGGACGTTGCGCGTGAGGATCTTGTAAAACGTCTTAAGTCGGACAAGGAGAGCTGGGATACTCCATTGCCAAATCCGTATCTGACACACAACCTTCACAATTTCTATGAGGATGCAATTGCATGCTCTATACGTAATCTCTGCATCGACAACCGTAGCGGCAAGAATAAGGTAAAGGTTATTTATGTTCCTTGTTACCTCAAGGGTAATGACGGCATTTTCGACATGGATTATTACGATGTACTCATCGGTAATGACCTGAGCGTATATCCTTCATACTATGAACCTTGGGGATATACTCCGCTTGAAAGTGCTGCGTTCCATATTCCAACCATCACAACAGAGCTTGCAGGTTTTGGTCTGTGGGTTAATTCTGTTCTGGGACGCGAAGGCAAACTTGCTGACGGTGTAGAAGTTATATGCAGAAATGACAGCAATTATTTCGACGCAGCCGAGGTTATTACAAAAACAATTTGTACCTTTGCGAAACTTTCCGAAAAGGAGGTCTCTGACTGCCGTAAAAAAGTTGCAAAACTTGCCGAGAAAGCGTTATGGAAGCATTTTATAAAGAACTACTACAAAGCTTATGATTTTGCTCTTTCTGCAGCAAAGGAGAGAATTTGATTTGAAAATATTAATTTAATAATTAAAATATGATTGCTATTAGTAACACAAACCAACCAAGTTGGAAAACTGTTAATGTTAAATCCTACATTCCTGAGTCTTTGAAGCCTCTGGAAGAATTGGCACGTAACCTTTGGTGGGTATGGAACGAGGATGCTAAAGAGCTCTTCGCTATGCTCGACAAAGACCTTTACAAGGCTTGCGCAGGTAACCCTGTTCTTTTGCTTGAGAAACTCGGTGTTGAGAAACTCGATGAACTTTCAAAGGACAAGAAGGTCCTTGATAAACTTGCGGCTGTATATGCAGAGTTCCGCAAATATATGGACGTTAAGCCAAACGCAGAGCGTCCTTCTGTAGCATACTTCTGTATGGAGTATGGTTTGACAAGCGTTTTGAAGATCTATTCAGGTGGTCTCGGTATACTTGCCGGTGACTATTTGAAGGAGGCTTCTGACTCAAACGTTGATATGTGTGCTGTAGGTTTCTTGTACCGTTATGGCTACTTCAGCCAGTCACTCTCTATGGACGGTTCACAGATTGCAAACTACGATGCACAGAACTTCAACCAGCTTCCTATCGAGCGCGTATATGAGGCTGACGGCGTTACTCCGCTTGTAATCCACGTTCCTTATATCGACTACTATGTTCACGCTAATGTATGGAAGGTAAATGTAGGTCGTGTGCCTCTCTACCTCTTGGATACAGACTTTGACATGAACAGCGAGTTCGACAAGCCTATCACACACAAGCTCTACGGTGGCGACTGGGAAAACCGCTTGAAGCAGGAGATTCTTCTCGGTATCGGTGGTATGATCGCTTTGGAGAAGATGGGTATCAAGAAGGAAATCTATCACTGTAACGAGGGTCACGCAGCTCTCTGCAACCTCTACCGTTTGACACAGTACATCAAGACCGGTTATACTTACGAAGAGGCTCTTGAGATTGTACGTTCAAGCTCACTTTACACAGTTCACACTCCAGTTCCTGCAGGTCACGACTATTTTGACGAGGCTCTCTTCGGCAAGTATATGAGAGGTTATGCAAACCAGCTCAACATCACTTGGGACGACTTGATGAACCTTGGCCGCATCAACGCAGGTGACAAGAACGAGCGTTTCTGTATGTCAACATTCGCTTGCAACACTTGCCAGGAAATCAACGGTGTAAGCCGTCTCCACGGTAAGGTATCTAAGGATATGTTCGCTGAAATCTGGAAGGGTTACTATCCATCAGAGAACCACGTAGGTTATGTAACAAACGGTGTTCACTATCCAACATGGGTAGCTCCTGAGTGGGACAAGCTCTACAAGGAGAACTTCGATCCAAGCTTCATCAACGACCAGTCAAACGAGGATATCTGGCACGCAATTGACAAGATTTCTAACGAGACTATATGGAATACACGCGTTGCACGTAAGAAGATGCTTATCGACTACATCAAGAAGGCGTTCAGCGAGGATTGGTTGAAGAACCAGGGTGACCCAATGCGTATCGTTGACGTTGTTAAGAAGATTAACCCAGATGCACTTGTTATCGGTTTCGCACGTCGTTTCGCTACATACAAGCGTGCTCACCTTCTCTTCACAGACCTTGACCGTCTTGCTAAATTGTTGAACAACCCCGAGCGTCCAATCCAGTTCTTGTTTGCTGGTAAGGCTCACCCACACGATGGTGCAGGTCAGGGCTTGATCAAGAAGATTATCGAGGTATCACGTCGTCCGGAATTCGTAGGTAAGATCATCTTCCTTGAGAACTACGATATGGATCTCGCTAAGTTGCTCGTATCAGGTGTTGATATCTGGATGAACACTCCAACACGCCCTCTCGAGGCTTCTGGTACATCAGGTGAGAAGGCTCTCATGAACGGTGTCCTCAACTTCTCAGTGCTTGACGGTTGGTGGTGCGAGGGTTACAAACCCGGTGCAGGTTGGGCTTTGAAAGAGGAGCGTACATACCAGAACCAGGAGTTCCAGGATCAGCTCGATGCTGCTACAATCTATACACTTCTTGAGAACGAGATTTTGCCAATGTACTACAACCGTGGTGGCAAGGCATACTCAGACGAGTGGGTTGCATGCATCAAGAAGTCAATTTCAGAGGTTGCTCCTCACTTCACAATGAAGCGTCAGCTCGATGATTACTACAGCAAGTTCTATTGCAAGCAGGCTAAACGTTATCACCACCTCGTAGCAAACGACTCTAAGGTTGTTCGTGAGCTCGCTAAGTGGAAAGAGGAAGTTGCTGCTAAGTGGAATGCTGTTGAGGTACTCTCTGTTGAGGGTGATCAGGACTTCTTGAACGGTGCAATGTCAGCCGGTGAGAAGTACAATGTAACAGTCAAGGTTGACGAGAAGGGTCTTGACAATGCAGTTGCAATTGAACTCGTTGTTTTGGCTCCTGATGCTAAGGGTCATGATTCAGTATTTGCAACATATCCTTTGGAGGTTGTACAGCGTGAGGGTAATATCTTTACATTCGGTGCGGAGATTGCTCCAACAAACGCAGGTGCATTCAAGATTGCATTCCGTATGTATCCTAACCATGAGGAACTTCCTCACCGTATGGACTTTGCATATGTTAAGTGGTTCGCTTAATACCTACCACATATATATTGACAGAGAGTTTCAGCTATTGCTGAAGCTCTCTGTCTTTTTTACAAAATGCTCTTTTTTTTGTCTTAAAAAAGGTGTATAAAACTTAATTGTTTTCGAATTAGGTTTTGATATGATTGTTTTAAGTAAATTTGCGCATTATGAGTAGCGAAGTAAAAAAATATACAGCAGAGGAGGAGATGTGGAATGCCATCTCCCATGCCGCAGGTATTATCGGCGGTGTAGTGGTAGGCTTCTTTTTCCTAAAGGAGGTAGTTGCTAATGGTGGCGATGCGTTGTCAATCACGAGTGTGCTGTTATACCTTTTCGGTATGCTTTCGTCTTATCTGTTTTCAACACTTTATCACTCATGCCCACAAGATAGCAAATGGCGTAAACTGCTGCGCAAACTTGACCATTCGGCAATATATTGGCATATCGCCGGCAGTTATTCTCCTATTACTCTGATTGCTATGCGCGATGTCGGTTACTGGGGATGGGGTATATTTATCTTCTGTTGGCTGTGCGCTATAGTCGGAACTACCGTAAGTTTGTGTAGTGTGAATAAAAAACATAGCATAATAGAAACTGCATGCTATGTTCTCATGGGATTGACAATTGTTGTTGCAATGAAGCAGTTCTATAATGCTGTTGCTCTTCCGGCTTTTCTGTGGGTAGTAGGTGAGGGGGTAGCATATATCACCGGAGCTGTCTTTTATAGTTTCCACAAAGTAAAATATATACATACTGTGTTCCATTTCTTTGTTCTTTTGGGAACAATCTGTCATATGATTGGTGTATGGTATGTTATAAAAGGTATGTAAAACAAAGGCTCTCAGAATTTAATTTTCCGATACTTATATCAAATCAGTTACAAATTTTCAATTCTCGTGAGGTTACATTATATTTGCGTTATAATTGCCAAAAGGTAAATTATAACGCAAACATTATATTATGATAAAGGAATTCCGTGCATATCCGCTTTTGCATCACAATACATTCGGCATAGAAGCCACTGCTGAAAATTTTGTTGAGTTTTCATCGGTTGATGACCTGCTCTCATTTCTTGGAAAAGGGGTAGATGCTCCCTCGCTGGTTATAGGAGGGGGTAGCAACCTACTATTTGTAAAGGACTACAAAGGAACCGTGTTTCATTCGTCAATCAAGGAGATTGAAGTTGTTGATGAAAATGAGAATGAAATCATGTTACGTGTCGGTAGTGGTGTCAATTGGGACGAGCTTGTTGCGTATACTGTAGAACAGGGATGGGGAGGACTTGAAAATCTTTCGGCTATCCCCGGAGAGGTTGGAGCCAGTGCTGTGCAGAACGTAGGTGCATATGGCGTAGAAGCCGGTGACCTTATAGTTAAGGTTGAAACAGTAAGGATAAACGATGCTGTTTGTCAGGAATTTTCGCATGATGAATGCGAGTATGCTTATCGTCATAGTATATTCAAGGCACAGGAAAAAGGAAAGCATATTATCACTTATGTAACATACCGATTGACAAAAGAACCGCATTTCAAACTAGCATACGGTAACCTTGCAGATAAGGTCGAATTGCTAGGAGGTGCTACTCAGGAGAGTGTTCGTAGGGCGGTTTGTGAAATACGTGAAGCGAAACTGCCATCGCCTGACAAGATCGGGAGCGCCGGTAGCTTCTTTATGAATCCTGTTGTTCCGGCTTCTGTTGCTAATACCTTGCTGGCTGAATACCCTTCAATGCCAAATTATCCTCTGGCGTGTGGTGATGTAAAACTTTCTGCCGGTTGGCTTATAGAGCAATGTGGTTGGAAGGAGACTCCACACGAGCATGTTGGAGTGTATAAGCATCAGGCTCTTGTAGTGATAAACCGTGGTGGTGCAACAGGGCAGGAGGTCCTTGATTTTGCATCGGCTGTGGTTGCATCTGTAAAGGAGAAGTTCGGTGTTGAATTGAAAATGGAGGTAAACGTAATAGAGTAAACGATGAAACTCACATTCTTGGGAACCGGAACTTCCACCGGAGTGCCCGAAATAGGGTGCAAGTGCGAAGTCTGTATATCTACCGATCCTCGGGATTCCCGTCTACGTTGTTCGGCGTTGCTTGAAGATGGAGAGACTACAATTCTCATTGATTGCGGTCCCGATTTTCGCATGCAGATGTTGCGTGCCGATGTAAAGAAAATTGATGCTGTGTTGATGACTCACAAGCATTATGACCACCTTGTAGGTATCGATGACCTGCGTCCGTATACACGTTCAAAAGAACTCCCGATATATGCCGATCGTGAAACAGAGATGCAGATACGTTCAATGTTCCCCTATTGCTTCTACAAGGTGAAGTATCCTGGAGTTGCAAATATTTCACTCAATTCAATAGATCATTCCTCGCCTTTCAGGGTTGGGAATGTCGATGTCCTTCCGTTGCGTGTCTATCATGGTATGTTTGCCATTACTGCTTACAGGTTCGGAAAACTGGCATATATAACAGACATGAGTTATATCGAACCCGGTGAACTTGAAAAACTTCGTGGGGTAGAGGTGTTGGTAATCAATGCATTGCGCTTTTCAAAACCTCATAAGACTCACCAGACTGTGCTCGAGGCGCTTGAAATTGTGAATGCTCTGAAACCGCGTGAAGTCTATTTCACGCATATGATGCACCATATCGGTCTGCATGCTAAAATAGAGAAATGTCTCCCAACCGGTGTGCATCTGGCTTATGACGGCTTGGAGATAGAGATATAAATGTAAAAAATGGAAACGACCTGGTCGTTTCCATTTTTTACATATTAATGTTACAGTTTCCACTGTTGGCAAAAGATGTCGGGAAACTCGCTTTTGATATCTTCCAGATTGCATTCATTCTTGAATATACCAAAGAATGCCGAGCCGCTACCAGACATAGATGCATATACAGCGCCCGATTCATATAATTTTTCCTTTATTCTTCTTACGCTCGGGTATTTTGCAAAGACGCTTTTTTCAAAATCGTTCTTCATCTGTTCTTGCCACTCTTCAACAGGCTTCTTTATGATATCGGCCAATGCATTTTCGGGGTGTATCGGGTTAACCAATGCATATGCCTCTTTGGTGGATATATGTATGTCTGGCTTGGCAACAACCAAATAGTATCCTGTCAGGTTGCAGTCGATTTGTGTAAGTATATTGCCGATACCGGTTGCATATGCAGGCTTGTTCTTGATAAAGAAGGCGCAGTCGGCACCAAGGCATGCGGCATACTCTTCCAATTTATCATCACTGAGGTTTAGTTCGGCAATTTCATTCAGCATCTTTAGCGCAAATGCGGCATCGGCACTTCCTCCGCCCATTCCGGCTCCGGTTGGAATGTTCTTGTAGAGAGAAATCTTTACTTTGGGCATTTCATACTCTTTTGCAAGCAGGTTGTATGCCTTTACCACAAGATTGTCGTTGTCGCTTCCTTCAAACTTGGCATTGTACATTGCGAACGAGAACTCTTCATCCCTTGTGATTTCCAATATGTCGTGAAGCGGAATGGGGTAGAATACCGTTTCAAGGTTATGGTAACCGTCAGGGCGTTTCTCAACAACGTCCAGGCCCAGATTTATCTTTGCATTAGGAAATTTTATCATTTGTCAGTTGTTTTTTGCATTGCGAAGATAGTGAAAAAATCCCTTTCCGTTGATAACTTCGCCTTTTTTGTTGAAAAGCCTTTATTGCTGTTATTGATTATTAATGCGAATGTGTGTAACTTCGCGTTGCAAAATTCAGAGTATTCTTTTTATATGGAAGACAATAATACACAAAAGAAACGTGCGCCGCGTCGTCAGCAGACGGCTGCATCCATGCCTAAACTGAGTGAATACGGACATGTGCAGCCACAGGCACTTGATATAGAAGAGGCTGTTCTTGGTGCGTTGATGATTGACAGTGATGCAATAGGACGTCTTGGTGGTATGCTAAAGCCCGAATCGTTCTACGACAAACGTAACCAGTTGCTGTTTGAGGCTATTCAGAAGATGGACCTCAGTGACAAACCTATCGATATCCTTACCGTTGCCGAATTCATGCGTAGCAACGGAACACTCGATGAGGTGGGTGGTCCTGTGTATATAGCACAACTTACAAGCAAGGTTGTATCTTCTGTAAATATTGAATACCATGCGAATATCATCGCGCAGAAAAAGCTTGCCCGCGACCTTATACGCTTTACAAGCAAGACTCAGGTGCAGGCTTTCGACGAGACGCAGGACATCGAGGAACTGATGCAGCAGGCCGAATCGGAACTCTTTGAGATTTCGAGCCATAACATGAAGAAGGATTATACGCAGATAAACCCTGTAATCAAGCAGGCGTATGACCAAATTATGACTGCATCAAAGAATACCAGCGGTATCAGTGGTTTGAGCACCGGTTATCATCGTCTTGACAAGGTGCTTTCGGGTTGGCAGCCTACCGACCTTATTATCCTTGCTGCACGTCCTGCGATGGGTAAGACTGCTTTTGCACTCTCTCTTGTCCGTAATATGGCTATCGACCAAGGTATTCCCTGTGGTATGTTCTCGCTTGAGATGGGTAATGTGCAGCTTGTGCAGCGTCTTATCTGTAATGTGTGTCAGATACCGGGTGACAAGATACGTAGCGGTCAGCTCGAGAAGTATGAGTGGGGACAGCTTGACAGTAAGATTGTGGCTCTTGAGAATGCACCTCTGTATATTGATGATACTCCGCAGTTGTCAGTGTTCGAATTGCGTTCAAAGGCACGTCGAATGGTTCGTGAGCATGGTGTGAAGATGATATTCATTGACTACTTGCAGCTTATGACAGCCAATACCGGTAAAGGAAACCGTCAGGAGGAGATCAGTACAATTTCACGTGCTTTGAAGGGTCTTGCCAAGGAGTTGAATATACCAATTATGGCGCTCAGTCAGCTTAACCGTAATGTCGAAGGTCGTGAAGGTATTGAGGGTAAACGTCCTCAGTTGAGTGACCTCCGTGAGTCGGGAGCCATTGAGCAGGATGCCGACATCGTAATGTTTGTAAACCGTCCCGAATACTTCCATATATACAAGGATGGTGACTTTGACTGGCGTGGAAAGGCTGAAATTATCATTGCAAAGCACCGTAATGGTGGACTTGACAATGTGCCTCTCTTGTTCCGCAAGGAGTATGCACGTTTTATGAACCTTGATGACGAGACTCTTGGACCGCCTCCAGGCGACATGCCGGTAGTGCGCGGCTCAAAGATGAATATGAGCATGCCAATGGATTCGGGAGAAGTACCCGACCTACCCGATTACCTCCAGGGACAATCATTGCCTCCCGAACTTGTAGGCGGTGGAAATCCACCGGTTCCGTTCTGATTAAATGATAGAATAAACAAAAGGTGATTGCAATGCAATCACCTTTTGTTTTATAATAGTTTCTTTACCAACCCGAACATTCTGTAGGGCATGTAGCGGAACGGCAGGTCTAACCATGTTGGGGTGGTGACAACTGCGCGTTTGTGCGAGAATGCTTCAAAACTTAGCTTGCCATGATAGTGACCCATACCCGAATTTCCTACACCGCCGAATGGCATGTTCTCGTTGGCAATGTGCATTATGGCGTCGTTGATACATGAACCTCCTGATGATGTAAGGCGTATAATCTCTTTGCCGTTCTTGGCATTGCCAAAGTAATATAGTGCAAGCGGTTTCTCTCTTTCACGTATGAATGATATTGCTTCTTTGCGCTCTTCAAAAGGTATCATTGGCAATACCGGGCCAAATATCTCCTCATTCATTACCGGCGTGCTCAATGGTACATCTGCAAGCAGGGTAGGCTCGATGAAACGCTCGCTAGCATCTGTTGCTCCGCCATAAACGACTTTACCGTCTTTGATATATTCCTTTACACGTGCGAATGCCCTGTCATTGACAAGTCTTACATAATGACGGCTCTGTTTGATGTCGTCACCGTGTAGTTTCTTTACTGCCTTGCCGAACTCTGTAACGAACTCCTCCATTCTGCTTTTGTGTATAAGCAGGTAGTCTGGGGCTATGCATGTCTGTCCTGCGTTGAGTGTCTTTCCCCATGCCAGGCGTCTTGCTGCAATCTTGATGTCGGCCTCCTTGTCTACTATGCATGGGCTTTTACCTCCAAGCTCAAGAACTACCGGTGTAAGGTTCTTTGCTGCAGCATTCATCACTTTCTTTCCGAGTGCGGGGCTGCCTGTAAAGAAGATTATATCGAAACGTTTTGCCAGCAGCGCTTCGTTGACCTCTCTGTTTCCTTGTACAACAGCAATATATCGCTTGTCGAATGTGGAAACAATCATCTCTTCAATGACTTTTGATACATGAGGAACGTAAGGAGATGGCTTCAGTACTGCTGTACATCCCGATGATATTGCACCTACCAACGGGTTGAGCAAAAGCTGTACGGGGTAGTTCCATGGAGCTATGATCAGTGCTGTGCCAAGTGGTTCAGTCACAACGTGTGAACGCGATGGTAGCATTTTCAACGGTGTACATACTCTTTTACGCTTTGTCCAGCAACCGATATGCTTGATATGGTTCTTTATCTCGCCGGCAACGATGCTCAGTTCTGTAATTATTGCCTCTTCGGCCGACTTATGAAGGTCTTTCCACAGTGCTTCGCAGAGTGGTTTCTCCCACTTCCTGAGTGCATCGCGCAATTTCTTTAATTGTTCCTTACGGAATTTGATGCTCAGTGCTGCGTTGCTTGCATAGAACTCGTGCTGTGCACTGATAATTTCTTCTATATCCTGTACTGTTGTGTTTTCGATATTCATTTTTATTTGCTTTTACGTCCTGTAAAATTGTCCATGGCATGGAATATACCTACAACTTCTCCAAAGATATAATCGAAAATTGAGGTAGGCAACAATGCCTGGCAGAATCGTATGAAATGGTAGCCGAAAGGCAATCCCTTGAAATTCCTGTTCTTTTCAATCGCCTTTATGATCTTCTTTGCAGTTGGCTCAGGTTTGAGAATGGGGAATATGCGTGACTTGACACCGTCAAACATTCCGGTATTGATGAAGTAGGGCGCTATTGTTGTAAAACGTACCTTGCTCTTCATCTGCTTCAGCTCAATGCGTACACTGTCGCTCCAGCCTATTACGCCCCATTTACTTGCTGCGTAAACCGACATTCTGGGATTGGATATCATACCGGCTGCCGATGCGATGTTGCATACGTGGCCGACATTACGCTCAAGCATTGCTGGAAAGAATTGCTGCGCCACTATCATTGGAGCAATGGTGTTGATTTTGATTGTGCGTTCAACCTCTTCTGTAGTAAGTTTGTCAAATGTTGCATTGCTGGTAACAACTCCGGCGCAATTGATGACAATGTCAACATTGCCACACTCCTTTATTGTCTTCTCAGCAGCCTCTTTTACAAGCTTGCTGTCCGAAATGTCTACTCTGTATCCGGCTACATTGCCAATGTTCTTATATTCATTTACGGTAGCGGCTATTCCGGCTTCGTTAATATCCCAGATAACCAGCTGACGTGCTCCCTTTTCAAGAGATATACGTCCCATGATTTTTCCAATACCTGATGCACCTCCTGTGATTAATACACAACTACCTTTGATTTTGGTCATAATGTTAATTTTAATATGTAATTTTTGTATGTTTGTTCTAAAACGTTTGCAAAATTAGTTCAAAATGTACAGAAAATGGTGCCTTTTTTCTATTGCTATTGTACGTTTTGTACATTATGGTGTTAATTATTATTGTTTCGTGGTGGATTGTTTATAATGTTTGTTCCTTTTATTCATTTTATGGTCTTTTCTGGCATTCCATCTATGCGTTCTATCGGGAAGTTTCCTTCAAGCAATCCGCTTATTATTGTGTCACGCGCTCCTGATGTCTGAAAAGGGTAGAGTCCGAACATTGGCATCACAGATGCAAAGTGTTCCATAATTTCTGATTGAATGCTTTCATATTCGCTCCATTCAGTAGTATTTGTAAAGCAGTAGAATTGTATGGGTAACCCTGTTTCTGTAGCTTCCAATGTGCGTACCATAATAATAGTGTCTTTACGTATATTGGGGTGCTTGCGCAGATATATATCGGCATAAGCTCTGAACAGTCCGGCGTTTGTGTCGATAGTACCGTTTGAGAGACCGTCAGGGTTGGCGGTGTTGCAGACTTTTCCGTTTGATTGCTGTTCGTGTTTCCTTGTGATGTAATCATCGAGTTCTTTGTCGATATTTTTCAACTGTTCAAGCATTTTACCGCTGCATGGCTTTATATTGTCGAGCTTTATTGTGTATCCGCGTGCGATGCGTCGTCCTCCGCTCTCGCTCATTCCTCGCCAGTTGATGAAACTTTGGTTTATCAGTGAATATGGCGGAATGGTTGCTATTGTGTTGTCCCAGTTGCGTACCTTTACTATAGTAAGCGAAATATCGAATACATTTCCATTGATACCTGTGCCTGGAATCTCTATCCAGTCGCCAAGGCGTACCATGTCGTTCTCAAGAAGCAGGAACCCGCCAACGAATCCCATTATGCTGTCTTTGGCTATGAGCATCAATACAGCGGCAAAAGCTCCCAAACCACCGATGAGGTATACAGGAGACTTGTTTGTCAAAATAGATATTGTGACAATTACTGCAATTATTATAACTGTTATGCGGCTAATCTGTAAGAATCCCTTTATTGGCTTGTCATGGTATTTGCTGTTGTTGAATGCCGACTCTCCAATAGCTGTAAGCAGTGTGTTTATGGAGATAACTACGCACACTACAAACCATATCCATGTTATCTTTTCGGCATACTCCAGTATCTTCGGTTTGCTGTCAAGCATTACCGGGAGCATAACCTCTATCACAACCGGTGGAGTGATGTACCCGATCTTGCGGAGTCTGTTACCCTTCACTATGTGCCGGAAAAACTCGTAACGGCTACGTTTGGCAATGCGCCGGCACATGAAAAGGGTAGTACGGAATGATGCTTCCATTATTATGAAAGCAATAACAACCATTATGCATAGCAGTATGGGGATTTCGTATCTTTGCATGAACTTGTCTGGAACTCCAAGGGCAAGCAATGTTTTTTGAAGCAGTTCATGCAACCATGTGATGCTCTCTCTTTCCATTGTTTTTATTGTTATAACAAACGGAAAGATGCTTTTTCAAAATCAGTGTATATTATTTTTATTCTTTACCTATTTTACATACCTTCGCAAAAGAATGAACAAATAAATATTGAATGATATGTTGAAAGAAGGATTGGAATATACAAGCAAGGTTGTTGTTGAGCCTGGTAATTGTGCATCGGCTGTCGGTTCGGGCGGGCTTGATGTCTTTGCCACACCATCAATGGTTGCACTAATGGAGAATGCTGCAATGAACTGCGTTGCACCATACCTGCCCGAAGGCTCAACAACTGTAGGAGCAGAGATAAACACCACGCACATAAGACCATCGGCACTTGGAGCTATAATAAAAGCTGTGGCACATCTCACGAATGTAGAAGGACGCAAGCTGATGTTCAATGTCGAAGCCTATGATAGTGACAACTGTATAGGAAAAGGAACGCATGTGCGTTTTATTGTGGATATAGAACGATTTATGTCGAAGCTGTAATACTTTTTTATCGCTGTTCCATAAAACAATAAATGCCCGGAAAATTCCGGGCATTTATTGTTTTATCAATAGTTTTTCCACCAGTTCTTGCGGTTGTGGAAAATCATTTTGTTATCGTGACGTTTTGACTTGCTGATGAACGGTATTGTGTAACCTACACCAAACTCGATGTATTCACAAATGTGAAGGTGGTTCTTTGCCAAGGCCTGAATATAGAGGTTGTCCCATACGCGGAATTTTGCACCAAAACGGATGTAGTTCCAACCATCATCTACACCAACATCCTTGCACTTGTATATTACAGGACGTTTTACCTCTTTATATACTTCGCCACCATTATATGACTGATAGTAGTTTCTTGAAGGGTTTACAACATATATACCCCAATCGAGCATTGCTGTTATTCGGCCGAACTGGAATTCGTTGTTTACGTTTATACCTACACGCAACTTGTCTGTAAATGTATATTCCATCTCGCTGCCGTCCAGCTTCTTTGTACAATAAAAGCCGTTCTTGGAATTGACGTTTACATTGTCATTGAAGAATACATCAACACCGGGACCTACAGCATACCAGTTATTTACATTATATACAGCACCTGCGTGGAATGTAGCGATAAGGAACTTATGCTTGTCTTCGCGGTCCAAATGCATCTTGCCGGCCGAACCTGTGAAGTTCAAACTCCAACGGTAGGGAAGGTCGGGGAATTGTATTGGCTCAACCTCTTCTTCGGGGTTTACCGAAGTGATGAAACCCACACCACCGTAGAAAGTGTTTATACCACGGTTAGGAACACTTGTCTTACCATTACTCATATGGAAGAAACCAAACTCGGTGTTGAATGCGAAGTTACGTGTGATAGGGAAATTCAAGTTAAGACCTGCACTCAAATATACATTCAAATAGGTACTGAAAGTGGTGTTGTTGGCAGGATGGTTGTAATCTTCCGGGTGAATGTCCTCGGGATGTGAATACCAGTGACGGCTCACTACACCTACACCGGTAGCCAACTTTATCTTTGTTTCAAAGTGTTTCAAGCGTACAACGTTGAGATTTACATATGGATAAAAAGCCAATGCATGTCCCATAACTTCAGGAGCACCAAAGTCGATATACGACAAACCGAAACCGTAGGTGGGGTTGTTGTGGTACTGCAACCATGGGTATTGCTGGTATGACTGGAACTCTACGCCAAGATTCAAACCGGTAGGAGCTGCAGGGTGGATATTCTCAAGATTTTGACTCTGGTCAATGTAGAATCCCATAAAACCCTGGGTCTTGATAGAAAAACCATCGTTACCGGTGTAGCTGTTCTTGATCTTCTGTGCCGAAACAATACCGGTGAACAATAGCATTGTCAATGTAAATAATGCTAAACGTCGCATGATGTTAAAATTTTTATGTTTGTAATCTTTTTTTCAAAAAGGTAAATGAAAGTCCTACATAAACAGGAAAATAGGGGTTTTTTACCCTGTTTTTTTTAAGGGAGTGCAAAATTACTAAAAATAAGCCGTTTTTAACAGCTTTTTGTTATATTTTAACATTTATTTTTCAAACAAAACGGAAATCGCTTCTGTTATATAATTGCAAGTCACCACAAACGGTTCGCGGATATGTGAATACCTGTGTTCCGTGTTGCGCCGAAGGGTGCAACAGGTGAATGTTTGCATAGTAGTTTTGTCGTGTTTTATTTTGTGTTTGTGTTAAGGTTGCTCTCTGATGTGAATCACGGAGCAACCGCTTTTTTGCGAGTGGTATATAAAGAAAAAAGGAACTCATTTGAGTTCCTTTGTGATCCCGACAGGATTCAAACCTGTAACCTTCTGATCCGTAGTCAGATGCTCTATTCAGTTGAGCTACGAGACCGTTTTTGTGGTTGTTGTCGTTTGACGTGTGCAAAGGTATAGCTTTTTTTGTAACCTGCAAAACATTTGTGGACTTTTTTTAGAAAAAAGTGATTTTTTTTTGAAAAAACAGCCTTTTTTACTCTATAAACCGTTCATTAAACATAAACCAGCCCAGTGTGATACCTGCATTTACGCTTGTTTTGTGCGAACTGAAATAATTTACAAAAGCGCTGACCGAAATGTTTGAAAGTCTTACAGCGGCTGTAATGTCTGCAATATATTCAAATGAACTGAACTTGTTTTTACTGTAGCTTGCTGTGCCGTCGGGGTTCTCAATGATTGTACGGTAGGGTACAAAAGCATAAAAACTTGGGCGTATCTGAATAAAGCTGTTTAGCTTGATTATCGGTGTTACACCTCCTGCGATATATTGGTTGGCGCGGAATTTCGGGTCATAGTTGTAAAGGCTTGTCAATGTGGGGGTAAAAGCTCCGACCTGCATCATTGTGGCTTGATATGTCCTGGAGAGCCTTCGTGTGGAGTAGTATATTTGCAGATATGTGCCTAGTGATAATGATGATGCAATTTTGAAATGATCACGGCGTGTATAGCATATCTGTAGCCATGATTGGTCAAGAGTGTTGTTTTCAACATCAACCACTCCTTTATATTTTTCTCGGCCTATGAGAAAATGTGCCGACAAAGTCTCGTACTTGCCTGCTGTGGGGAATACCTTTGCGTTAAGCGTGTTGCCTTCGAGTCGCAGAAAACTGCTGAACAGTTCTGAATAGTTGCGGTCGAAGTTTGGATTTTCAAGGTTAAGTATGTTTGAAGGCATATACTCGTCATTTATGCCGGCAATTCCAATGCCTATTTCGGCTTTCTTGCGGTTGAGGAACGGCAGTATCATCTTTATCTTGGCGAACATCTCTCTGTTGTGGTTCAGGGCTATTGTGTTCTCTTTAGAAAAGAGATACCTCATATTATAGTAGTCTATTGTGGAGTATGAGCCTGTCATCTTGAGAGAAAGTGGTATTTCTCCATGAAAGTCTACACGTCCCGACAATTGTACATTATTATATACTTTTCCTATCTGTCCGTCAAGTATGAACTCTTTCGAGTGGTTGCGGAGGTTACGGTAGTGTAAGCCAAAATATATCTGGTTCGATATGTCCGTAGAGAGTCCTGCCCCAACCTTGAATGAGAATGGAGGGTTGACAGTAACATCAAGATGTAGTGTATATGCACTATCTGCCTCATTGTATACTGCATGTGGTATTACATTTTCTATAATATCGCTTGAAACAAGGCTGTAGTATCCCTTTTTGCACTTTTCGTAGTTGAACAGTTCGTCCTCCATCTGAAATTCCTTGGTTATGGCCTTTTCCTGCTCTTTGCTTATTCCATGCACGACAACTCTGTTGAATATAAGTTCCGGAATGCGTTTTTTGAACTCCTCGCGCTTTTTTGCCAGCTCCCGGCTGTCTTCTCTTCTTGTAATACGTCGTTTTATTGAATCGCTGAATGTGGTAGTGCGGTCATATCCTAATTTTGTCACTTCGTCTATCTTGTGAAAATCCAGCAATCCCACACCTTTTACATGCATGTTTACTATTATACCTTTTTCATTAGGTAATGAATAGTCACTTTGTCCCATGATTAGGTTTTCCAGCTGGCTCATTATGTTGTTCTCTTCCGGAATTGTCGGGTTCTGGCTTACAACACTGCCAATAATGATATCGGGATCAAAGTCGTTCATCATTACATCGGTCGGGAAATTATTGTATAGGCCTCCATCGTACAAAAGTACGCTGTCCATCTTTATTGGTCTGAAAAAGAAGGGGTAGCTCATTGACGCACGTACTGCATCGCCAAGGTTTCCTTCGGAAAAAATTATTTCTTTTTTATTGTAGGGGTCTGATGCTACGCAACGGAAAGGCACCATAAGATTGTCGAAATCACCTTTGCATGCAGCCGTGTATCCGGCGAAAATCTCAAGAAAACCAAGATTCATTGGTGTTGCGTTTACAAGGTTTGCCGATGGTGGTACAATACGCAGTGAATCCTTGAGGGAGAAGTGTACGCTCAAAAGATCAGGGACGGGTCTTTTCTTTTTGAAGTAGTACATGTAGTCCTGGTCCATTGTTCCCGTGTACCAGCGTTGGAAGTCCTCGCTTTTCATCATGTTGATCATCTCATCGGGAGTGTATCCCATTGAGTATAAGGCTGCAACAATGGCTCCCATTGATGTGCCTGCTACATAATCAATAGGTATGTTGTTTTCTTCCAATACTTTAATGACTCCAATATGAGCAAGACCGCGTGCGCCGCCACCGCTCATGACAAGCCCTACCTTCTGCGCATTCAGCATTGAAGGTATCATTATGAGCAGTAGAATGTAGAGTGCAATCTTTCTCATTTTTGTAGTGTCATCTATCTTTTGTGTACACCTCAAAAATAACGAATTATTTTATTAAAAGGTGTGCCTGAAAACTATAAATAGTTTCCATTTTTTACTTTTTATGGTAATTTATCTTTTATCCACATTAAATGCAGTATTTGGACTGTCAAAGCAATTGTGTTTGAGATCAATTTTCAATAAGGGATTGTATATTGGTCAATCTGTTACTTAGATAAGGCGAATTTCGTCTGTTGTTGCTATAATATCGCAAAAAAATGTTATCTTCGCAGTTAAATGTTATCTTTAATAATAATATAAACTTTATAATATATCTATGGCAACAGTTGACGACAAGAAAATTATCTTTTCAATGGTTGGCTTGAGCAAGACAATCAAGCAGACCAACAAACAGGTTCTTAAGAATATTTACCTATCATTCTTCTATGGTGCGAAAATCGGTATCGTGGGTATGAATGGTGCCGGTAAGTCAACCCTTATGAAGATCATCGCAGGTCTTGACAATGATTTTCAGGGTAATGTAGTATGGTCACCCGGTTACTCTGTGGGATATTTACCACAGGAACCCCATTTGCAGGACGGCAAGACCGTTATGGAGTGCGTCAAGGAGGGTGTACAGGCTACAGTTGATGCTCTTGCTGAATATGAGGAAATCAATATGAAGTTCGGTTTGCCTGAATATTATGAGGACGAGGAGAAAATGAACCAGCTCTTTGCGCGTCAGGCGGAACTGCAGGATATCATAGATGCTACAGATGCATGGAACCTAGAAAGCAAACTCGAACGTGCTATGTCAGCTCTCCGCTGTCCGGCACCCGATGAACTTGTTGATCATCTCTCAGGTGGTGAGCGCCGTCGTGTGGCTCTTTGCCGTCTTCTCTTGTCAAAACCCGATGTTCTGCTTCTTGACGAGCCAACCAACCACCTCGATGCTGAAAGTATTGACTGGCTCGAGCAGCATCTCAACCAATACGAGGGTACTGTAATTGCTGTAACTCACGACCGTTACTTCCTTGATGATGTTGCAGGCTGGATTCTTGAACTTGACCGTGGCGAGGGTATACCCTGGCAGGGTAACTACTCTTCATGGCTTGACCAGAAGACAAAGCGTATGGAGCAGGAAGAGAAGAGTGCAAGCAAGCGTCGCAAGACTCTTGAACGTGAGCTTGAATGGGTACGCATGTCTCCAAAAGCTCGTCAGGCAAAGGGTAAGGCACGTCTTAACTCTTACGAGCGTATGCTTAATGAGGATCAGAAGGAGCGTGAAGAGAAACTTGAGATCTTTATCCCTAATGGTCCACGTCTTGGTAACAAGGTTATCAATGCAGAGAATATTGGCAAGTCATTCGGCAGCAAGCATCTCTTCAGCAACCTTAACTTCATGTTGCCACCTAACGGCATTGTTGGTGTCATAGGCCCTAACGGTGCTGGTAAGACAACTCTTTTCCGTATGATTATGGGACTTGAGACAGCCGACGAGGGTACATTCGAAGTTGGTGAAACAGTTAAAATTGCTTATGTTGACCAGAATCACAAGGATATTGTTGCAGACAAGACTGTATACGAAGTGATGAGCCAGGGCAACGAACTTATGCGTCTTGGCGGTAAAGAGATAAATGTACGTGCATATCTGTCACGATTTAACTTTACAGGTGCCGACCAGGAAAAGAAGTGCGGAGTTCTCTCCGGTGGTGAGCGCAACCGTCTTCACCTTGCAATGGCTCTCAAAGAGGGTGGTAACGTACTTCTTCTCGACGAGCCTACCAATGATATCGACGTAAATACACTCCGTGCTCTTGAAGAGGGTCTTGAGAATTTTGCTGGTTGTGCAGTTGTAATCAGCCACGACCGTTGGTTCCTCGACCGTATTTGTACTCATATCATTGCATTTGAAGGTGATGGTAACGTCTTCTCTTTTGAAGGTTCTTACTCTGATTACGAAGAGAACAAGATGCGTCGTCTTGGAATTGAAGAGCCGAAGAAGGTTAGATACCGTAAGCTTATGGAAGACTGATTTTAGTATCTAAAAAGTTGTTGGCTGCGTTATGCTTATTGTAGCGGCAGGTCATACCTTAAGCTGTTTGGACCCAAAGACCAAATAAAAATTATGTCAATAATTGAACCTCATATAATTGACTCAATTGTCAAGGAACTTGAAATCGACGATATACGTTCTGCGTCTATACGTCAGATTGGTGCAGTGGTGCGTGCTGTTGAAGCCCGCACAGGTGTAGAGTATATCCATTTTGAGATGGGCGTTCCCGGCTTGCCGCCATCAGCGGTAGGTGTAAAGGCTGAATGTGAGGCCCTGCAACGTGGGGTCGCGTCGGTGTATCCAATAATTGATGGCATCCCTGAAATAAAGGAGCAGGCGTCGCGTTTTGTAAAGGCCTTTATTGATACTGACATTAATCCGCAAGGGTGTATACCTACAGTAGGTTCAATGCAGGCCTCATTCGCATCGCTGATGATAGCTTCTCAACTCGATGAAAAGCGTAATACTGTACTTTACATAGATCCTGGATTTCCAGTACAGAAACAGCAGGCGAAAGTGATAGGGGTTGACATTGCCTCATTCGACATTGCTGCATTCCGCGGTAAGGCTCTTGAAGAGAAACTTGAATCTGTTTATTCGCAAGGTAATATATGTGCAGTGCTTTATTCTACTCCCAATAACCCTACATGGATGTCACTTACTGAAGAGGAACTGGAGATTATCGGTCGTCTTTCGGCAAAGCATGATGTTCTGGTTATTGAAGACCTTGCATATATGACAATGGATTTCCGTCGTGATATGAGCCGTCCTTTTGAGCCTCCTTACCAGCCAAGTGTATCAAAATATACCGACAATTATATAATATTGCTCAGTGCATCGAAGATATTTAGTTATGCGGGGCAAAGAATTGCTCTTGCCTGCATCTCAGATAAATTGTTCGCACGTCACTATGATGCGCTTAAAGAGCGTTATGGTATGGCGCGTTTTGGTGCGGCATTTGCTTATGCCTTCTTGTACGCCTTCTCTTCGGGAGTGTCACACTCTGCTCAATGTGCAATGGCGGCAATGCTAAAGGCTGCATGTGACGGTGAGTATGATTTTGTAGGTGATATAAAGGAATATGCGGTGCGCACAGCACGTATAAAGGATATCATGCAACGCAACGGTTTTAATGTGGTGTATGATACCGACGGCGAAGAACCTGTAAGCGATGGTTTCTTCTTTACTGTCGGTTATAAGGATATGCCCGGTGGGGAACTTCTTAAAGAGTTGCTTTATTACGGTGTGAGTGGTATTGACCTTTCGACTACTGGAGCAACACGGAATGGTGTGCGTGCATGTTCTTCCAATATTAAACCTCATCACTATGCATTGTTGGAGGAACGTTTGAAGTTGTTTAATGAAAATCATTAATATTTAATATGTTATGAGGAAGATTCTGTTTTTGCTTTTCTCTCTCTTGGTTCTATCGGTAACAGCACAGGAGCTGTCGCTTATACCACAGCCTGCAAAGGTTGAAGTCAAGGAGGGGGCTTTTCTTCTTAAGAAAGGAACAGTGCTATATGTTGATGATACAGTTGATGCTTCTGTAAAAAATGTTGCAGAACAATTTGCAGAAACCATATATGCTACAACTGGGGTTAAGTTGAAGATTTCGGATTACAACTCTTTTGGAAAGAGATTCATATCTCGTAAGGCTGCGATTTACCTTGTTGTTGTACCTGATATGTCAGATGAAGAATATGCCCTCGACGTGCGTGACAATTTCATTTTTGTTGAAGCTACAAAGCCAGCAGGTTTTTTCTATGCATTCCAGACATTGAAGCAATTGATGCCTCGTAATGTTATGGCGGGAGTATCTGACAGTAATATAACAGAGTGGAGTATTCCAGCTGTCGTGATAGAGGATTCCCCTCGTTTCGGATGGCGTGGATTTATGCTTGATGAGGGTCGTCATTTTTATGGCAAGGAAGAGATAAAGAAGATTATCGATGTTATGGCTGCCTACAAGATGAACCGTTTTCATTGGCATTTGACAGAAGATCAGGGCTGGCGCATTGAGATAAAGAAATATCCAAAGCTCACAGAGGTTGGCGCATGGCGTGACAGTAAGGTGTGTGCATGGGGTGATGTTAAGCCTGACGGCATACGTTATGGCGGCTTTTATACACGTGAGGATGTGAAAGAGGTGGTGGAGTATGCCAAGGCGCGTTTCATAGAGATTGTTCCCGAGGTGGATATTCCGGGACATTCACAGGCTGCAGTAGCGTCATATCCTGAATTTCTTGCATGTGATCCCGAAAACAAGCACGATGTATGGTTGTGGCAGGGCGTCTCTGGCGATGTAATTAATGTTGCCAATCCGCAGGCTGTACAGTTTGCAAAGGATGTAATAGATGAACTTACCGAAATGTTCCCATTCGGTTATATACATCTTGGCGGTGACGAGTGTCCTACACATAAGTGGGAGCGTAATGTAGAATGTCAGGAGTTGCTTAAAGAGATTGGTTCGACAAATTATCGCGACCTGCAGATACACTTCTATAAGCAATTGAAGGAACATATTGCACAGAAGCCTGCTGAACAGCAGCGTAAGCTTATATTCTGGAATGAGGTGTTGCATGGCAATACAGAACCCCTGGGTGATGATATAACAATCATGGCATGGATTTATGCCGATGGTGCGGCAAAGGATGCTGCAACAAGAGGTATGAGTACAATTCTTTCTCCTCAGATACCTTATTATATTAACCGCAGGCAATCAAAGCTCGCAACAGAGCCAACCTCTCAGGGTTATGGTGATGAAAATGTCGAGCGTGTATATAATTATAAGCCAATGAACGATGTTCCGGCTGAATTACAACCTAAATATATGGGTGTTCAAGCGAATTTCTGGACTGAATGGGTTACAGAACCACAAGTTGTACAATATCTTATGTTGCCTCGTTTGGCAGCTGTTGCAGAGGCTGGATGGACTCCTGCAGAGAAACGTGACTATAACAGTTTCTTAAACCGTTTACAAGGTGAAGCTGTGTACTATCGCCTTAGAGGAGTCGATTATGGAAAGCATGTATTCAAGTAAAAAGAAGAATTGAAATACATAACATAAATCCGGGTAGAGCATTGAGCTCTGTCCGGATTTTTTTAGTGCAATAAGAATTCGGTTCAATTCGTTGTTCATTTTGTTTTTAGTTACTTCTTGTTTTATTATAGGATGTTTATCTGATTTTTGAGTATATCAATGGGGGAGTAGGTTGGTTGAATTTTTCTTGTTGAGCTGAATTTTGTTTGCTTCGCTCATTTGTCTATTAAATATGTAATAATGGAAACTCGTGACAATTGTTACATTGCCTTTTCTTTGTTTTTGCTGTTTAATGATATTGAAATCTAATTTGAGTAATTAATTATTTCATTATTTATTGCGTATCTGCTTGTTGTACAATTGTTTAGACGCATACAGGGCTCCTGAGATTTCAAAAAATATCTTCAATCCTTATATTTACCCGATTTTCTGGAATATTTTCATCTTATGTAATCAGAACAACATATAATAGTGGCTATTTTAATAAATATGCATTTTGCATCTCTTTATTTGGTGTTACAATTGTAATTCAAAGAGGTGTGAAATGCGTGTTTGATACGTTTGTAGCTTGATGGTATTTGTAAATAGAGCAGTGTGTTTACTTATGAAATATAATATTGTTTCAAGTTGGCTGTCTATTGTTTAGAATTTCTTCTATTCTTATCAACATCCTGTTATCAACAAGGTTTATAACTGTATACGTAGTTTATGCATCCTTATTTTGTATATTATAAATAGCTGTAAATCAATAATATATGTGTATTTTGTTATCGTATTGCATTATTGGGTTTTTGTCGTTTATGCCTTTCTGGAATGGATTTTGTGGATATTATTCTATAAAGTAGTTTGTAACTATGTGTATATCAATCAAATAACGGTGTAAATATAATGTAGATTGTAGGTTGTATATGCCTATGGGTATTGTGTAGCATGTTTGTTTTGTGTATGTTGTGTGATGATGCTGTATTGTATGTGATAACAAATTGCTTGTTTTACAAATGTAATTCATTATGTTTTGAATGATAAAATATTTTTGTTGTTGTCTATTTGTTTTGTTTGTGTAATATTGTTATTTTTGTATCGCGATACTATGATAACATTTGTATTTTACAAAAACTGCATATTTTATGAACGAACGTGAAAGGATTGAATTGCTGATGAGATGCTATGATTTGTCGGCATCGCAATTTGCTGACAAGACGGGTATACAGCGTGCATCTGTATCTCATATCTTAAGTGGCAGGAATAAACCGAGCCTTGAGGTTATGTTGAAGATATGTGAGGCTTTTCCTGATCTTGACATGAAGTGGCTGATGACAGGTGTGGGTGAAAGCCCTGAAACCTCTATTGCTGCTTCAGAAGTTCCCAAAGGGCTATTTGGGGATATGAATGACGCTTTGCCTGGCAATGCTTCTGCTTCTGTCGCAGATGTGTTTCTTCAGGAACCGTTGGTCAAAAAGGTGCAGCGTCAAGAGAAGCTTCGTCCTGTGGAAAATGTGGAAAAACGCAGGTCGTCGATACAACGTCAGGTAGTACAGGCTCCCGTAATACAAAGAAAAATCAAAGAGATACGTATATTTTATACGGATGGAACGTATGAAACTCTCCTGCCTGAGAAATAGACCCTTTTGACAGTTGTCGTCGGGAATGGTATATATAAAATAGGAAATGGCTGAAAGGTGGATATCTGCTTTACGGTCATTTTTTTTGATTTTTATTTCAGGCTTTGGAAATTTATATCTTTTTCTTCTTTGATTGTAGTGCAAAAATGTGTTATCTTCGCATTAATAGAATATAATAACACCATATAACACTGTTTTATGAAAAAAGTTCTTGTCGATTTGACAGTTAAAGAGGTGCAGCATGTTAATGCTAACTGCGTTTTGTTGGTTATGCATAGCGATGAGCCTCTACCAGAGACACTTCCCGGGCAGTTTGCCGAGCTACGTGTCGACAATACCCCTACAGTAGTTTTGAGACGTCCTATTTCGGTACATAGCTTTGATGCCGAAAAGAATGAGGTTGGCTTCCTTGTTCAGGTTGTAGGTGACGGAACCCGTTGGCTTGCATCGTTGAAGGAGGGTGATAAGATTAATACTCTTATGCCTCTTGGAAATGGATTTACATTGCCTGAAGAGCGTGGTGAACGTTGTCTGCTTGTCGGTGGTGGTGTCGGTTCGGCTCCATTATATTATCTTGCTCAAGAACTCAAAGAAAGAGACTGTGACTTTGCATTGCTTATCGGTGCGCGTTCAGCCAAGGATCTATATCGTCGTGATGCATATGAGGCTTTAGGAAGGGTTGAGTATACAACTGAGGATGGTTCTCTTGGTGAGAAGGGTTATGTGACCAATCACTCTATGTTGAGTGAAAAGTTTGACAAGATATATACCTGTGGTCCTAAGCCTATGATGCTTGCAGTGGCAAAGTATGCGCGTGAGAACGGTATAGCCTGTGAGGTATCTCTAGAGAACAAGATGGCATGTGGCTTGGGTGCATGTCTCTGTTGCGTAGAGGATACAAAGGAAGGTCATAAGTGTGTTTGTACAGATGGTCCGGTATTTTCAATAGATGAATTAAAATGGTAAAGACTAATGTTAAAATAGGTGGTCTGGAACTGAAGAATCCGGTTCTTACCGCATCGGGAACTTTTGGTTACGGTCTTGAATTTGCCGACTTTGTTGATTTGAACAAGTTGGGTGGTTTTATTGTGAAGGGAACGACATTGAATCATCGTGAAGGCAATGCGTATCCACGTAGTGCTGAGACTCCTATGGGTATGCTCAATGCGGTCGGCCTTCAGAATAAGGGTGTAGATTACTTTGCGCAGAATATATACCCACAGTTGAAGGACTTGGATACAAATGTCATAGTAAATGTTTCAGGAGCTTGTATCGAGGATTATGTAGCTTGTGCCGAAAAGGTTGCTGCTTTGGAAAATATTCCGGCTATTGAGCTTAATATATCATGTCCTAACGTAAAACAGGGCGGTATGGCTTTTGGTGTTATGCCAGCGTCGGCTGCAGAGGTTGTGTCGGCGGTACGTAAGGCGTATCCAAAGACCCTAATTGTAAAATTGTCGCCTAATGTTACTGACATTGCAGAGATTGCACGTGCTGTAGAAGGTGCCGGTGCAGACAGTGTCTCTTTGATAAATACGCTGTTGGGCATGGCTATTGATTCAGAAAAGCGCCGTCCAATTCTCTCTACTATTACTGGAGGTATGAGCGGTCCTGCTGTGAAGCCTATAGCTTTGCGTATGGTTTGGCAGGTTGCAAAAGCTGTTAAGATACCTGTAGTTGGTATTGGTGGTATTACAACTGGTGCCGATGCTATAGAGTTCTTGCTTGCAGGTGCGAGCGCTATTGAGGTGGGTACAGCGAACTTTATGAATCCTGCTGTTACTGGTGAGATTGTTGATTATATCGAGGATTATCTTGTAAGACACAATATGAGTTCTGTTGATGAGCTTATAGGTGCGCTTCAAGTGTAATTCAGTTTATATAATTGATATCAAAAAAGCGATGGTTTTCCATCGCTTTTTTTGTTGAATATACTTTTGTTTTGCATGTTACAATTGTATATACAAATGTAATATGTAAATATATTTTATTTTATTTCAAAAGGTCTGGACGTAATAGTTTTGTTCTTTCCAGTGACTGTTCAAATTCCCATTGACGTATTTTTGCCTCATGACCTGATAGCAGTACATCGGGTACTTTCCAGCCGTTGTATTCTGCAGGACGTGTATATACCGGCGCTGCAAGCAAATTGTCCTGAAAAGAGTCACTCAAAGCTGATGTTTCGTCTGAAATAACCCCTGGGATTAAGCGAATGACAGCGTCACAAATTACTTCAACAGCCAATTCGCCACCTGTTAAAACATAGTCGCCAATGCTTATTTCCTTGGTAATCAAGTGTTCACGTATTCTGTGGTCAATTCCCTTATAATGTCCGCACAAAAATATCAAATTCTGCTTCATTGAGAGTGAATTTGCCATTGGCTGGTCAAAAACAGCACCGTCAGGTGTTGTGTATATCACCTCATCGTACTCTCTTTGCGATTTTAGATGCTTGATACAGTTGTCAATCGGTTCTATTTTCATGACAAGTCCGGCACAACCTCCGAATGGATAATCATCGGTTTTTCTATGCTTGTCAGTTGTATAATCTCGTAAATTATGTAAACATATTTCAGCGTATCCATTGCGCTGTGCACGTCCCATTATTGATGAGTTGAAGAAACTCTCCATCATTTCGGGAAAGGTTGTTATGATATCTACACGCATGATATTGTATCTGTTTGTTTGGTGATATTCTGTTCTTTGTAAAATCTGTCGCGAAGATAAGGATTTTATTTTATAAACTCAACTCTTGGGTTTTTCTATTGATTGTCCAGACTGTTTTGATGTGAGGCCCGGCAATGCTCTTAAATGCTCATAAAACGCATTTTAAGAGCATTTGGTCTTAAAATGCGGATAAATGGCTTTTGAAGGCTTAATAAAACTGAAAATTCTTGCCTGTTACGATGAATTTGTGTAATTTAGCATAGTCTTATATTAAATAAGGTATAATATAAGAGTTTTTGAATAACATTAATTTTATAATATCTTAATTAAATGATTGAAAACGACAGAATTATTAAGGTCAATGTTGAAGAAGAGATGAAATCATCTTACATTGACTACTCTATGTCGGTAATTGTGGCGCGCGCCTTACCTGATGTTAGAGACGGTCTGAAGCCAGTTCATCGCCGTATCCTTTACGGTATGATGGAGCTCGGCAACACTTCGGACAAGGCGTATAAGAAATCTGCACGTACTGTCGGTGACGTACTTGGTAAGTATCACCCACATGGTGACTCTTCGGTTTATGGCGCACTTGTACGTATGGCACAGGATTGGGTTATGCGTTATCCGCTTATCGACGGTCAGGGTAACTTCGGTTCTATTGACGGTGACTCTCCTGCTGCAATGCGTTATACCGAAGCCCGTTTGCATAAAATCGGTGAAGAATTGGCGCAGGATCTATATAAAGAGACAGTTGATTTCCAGCCCAACTACAACGACGAATTTGTTGAACCTACCGTAATGCCTACACGTATCCCGAATCTTCTTGTGAACGGTTCGTCTGGTATTGCTGTCGGTATGGCTACAAATATACCAACACACAACCTCAGCGAAGTGCTTGACGCATGTGTCGCATACATTGATAATCCTGAGATTGACACTGACGGTCTAATGGAGTTTGTAAAAGCTCCAGACTTCCCGACAGGTTGTGACATCTTTGGTTTGAACGGTGTGCGCGAGGCATATGAGACTGGTCGTGGTCGTGTTATAATGCGTGCTGTGGCTGAAATTGAATCAGGAACACATGACAAGATTGTTGTGACTGCAATTCCTTACAATGTAAATAAGGAGGAACTTATCAAGGATATTGCCTCAATGGTTAATGAGAAGAAGATTGAGGGAATTTCAAACATTAATGACGAGTCAGACCAGTCAGGTATGCGCATTGTTATTGACGTAAAGCGCGATGCAAATGCAAACGTTATCCTTAACAAACTCTACAAGATGAGTTCATTGCAGACATCGTTCAGCGTGAACTGTATTGCGTTGGTGAACGGTCGTCCAAAACTCCTGACTTTGAAGGATTGTATTGGTTGCTTCGTAAACCATCGTCACGATGTTGTTATACGTCGTACAAAGTATGAGTTGCGTAAGGCCGAAGAGCGTGCACACATTGTTGAAGGTCTTATCATTGCATCAGACAACATTGATGAGGTTGTTCGCCTGATCAAAGCTGCCAAGTCACCAGCCGATGCAAGAGCTGCTCTCATGGAGCGTTTTGCCTTGACAGAGGTTCAGGCTGCTGCTATTGTTGAGATGCGTCTTGGTCAGCTTACAGGTATCCAGCAGGATAAGCTACATGCTGAATATGAGGAACTCATGCGTAAGATTGAGTACTACAATGCAATTCTTACCGATGATGAACTCTGCAAGAAGGTTATCAAGGACGAACTGTATGAAATCAAGGAGAAGTATGGTGACGAGCGTCGTTGTAGAATTGATTACAGCGGTTCAAGCGACTTCAATCCTGAAGATTTCTATGCTGACGATGAGATGGTGATTACCATTTCTCACCTTGGATATATCAAGCGTACTCCGCTTACCGAATACCGTAGCCAAAACAGAGGCGGTGTCGGTTCAAAGGGAAGTGATACCCGTGACAGCGACTTTATTGAGTATATATACACAGCTACCATGCACAACACCATGCTGTTCTTTACACAGCGAGGCAAGTGTTATTGGCTCAAGGTTTATGAGATACCCGAAGGTAACAAGAATTCAAAGGGCCGTGCAATCCAGAACCTGCTCAATATCGATGCCGATGATGCAGTCAATGCATTCGTACGCGTAACAACGCTTGCTGACAAGAACTTCATAGAGAGCCACAACATTGTATTCTGTACCAAGAACGGTATCATCAAGAAGACAAGTCTTGAGCAGTACTCACGTCCACGTACAAACGGTATCATTGCTATCAGCATACGTGAGGATGACCGCGTGATATCTGTAGCTCTCACCGACGGCGACTGTGATATCATCATGGCAAACAGAGGTGGTAAAGCTGTTCGTTTCCACGAAAGCAAAGTACGTGCTATGGGACGTACTGCAACCGGTGTCAAGGGTATGGAACTTGAAGATAATGACGAGGTTGTAGGCATGGTTGTATTGCCAAAGAACGATGATATCAAGCATAGCTTGCTTGTACTTTCTGAACAAGGTGTCGGTAAACGCTCCGAGGTTGACGAATATCCTACTGTAAGCCGTGGCTGTAAAGGTGTCAAGACACTTCAGGTAACTGAAAAGACAGGTGCACTTGTTGCAATCATGGATGTCAACGATGACAACGACCTTATGATTATCAACAAGTCTGGTATTACAATACGTACATCTGTTGATCAGATACCGGTTCAGGGACGTGCAACACAGGGTGTACGCATCATAAATCTCGGTAAGAAGAACGACTGCATCGGTTCCGTATGTAAGGTTAGCAAGTCCGACGAGGAGGTTGAGCCTGTAGAAGGTATTGAGGAAGGTGCTGTTGTTGCAGAAAACAGTGAGATACAGAATAACGAACAATAAATAACTTAACCTATAATGTTATGAAAAAATTAGTAATTTCCATTGCTTTTGTTCTTGGCGCGACATTCGCATTCGGTCAGGAACTTACAAAAGAGGAGTTGAAACAGCAGAAGAGAGAAATCAAAGCTCTTGTAAACATTGCCAAGGATGCTGAGATCACTCTGTTGACAGACCCTGTGTCTGCAGTAAATTCAATGAAGCCTGTTCTTACCAATCCATTGGTAAAGACTAACCCTTTCATTTGGTATGTAAGCGTTAGTGCTAAGAAGGCTGCTATTGATGCTGAAAACCGCAAGCGTGCCGAGGGTGCAGATTTCAACGAGGCTATGTTGTATGACTATACATACCAGTTGGGTCATGAGTTGGCTAATTGCGAAAAGTATGACAACGCTCCCGATGCTAAAGGTAAGGTAAAGCCAAAGTATGCAGAATTTATCAAGATGACATATGCTCAGGAGTTTGCACAGTTCTATAATGCAGGTGCATATTACTATGGCAATGACGACTATGAAAGATCTTATGATCTTTTCAAGATGTTCATTGATGCTTCTGACAAACTCTATGCAGAGGGCATGTTGCCAAAGGATACTGTTAATGTTCCTGTTGCAGCATATAACATGGCGCTCAGCGGTATGCAGTTGAAGGATTACGAGAAAGTATTGTCACACGTTGAGTTGGCAATGGCTAATCCTCAGATGGCTCCTTCTGCTTTCCGTTACAAGACTGTTGCACACCTTGAATTGGGTGACACTGCTACATGGCTTACAGACTGTCTTGAGGGTGCAAAGAAGTATCCAGAGGATGCTTACTTCTACCAGTCTTTGATTCAGTACTATGACAGCAGAAATGAGAGCGACAAGTTGAATGCTCTTGCTGACGACCTTATTGCTTCAGATGCTTCAAATCCATTCTTTGTATATTTGAAGGGATATATTGCTCACCAGAAGCAGGATGTTGATACAGCAATCGAGTGGTATGAGAAAACTCTCGTTGTTGATTCTAACTACGAGTCAGCTCTCAATAACCTTAGCCGTTGCTACCTCTTCAAAGCTCAGGAGTATGCAACAGCACAGTCATCAACCAAAGTAACAGACAAGAAGAAACTTGCTGAAGACAAGGAGATCCTTAATGGTTATTACAACAAGGCTCTTCCTCTTCTTGAGAAATTGCGTGAGTTGAAACCGGATGCACACGAAATGTGGCTTGCTAACCTCACCAACTGTTATTATAACTTGAACATGACAGCTAAGCTCAAGGAGATTGAGAAACTTCAGGAGTCTCTTGGATATTAATCCAACGAGGTTATACAAAAAAATCTGCAATCAATGATTGCAGATTTTTTTATTTTATAGTTTAGTCAATTATGGTTCAACGCGACCCGGATACTGCTCAAGCGCCTTTCCAAGAAGGAATATTGCGCGCTTCAGGTCAGCTTTGTCAATTGCATATGCGATGCGGACCTCGTTCTTTCCGTATCCCTCTTCGCTGTAGAAACCCGATGCCGGAGCCATCATGATGGTTTCGCCCTCATACTCAAAATCAGTCAGACACCATTCGCAGAACTTGTCGCTGTCATCGATAGGCAGGCGTGCAACAGTGTAGAAAGCACCCATTGGGATAGGGGAGTACACACCGGGCAATTTGTTCAATTCGTCGACCAGGCAATTACGTCTTTCAATATACTGCTCATATGTGTTGATTGCATAAGAACGCGGAGCATCTATTGATGCCTCTGCTACAACCTGTCCCAACAATGGTGGGCTCAAACGCGCCTGGCAGAACTTCATGACAGCCTGTCGTACAGCAACATTCTTGGTAATGAGTGCACCAATTCTGATGCCGCATTCAGAATAACGCTTTGAAACAGAGTCTATTAGAACAACATTATCCTCAATTCCTTCAAGGTGGCATGCCGAAATGTATGGCGAACCGGTATAGATGAACTCACGGTAAACCTCGTCAGAGAAAAGGAATAGATTGTATTTCTTTACAAGGTCGCGTATACGGTTCATTTCGTTACGTGTGTAAAGATAACCGGTCGGGTTGTTTGGGTTACATATAAGAATACCGCGTGTGCGTTCATTTATCAACTCCTCAAAACGCTCCATAGGAGGCAAAGCAAAAGACTCTTCAATGGTAGAACGTAATGGGCGGATAACAGCACCTGCAGATATGGCAAAAGCCATATAATTGGCATATGCCGGCTCCGGAACAATGATTTCATCACCAGGGTTAAGGCATGTGAGGAATGCGAAAAGCACAGCCTCGGAACCTCCTGATGTTACGATGATGTCATCTGGAGTCAGTTTTATCTGATACTGGTCGTAATATCCTACAAGTTTCTCGCGGAGTGACAGGAAACCGTCGCTTGGGCTATATTCAAGAATTTTCTTATCGAATTTTTTTATGGCATCGATAGCAATCTGGGGAGAATCCAAATCGGGTTGACCGATGTTGAGATGATAGACTTTCAAGCCACGGTCCTTAGCTGCATTGGCAAATGGCGCCAGTTTGCGGATTGGCGACGAAGGCATAAGGACGGCTCTTTCTGAAAGATTTGGCATAATATTTATCTGTTTTTATAATTTGCAATTCTTTGTAAATGGAATTAATGAAATTTGTCCCATTTAGCAAAACTTTGCAAAGTTATAATTTTTCCTTTAATAATTAATAAGGACAAGACCTTATTAATATTAAAATATCAGTAAAAAGCCCCTATCCGTTAAAAATATCCATTTTGAATGATAATGAATATTATGTTTAATATGATTTTGAAATTTGTGCACTATCTTGGGATTTGTTCGGAAATTAGGGATTTATTATCAATATTTTAGCTATTTTTGCACATCAGCAGCCCAACTCTTGCAAAGAGATATGCAAAAAATAGAAATTTATAATCAATATTATATTATTAAAATTGTTTCTATGAAAACTATTAAGAATCTCTTTATCATTGCATCAGCAATGTTTTTCTTTACATCTTGTGGTACATTGTTCACTCCTACTAAGCAAAAAATAACATTCGTAGGTCTGCCCGAAACAAGAATCTATGACGAAGGCAAAAGACTTGGTACAACATCTGAAGACGGAGAAGCTGTTATCAAGGTTAGAAAAAAACTTTCTGACAAGACTTTGGTTGCTAAAAAAGAGGGATACAAGAATACTTACATTGAATTGGATGCAGTGTTCAATCCTGTCTCAATCATAAATCTTAGTAATATTCTTGCTTGGGGTATCGATTTGGCTACAGGAAAGTGCTGTAAATGGGATAGCAATTATATCGAATTTGATATGGAAAAAGCTGAATAAGCACTACATTGCTTAAATATAATAAATCATCGTTGTTTTCTTTTTGATGGCAGCGATGGTTTATTATTTCGTTTATATTCATTATCTTAGCTGGAAATAAATCATTAAATAAGGTTTTTCCCTATACACTTTAGGTTTTCCCCTTGCAACGATTAGGAAATTAACGTTGTAAGGGGAATTTTATGCTTATACCTTCGCAGTGTAACAAATAACAAACAGGTTTAACCATTAAATTTTTACGACTATGAAAAAGATGATGATTATTGCAGTTTTGATAGGCGGAATGCTTATGCCTGCACAGATTATGGCAAAGAACAACAAGGGTAACAATAAACCTAGAGTTGAGTACAGAAATGACCGAAAAGACAAGAGGTTTGACAAGGATTTCAGGAATGGTAACGACAAAAAGTTTGCAAAGTACAACAAGTATGGCAATAGGTTCGATAAAAAGTATGCCAAGAAGGATAAGAGAAATTACAATAAATACAAAAGTAGCAGGCCTGATATAATTGTTGTGAATAGACCGGGTCGTCCTCTGCCTCCTCCTCCCCCACCGAGAAAAGTTGTTTATAGGAATGACGCTTCATGCGCAATTGGTGTCGTTGCCGGAGCAATAGGTCTTGCAGCACTTGCAGCAATCGTAGCAAACTGATAATCAATCAATTATAGCCATGAATAAAAAACTGTTCCTGCTTGCATTAATATCCCTTCCATTCTTTGCAATGGCGCAGACCGAAGAAAGTCAATACTATATTTATAATATCGTGACATTTTACGGAAGTCTTGATAATGAAGGGTTAAAAGTGAACATTGATGACGGAAAGGAGATAAAGAAATTGAAAAATAAGGAGGGGAAGAAAATTAAATTCAATACTCCAGCAGCAGCGCTTATGTATTTTATTTCAGAAGGATGGGAACTATACATAGACGGATCAACCTCCGATGTCAGTGTTTCAAAGGGGAAAGGTAGCAGCTTAATAACGCAGTACTGGATTATACGCAAGCCTTGTACAAAAGAGTGTTTTGACAAAGCTGTCGAGGAAGGAATAAGGAAATGATATACAACAAACTTTCATTGCTGTTGTCTTTATTGATGACAGCAATGTTTTTTTTATATTGTATCTATTTGTTATCTTCGCATTCGTAAAAGGAATTTATCATTATGAAAATATATTCTGCTCCGTTACAAGGATTTACCGAGGCAGTTTGGCGCAATATCCACAATGCTGTCTTTGGTGGTATCGACGGTTATTTCACTCCATTCTTACGCTATGAGCATGGCGAGATACGCAACAAGGATGTACGCGATGTGGAACGCAAGAACAACAGCGTGGAAAACCTTGTGCCACAGATTATTGCAGCCACTCCCGAAGAGATGCACCCACTACTCGACCTTATAAGGAATGAGGGTTACAGCCGTGTCGATATAAACATGGGGTGTTCATTTCCTTTACAGGCACGCAAGAAGCATGGCTCAGGGTTATTGCCCTACCCTAATATGGTTGCAGAAATAATGAAAGAGGTAAAGCGTAACGATGATATCCGGTTTTCTGTAAAGATGCGTCTTGGGTGGCAGGATAAAAGTGAGTGGAAAGCTCTTATGACAGCAATCAACGATGCTCCGCTCTGCCATGTTGCAATGCATCCACGTTTGGGCATTGAACAGTACAAACAACCGGTTGACATAGATGCTTTCACTGAATTCTATAATGCATGTAAACACCCGGTAATATATAACGGTGACCTGCTTACATTGCAGGATATCAAGCATATTGAAGAGCATTTTCCTGCTCTTGACGGTATAATGCTAGGACGTGGTTTGCTTGCTAACCCGGCACTAGGCATTGAGTATAAAACAGGAAAGGAACTGACAAGCAAAGAGCGTGCGTCATTGGTACGCCGAATGCACGATGAAATGTATGATGTAATGGTGAAACGCCTACAAGGTAACACTCAGTTCCTTAGCAAGTTAAAGCCATATTGGGAGTATCTCCTGCCCGACATGCTTAAACGCGAGAAAAAGGTAATCCTTAAGGCTACAACAATAGAGAAATACATGCATGCTGTCAACGAAGCGTTGGCCAATTATTGATTTATTCTTGTGGTAGTTTCTTGAACTCAATCTTTGATGCAAGTTCATATCCTTCGTTGTACAAAGCAAGTATCTTGTCTGTGTCGCGTTCCATGCGTCCAACCTCAACAGGTTTCTCTGGGCGTATGACTGTTATCATGCCTTCGGATTCAAGTTTCTCCACGAGTTCAATTTCGCTGTTATATATCATGTTGCGCTGTCTTATGGCTTCTTTTACCCTTGGATATTTACGGTAGAACATAAACGGTACTTTTGTCCCTTTTGCCGGTTTGCGGTAACCTTTGTTTCGTGTAAGAATGACCACGTTGTTATAATAGCCTTGTGATATGGCTCTTTCAAGTGGTATTGAATCGGCTATGCCACCATCAAGCATCGGCTCTCCGTCTACATATGAAATTGGGCACACGAACGGCAGGCTGCTCGATGCCTTTACAATCTCTATTATACGTTTCGGATCATTTCTTTCACTCATATAACATGCCTTTCCTGTACGGCAACTTGTAGTGACAGCTTCGTAACGGTTCGGGTTCTTTGCAAAGGCTTTGTAGTCATAAGGGTAAATCTCTTCGGGAAACTTATGGAACAGCAGGTCAAAATCCATGATGTTCCTTTTTGTAATGAGATGTTTGAACCCGATATAATTGTACTCCTTAAGAAGGTCAATGTTTGTATATTTGGCACGTCCACGCTGTCCCGACATGTATGACAATGCATTACATGCCCCGGCACTGACACCTATCACATAGGGAAACACAATACCTCTGTCCATAAAGTTGTCTAGCACACCAATGGTAAATATTCCGCGTATTCCGCCACCTTCGAGAATTAGTCCCGATTTTTCTGTTATATGTACTGTTTTATTTTTCATGGTACTAAATTACAACAATATTTAATTAAAATGAACAACAAAACCCTTTCATTTTATTTCAAAAATGAAATAAACAATATTCATTAGCTTATCTTATCCTTATTTAATACAGTTCAGGTAACCGTTTATTGGTATTTTGTGTATCTTCGCACACAACAAATGAGTTAAATTTTCAATGATAAAAACTATGAAAAAAATATTTTTTGCAATACTCCTTATCTTCGTGTTTTCAGCAACCAACAATATTGTAGCACAGGAAAAAACTCCTGTTGTGTATGAAAATGAATATCTTGTAAAGGTTGGCGATGCTGCTCCCGATTTTACGTTGGAACTGACCGACGGAACTTCGTTTACCCTTTCGGAACAGCGTGGAAAAGTTGTGATGCTGCAGTTTACAGCCAGTTGGTGTGGTGTATGCCGCAAAGAGATGCCGTTCATTGAGCGTGACATATGGCAACGTCATAAGGATAACAAGGATTTTGTGCTTATAGGTATTGACCGTGAGGAGACAAAAGAGGAGATAGACGCATTCATAAAGAAGGTTAGAACAACATACCCTATCGCCATGGATGTCAATGCCGACGTCTTTGCAAGCTATGCTCTGCGCAACTCGGGCATTACACGTAATATCCTTATTGACCGCGATGGTAAAATCGTTATGCTTACACGTCTTTACAACGAGGATGAATTCGCATCACTGGTAGAACGTATAGACAGCTTGCTTGCCAAATAATTATAATACAGGAGTCAATGCGGTAGCTACCAAACCGCAGAAACGGCGCCACCAGCATCGTCTCTTGTATATATCTTCAGTGAGCAGGTAGCTTTTCTCCATGTCGTTCTTCAGTAACTTGTAGAGTTCGTCGGTATCTTCTTTGCCGAATATGAAGATATTTGTTTCGTAGTCGTAACGCAGGCTACGGCTGTTGAAGTTTGCCGACCCAATGGTGCAGAACTTGCCGTCTATGCACATGGCTTTGGCGTGGTTGAAACCTCCTGTGTACATATACACATCCGCTCCCCTTTTCATCAGTTTATATCCGGCGCGCCACACTCCGTCCGGCACTAATGATATATCACTCTTTTCGGAAAGTATTATAGAGACCTTGACTCCGTCATCAATGGCTTTTTCCAATGCTTTGCGCACTATCGGCAATGGAAGGAAATAGGGATTTACAAGTACTATGCTATCCTTTGCCGAATGTATTGCATTTGCGTATGCATGACGCATCCTTTTAGGTGTTATGTACGGGTTTCGGTCAACAACGGCAATTTCGGAATTGCCGTTACGTTCAAGTACCGGAAAGTATTCATCACCTTCAATCCTCTGCTTTGTCGTTTCGTACCATATATTAAGGAATATCTGTTGCAAGTCGTTCACAGCTGCCCCTTCAACCTTTGAGTGCATGTCGCGCCACTCGCCCACTCCTTCAAGCCCTTTCAGATAGTAGTCTGCAATGTTTATACCTCCTGTATATGCAGTTTTACCGTCTATTATCACAATTTTTCTATGGTCACGTGCGAATGCATGGTTTATCCAGGGGAAATAGAACGGGTCGAATTTCTCAATCTCAATCCCTGTGGCGCGTATCTTTTGGATATCCTTTCTTTTCAGTGGGCTGTCGTTGGACAAATTCCCGAAGGCATCAAAGAGTGCCCTAACTTTAACTCCTTCCTTGACTTTTTGTGCCAGAAGTCTGAGCAGTACATTGTTTATCGAGTCGTTGCGGAAATTGAAATATTCAAGGTGTATATGATGCTTGGCTTTGCGTATGTCGCTGAAAAGGCTGTCGAATTTCTCCTGCGCTCCGTCAAGCATTGTCACGCTGTTACCTTGTGAGTATGGTATATTCTCATTCTGCACATACTTTACAAAAGCCGTGTCAGAACTTGTGTAGTCGTTGCGTTCTATGGCAACAAAACTGCTGCATGATGAGAGTTGCATAGCCACGAATAATGCTATTAAGGTGAATATTTTCATTCTTTCCTGCTTTATGCTCATAGTTGTCGGTTTATGCTAATATGGTACATGCGGCGCAAAACTATATAAAAAAGATACTTTGTAAAATAAAACAACAAACAATAAGGTATTATGCTTTGATAAAGAACAATCATACAGGAATAATGTAAGGTTCCTGCACTGTTCAGGATGTAAAAATATTCCATTTAATCATCATGCATGTGAAATAAATGTGTATCTTCGCAGAAAGATATGTATTAATATACTAAACATAAATTTATTGATTATGGTATTCAATGAAAGAGATGCTCGTCGTGAGCATGTTATAGAATGTGCCAAGCAGATGATGACTGCTGCACGTACTGCACCCAAAGCTAAAGGAGTTGACCTTATCGAGATAATGATGCTGACCGATGAAGATATTGTTGCATTGAGCAAGGCTTTGCATCAGATTGGTGAGGATATGGGTCGTGGCGGTCTCATGCGCGATGCAGACAATCTCATGTCTGCAGAGGCTGTTGTTCTTATCGGTACACGTGAAGAGCCAATGTTGCTCAACTGTGCATATTGCGGATACGCAACATGCGGTGACCGTCCCGAAGGTGTTCCTTGCGCCATGAATACCATTGATGTCGGTATAGCTGTAGGTTCGGCATGCGCGACTGCTGCAGACCTGCGTCTCGACACACGTGTAATGTATTCGGTAGGATATGCAGCTGGAAAGCTCGACCTGATGCCCGGATGCAAATATATAATAGGTATCCCCGTGAGCGCAAGCTCAAAGAACCCATTCTTCGACCGTAAACGCAAGGTACAGTAATGGAATATAAAAAGAATTCCCTTTTCATGCCGGCCGAATGGCATAAGCAACAGATGGTGCAGCTTACATGGCCGCATGAAGGTACGGACTGGAGCTACATGCTTGCCGAGGTTGAAGCCTGCTACGTAGAGTTGGCAAAGGCAATAAGTGCGCGTGAACGTCTCTTGGTTGTCGCTCCCGACACCGCCAAGGTGCGCTCCATGCTCGACAAAGCCGGTGTAAACATGGTAAATGTGACACTTTTTGAATGCGAAACCAATGATACATGGGCTCGTGACCACGCTTTCATAACATTGCTTGGTGACAACGTACCTCATTATGTCGATTTCTGTTTCAATGGCTGGGGACGTAAGTTCGAAGCTTCGCTTGACAATGCCATAAACGGAAAACTGTATGATGCAGGTGTTGTAAAAGGTGAATATGAGGACTGCACCAGTTTTGTTCTCGAAGGAGGTTCAATTGAGAGTGACGGCAACGGCACATTGCTTACCACAAGCCAGTGCCTTCTTGCTCCTCACCGTAACCAGCCAATGGAACGTGAGGATATAGAACGCGCCTTGAAGAATATGCTCCATGTAGAGCGTGTGCTATGGCTCGATTACGGCAACCTTATAGGTGATGATACCGACGGTCATGTCGATACCGTAGCCCGTCTTGCTCCAAACGACACAATCGTATATATGCAGTGTCAGGACAAGGATGACGAACAATACGCAGACCTCAATGCAATGGAAGAGCAGATAAAGGAACTCCGTACAGTTGACGGCAAGCCCTACCGCATGCTTGCGCTCCCCTCTCCCACTGCGATATTTGATGAGGACGGTGAACGTTTGCCTGCAACATACGCAAACTTCCTTATAATGAACAACGCCGTACTTTACCCGACATATGCACAGCCCGAAAATGACAAGCTCGCAGCTGCAGTTCTAGCAAAGGCATTCCCCGGTTACGAAATTGTTGGCATCGACTGCAGGGCTTTGATAAAGCAACACGGCTCATTGCACTGCGTGACAATGCAATACCCTAAGAATTAAGATATTGAAATAAAGAATATGGATACAATAAAAGTAGGAATAATACAGCAGAGTATCGGTACCGATGTAGAACAGAACAAGCAGAAACTAGCCGATTGTATTCGCGAAGTGGCTGCAAAGGGAGCGCAGTTGGTCGTACTCCAGGAACTCCATAACTCGCCCTATTTCTGTCAGGTTGAGTCTACCGAGAATTTCTCTTATGCGGAACCCATTCCTGGTCCTTCAACAGAATTCTATGGTAAGATAGCTGCTGAATGCAATGTCGTTCTTGTGACATCGCTTTTCGAGGCTCGTGCAAAGGGACTTTACCATAACACGGCTGTTGTGTTTGACAGTGACGGCAGCATGGCGGGCAAATACCGCAAGATGCATATTCCCGATGACCCTGCCTATTATGAGAAATTCTATTTTACTCCCGGTGACATAGGCTTCCGCCCCATAAGAACATCCATTGGTATGCTTGGTGTTCAGGTATGTTGGGACCAGTGGTATCCCGAAGGAGCACGTCTCATGGCGCTTCGCGGAGCAGACATGCTTATATATCCGACTGCTATCGGTTGGGAAAGCAGCGATACAACCGAAGAGAAAGAGCGTCAGCTCGGCGCATGGCAGACTGTTCAGCGCGGTCATGCTGTAGCCAACGGCTTGCCTGTGATTGCAGTGAACCGTTGTGGACATGAACCCGACCCGTCAGGAATGACAAATGGAATTCAGTTCTGGGGACATAGCTTTATTGCAGGGCCTCAGGGTGAATTTGTGGCACATCTTGGCGAGCAGGAGCAGTGCGAGGTTATTGAGGTCAGTCTCAAACGAAGCGAGACCGTGCGTCAATGGTGGCCATTCCTGCGTGACCGTCGCATAGAAGAGTTCGGAGCACTTGCAAAGAGATATCTTGACAATGAATAAAGACAAAGAATGGAAGAGAAAAACTCTTCCATTCTTTGTTTATTATGAACTAATTATGAATAATATTTATATAGTGGCGATTTTTATTAAATTTATTCGATGCCATTATTATAAAAATTATTAATTTTGTACCAATGAATGAATAATTAGTATTCTTGAATATGAAATTGGCCATTGCCACAAAACCGACATTCTTTGTTGAGGAGGACAAAATCATCACTCGTCTTTTTGATGAGGGACTTGACTATCTGTTCCTTTATAAGGAGTATCCACATCCTCAATTCGTTGAAAGATTACTGAATCTGATTCCCAAGAAATACCACAAACGCATATATTCCTGCAACAGCAGGCTCATGAAGGAGTACAAGCTTGCAGGCACACTGTTTCCTCTCGGTTCTAACCCACCAATGGGTGACGAGAAGGGAAAGGTTGTTGGTTATGCAAGCAACCTTGCACACCTGAAGGAGCTCCGCAAGACATATGACATAATATGCTTCGGTCCTCTTGGACGTACCTTCTATCAGAGTGCAGAACTTAATGAAATTGGTAAGAAGGTTATAAACAAGAACACATGGGCATTCGGTAATATCGACGAAGCGAACCTGAAACGTTTGACAAACTACGGTTTCGGCGGTGTAATATTGGAAGATCTGATATGGGAGAATTTTGACTCATGCCGTTCAACCGACTACACTGAACTGGTTAACCGTTTTAAGAGAATAAAGAAAAGTGTTGACAAACTGTAACACTTAAGAAATAAACTGATAACAAACCTAAATAAATATATTATTATGAACAATACCCCTTACATGGTGTTCGCAGGTACAAAATCACGCTACCTTGCAGAAGAGATTTGTAAAGAACTTGGTTGTGAACTTGGTAACATGAACATAACCTACTTTGCTGACGGTGAGTTTGCTGTTTCTTATGAAGAGTCAATCCGTGGCAAGAATGTATTCCTTGTTCAGTCAACATTCCCTAATTCAGACAACCTCATGGAGCTCCTCCTTATGGTTGATGCTGCAAAGCGTGCTTCTGCAAACAGCATTGTAGCTGTTATGCCCTATTTCGGTTGGGCACGTCAGGACCGCAAGGACAAGCCACGTGTTTCTATCGGTGCAAAGCTCGTAGCAAACCTCTTGAGTGTAGCCGGTGTTAGCCGTATTATCACAATGGACCTTCACGCAGACCAGATCCAGGGCTTCTTTGATATTCCTGTTGACCACTTGTATGCATCAATGGTTTTCATTCCTTACATCAACTCACTCAACCTTGATGATCTCGTAATCGCAACTCCTGACGTAGGTGGTTCAAAGCGTGCCAGCGCTTATGCTAAGTGTCTCGGTGTGCCCCTCGTGCTCTGCCACAAGACACGTGCAAAGGCAAACGTTGTTGAGTCAATGCAGATTATCGGTGATGTAAAGGACAAGAACGTTATCCTTGTTGATGATATCGTTGATACTGCCGGTACAATTTCAAAGGCTGCAGACTTGATGATGGACAATGGTGCAAAGTCAGTTCGTGCTATTGCTTCACACTGCATCATGTCAGGCAACGCATCAGAGCGCGTAAGCAACTCAAAGATGACAGAGATTGTTTTCACAAACAGCATCCCTTATACAAAGGATTGCACCAAGGTAAAGCAGCTCTCAGTAGCAGGTGGCTTTGCAGAGGCAATCAAGTGCGTGCTCCACAACCAGTCAATCAGCTCACACTACATCTGCTGATAAGTTGTTTGAACGCGATATACATAATAAAAGCCGAACATTGTTCGGCTTTTATTATGTTATTATTGTCTTTGATTATTAATACTGTTCCTTTTCGTTAGGGAAATCGCAAGACTTTACATCGCTTACATAGCTTCCTACTGCATCGGTCATTATGGTATGCAGGTCGGCATATCGGCGAAGGAAACGCGGTGCGAAATCTGCAGTCATGCCAAGCATGTCGGCGTATACAAGGATCTGTCCGTCAACATTTGTTCCGGCACCAATACCAATAACAGGTATTGTAAGGCTCTTTGCAACCTCCTCGCCCAATTTTGAAGGGATTTTCTCCAACACAAGAGCGAAGCAACCTGCCTCTTCGAGCAACTTGGCGTCGCGGCGAAGTTTTTCGGCCTCTGCCTCATCTTTGGCACGTACAGCATATGTACCGAATTTGTTGATACTCTGCGGTGTAAGTCCAAGATGCGCCATGATGGGAATACCGGCATCAAGGATCTTGCGTACAGAAGGCAGAATTTCCTCACCACCTTCAAGCTTAAGAGCATCGGCGTGTGTCTCCTTCATAATGCGTATAGCATTCTTTACCGCCTCGTCGGCATTTACCTGGTATGTACCGAACGGCATGTCTACAACAACAAGTGCGCGTTTGACGCCGCGTACAACACCTTTTGCATGGTAAATCATCTGATCAAGTGTGATAGGCAATGTTGTAGCATTTCCTGCCATGACGTTAGATGCAGAGTCACCCACCAGAAGAGCATCGATACCGGCGTTGTCAAGGATTGATGCAGTTGTATAATCGTATGCGGTGAGCATTGCAATCTTCTCACCTTTGCGCTTCATTTCAATAAAACGGTGCGTAGTAACCTTACGTGTGTCTTCAACCAAATACTTTGACATTTTAGAACTGTTTTTGGGGTTGTTTGTTAATCGACGGCAAAGGTACAAAATTAGGATAATCAAAACACAAAAATATGATATAAAATATGGCATATATTGTTGCGCTGAAGTAAACTTCGTATTTCCTACTCGCTAATTCGTATATTTTCACTATCTTCGCAAATTGAAGCAAAAAATAATAAAATGAAACGATTAATCTATTCACTTTTTACACTATCTCTTATGTTGACACATATTGCGTGTACATCCACAGGTGAAACAAACTCTCTTTTGAAGGAGAGTAAAGCGCCTTTTGGTGCGCCGGAGTTCCCTAATTTCAAAGTTGAGGACTATAAAGAGGCATTTGACAAAGGTTTTACCGAAAAACGTGCCGACATAAAGGCTGTAATCAATTGCAAGGATGAGCCTACCTATGCAAACACAATTGACGCACTTGAGTTGAGTGGCCGTTCACTCGACAGGGTCGGTGCAATATTCTTCAACCTTAATGAGAGCGAGAATACACCTCAAATGACAGAGATTGAAGAGTATGTAATTCCCAAAATGACAGAACTTAGCGGTTATGTGTACATGAACGATACACTCTTCAACCGCATACGTACCTTATATAATAATAAGGAGAACCTGAACCTGACCGAAGAACAGAGCATTGTCCTTGAGAACTATTACAGCAGTTTTGTACGCGGAGGTGCTCTATTGAATGATGCTGACAAGGCAACCCTGCTTGACCTTGAAACAAAGATTGGTCTTGCACAGGTAAAGTTCGGGGCTAACCTGCTTGCCGACAACAAGGCATTCAAGCTTGTAATAACAGACGAAGCCGACCTTGCAGGCTTGCCACAGGGTGTTATTAATGCAGCAAAGGCTGAAGACGGAACATGGGTGTTTACCCTTGATAAACCCAGTTGCATTCCATTCCTGCAGTACGCAGACAACCGCGCTTTGCGTGAGAAGGTATACAAGGCATATTATGGAAGAGGCGACAATAACAATGCTAACGATAACAAAGCCATTATAAAGGAGATACTTCAGTTGCGCCAGCAGAAGGCTAAACTTCTTGGCTATGACAGCTTTGCACATTTTGTACTTGATGAAAAGATGGCAAAGACTCCCGGAGCAGCTCTTGCTCTCCTGAACAGCATATGGGAACCTGCAGTAAAACGCGCAAACGAGGAGAAGGCTGCATTGCAGGAAATTGCAGACCGCGAAGGTGCAGGTATCAAAATCGAAGGATGGGACTGGTTCTATTACACAGAGAAACTGCGTAAGGAGAAATATGCTTTGAACGAAGAGTCAATAAAGCCCTACTTCAAGCTGGAGAACGTTCTTGCCGGAGCATTTGACTGTGCAACAAAGTTGTTCGGTATACAGTTTGTTGAGAGAACCGATATTCCGGTATATAATGATGAGGTAAAGACCTACGAAGTGCTTGATGCAGATGGCAACCACCTCAGTATCTTCTACACCGACTTCTTCCCACGTGATACCAAACGCCAGGGTGCATGGATGACAAACTTTGTCAACCAGTACAACATCGGTGGCAAGAATGTGCGTCCTATGGTAGTCAATGTATGTAACTTTACAGCGCCACAGGGAGATATTCCAGCGCTTCTTAATATTGACGAGACACGCACTCTGTTCCATGAGTTTGGTCACGCATTGCACGGAATGCTTACTCAGGCACACTACCCCAGTGTCAGCGGTACAAACGTGAAGCACGACTTTGTGGAATTGTTCTCACAGATTAACGAGAAGTGGTCTGTGCATCCCGAAGTTTTGCCTACATACGCGAAGCACTATCGTACAGGCGAGTCTATCCCCGACAGCCTTATCAACAAGATGCAGAAGAGTTCGCACTTCAACCTTGGTTTTGAGACAACAGAGCTTGTTGCAGCTGCATTGCTTGACATGAAGATGCACCTCATTGAAGACTACACCGACTTTGATTGCAACGAATATGAAAAACAGTTGCGCAAAGAGCTCGGATTAATCGATGAGATAGAATACCGTTACCGCAGTACAAACTTTGCTCACGTCTTTGGAGGCGGATACGCTGTAGGTTATTATGCATACCTTTGGGCTGAAGTGCTCGATTGTGATGCATTTGAGCTTTTCCTTGAAAAAGGACTTTTCGATGCTGAAACAGCGACAAGTTTCAAACAGCTTCTTGAGATGGGTGGAAGCAAGGATCCTATGCGTGAATACCGTCGTTTCCGTGGTGCCGACCCCAACCCGGATGCATTGTTGCGTGCACGCGGATTGATTTAATATACCAGTTTTCAAAGGTTGCGCAATGCGCAACCTTTGAAGGTTTAATACGATACAATTATGGAAGATAGAATAGAAAAAGCTGTATCCCTTTTTAAGGAAGGATATAATTGCAGTCAGTCGGTTGTTGCAGCCTTTGCCGACATGTACGGCTTCACACACGAACAGGCTTTGAAAATGTCAGCATCATTCGGTGGTGGCATAGGACGTATGAGACAGACTTGCGGTGCTGCGTGCGGTTTATTCATGCTTGCCGGGCTTGAGACCGGTTGTACCGAGGGAAAAGATCGCGAGGGAAAGGAGGCAAATTATATACTTGTTCAGGAACTCGCCGAAGAGTTTCGCAAGCGTAACGGCTCGCTGATATGTGCAGAACTGCTTGGATTGTCAAAGAATGCTCCTACTCCGTCAACCCCTGAAGCCCGTACTCCTGAATACTATAAGAAACGTCCATGTGTAAAAATGGTTGAAGAGGCAGCACGTATATGGAGTGAATATCTTTCTACAAAGAGTGCCGATAAAAATGTAAATAACGACAAATTGTGATTAAATTTATTGAAAATCACTACATTTTGTTTCGTATATAAAATTTTTACCGTACCTTTGCACCCGAATTTGAAACAAGGTGTAAAACTTGTTTACAATAAAGGTTGTCCGTTTTGAAAAGGACTAATTAAGTAGAATTAAAATATTAAGGATTATGATTGAGAATGCTGGTACATTTGCAGGCCGTATTTGGACTGCTTTGAACGAGACAGAAGGTCTTACTCTTAAGGAGATCAAGACAAAGGCAAAGTTGAAAGAGAAGGAACTCTACCTCGGTTTGGGTTGGTTGCTTCGTGAGGACAAAATCTTCTCTTGCGTAGCAGGTGAGGAGGAAATCTTCGCTCTCAAGTAATTTGACTTTTAATAGTTAAATAAAAAATGCTTAACCTTTTGGTTAAGCATTTTTTATTTGATTTATTCTTCGAATCCATTAGGATTGTTCTTCTGCCAGTTCCAGCTGTCACGGCACATCTCTTCGATACCGAATTCAGCCTTCCAGCCAAGCTCTGCCTCTGCCTTTGCAGGGTTACAGTAACATGTTGCAATGTCACCCGGACGGCGTGGCTTGATTGAATATGGAACAGGAACGCCGTTAGCCTTCTCAAATGCCTTTACAACGTCAAGCACTGAATAGCCATGGCCTGTACCGATGTTGTATATAGCAATACCCTTCTTCTCAACGATAGCCTTCAATGCAGCAACGTGAGCACGTGCAAGGTCAACAACGTGGATATAGTCACGTACACCTGTACCGTCGTGTGTGTCGTAGTCATCACCAAACACGCCAAGCTCAGCACGCTTGCCTACTGCGGTCTGTGTGATATAAGGCATAAGGTTGTTGGGGATACCGTTTGGATTCTCACCAATAGTACCACTCTTGTGTGCACCAATTGGGTTGAAGTAACGCAAGAGAACAATGTTCCATTCGTTGTCAGCCTTCTGAATATCCATAAGAACCTCCTCGAGCATTGACTTTGTCTGTCCGTAAGGGTTTGTACATTTACCCTTTGGACACTCCTCTGTGATAGGAATGATAGCAGGGTCACCGTATACAGTTGCACTTGAAGAGAAAATCATGTTCTTGCAACCGTTCTTACGCATAACGTCAGCAAGCACGAATGTACCGTTCATGTTGTTCTCGTAGTATTCCAAAGGTTTAGCGCAGCTCTCGCCTACAGCCTTCAAACCTGCAAAGTGGATACATGCATCGAACTTGTGCTCATCGAATACCTTCTGCAAGCCCTCACGGTCGCGGATATCAACCTTGTAGAAAGGAACCTCCTTGCCAATGATCTTGGCAACACGCTTCAAAGAGATTGGAGATGAGTTGTCAAGGTTGTCAACAACCACTGCCTCATGACCAGCCTCTGTAAGTTCAATCAAAGTGTGGCTTCCAATGAAACCCGCACCACCAGTTAATAGAATCTTCATTTTAGTAATCTTTTATAATGTTTGTTAATGTTTTAATCCACAGTTATTGGCCGCAGCCTTTACATTATCGCAAATTTAATGAATTTTATCCAACATCAAAAAAAAAAGCAAAAAAAGCATTCCCTTGACTCTATTTCTAGCCAAGGGAATGCGAATATGTGTTTTGGCAATGTGGTTTAACCGCCTTGTCAAATACTGATCTTTACTTCACCAGCACGGCTTTGCCATTGATGATGTAGACTCCTCTTTCAAGGTTCTCTGTGTCATCGATGCGCAATCCTCTCAAGTCATAGATACTCTCCTCTGCTTCGTTTTCAACATTCACTTCGTCAAAGCCAGTTGTCTTGTCAAAGCGGAAGGTGGTGCTGCCTTGCATGCTTGCAGGGATGGTGAGCCAGCATCGGCCGGCGGGGATGGAGAAGGTTGTATCTCCTATCTTGTAGAACATGGCTCCTTCGCCTTTGTTCTGCATGACGTAGTATCCGTTGCCGCCACCTATCTCTGTTGTTACGACTGTTCCTGTAAGGTAGCCGTCGGTAATGCGTTCGTTGTACTTGGATGCGTCTACAGTTCCGCTGAGTGTGCTCTCAAAACCGTTGGTGGCATACAATATATATGGTGTGTATGCTGCTATGCGGCTCTGTTTTTTGAGCACTAGTGTTTCTCCGTCTGTGCTGTTGCAGCTGTAGACTTCAAGGCCTGTGGGGATTGTCTCTACATCAAAGGGGAGAATGGCTGTGCTGTACTTGTTGCCTGACGATACTTTGAGGTTCAGGCTGCTTGTTGCTTCGGCTGTGATACCGGGGAGTTCAAGCAGATCGGCACGGTAGCCGTATTTCTCATCGCTGGTTGCAAACTTTACATCGTGCAACTTTATATCTATCTCACCTGGCTTGAGGTATGCTGTTGGGATAACACCTATTTCAACAAGGTTACCTGATGTCTTGCTAAACACTTTGCTTGTAGCACTGAAGCATCTTATCTGTATAAGATTGCCTGTTACATTGTACATGACAACATGGTCGTCACGCTTTGTGGGGTAAACATGGTCGGTTTCTGCTTTATATACTTCTGCTTCACCGTCGTAATAGGATACTTCGAGACCGGCGGGCAGCTCTACGTCGAACTGGAAGCCGGTGTAGTTGTCGCATGAACCGTTTTCAAGTGCAATTGTAAGGTATTGCACCTCACTATCTCCCGGAACGACTGTCAAGTCATCTACATAGACTCTCTCTTCGCCTTCCTGGGCTTGGGCACTGAAGGAAAGGCACATTATCATTGAGAAAAGGAGTGTTTTCAATATTCCTCGTTTCATAATTGTTTTCATTTTTATTTTTTCCAGAGATTTCCCCACTCACCACGGTGTTTGTTTGAGAGTATTGCAAAGTCATTGTCGGCATTCTCTTCGGTGTACTTCAACCCGGAGGTGGCTATAATATTTATGCTTGTTATGTCAACAATACAAGCTATTGGTCTTTCGTATTTCTTCATCTTATTCAAAAGATAGATTTGCTGTTTTGATAATATCCAAAATGTCTACTTCTCCGTCACCGTTAACGTCGTATAGCGACTTGTTCTCATCTCCTTCGCTGAATGTGTAATTGGCTACTGATATAATATCAAGTATGTCTATTACGCCATCTTTGTTGACGTCACCTGTAGGGGTGGTCTGGACATTGCTCTGCGAGCCGTCGCCTTCCGGTTCCAGGGGGCTGCTGGGGTTATACTTGTACTTTGCTACAAGGGTGACCTCTTCGTCGGGCATGAGGTAGTTGAATGACTTGTCGCTGCTCACAAGCATGCCGTTCCTGTACCATCCAAGGAATTCGTATCCTTGATTGGGGTATGTGGTAAGGGTTACGTATTTGTCATATTCTGTCCACAGGCCGCTTGTTATGTTGAACGAGCAGGCGCCGTCGCTGCTTGCCTCGATAAAGAGTTTATGCTCGTCTTTTGAGCTTGGCTCCAGTGGTGAGGAGGGGGTATACTTGAAGTGTGCTACTATCTGGTCGTCCTTGACAACTGTGTGCATAAAGTTGTTGCTGTTGCTGTCGTAACGTTCTCCGTTTATGGTCCAGTGTGAGAAGGTATAGGCTAGGTTCTTCAAGGAGTAACGTACGTTTACCTGTGTGCCTTGGAGATAGTTTCCTGTACCTGATGTGTTGGCTGCAGCTTCGGGGCTTGACACAACCGATACTTTGTAGTATATGTTCTCCTCTGGTTCGGGTGGGTTGGTCGGGTTGTATTGTGCATACAATGCCGGTATGTTCCCCACAAGGAGGAGCATTACCGTCATCATATTCTTTATCATTCTGTTCATATTGTCTTTTTTATTTTACAACAGTTTTTTCACCATCGATAATGTAAATACCCTTTGTGGCATTCTCTACCTTACGTCCCTGGAGGTCGTATGTGCTGTTTGCCTTGCCGTCTGTGCTTTCGGCTTCGTCAATGCCTGTGGTATTTCCGGTATTGCCTTTGAGCTTGATTTCGAAACGGTCCTCAAATGTGCCGGCTTCGCTGTTGAATGTGTAACCGCTCTCGGAGAGGTCGTGTGTTGCGCCGTTCTTGGTGTCGATGAGCAGTACTGCTGTGTCCATGCGCTCTGCTTCGATGGTGAAAACGCCTGCAACTGGTGTGCTGTAGCCCACTGCTACCCTGCCGTTGTCAATTGGACGCTCGTTGATTGCGTAGTTCACATTGTCGTTACCGATGGTATAGAGCTGTATCACGCCTGCGCTTTCGAACTTGGCTGCGTCGCATGATGTCTCGTATGCGAGGTTCTGCTGTTCGTTAAAGACGATACGTGTGCGGTCGTTTGACACGCCGTCGCTAATTACAAGGTTGATGAGGAAACGGTCCTGGCTGATACCGCGTGTGCGGCGGGCTGCGCTCTGTTTCTCTTTCTTGTTGTTGGACTGGTTGTTGGTCATCTGCTGCTCTCCGTCGAAGCCTACGCTCTCCTGACCTTCGGGCTTCTGTACAAAGAATGCTTCGTATGGTGCGAAGTGGTAGTCGTCGTCACCCGGACGGATAGCTACATACTTTTCGCCGTCCCACACTGTGACGGGCGCTGTGTAGTCCATGTCGGCCATGTCGTAGTAGCTGAGGTATGGGTTACCCATGAAGTTCCAGCTGGCATCCTTGAGGTTTTCGCTCACGTGTGCTACGAGTTCGTTGTATTTGTCCTCTTTCTTGAACTTGACATCCTCTATGTTGAGCACGAGCACGTCGTTGGCCGAGCAGTGGAAGATGTAACCACGTGCAGCCTTCAGGTGGTTCTCGTTGATATCCTTCCAGCCACCCTTTCCGTTCTGTGCGCGCTCCTTACCGTCGTAGTAGCGGAATACATAGTCGCTACCGTTCTCCATTGATATCTTGTCGAGCTTGATGTCGAATGGGAAGGCGAAGAAGTACCAACGGCCACCCTTGACGTTGATTTTGATGAAGAGGTTGTCTATGTGCAGGTTGTTGTCGCCAATGATTGAGCCGCTTGTGCCGTTGCCATCGCAGCCAACGTTCACGTCACCAAGGCTCTGGTTGGGGGTCTCATCGTCACCCTGCTCACCCTCAATGATTATACCGCCACCGGCATTGATGTCTGCATCGGGGTTCTCGCCCTCTACACCCTCAATGTAACCTGTATTGTCATTGAGTACATAGTCGTTGTTCACGTAGAAGTATTCGTATGGCTCGTTGAACTCGGCAAGGTTAAGGAAACGCTTCCAACCGTCATCCCAGTAGTAGTTATAGAAACTGAACGAAGGTACATACAACGTAGCAGTCTGGAATGTGCTGAATGTACTCTCCTGAATAGGAGTTGGCTCAACAGTGTAGGTATAAACCTTGGCCAGGTTACTGCAACCGCTGAACGCATCATTTCCTATGCTAGTAACCGAGCTTGGGATTCTAATCTCTTCAAGAGATGAACAGCTTTTGAAGGCGTCAGCATAAATTGTCTTTACTGTTGGTGGCAGTTTTATCTCTTTAAGTTTACTACAATTAGAGAATGTAGATTTGTTAATATTATCCAATTTATTTGGTAATATAATCTTCTCAAGAGATTTGCAACCAAGGAATGCTTCTTGTCCAATACTTGTTACACTATTAGGTATTTCAATACTTGTAATACTAGTATAATAAAACGCATTACTTCCAATACTTGTAATGTTTCCCGGTATCTCTACATTTATCAAATTAGTACAGTTGTTAAACATATAACCTGAAATTACATGCAAATCTTTTGGAAGCTTTACCTCACGGAGATTTTTGAGATTGTAGAATGCATAACCACCTAACACATTATCCTTTGTACAATTGCCATTGTAGAATGCCTTGTCACTTGCGACGACTTTTGCATCTGAAATATCAAGTGATGTCAGTTTGGGCATCTTATCACGGAACTGAATAACGTCGTAGCTATTGATACTGCCCTTTACAGTAAGTTTAATTACAGAAGCCACCTTTTCCAATCCAAGAGCCTCAAGAACGCCAGACGAATTTTCTTGTGCATTAACATCTACTGTAACAACAGCCCCTGAAACTGGAACAATATTTGCAGCATAATCGGCCCATGCCTCCTTGTATGTGTCAACCGAAATGTCAGGAACTGCAATAACAGGTATTCCGTTTAGAGCACCACTCTTTATTGTTGCAGGTGTTTCTGCCGCACATTCAATAAAACATTTTGCATTGTTTATAGCAAAAGCATTTTGGCCAATTGATTCAACATGTGCTGGTATTGTAACACTTGCCAAAGTTACGCAATTACGAAACGCATAATCTTTAATTTCAGTTATACCTTCTGGAATAACAAGCTCTGTCAATGGCTTTCCATTCAAATACAAGTTACATCCACCATGCAATGGATTAGCATAAGCATCACCAAAATCAATATTACACCAAGCTGCAAGGTCACTGATATAAACGTCTTTGAGATTGTTGCTGGCACCGTTAAACGCATATTTTCCAATACTTGTAACACTATTGGGTATCTCAATACTTTTGAGGCTGGAACAATATTTGAACGCATTTTTTCCAATGCTTGTAACACTGTTGGGAATTGTCACATGTACAAGTTTATTATAATAATAGAATACATAATCCTTTATCTTAGTAACGCCGTCGGGGATTACAAGCTTGGTGATCAATTCACCGTTCAAATACAAGTTACATCCACCATGCTGCAATGGATTAGCAAATTCATTACCAAAATCAATATTACACCAGGCTGCAAGATTATCGATGTAAACTTTTGTAAGATTTGTGCAACTACTGAACGCAGAAAATCCAATGCTTGTAACACTGTTACCAAGAACAACTTTTGTAAGATTTGTGCAACCATTGAACGCACTGCCTCCAATAGTTGTAACGCTATTTGGAACCACAATACTGGTAAGGCTGGAACAATATTGGAACGCATATTCTCCAATGCTTGTAACACCGTTACCTATTACGAGTTCATCGGTTATGCCGGAGCATCCACTGAACGCATAATTTCCAATGCTGGTAACGCTGTTAGGGATTACCAATTCACCGACAATACCTTTGCAACAATAGAATGCATAACGTCCAATAACTGTTACACTATCTGGAATCTTAATGCTTGCAAGGGAAGAACAACCATAGAAAGCATAGTCGCCAATACTTGCAACACTGTTACCTATTACGGCATTTGTAAGACCTGTACAACCAAAGAAAGCATAGTCGCCAATACTTGTAACACTGTTAGGGATCACCAATTCACCGGTTATGCTGGAGCAACCACTGAACGCTGAATTTCCAATGCTAGTAACACTGTTTGGAATCACAATGCTAGTAAGACTAGAACAACCAGAGAATGCAGACTGACCAATGCTGGTAACACTGTTACCAATAGTGACACTTGTCAATGTCTTTATATTATAAAAAGGAGAATTGGCATCACTTGTACTATACGACAAATCACGACCTAAATAGAGTGTCTCCAATGGGCAGTAATAGAATAATCCCTGAACTCTAGCACTGACAGTAGGACCCTTACCCAAAGACAATATTCCCTCTCCGTCCTTAATACTCAAATCCTTGAGCGATCTACAACCATCGAACGCTTTATCTTCAATGCTTGTAACGCTGCCAGGAATCTCAATGCTTGCAAGGGAAGAACAACTATTGAACGCAGAGTAACCTATGTCTTTCACGCTATTGGGAATTGTTATACTTCTAAGACCGTTACAATTATAGAACGTATAACTTTTAATGCTTGTAACGCTGTTTGAAATCACAATGCTAGTAAGACTAGAACAACCTTGGAACGCTGAAGATCCAATGCTTGTCACGCTGTTTGGAATCACCAATTCACCAGTTATGCCGGAGCAACCATTGAACGCATAATTTCCAATGCTAGTAACATTATTTGGAATCACAATGCTAGGAAGACTAGAACAACCAGAGAATGCAGACTGACCAATGCTTGTAACACTGTTACCAATAGTGACACTTGTCAATGTCTTTATATTATAAAAAGGAGAATTGGCATCACTTGTACTATACGACAAATCACGACCTAAATAGAGTGTCTCCAATGGGCAATCATAGAATAATCCCTGAACTCTAGCATTGACAGTAGAACCCTTACCCAAAGACAATATTCCTTCTCCGTCCTCAATACGTAAATCCTTGATAGATGTACAACTACTGAACGCCTTGTTTCCAATGCTGGTAACACTGCCAGGAATCTCAATGCTGGTAAGACCAGAACAACCATTGAACGCATAGCTACCAATGCTGGTAATACCATTACCCATTGTAAGGTTTGTGAAGCCAGTACAATTATCGAATGCATAATCTCCAATACTGGTAACGCTATTACCAATAGTAACATTTGTCAATGTTTTTATATTATAAAATGGAGAAAGGGCTTCACTAGTATTATACGACAAATCACGGCCTATATACAATGTCTCCAACGGGCATTGACCAAATAATCCATCTTTATTAGAGCTAGCGCCATAACCCAAAGACAATACGCCTTCTCCGTCCTCAATACTCAAATTCTTAAGAGATGTACAACTTTTGAACGCATAATTTCCAATGCTAGTAACATTATTTGGAATCACAATGCTTGTAAGGGAGGAACAAGCCTCGAAGGTGCGTTCTCTAATTTTTGTTACGTTTTTACCAATAGTAACGTTTACCAATGCCGTTATTTTAGAAAAAGGAGAGCTACTACACGACAAATCACGGCCTAAATAGAGTGTCTCCAACGGGCAATTACCAAACAATCCATTAACGTCATAACCCAAAGATAATGTACCCTCACCATCCTCTATGCGTAAATCCTTTAGCAATGTACAACTTTTGAACGCATAATTTCCAATGTTTGTAACGCTGCCAGGAATCTCAATGCTGGTAAGACCAGAACAACCGTTAAACGCATATTCTCCAATGCTTGTAACGCTGTTTGGAATCACAATGCTAGTAAGGGAAGAGCAATATGAGAATGCCTTTTCTCCAATGCTGGTAATTGTATATCCATCAATAATTGAAGGGATTACAATGTCTCCAGTATATTTTTCGGTTGCAGCAACAATTTTTGCAGTCTTGTCACTTTCAGAGATAACTTCATAACTTACTGTAGAAAACTCCTCCGTGCTGGCAAAATAGCCGCTCCATGCGCTATAGTCGCTACCGGCAGGATATTTAAAAACTGCCGTTGAAGAAATTCCGTTAAAGGCACCGTCTGTTAAAGTTGGAGCTGTAGTGGCATTAGATGTTACTGTCGCCAATTTTGAGCAATCACGGAACGCATAACTGCTAATAGTTGTAACGCTGTTTGGAATAACAATATTGGTGAGATTTACACAATACTGGAAAGCACAAGTACCAATTGAGGTCAATCCCTCGGACAAGGTAATATTCTGTAAAGACGAGCAATTCTCAAAAGACCTGTAACCGATAGATTTAATACTGCTTGGAACTGTTACACTCTTCACGTTTACACAATATTCAAATGCATGGTCGTCAATACCTGTCACATTGTAAATACTACCACCATAAGTAACCGTTGGTTGTAATACAATATCACCGCTATATTCATTATATTCCTGTTGGTAGTTATAGCTACTTCCTTCGTGAGTAACTGAAACAGTTTTGTTTGACTCATCGGTAATCTTGTAATAGATACCATCCACCTCAAAGTCGTGGGCTTTCACCACCGTGCTACACAGTAATATTATTACCGTTAACAGCAATTTTTTAATTGTTTTCATAAATGTGTATTAAATAATGTTGTAAAAATTATCGCAGTTATCAATACGGCAATATTCCCTGAATTCTTTTGTCATTTTGAACGTAACGCAGTGCGGTGAAACATCTAAAATGTGCTTTACCCAGCACATTCAGGTATCAACCGCCGGTTACCGTTGCTCAAGATGAGATTGAGAGAATACCGGGTAACTTATGTTTTTCATGTGTATAAAAAAAGAAGCGTGGGAACTATTGTAGTTACCACGCCGAGGCTCTGGACTGCCCGTCTATATGTAACAAACAATAGCCCACGCCAAATGATATACAGTACACCCGTAATCAGGGCATATATATACAATGACGTGAGCACCTTGCCCATTATCCATTATAGACTGAAATTGTCCAGATTTCGGCTGTGGATAAACGCAAAACGCTCTTTTTCCAACATGTCTCGCTAACCCTAAAGGGTTAACTGGGGCAAAATTAGTCAAAAGGTTTTGTATGAGCAAGCAATGTTTGCCAATTGTTTGAGAATAGCTTCGCTAAACACAAATATAGTATCTTTTTTAACAATTCGAGTTGCTGTTTTACAACAACTTGTGCAGCAGGGATTATTTTTATCAAAAAACGTCTCTTTTTGGGCATAATCAATTAAAAAAAGAGCATTAAAGCATTATTATTACGCAAAAAAGTATTACCTTTGCACCGCTTATACGAGATATAGGCTAACTCAAATCATTAACCATTAAAAAACAAACAAAAAATGGCAACAAAAATCAGACTTCAGAGAAGAGGACGTAAGCACTACGCATTCTACTCTATCGTGATTGCAGATTCGAGAGCTCCACGTGATGGAAAGTTTACTGAGAAGATCGGTACTTACAATCCTAACACAAACCCTGCTTCAGTTGAAATCAACTTCGAGCGCGCTTTGTGGTGGGTAAACAACGGTGCTATTCCTACTGACACTGTTCGTAACATCCTTTCTCGCGAGGGTATCTATTTGATGAAGCACCTCCAGGGCGGTGTTAAGAAGGGCGCATTTGACGAGGCTACAGCTCAGGCTAAGTTCGAAGCTTGGAAGACAGCTAAGGTAAATGCTCTTAACGGTATCAAGAGCGCTGAAGAGCAGGCTAAGCGTGACGACAAGAAGGCACGTTTGGAGGCTGAGAAAGAGGTTAACGCAGCTATTGCAAAGAAGGTTGCTGACAAGAAGGCTGCCGAGGCTCTTGCAAAGGCTGAGGCAGAGGCTGCCGCTGCTGAAGCTCCCGCTGAGGAGGCAACAGAGGCTCCTGCAGAGGCTTAATAAACCTTTTACCCCTTACGGGGTTGCAGTAATGCTCAAGATAAAGACCGACAATTATTTGTCGGTCTTTAATTTTATCCGTTATTTTGTATTTACTGCCGAATAGACTATTTTTGCATCGTATTAAAAAACGAATGATGAAAAACAGGAATATATTCATAATATACTTTATAACCCTGCTCGCTATTGTGTCATGCGGAGAGAACAGGACGCATGAGTTCTTTGACCTGACCAAGGAGAACCAGTGGATATATACCACCATGAGAAAAGAGTATCTGTGGAGTGACCAGATAAAGCCACAGGAACGTTCAAAGTTCTTTGTTCCTTCGTCCACATTCTTTACCTCTTTATTATATAAGGACGACAAGGCTTCGTTCTTTACCGATTCGGTATATGCTGGCGACTATGGTATAACATTTACTCTCATGCGCGATCCTATACTTGAGGTACCGAATAAGGTGTATGCTCTTGTGCTGTTTGTGGAGCCGGAATCTCCAGCAGGCATTGCCGGCATAGAGCGCGGTACATGGATTTCTGCTGTCAATGGCAAGAAACTCACTACATCAAGTTCTTCAATGTTTACAAGCGGCAGTGATACTAAATTTGCCACTGAATATATAGAATATGACGATGTTGAGGATAAGAGATACTGGGTACAGAATGATACTGTGACTGTAACAGCTTCTGTAGCATACGGAATGAGTGATATTAACCTGGATACTGTATATCAGGTACGCGACAAGAATATCGGGTATATTGTTTGCAACAGTTTCAATGATGATAACTTCATTGAGAGAATCAACCGCGTGGCTGAAGATTTCATTACACAGAATGTGACAGACATTGTTGTTGACCTACGATACAACAACGGCGGTACAATTACTAACGCTGCACACATGGCAAGCATGCTTGTCCCTACAAGCCTTGCAGGAACTCCGTTCTGCACACTTAAAAAGAGTGATAATGTGGTTGACACTGTGTACAACTACATGTATCCAGAATATACATTGGGCGACAAAAGAGTATTCTTTATAACAGGAGAAGCTACCAGGGGCGTTGCAGAATTACTTATTGCTTCGGTCGATGCGTCAAGGAGTGCATACGAGGTTATGACAATAGGAGGAAAGAGCGCTGGTTCCAATATGATGGTCGAAAAGATTATTTCTCCCTACGGATTCTCCATTAACCCTGCAACGGCGTACGCATACTCATCGGACGGGAACATGCTTTCAACATCGGGCATAACTCCCGATTACGAACTGGACGAGCTCGCTCAAGTAGATCAACAGGTTTATCCTTTGGGTAACGAGCAGGAATATCTCCTGTTCAATGCCACTTATATCATAACGAACGGCACTCTGCCAGCAAACAGCAACGCTGTAACAAAGCATGCGATAAACACCCCGCAACGGTGTGATTATATAAGATGAGTTACCAACAGCGTCCCAAGGTTAAAGAACCTTGGGACGCTGGTTTAATGTAGATGCTTCGGCTTCGCTCAGCATGACAATACTTTAATTCGCGAACTTGTCATCCTGACGCAAGGAAGGATCTATTTATTATAAAAACCAAAAACCGATTCATGTTTTCAGGTGTTATTTCAATAAATAACCCAAAAATCAAAAACATGAAAAAGATTCTTTTATCAGTGGCTGTTGTCGCCACACTGCTTCTATCTTCGTGCAATTCTTGCAACAGTTGCAAACAGCCGGTTGGCGTGGCTGTAGAAACGGACAGTATCTATTGGGTCAACGACTCGACCATCGCCGATGCACAGACATTTGTCTTTGAAGGAACTGCTCCTATGCAGAACAATGCCGTGGCTGATGTAATTCTCACCGTAAGGACAATAAACCTTAACAGTGACGGCACCTATTCAATCACTACTGATTACATTGATGAAGGCATTGCCACCATGACCGATAATGGTGAAGCTATATTCATTATGGGAACGGACAATGACAGCACGGCTACTGTTATTGAGCTTGTGTCGGCAAACGACTACCCTACCATGAGTTTCATGATGCTTGAAGACAGTTCGCTTGTGAAGGTAGGGAATGACGGCAAGCCTGCAGGCATGCACAACAGCCACCGTCTGAAAATAAAGAAATGATAAACAAATAAACCTGACAGTGTATGAAAAGAAGAATGATTCTGTATATTTCTGCTCTATGTGTGTTGCTTGTTGCATGCCAGAAGAACCCCGACATAGACAGGCTTGACAACGATTATCTTGTGTATACCAACTATGATACCGGAACTGATTTCAAGTCGATAAATACATTCCATGTCATTGACAGTATATTGATAATAGGCAATGAAGAAAAGGCTTCGTACTGGAACAATGGCAATTCGCAGAAAGTGGTCAACGCTTACCGTGCTGGGCTTGAAAATGCCGGTTATACACCTGCCGAAGAGGGAGAAGAGCCAGACGTAGTGCTTCAACTAAGTTATATCAACACTACCTATTACTTCAATATGTACAACACCGGTCCATGGTGGAATTATTACCCCGGATATTGGAACTGGGGAGGTTGGGGATGGTATTATCCTTACTCGTTCACATATAGCTACAGTACCGGCTCCATTGTCGGAGAACTGGTGAATACCAATGCTCCTACTCCGCAGAATGACAAGTTGACCGTGGTGTGGAACTCTTATATATGCGGGCTCCTCAACGGCAACAACCTGAGCCTTACGCGCACATTCGATGCCATTAAGCAGGCTTTTGAACAGTCGCCTTATTTGACGAATAAGTAATAACCTTTGAAAATGATGTTTATGAAAAGTTTACGTTATTCATTTTATATCATGCTTTTTGCAATGACTGCTTTATTGCCGTCAAAAAGCAATGCCCAGATTTCGCTAGACAGCTATTATAATGTCGATTGGCAGTTCAATATCCCTATAAGCAACAGTTTCTCGGACAAGGCAAGCGGTTGGGGTATGAACTTTGAGGGCGGATATTATGTGCACAGGAACATCGCTGTGGGAGCATTCATCTGTTTTCACACCAATAACGAATATGTTCCGCGCAAGACAATACACCTTTCCAACACTCTTGCTTTGAACACAGACCAACAACATCAGATGTTTACACTTCCGTTCGGAGCACTCATTCGCTATAGGTTTATTGAACGCGATTTCCAGCCTTATATCGGTATGAAGCTCGGTGCGTGTTATTCGGAGTTCAACAACTATTACTACATATTCATGAAAGGCCAGGACCGCTGGGGATTCTACATCTCTCCTGAGGTGGGTTTCAACTGGTATCCTTGGCCGAATAGCGTTGGCTTCCACATGTCGGTGTATTATAGTTTTGCAACCAACAAGCACGATGTCATGACCTATTCGCAGAACGGCCTGAACAATGTCGGCTTCAGGCTTGGCTTGGCATTTTGAAACAAAAAAACGGTTGAGAATTGACTCAACCGTTTTTTTGTTTCAGAATTAACGCAGAAATTTGCTTTTTATTCATTTACTTCATACTTCATTCTGCTGGTACCATACTTACTTCAATGAAGTTACCAAGTGAAAGTATATATTCAGCCATTTTGCGTACATCCTCTTTTGTGATGGCGTTTACAATACCTTCGTATGTGTCGTGGCTGTCCTCACCCTCGAAATAGAAGTTGTACAGCCAGTTGAGCCATGCACTGTTCTTTCTCTGGCTCTCCTCGAAGTTCTTGAGGATATAGCTGCGTACCTTTTCTACATGCTCTTCGGCAGGTCCTTCCTTAGCCATCTTCTCGAACTCGCGTACGATGATAGCTGCAAGTTCCTCGCGACGCTCAGGTGCCATGTTGAAGTTTACTGTAAGTGAAAACTCGCCTTCGGGACGGCGCACTACACCACCGCTGACACCTACACCGTATGTACCACCCTCTTTCTCACGTACCTCTTCGGTATATACAATCTGCAGAATCTGTGATAGGAATGTCATTGTTATTCTATTCTTCAGGTTCGGGTCAATTTCGCCTGAATAGTATATGATTTCGGTACCTGTAGGGTTCTCCATTTTGTTGGCGAAGTTGTTGCGATATACACCCTTACGTGTCTCAACGGTTGTCTTCTCGATATTCTCAACACGTCCGTTGCATGGCAATGCACCAATATAACGCTCTACAAGAGGCTTGATGTTCTCAAGGTCGATATTTCCTATAATGAAGAATGTGTAACCTGTTGCATCACTTGTTCTCTCCTTGTAGATTTCAAGTACTCTGTCGTAGTCAATCTTGTCTACATCCTCGGCAAGCATTGGCAATGTACGTGGGTGTCCGTTGTAAAGTGCAATCGACATTGTGTCGTTGAGCGCTGTGTTGGGGTTGAGGTTTCTGTCCTTGAGGCTGTTTCTCATGCGTGTTGTCAACGACTCGAATGCCTTCATATCCTTGCGTGGAGATGTATACTTGAGATACATGAGCTGGAACATCTCCTCGGCGTCTTTTGTAGAACAGTTACCGCTGATGATATCGTGGAGCTGGTTGCTGCCAACAGATGCTGCAGCAGTGCTTCCTGCCAGTTTCTTGCTCAACTGTGTTGCATCAAATGCTCCGTATCCGCCTATGCCTGACAATGAACCAAGCATTGATATGTTTATCTTTTCGCTGTCAGGGTAACGGTTTGTTCCACCAATCTTGTAACCAGAAAGTGTGATATTGTCGGCCTGGAAATCGGTTGGCTTTACAATTACCTTGATTCCGTTCGAAAGAGTCCAGATTGTTGAACCCCACTTGCCCTCTTCTGTTGCAACAACCTTGCCGCCTTCGGGAAGTTCTGCAAGCAATGGAGCATCAACAGCGTTGTCCTCATAAGGCTCAATGTTACGTGCTGTTGAAATCACGTCAAGAAGCATCTCGATATCCTCCTTACCAGGATATATGACACCCTCTCTCTCTGGAGCGTACGAAACGACTACACGGTTATCCTCGCGATGCAATGAAGGGATAACTTCGTTTATCTCTTCAAGAGTGATTGAATTGATAATCTCCTTGCTCAACTCATACTCTACTGTCGGGTCCATGAGGCTTACCTCGTCAAGGAAGTGGCGGATGCAGTTTTCGGCATGGTAGGCACTTGTACGCTTCTCGCGCTCGGCATGCCATGTGCCAAGACCGCCGATCATGCTCTCCTTCACTCTCTTGAATTCCGACTCGGTGAAACCAAAACGACGGGCACGCTCAACCTCGGTAAATACCATTGGGATAGCCTGCATCATCTGCTCTACCTTGCAAGTAACGGAGATGTTGAACGATTTCTTTGTCATTGCAGTACCGTAATCGCTGAAACCTACTCCAGCACGCAAGTATGGAGGATTCTCCTTTGACATTATCTCGCCAAAGCGTGTGTTGAGCATTGTCATTGCAATGCTGCGTACAGTATTCTTGCGGATATCGCCCTTTGTGTTACGCAGTTCGCGTGGAGATGCGTCGTGCTTGTACATGAGTTGCAATACATAGTTCTGCTGTTCCTTGTCAATCTGCTGTGAGAAAATCATCTCCTCGTTGTCCTCGACAGGGTAATATACACGTTCAACAGGGTTCTTGGACTTCTTTACACTCTTGAAGATAGACTTCAATTTCTTCTCTATCTTGGCAACATCAATATCACCTACAATGATGATTCCCTGAAGGTCGGGGCGGTACCATGTTTCGTAGTAGTCGCGCAATGCTTGGTGTGGGAAGTTGTCAACAACCTCCATTATACCAATAGGAAGGCGTGTACCGTACTTGTTACCGGGGAAGATATCTGCAAGCATGCGCTCCTGCATACGTGACATTGCGCTGTTACGTCCGCGCCACTCCTCATGTATAACACCACGTTCCTTGTCAATCTCCTCCGGGTCAAGTGTAAGGCCGTCTGCCCAGTCACGGAGAATCCATAAACATGAATCGATTGCGCCCTCAATGTTTACAGGCACATTGTCAATGTTGTAGACAGTTTCATCGATTGATGTATAGGCATTGAGGTCCGCACCGAACTTAACACCAATACCCTCCAGATAGTTGATGATGCCCTTGCCGGGGAAATGGTCGGTACCATTGAAGCACATATGCTCAAGGAAGTGTGCAAGACCACGCTGGTCCTCTTCCTCCTGAATTGAACCCACCTTTTGTGCAATGTAGAAATTTACAAGGTTTTTGGGGTTCTCATTGTGACGGATGTAATAGGTCAAGCCGTTCTTCAGCTTGCCAATACGTACGTTTTTGTCAACAGGCAACTGCTTGTTGTCGTTGCTTGCCATTGCTACAGTAGCCACGAAAAGCGCAACCATGCACAACAGCAGTGATTTCAAGTTAAATTTCATATTGTTTTGTTTAGAGTTTAATTACGCATAACAATTCTGCAAAATTAACCAAAAAAGCGCTAAAAACAGCTTTTTCTGTGTCAATTAATCTTAAATAACATGTTGTATGAATGCTTTGTATATTAATGGTGTTATAGTCATGCGTTAATCAATTAATATATGGTTTTATGCGAATTTTCAACCCATTAGGATTTATTCCAATAGGGTTATCTATCAAGTAAACTACTTATATACTCTTTACATTTTTCAACATCAATGTTGTTTTGGAAATCATCTTCCCTTAGCATTTCATCAATTGCCGTTCCGTTAAACTGTGCAGTTCCCCTTGTTGATCTACCGGCCCAATGAAGTTGAAGTATTGTATTATCTATCATTTTTTTATGATAAACAGAACACAATAACGTTTTGAATATGGAATTCTCATCCACGCCGATGAAATAGAAAAGAAAAATACTATTGGAATCAGCCATCTGTCTTAAGAACTTATCAACATTGTAAGCCTTTGGATTAGAAGATAAATATACGACCTTTGTTTTTATATCGGTATATGTACTACCGTTATCAAAATCCATACAAAAATCGCCTAACCCATTTTTTGTATCATATGAAGGATAAGCCTTTTCGATGTTCTTAAGATCTTGAATGATTCTTTTACGTTCGTTATCATCCGATGTTATCAAGCTTTCAATAATGCGCCCACGTATATTGGTGTTTTCGATATGTGAAGCTATTAGTATCTCATTTTTGCATTTGTTGCAACGAATATTAAGTTCTTCTTCTAAAACATTGAAATTTTTAGATTTGACAAATGAATCTGCGCGTTGAATTGAATTGTAAATATTAATTGTCTGCAGTTCTGTTGGTATAAATTTTTTGCTAACCGGTTTGATGTTAGATGTAGCATCGACCAATCTTTCAAGATTGTCATTCCATTCAAGTCCAGCATGTATATCAAACAAATAATCAAAATTATTTGGAGTGTTTGTTATACCATTGTAATCACGTAGTATATCAGAACCGTTAAAACTTCCTTTTATATTAGTCATACTTAAGCCTTGCGAACTATGGCTTATTTTCTTTATAAGTGTAGAGTTTGCCAGCAAAATCAGATTTTCTGCATTTTTTCTTATAAGCACAACAAAAAAAGGTATTTTATCATATTTCTCCAAAGCTGACAATGACAAGATTGTGTTGCTAAAACTATTCGATGATGATTTGGAATAACTGAACCTTACAGCAAAACTATCGTTATGATAAACCTTACGGTCTTTTGTTAAAGCATATTTTTGCAATACAGCTGTTTCTGTATTATGTTTGTTGTATTTGGGCGCACTTGTTGTGATATATTCAACAAATTCTTTGCATATCGTGTTCATGACTAATAATTATATCTATTTAGAGTTGTATAAGGCAGCAACTAATTTTAATCAAATAGTGTCGCATCAACAGATTTGGTGAATTGCGTTTTAGTCAGTTTCTTTTGTTCATTCAAAGAATTCCTTTCCCAAAACACGCCATCAGCATATCCTTGAATTACTTTGTCATTCAATGCATTTGCCACTCTCTTGGCGCCCCACAAGCAATACTCCTCATTAATCTCTATTCCACAATAACACCTTTCAAGTTTTTGTGCAACAACAGCAGTTGTGCCACTACCTAAAAATGGGTCAAATATTTTATCTCCCTTTTTTGACGAAGCAAGAATTAATTTTGCATACAGTTTTTCAGGCTTCTGAGTTGGATGGTCTGTATTTTCTGGCATTGACCAAAATGGAATACTTATATCATCCCAAAAATTTGAAGGGTAAGTTATTCTAAAATTACCAAATTCTGTTTCTTCCCAATCCTTTGGTTTTCCGTCAACTTTGTATGGTGCAATCACTTTACGTTTCATCTTTACTGCTTCTACATCAAAGTAGTAATCCTTTGGATTTTTAACAGCGAACCAAATATCTTCCATTCCATTTTTCCAATTAGACTTAGCTCCACGTCCTTTTTCTCTTTGCCAAGAGATTCTATTGATGACAGTTAATTTTTCTTCAATAACGCGTTGCATGGAAGAGGTACATTTCCAATCACCACACATGTACAATGAACCATTTGCTTTTAACTTGTCACAAACTTTATAGAACCAGCTACGCAAATATTCTTCATAGTCGTTGGATTTCATGGCAGAAAATTTTTTTCCATGGAAATCCTTGTCCAAATTGTATGGAGGGTCAATAATTATTAAATCAAAATAGTTATCAGGAATCAAATCAATACACTCAAACAAATCAGCATTGATAATCATATTATCTTGAAAACCAGATTTAAGACATTTTACATTAGTAATATATCTTAACAAAGATGATTTCTCTTCTTCTGAAATTGTAATAGTCCTATTCCGTTCTGCTTTCTGTTTTTGATTATCTACCATGTTTTGCATCGTTATATTTACTTTTCTAAATAGATACACACTTTTTTATTGGTATGTACTGCAAATTTAATACAAGAGAAAAGCGAAACAAAGCAAATCATGGATTTTTATTTTCCTGGTATTGTACAAAATATCTACTACAGCATTGTAAAATGCACAAATGAAATATAATTCAACATCAATTGCCCAATGCGGATGTTGGTACTAGTAGTTATTTACAAAATCTGTGTGAAGTAGCAACTTGGAAGTTAAGCCAATTCTTTTCGCAACTTTTCCACCAGTTGTGGAACACCAACGGCGCCGCGTTCCTTTATGTGGGTCAATGGATTGCGAATTCTTGATGTATCGGGCATTCCTGGGTCGACAAGATAGACTGGCACTTCGTTGTTACGCACATAATAGACCAATGATGCGGCTGGATATACAGCTAATGATGTACCTACAACTATAAGTATGTCGGCTGATTCAACAATTCTACTTGCCAAGTTGAACATAGGGACATCCTCGCCAAAGAATACAATATGCGGACGTAGCAATGCTCCATCTTCACCACGCTCATCCATTTTTTGTTCCCATCCTTCGTTTATGTCGTATATAAGTTCCGGATTCTTTTCTGAACGCAATTTCATAAGTTCACCATGAAGATGTACTACCCGCGTTGAGCCTGCCTGTTCATGGAGATTATCGACATTCTGGGTTATCACACACACGTCGGCCCACTCCTCCATTGCTGCAATGGCAATATGTCCTTCGTTGGGTTTCTTTGTCAAAGATTCCTTACGACGCAAGTTATAGAACTCTATCACCTGCGCTCTGTTGTTCTTTAAGGCTTCGGGAGTACAGACATCCTCAATGCGGTAGTTGGCCCAAAGACCGTCTGCATCGCGGAATGTTGCTATACCGCTGTCGGCACTCACACCTGCTCCTGTAAAAACCACAATCTTTTTCTTCTGCTCCATAATTGCTATTCTGTAATTTATGCCATGACTGAAAAATATGTGCAATGTAATAAATTAATTTAACACACCATTATGACAGACAAACTTTTTCCACTTGCTTTCTTGGGTGATATCTCAAATTTCACTATTTTAGCATAATGTTTTATTATTATTCTATATGCGCTTGATTCACACAGCCGACTGGCATCTTGGACAAACATTCTACGGTTTTGAACGCACGGCTGAACATCGTGTTTTTCTTGATTGGTTGCTAGCTCTTCTCAAGGAGAGAAAATGCGACCAGCTGCTTATTGCAGGAGATATCTTTGACAGTCCTAATCCGTCGGCCGAAGCACAGCGTATGCTGTACGAATTCCTCACAAAAGCTACCACAGAAAATCCACAGTTGCAGGTTATCATTACAGCCGGCAATCACGATTCTGCGGCACGCCTTGAGGCTCCCGACCCGTTCTTCAAATCTTTCAACATCCATGTGTCGGGAATTGTACATTACAAGAATGGTGAAATAGATTACGAGCGCATGATTATACCTCTAAGCGGTGGCGGTTGCTGCTTGGCAGTGCCCTATCTACGCCATAACGACCACCCTGCTGCCGACAGTTACAGCGAAGGAGTTGCAAAACTTTATAACGAGCTGTACGAACGTGTAAAAGCCAATTATTACCCTGTTATTGCCATGGGACACCTGCAGGCTTCGGGCGCGTTGGTTTCTGTAGGCGACAGTTCGGAACATGCCATAATTGGCGGCATGGAAGGAGTCGATTCTGCTTTTGCCAATGATGGTATAGCATATACAGCGTTAGGACACCTGCATAAAGCACAGCGTGTGGGTGGAAAAGAGAACGTGCGCTATTCGGGTGCTCCGTTGCCAATGTCATTTGCCGAACGGAACAACAGGCAGGGTGTTACGGAGGTTATAATTGACAATGGAGAGGTAAGCATTGAAAAAATTGAATTCAGTGCGCCAGCAAGGTTGTTGAGCATTCCGGAAAAGCCAAAGCCAATTGACGAGATACTCCCATTACTTGCAGAATTGCCACAGGGTGATATAGACATAAATTCTCCATTCCTTGAGATAAAGGTTCTTGTTACTGCTGTAGATCCTACCATGCGTACGCAGATAGAAGAGGCTCTCGCAGGCAAGGCTGTACGGCTTGCAAGGATTGAGGCGGTGAGTTCACAGCAAGGCGGTGAAAAGCGTGTGGTTACATACGAGGATTTCAAGAATACATCACCTTGCGACCTGATGAAGGAAATTTACATGAGACGATGTGGAGAAGAGATGCCTGATTCTCTTTCAGGTTTGTTGAACAGTGTTATTGAGGAGGTTACGAAATGAAGATATTGGCAATAAGAGGCAAGAACCTTGCATCACTTGAAGGGGAGTTCGAGGTAGATTTCCGCAGTGAACCACTCCACTCTGCCGGGCTGTTTGCCATAACCGGCTCTACAGGTTCGGGAAAGACTACCATACTCGATGCCATGTGCATTGCGCTTTATGGCCGCACACCAAGGCTTGACAATATAAAGAATAGCACTGCCATTGAGGTGCATGGTGCCAAGTCTATAAGCGAAGATGATGTAAAGACCATTCTGCGTCGTGGCACATACGAAGGTTATGCCGAGGTTGATTTCCTGGCCATTGACGGCTATGAATACAGAGTGCGCTGGAGCGTGTCAAGAACAAACAAGAACCCTAACGGAAATTTCAGGCCTGTCTCATACGACATCACAAACATCAGCAGCGATGAGCATCAGGTACTTCAGGTAAGCCGTCACAAGGAACTCATTCCACAGTTGACAGGCTTGACTTTTGAACAATTTACTCGCGCCGTACTGCTTGCACAGGGAAACTTTGCAGCATTCCTGAAAGCTGATGAGAATGACAAGGCACTGATATTACAGACACTGACCGGTACGGAGATTTACAGCCGTATCTCTGAACTCATATACAAAAGGAGCGAAGAGGCAAAAAGAGAGCTTGATTTCATCGAGGAGAAAAAGCGAGGCATAACGATAATGACAGCCGAAGAACTCGCAGCTGTGAATGAAAACAGGAAAACCCTTCTTGCAAAACAGGAAAATGCGAACAAGGAACTGCATACTTTCATCGAGAAAAAGAATTGGCTGGAGCGCTCTACCCTGTTGGCAGGGTTGCTCGTAAAAGCGATAGAGGAACATACTGCAGCGCTCAAGGCTCTTGAGGATGCTGCTCCACGTATTGTGCAACTTGCAGAGATTGACAGCGTGCAGGAGATACGCGACAGCTATACGTCGTTGTGTAACACTGAACGTGCCTGCGAAACAGGCGCAAAGGAGATAGAACATTTGTTAAAGGAACTCACGGCGCACAATGAGGAATTGGCTGTTTTCAATGAGAATGTAACGAAGGCAACAACTGAACAGGAACGTGTGAACAAGGAGTGGCTCGAAGTTCAGCCACGTGTCATGCAGGCCGCCAAATTGGAGGAACAGACAGCCATTGAATCAAAGAGAGAGAAAGAGATTGCGAATGAAAAACTGCAATGCGAAAAGGAACTTGTAGCGAACAGACAGGATATTGCAAAAAGGAATGCGTATACCGAAAAACTGAAACAGGAACAGAATACTATTTCAGAGTGGTATGCATCATACAAAGAGTATGAAAAGGTTATACCTTACATTCCAAGCATTGTAATCAATGTAGTTTCGGCAAGGAATGAGGCAAAACTTGTTTCTGCAAAGGCTCTGCAATTGCAGAATGCCGAAAAGCAGCTTGCATTGAATGTGATGCGTCATGATGAAACACGTAAACGTGCCGAAGAACTTGAACGCACTTTGTCAAGTGAAATAGCAGTTCTGCGTGAAAGACTTGTTGAGGGAGAGCCTTGTCCTGTGTGTGGCAGCCGTCATCATGAGGTTATAGAAGAGGTTCTGAATATTCTTGGTGAAAAGGAACTCGAAAAGGAGAAAAGCGATGTAAAAAAGCAGCTCGAATACCTTGAAAAGAGTCTCGAAGAGGCAAAAGCTGAAATAGCCGGGTTGCGTTCGGCTGTAGAACTTCATCGTTCAGCAGAACGGGAACTGATGCAGAGGTCTGTTGAACTTATGGAGGGCGTTGCAGCACCAGAAGAGATCCTTTCAAAAGAGGAGGTTACAACATTGCTGAAGGATATCCAGGCAGGTTGGGAGAAGAACAGGTTGCGCGAGACAAAGATAAATGAAGAGATTTCGGTCAACATAAGTGCTATTGAGATTCTTGAGAAACGCGACACAGAACTTGAAAGGGAGATTTCCGTAAAAGTATCTCTGCTTAATGAGTTGAAAGAGCGTATAGAAAAGAGTAAGGCGGAAATAGCTGCCATTCTTGGCTGCGGGACAACATCAAAAGAGGTTCAGGAACGTTTCAATACTCTTGTTGACAAGGCAAACAAGGCCGTAGCCGCTGCAATGGAAAAGAAGGTTGCTACAGCCGACATATGCAACAGATTGAGCGGGCAACTTGTCGAAAAGAAGAAGAACCTCGCCGACAACAGGACACGTTGTGCAGAACTCGCAGATATCATAAACACTATGCTTGCAAAGCGTAATGACGGTATGACATTCATGCGTCTTAAGGAGATATTTTCTATTGAACAGTCTGTGATTGTGGCATTGCGTAACGAAATAGAACGCCTGAACAAGAATGTGACGGCAACCTCTGCTGCAAAGGTTGAAAGGGAACGCAGTATAGAAGAACATGAAAAGGCAGCAATAAGGCCTGGTAAAAATGAGGATGCCACCACCCTGCTGCTTGCCATTGAGGAAATAAACAATCTCAACAAAACTGTTATAGAGGAACTTGGTAATATAAACGCCGCGCTGTTGAAGGATGAGGAGAATAATCGCATATTCGCAAAATATAAGGATGAGTACGAGGCGAAGCATGCTGTTGCTGTAAATTGGAACACCCTCAATGTGATGTTCGGTTCAGCCAAGGGCGAAAAACTCATGAGGCTTGCACAGGGGTACACCCTTGAAATACTCCTTGACGTTGCAAACATCCATTTGAAGGAGATAACGGGACGCTATGAACTTGCACGCATATCGGATAAGAGCCTCGGAATAAAGGTGATTGACCTTGATATGCTGTCCGAGAGCCGTTCGGTACACTCTTTGTCCGGAGGAGAGACATTCCTCGTCTCATTGGCGTTGTCATTAGCATTGTCATCAATATCATCGAACAGGATGAGTGTAGAGTCTCTTTTCATAGATGAAGGATTCGGCGCACTCGACAGCACCACTCTCAAGACTGCCATGCATGCACTTGAACGTCTGCAGAGTCAGGGGCGCAAGATTGGTGTAATATCGCACCTTAGCGAAATGCTTGAACAGATACCGGTGAAGATAAATGTAATAAAGAAGAATTCGGGAAAGAGCCGAATTGAGATAACTGAAGGATAAATTCAGGCTTGGTTATTGATTGAAATTCTGTAGCTTGAAAAAGAAACAAGTTTTAATATGGACAAAACATTGTTGAAGATATACAGGGCGTCAGCCGGGTCGGGAAAGACCTTTACGCTTGCACTTGAATACATGAAACTTCTCGTGCAACGCCCCGATTCATACCGCAACATTTTGGCGGTAACCTTTACAAACAAGGCTACCGGCGAAATGAAGGAGCGTATACTGGGTAAGCTTTATGGCGTTGCCAACGGTCTTGACAGCGCGAAAGATTACCTTGACAAGCTGGACGAACAATTACCTGATATGAGCCGTAATGAGATAATCAGGAATGCCGGCAAAGCACTCGACCTCATTCTGCACGACTACGGTCACTTCCGCATACAGACAATTGATGCGTTCTTCCAGACATTGCTTCGCAGCCTTGCAAAGGAACTTGAACTTAACGGCGACATGGAGATTTCACTCGACGGCGAAAGCCTGCTCGAAGATGCAGTAGACTGTTATATCCGCAATCTTGAACCTAAAACGACACATATTGCCCCTATATTGAACTTTATTGAGGATAAAATTGCTGCAGGAAACGACTGGCACGTCAGCGAGGATCTCAAAAAGTTTGCTAAAAACATACTTCGCGAGGAGTATCAGCAACGTGGCGAGGTTTTGCGTGAGCAGATGGATGCCAACAATGGTGAGCAGTTGACGGAATTCTATAAAAAGGTTGCCGGTAAGCGTGCCGACATACTCAACAGAGCAAAACAGATTGGAACACGTTTCTTTGAGATTGCAGACGGATACACTGCAAAAGATTTCTACGGAAAGGAAAAGGGGTTGTGGAGTTTCTTTACAAAGTTGAAGAACGGCGATATTCCTTCCATAACAGCTACGAATGCCAAACTTGCCGAAAATCCGGCAAAGATCTCTACTGTTTGTGCTGGTGTAGATGAGATTGCCGCTTTGATGAAGGAGGTGCCGGAACTTAATCGCGAGAAGAACAATTGTGACTTGTCGTTGAAGCACTATCATCAACTGGGCATGCTCAATAACATTGCAAAGACCCTGAAAAGCGAAAATGAACGTGAGAACCGCTTCCTGCTTGCCGAAACTACTCACCTGCTTAGCATGATGATTGAGAAGAATACCACATTCATCTTTGAAAAGATAGGCACAGAGATAAACCATATATTCATAGATGAGTTCCAGGACACATCGAGACTGCAATGGATATGTTTCAAGGTGTTGCTCGAAGAGGTGCTTGCACGCGGAAACTTCAATCTCATTGTCGGTGATGTTAAGCAGTCCATTTATCGTTGGCGCAACAGTGACTGGAATATTATGAACGACATAAGTTCTTACATACGTAAGGATCTTATCACTTTTGCAGCACAAGGTGCCGAAATGGATGGAAAGAAATACAGCTCTGTCAATTACCGAAGCGACAGTAACATAGTAACATTCAACAATGCACTATACACAGCTGCAAAGAGAGTTATTGCCACTACATACATGAATGCTCTTGGCGAAAAGCGCCTTGGCGAACTGTTCACTGCATACGAGGATGTTGAACAGGCTCTTCCGGCATGGAGAAAACCTAATTGTGGATACGTTGAGATACGTATGCTCGACAAAGCCGAGAAAAAGGAGAAACTGAATGCATATGCAATAGACCAGTTGATGAAGACACTACGTAGGCTTCTTGTCGATGAAGGTATAGCTCCGGGAGAGATTGCAATTCTGCTCAGATACAAGAATGCCATGAAGGAGATTGTCGATGCATTCGACAAGGAGTTTCCCAACATAAAGATTGTATCGGACGAGGCGTACAGGCTCTCTTCATCGCTCACCCTACAGCTTGTAATAAGTGCCATGCGTTATATCGCTTCGCCCGAAGACCGCATAAACGTTGCCAACCTCGTAAAATTGTACAGCAAGGTCATTGCAGAACGTGACGAGGTGTTCACAGACTTTACATCATATGACGAACTGCTGGAATTGCTTCCGTCGGATTTCCGCGAAAAACTTTCACATTATCAGGGACTGCCGGTATATGAACTCATCGAGCAACTGTTGCAGCAAACCGGTATTTGTGAGAAGAGAGGCGAAGAGGCCTATATATACACCTTCCTCGACTATGCCACACAGTATCTCTCAAGCAAGACATCGGACCTGAACGGTTTCCTTGAGGCTTGGGAGAATGAGATATGTGAGAAGTCAATCCCGGCAGAGAATATAAACAGTGTTCGTCTTATGACTATTCACAAATCCAAGGGTCTTGAATTCCACACTGTCATTATTCCGCTTTGCGACTGGCTCTTGACCGGAGACACAAAGAGTTCACTATGGTGCAAGCCTACCAAAGCGCCCTATGATACATTGAGCCTTTTGTCTGTTCCATTGAAGAAGGATATGCTCGACTCAATTTACTGTGATGATTACAACAGGGAACAACTCTATCAGATAGTCGACAACCTGAACATTCTGTATGTTGCCACCACCCGTGCTGTAAGCAACCTCATCATATTCAGCGACAATACAGGAGGTAGTGGCGAAACTATCTCCAAAATGCTCAAAGCAGCACTCGACAACATTCCGTTGCTCGAAAGTTCCGGATACGAAAACGGTGTTTACACTTACGGTAGTATCGTCGGCAATAAGCAGAAAAAGGAGGAGGGAAAGAGTGACAACCCGTTCGAGGCCAAACCCCAAAGCACAATACAGCCCTTTGTATATTTCGACAACAGGATAACGTTCCGTCAATCAAGGGAATTGACACGTTTCCTAACAACAGACAAAGAAGAGGAAAAACAGTTCAAGAACATTGCCGAGGGAGAACTTCTCCACCTTGTGATGTCCGGAATAAACACTGTAGATGATGTTGAAAAAGTACTCGATAAACTTGTCATTGACGGATACATTGCAACCGAAGGCCAGTACAATAGTATAAAGAAACTTGTTGAAGGTGCATTGTCAAACCCTATGGCCAAGGATTGGTTTGCCGGTAAATATAAATTGTACAATGAGTGCTCTATTCTTGTAAACAATGATGAGGGAACTATGCGCCGCCCCGACCGTGTAATGATAAAGGGTAAGGAGGCTGTTGTGGTGGATTACAAGTTCGCACGTGTGAGTGAAGAGCACAAATGGCAGGTTAAACGATATATGGAACTGCTTACCCGCATGGGATATGAGAATGTGAAGGGTTACCTTTGGTATATACATAAAAATAAGAACGAAATCAAGGAGGTATAAGATATGACACCGTTTCTGAAACTTGTTGCCAACGATGTATACAGCCGTTTCAATGGACATCTTGAGAATGTGGCGGTTGTGTTCCCGAACAAGCGTGCAGCGCTGTTCTTCAATAAATACTTGCTTGAAAACAGCGGTAATGTACCTATTTGGAGCCCTCGATACATGACTATCAGTGAACTGTTCCAGCAGAACAGCAAACTGACAGTCGGTGACCCGATACTGCTTGTAAGCAAGCTATACAAGGAGTATGTCAAGCCTATGGAAGAGTTTGGGAAAAAACCGGAATCACTTGACAGTTTCTACTATTGGGGCGAAATGCTCGTAAGGGACTTTGATGACATTGACAAGAATCTTGTCGATGCAAGAAAACTGTTTGCAAACATTAAGGACCTGCATGAGCTTGGCACAGCAAAGGAGACATTGAGCGAAGAACAGGCAAAGCTTATAAACAAATTCTTTGAGAACTTCAAGCCTGAAGAAAAAAGCGATATCAAGAAGAATTTCCAGGATATTTGGGAGAGGTTGTTTGATATATATACCGCTTTCAGGGAGTCACTCCGCAAAGAGCATATCGCATACGAAGGCATGCTCTACCGCGATGTGATAGAGAACAGCGATGATATGAGACTCGATTATGACAAGTATCTCTTTGTAGGTTTCAATGCCCTGAACGGTGTTGAGACAAAGCTGTTCAGTATACTTGAAAAGAGTGGCAAAGCCCTTTTCTATTGGGATTATGACGAACATTACATAAAGAATTTTTTCCATGAAGCCGGACACTTCATGCGCCATAATCTGGAACGTTTCCCCAATGCGCTTAAATTTGAAAAATTCAACCACCTGAGCAAAGGCAAGAATGTCAGCGTCGTTTCGGCAAGCAGCGACAGCATACAGGCGCGTTATCTCTCGCAGTGGCTCGACAAGAACCTCACAGGACAAGAGATTGAGACTGCAGTTGTGCTGTGCGACGAGACAATGCTTGAACCTATTCTGCACACAATACCCGAAAAGGCAAACAGCAACGAGTTGAAATACCTGAACGTAACAATGGGATACCCGATATCCAACACACCTGTGTTCAGCCTTGTCAAACAGCTTGTGGAACTGCAGTTACGCGGATGGAGCGAGAAGCACACATCATTCACAATATCTCATGTGTGCACTCTATTGAAGCATCCCTATGTCATAGCAATGAGCGCCAACAGCATAGAATTGCGCGAACGTCTTATAAAAGAGAAACGCTTCTACCCCACAACTGACGAACTGCATGCCGATGATTTCCTGAAAAAGATTTTTGTACGCCACACGAACAATAAGGAGTGGATGGAAAGCCTTGCCGGAATCGTTTTTGACGTAGCTTCAGTCACAGCTAATAACGGCGAGGAGAAACACGAACTGTACAACAAACTGTTCAGCGAAGCGACATTGAAGGTACATACACAGATACAGCGTCTTGTGCGTCTGCTGGAAAGTGGAGAACTGAATATTGAACAGTCAACTGCAGGCCGACTGCTTGTCAGAGTCCTTTCAATGCAGAGCATGCCATTCCATGGTGAACCGGTTGTCGGTCTGCAGGTTATGGGACTGCTTGAGACACGTAACCTCGATTTCAAGAATGTGATAATGCTTTCGGTAAATGAAGGCAACATTCCCAAAGGGAGCGGAGAGAACTCTTATATACCTTACAACCTAAGACGTGCCTTTGGACTTACACTGAGCGAGCACAGAGATTCCATTTATGCATACAACTTCTACCGTCTGTTGCAACGTGCCGAAAATGTCACTCTCGTGTACAACAGCTCTACTGACAGTAAAGGAGGTGGCGAATGTTCACGATACATTTTGCAACTGCTCGGCAGCAACCTTTATGATGTTGAACGCATCGCACTCAGTGCAGAGCAAGGCGGAGAGAAGTTGACAAACGGCACAATACCCAAGACCGCACAGATGGTGGATACATTGCGTAGACGCTTTGACAAAGGTGTTGACAAGAATGCCAAAACACTTACACCGAGTGCTATAAATAGATATCTGAAGTGCAAACTGAACTTCTTCTACTATTATGTGCTGGGATTGAAGCCATTGGAAGATATTGATACAGAGATGCGTCCCACCGACTTTGGTATAGTATTCCACAAGGCAGCCGAAGATATTTACAAAGATATTGTAAAGAGAAGCGGCGGCAACGAAATAGACAAGTCTGCTATCAGACACTATCTTGATAACCCACTGAACCTCGAAAGGGCTGTCGATGATGCGTTCCAGAATACTTTCTTCAAAGGTGGCAAGCCTGTATATAACGGCGAGCAGTATATCAATCGTGGCATGTTGAACCGTTTCCTTCAGTTCATGCTTAAACTCGACGAGAGTTCATTGCCCATGCGATATATTACAGGCGAAGGCGAAATAGGCATGCCGTATACAATTGAGAGCGACGGCAACACTATTGAACTGGAGATAGGCGGAACAATAGACCGCATTGACGTAAAGGGAGATACAGTGAATATCATCGACTACAAGACCGGTGGTGGCGCACGCGATACAAAGACATCTTTGGAAGAGATATTTGCGCACGAAGGCAAGTCTTCCGGGTATCGCCTGCAGTCGTTCCTCTACTCCATTGTCATTGATGAGATGTTGCAGGGAAACAGAGTCAGGACATCAGGCGGAGAAGAAAAGTGGAACAATCTACTCAAACCATTAAAAGCGGCTAAAGTATCGCCATATCTGCTTTATGTACATAAAGAAAAGGATGCTTCAAGAGAGGAATATATTGTAGACATAAAGGATGAACCGGTAGTTGACATAACTGCTATTAAAAAGGATTTCATGCAGTTGTTGCATGGCGTGCTTGTGGAGATCTTCGACTGCAATGTACCTTTTGCACCAGCCGAAGACGACAGCCATTGCGAATATTGCGATTACAGAAAAATATGCGGTAAATAACGGCACAATCCATAATCTTGTGTAAAAAGCGATTACTTTACTGTAAAGGTATAAGTAATCGCTTTTGGGGATAAATGAAGAGAAGATTATTCCAAGTACTTCTGTATTTCGTTCAACAACAAATCCTTTTGCTGTGGTGGTGGCGGTGTGCGATTTACCAACTTGCCCTCTTTATTGAACAGTAGGAATGTGGGGAAACTATTGATATTCAACAGTTCGTTTAGCGAACATTGCTGCTCTGCAGGCAAATTGTAGTGGAATGTATTTTCGCCATAAATGCCATATCTTTTGACAATGGTCTGCCGTACATCTTCGGGGCTATTGTCGGCGAAATAGATGAAGACGACATCTTTGTCTTTGAGAGCCTCTTTCACTGCAGGCATATAGCTCATCTGTGTTTTACAAGGACCGCACCATGTTCCCCAAAAATCAGCATATACGACCTTACCTCTATGCTGTTCCAATATGGAAGCAAGAAGCGAGTCTGCTTTCAATGTCTCAGGGGTGAGTTCGGCAGAGTTACGCAGATATTTCACTTCCAGTTCCTGCGTCTCCAATTTACGCATATAGTTATTTTGCTCTATAAAATCCTGTGCCGGCACAAAGTCTTCGAGCCCTGTCATTATAAGCTTTAGCACCGTGTCATTCAAAGACTTGTTATTATCGGACAGCTCTTTATAATTCATGAATGTTACAGCAAATTTCTTGTCCTCGTCGGATATTGGAAGATTTTTAATGCCGTCCTTCACTTTCAGATAATCATAGGCAGTGGCATAATTCACAATCTCACTATCTGTCAATTCATCAATAGCATATTTTTTCAGCAGAGCATTGTAACGCTTGTTTATTTTTGTTGTATCCTTGAGTTCTTGCGTAGCCTTTATTGTATCTTCTACCATATTGAAAGCAATTGCAAGAGGAAGACTGGAGAGATAACGATCTTTTTCTATCGTCTCAACTTCTTTTTTGCTGAGTTCTATCTCTCCAATGCTGTTTAATGTCTGCAGTGCCCCCGAAGTGTTTTTATTTAGCGATATACGTAACCCTTGCTTTGAAAGATCTTCTTTGTAGCCTGCATAGTCTCTCATAATCATATCAAAATCCATACTCATTGTAAAAGGAGTGACAATGTCGGTAAAGAGTTCATCAATAAGTGCCATTGACTCTTTTGAATAGGAATTCGACTGCTCTTTGCGTAGATCAAATCTATACTGCAATAATGTGCGAAGAGATTCTGCTTTTATGCCGGTACGCAGAAAATATGCAGCCTTTTCATCAAAGCCCGGGTGTTCGGCAATAAAATTCTGCAAACGCATTATATTGCGTTTGAGCGCCCCTGATATATGCTCATAGAACACTTTCTGCGGTGATAAGGCGTAATCCACCGGAGAATCATATATACCACTTGCTCTGTTGAAACTGTAATATTCATCTATGCAACGTAGCATTTCGTTATCGGCAGTAATTGCCTTTGCTTGCCTGCTTGCTCCGTCGTATGATATCCTTATTGTATCACCGGGCGATACTATTATTATACTATAATCTCTATTTGGGAAATATGTTAATATAGAAATTGTATTGAATGCCGGTACAGAGTATGAAAATGTGCCGTTTGAAAATTCCCTTTCGGTAAAGCTCAGGCCATGCAGATAATACAATTCTACATTCTCGTCGCTGTTTTTGACATCAAGTTCTATTTTTATACTGTCACGGCTATATTCACGTGTGAATGGCGAAACGCTCTTTTTGCCCCATTCTTTATCCTTTTTCAATATCTCCTTGAGACGGTAAGGGGTCAGCGAAACACCTGTAATATTCCAAGCGTTATCGATATTCTCCCCTTCGGAAAAGTCAAAAGAGTGCTCGGATGCATCCAATGGCTCAAAGTAAAGGGTTGCTTTCATATAACGACATTCCGGCAATGTGGTCATTTGGTCAACATCAACACCTTCACAACGTAGTAATTTGTATTTCTTACCGCTGTTGTTACCAGTAAGGATGGTTGTGCTGTTTACCTTTATACATTCGGCAGCATAGAAATATACCTCGAGCGCAGTATAATCCTTGCATGTCGTTACTTTTGTTATGTCAAATACACGCGTGTTTTTTGTTTGGTAAAAGGGAAACTCTACCGTTTGTAATTTCTGCGCATAGCTACATACGGTGGCAAATGCAACGATTAAGGTTAAAAATAGTTTTTTCATATTATTCGATTTTATCTTGAATCAGTTTAATTTTTGCAATTATAATAATATCGGCCAACAGTTTTACCCCCCCCCTGTTAATAAATGTTAACGCTACATATAAAGTAAATGTTTATACCTATAAGACGGATGAGTTGCCCATTTGTTACTACCTCACAGCACAAAATTATGCCATACAATCCATACACTTTGTAATTGTGTCTTATTATTTAACAATGAATTAAACATTCATAACATGAAAGAACTTAAAGAGCGCATTTTAAGCGATGGCAAGTGCCTCCCCGGTGGAGTATTAAAGGTTGATAACTTTATAAACCACCAAATGGACCCTAAGCTTATGCGTGAGATGTCACTGGAATTTATAAAAAGATTTTCCGGTCATAAAATCAATAAAAGTCATTACAATCTAGGCAAGCGGAATAGCTCCAGCCATCATGGTTGGATTATACTTGGACGTACCTGTACTCTTTGCAAAGAAGAAGACTCCCAGTACTATGGAGAATATGCTTGTCACCGAAGTATTTTCATTCACAAAGAAAAGTAGCTATTCGGTATGTATAAGCGGTGACTATCTAACAAAAGATGACCACGTTCTCTTCATTGATGACTTTCTTGCAAACGGCAATGCAGCAATAGGTATTATTGACCTTATAAACCAGGCTGGTGCGACACTCGAAGGAATGGGATTCCTTATTGAAAAAGGATTCCAGAATGTTGGGGACAAATTGCGTAGCCAAGGAATACATGTAGAGTCTCTTGCTATTATCGATAGTCTTGATGACTGCAAAATAACTCTGAAACAATAAGACACAACGAGCTTATTACGACCTTAAAAAAATGATGCTCGTCAGCAAGCACTTTCCTAAAATCTTACAACAGAGTTATGTTTCTTTAAATTTTTAGACATAACAAAACCCCGAAAGTCAAACAAAAGACTTTCGGGGTTCATGTCATTTTTGTTCCGCTCTTAACGAATTACTCTATAATCATGTAGTTATTACTTTTTACGGAAAGTTCTACCACCATCATTTGTCTCATATTCATCACCGGTTGTAGTACTACGATAATATTTTTCACCCATTAATCCTTTTTCACTCTTCAATTCAGTACCATCGTCCAATCTTATACTTCCAGAGCCACCACTATTAACCAAACCGCTTAGTCCACCACTAATAATCACAAGAATCAGATAACCAGCAATAACCACTGTAATTATAAGTAATACAATAACTGAAGCAACCACACTGACTGCAACAGCCAGGCCAATCATACCAATCATAAAAAGAGCTCTCCAGATAGCTGTTTTAGCACTCTTTGATGCAATTATTGATTCTGCAATATTTATACCAAGCATACATGTGATAACAGCCAACGCTATTGGCAGAGAAGTACGAAAATCCAAGTCAAACATGCTTGAGAGGTACTCACCGCCACCCATAAAAATACCCACCAAAGAGCAAACCAATATAGTTGATGTTGCCAGATATTTATTAGGGTTTATTTTGTCTCCCCAGATGTTTTTCTCCCAATAATACAACAGAGAAAATATATTAGAAATCTTTTTCATGATTCAGTTAGTTTAATAGTGTATTAAGATTTTCGTAATTAAAATAGATAAGCGCCAAAAGTCCAACAGTGCAAACGGTAGAAACTATAAGCGCCATGAAATACTTGTTAAAAGGAGAGTAGACCTCATAAGCCGATGGCTCAGCTGTTTCTACACCACTAAAAGCGACACATTTAGCGGTACGATATAACGCAATAGACATAAGCACAGCCTGCACTACCCTATAACATTCAAAGAGGAATGAGATAATAAAATATGGTATTTGCACTTCGCCTGACTCCCAAGCGGCATTAGCCATTGGAGCCCAGATATAAATCTGAAAAATTTTAATTGCAAACCACAGACAGTAAATTACAATAATTAAAGTAATCCACGATCTATCACTCTCACTTATATTAGCATTAGCATTAAGCAGAATAGTAAAGCCGTAAATCAACAATATATGAAGAGCCAAAAATAGTATCGTACACTGAGCCCCACCAGGAATCATTTGAATGATATAAGGCAAAATATTAGATACAGCAATAAGAATTGCAGCTATTTTGGTGGCTTTGTTTGATGCAGTAACTACCAGAAAAGCCCAAGCAACAGATTCTATGCAAACAAAAATAAAATTTGTTGTGGGAGTTTGCAACGTAAGTTTAGAAAGCACCTCTGCAAAGAGCCCCACCAACAAAAACATCCACGCCGCGATGTTTTGTCCACCATTAGAAGTCTTTGGTAGAACATTGTTGTTCATTTGTAATTGATTTTCCATTTTTATAGTATTATGTAATTTTTGACAAAAATAAGCAAAAAAAGCGAGTTGGTAAAAAAACTTCCCGCTTTAAATGTTTTTATTGTGATTTGCTTTAGAGACATTGAGCGAAGACTACTACCGCTACCTGAATGAAACAGCCGAATATAGTATGCTGGAAGAGCTCCCCGTAGGAGAGCCCTCACCTATACATACCAATATCCAAGGCGGGTTAGGCATTGTAGGCAGTTATAGCAGTTCTGCATGCAATAGTGATACTATATATATGTTCAAGCAGAAAGACGATAAATAGTAACAGCTTTGCATTCTTTTTCATAAGCTTGAATTTGATTATATTCAAGCTTCTTTCAAGTTTAGAGTCTAACTACTACACATTTTAACATTAATTAAATGTGCCGGAACAAACAAACTGTTCCGGCACTCTGTTATATAAATGTGTTTTTCATAGTAATAGATTTTGACGGTAGTATCCGCTTGTGAAAGTCGATACCCGAACGGGCAAAAGCGTTTGCTCGGACCAGAACCACGTCACTCCCCTTGGCGTGGTTTTTTATTGTTTCAGCGGTGATAATTTAACCTTGCGAAATTACTTCTCGGCAATAACATGCATCTGGCATGCCTTGCAGTCAAATTTCAGACGGAAACGTCTACCGTCACCCGACACCAGGAAGAAAGGCTCTGCGTACGATGTTTTAACACCATTCTTGCTACACCAACCCATAGCAAACTTGATGCAATGCTTACAGAACATCACCGTTGCATCATCAATAGGCTTCAGTTCAAATGCCGGGGTTATATCCTTTACACCATGTGAAGTGTAGAATGCATTTGCAAGGTCATTCGCAACATTTCCTTTGTAATCGAGTGCATCTGTAATGAAATGCGCATCACTCTCCTTCAGCACCATGTCGGCGCTCCTGTTCTTCTTGTGCAATGTTTCTGTTAGCAGAGCGCAAAGAGAGCGACGCATGTCGGACAGCAATGATGATGGCACAAACCAGTTGTTATTGAGTTCAACGGTCACATTATCCACCTCAAATGGAGTGTTTCCCCATTTCTTGAGTTGTGTAATTATATTTGCAATCTGTGGTGATCGCGCAATTTCTTTGTTGAACGGCTGTTCAATTGTGCACAGAACCTCTCCATTCTCAATAGCTGAAATCAGAAAGCCCTGTTCATTCTCACCAAAGAGAATCTCTATAGCAAGCCTGCGCGGAACATCGGGACGCGACAGTTCTCGTTCAAATGCACAGTCATAGTTTCGATATAGAGCAACACCACTCTCAATGTCAGGCATAGTCTGTGGAAATATTCTGTTTCCCTCTACCCTGTTTATGCGGAACCCGCACAGTTTTCCGTTTGAAGCGATGAAGCACGCTCCGTCTCCGTTATTGAAATCCTTACCCGTAACAGTAAAGAAGTTTCGTGAAACAAACTTCACATGTCCCATGAATTCTCCCATTGATTTTGGAGTATCGAACGAAGCCATGTTCTCCTTACCGTTCACAAGCATATAATCGGTAAATCCACGGCTGAAACTCTTTTCGGGTGAAGGTGTGAATTGTGGGAATGTTCTTCCTGACGATGCACGTGTATACTCCTTGCGTCGAGCAAATATTTCATCAAGCCTTGAACGGTAGTATGCAGTTATATTCTTTACATATGATTCATCTTTCAGACGTCCCTCAATCTTCAACGATGTAACGCCGGCGTCAAGCATCTCTTCGAGATAATCGCTACGATTCATATCTTTAAGCGACAACAGATGCTTTTCTTTAACAATGACATTCCCGTCGGCATCGACAAGGTCGAACGGCAAACGACAAAACTGCGCGCATGCCCCCCTGTTGGCGCTACGTCCAAAACAGTGTTGCGAAGCATAGCACTGTCCACTGTAGCTTACACACAATGCACCATGCACAAAAACTTCCAGTTCCGTTTCGGGGTTGGCTGCATGTATTTCATTTATCTGCTCCAATGTCAGTTCGCGTGCAAGCACTGCACGGGGAAATCCCACATCGGCAAGAAACTTTACCTTTTCGGGTGTACGATTATCCATCTGTGTGCTTGCGTGAAGCGGAATAGGTGGAATATTCATACGCAGAATACCCATATCCTGAACAATGAGTGCATCGACTCCGATATTATACAATTCCGCAATCAGTTTTTCAGCCTCTGCAATCTCATTGTCGTATATAATAGTATTGAGTGTCACATACACCTTTACGCCAAAGAGATGTGCATACTCGACAAGCCTTGCAATGTCGTCTACGCTGTTGCCGGCAGCCTGGCGAGCGCCAAACTGCGCCGCACCTATATACACAGCATCTGCACCATGGTTTATAGCTGCTAAACCGGTCTCTACGTTCTTTGCCGGGGCAAGAAGTTCTATTTTACGTTGATGTTGCATCTGACAGGGAATTTTCCGCGAAGATAGTGAATTATATTCATTCGGCTAACATTTTTATGAAAACGGATTGCCACTAAACTTTTTTTTGTTAAATTTGCTTCGTGGAAAGATTGATTGGACATATAACAAGGCTCATGTCACGTCATAACTGCGTGATATTGCCGGGCATAGGTGCATTTCTTGCACACAAGGTTCCTGCATCATACAATGCTAAGGAACAGATATTCATGCCTCCCCACCGCGAATTGGGATTCAACCCCAATATCACGGTTGATGACGCTTTGTTGTTGTCGGAATATGTTTCTGCCGAGAATATCTCGTATGACAACGCTGAAAAGGCACTCAAACGAGACATAACATCATTGCGCAGAGTATTGTCAAGCAAAGGTGTATGCTGTTTCGGCGAGCTTGGTACATTCCACATGAACATCAATGGTAAAATCTCTTTCGTTCCCAACGACAACGCCATTGACGATCCCGAAAATTACGGTTTGGAGCCATTGTCTGTGTCCCTGTTGAGCCAATGCAAGGAAAAGACAATCGTTATCAAGCGAAGCGATTTCAGCCGATACGTAGCTGTGGCTGCAGCGATAATTCTGGCGTTCTTCTTCGTTACACCTGTCAGTGACAGTGCATACGAGCAGAGCATGCAGGCCTCAATTACACAGGTGACTACAAAACAGTCAGCCCCGGTGAAGGTTGCAACAGAAAGCGAAATGTATACAATATCACCAATAGATGATACTGTAACAGAAAATATACATACAGAACCGGTTGAAGCCGTTGTTACAGAAACAGTAGAACAGCCTGTTGCGGTTGAAACTATTGAAGAGACTGTAATTGAAGAGGCTGCAACGCCACAAACGGTTGAAAAAACAAAGGTTATAGAACCACAGAAAGTCTATTCAATAATCGTTGCAAGTTCGCCCAATCCGCAGAATGCCGAATTGGCAATCAAGGAACTTACACGAAAGATGCATGCCGATTACACTGTTGTTGTCGGTGGCGGTAGACACCGTATCTCAATCGGTGACTACAACAGCATGAACGATGCCAACGAGGCTCTTTCACAAATCAAGTCAACATTCCCTGACGCGTGGGTATTTACACACTGATTATACTACTATGAGCAAGATTATATGTCCTAAATGTGACCATGCCATAGATTTCGATGCCTCAGGATACAAGATGGGGCAATCGCTTGTCTTTGAGTGCGAACATTGCCGTAAGAGTTTTACAATCCGCATTGGCGAGAGCGAGGAAGATATCCAGACCGAAGATTTTGGTCATGTTGTCGTTATCGAGAACACATTCTGCTATAAACAGGTTATCCCCTTGTGCGAGGGCGACAATATGCTCGGACGTTATAATAAAGGTACAGTAATCTCACATCCAATTGAGACAAGCGACCCAAGTATGGACCGTCGTCATTGCATCATCAATGTCAAGCGCGACTACTCCGGTGGCTTGAAATACACTATCCGTGATAACCAAAGCGTAACAGGAACATTTGTCATGAACAGGATACTTGGCAACCGCGAACGCCTTCTTATTGAGGACGGCGCAATAATAACGCTTGGAGCAACAACCCTTATACTACATACTCCTGACGGAGAAGAATAATTAAAGCATTAACGAGCCTTTCGGCTCGTTAATGCTTTAATATGATGTATTCAAAATTGTATTTACATCGCTTTGCATGCCTCTTTAAGGAATTCAAGTTCTTCTCCATCAAAGAAAGGAGAGAGTTTCTCAAACACCATTGCATGATAATTGTTCAAGTATTCACGTGCTTCATTGCCAAGAAGTTCGGGTATTATTGGAGTCTTGTCTATCGGGCAAATGGTCAATGGTGACAACTCATAGAACGCTCCAAATTCGCTTTCGCAATAGTGCTTAACAATCATTGTATTCTCAATGCGTATACCATGACGTCCCGCCTTGTACAATCCAGGTTCGTTGGTCACGGTCATGCCGGGAACAAGGTGGGTTGGTATATTGTTCATACGTATCTGGTGCGGTCCTTCATGCACATTGAGGAAATGCCCTACACCATGGCCTGTACCATGCAGATAGTTCTCGCCGGCTCTCCAAAGCCACTGTCGTGCAAGCACATCGAGCTGTGTTCCGCAAGTACCTTTGGGAAATTTTGCCATGGCAAGTGAAATATGTCCGCGAAGCACACGTGTATAATCCTCCTTTTCTTCGTAGGTCAATGCACCCAAAGCGATTGTACGTGTAACGTCAGTTGTTCCATGCAGGTACTGTCCGCCACAGTCTAGCAAAAGGAAGCCTTTTGGTTCAAGCATTGCGTTGTCGGCAGGTGTAGGCTCATAGTGCACAATTGCACCGTTCGCGCCATATGCAGCAATGGTAGCAAAGCTAAGACCTGTGAATGCAGAGTCTGCACTGCGGAATTCGGTCAACTTGCTGTCAACATCGAGTTCGGTTACACCACCCTTTTCCACTGACGGCTTTAGCCAATGTAAAAGTTTCACCATGGCAACACCCTCGCTGAGCATTGCGCGTTCAAAGCCTTTTATTTCGGTATCATTCTTCACCGCTTTCATCAAAGCAATTGGAGAATAATTGCGATAAACTGCTTTTTTCCCTTCAACCAATGCCAATGCAACAGCCATGTTGCATTTATCGGGGTGAAGCAATATTGTTGCTTTGTCATAATCCTTCAGTGCCTGCCAAACAGCCTCATACGGCGCTGTTGAAATACCCTGCGCCTGCAAGTATTCAATAACATCGGCTGTAAGTTTGCGTTCATCTATGAAAAGTGTCGCACTGTCGGTTGTAACCAGCATGTACGAGACAAGTACCGGGTTGTATTCCACATCACTGCCACGCAGGTTTGTAAGCCATGCAACCTCATCGAGCATAGTGACAATCATGCCTTCAATGCCATCGCACTTCAATATTCCGCGTAGACGCTTCAGTTTGCATGCAGCTGTTTCTCCGGAGATCTCTTCGGGCATTATAACAGCCTTGGAAAGAGGCGCCGATGGACGGTCTTGCCACAGTTCATCAAAAGGATCGTTTACAAGCTCCAATTTAAGACCAGATGCAACAAAAGGCCCGCGCCAGGCATTTATTTCAACAACAGAACCTACAGTTGCATCAACACCAACCGATGCTCCTCTCTTTAGATTTTTGCACAACCAGTCGGCAATGGAAGGAGTCTCGGCAAGTCCGTCTTTCATCAATTGATATCCAGTTCCCTCAAGCGCTTTTTCCGCAGCAATCCAATAACGTGAATCGGTCCACAGAAGAGCCTTGTCGTCAGTTATCACAACCGTTCCTGCAGACCCGTCAAATCCCGATATCCATTCACGGCATTTCCACCTGTCAGCAACATACTCGCTGCTATGAGGATCACTGCTCACAATGATGAAAGCATCAAGCCCATTCTCTCTCATATACGAACGGAATATATCCATTCTATTCTTTATAGTTCTGTTATTCATGATATGCTTGTTTTCAAATGCTAAAATAGACAATATTTACACTATAATGCGTATATCTCTCCTATATTTTTATCCTTATGGATTATTACCGATACACTGTATCTGCTATCGGGTGTCACAGGTGACAGTTCAATATACCCCGACAGTACTTTCCCATTTTCTGTTTTAAGCGGAAAAACCTCACTGTCGGCCATATGCTTTGCGTATGCCTCGCCCGGAGCCTTGAAGAAACTCACGCGGTATTCTCCGATTCCTCCTTCTGCGACATACTTGTCAAAGAAAACCCTTGCTGCCATACCCATGTTCATGCGCAGGTTAAGCTCTATACAAGGATTGAGGCGTATATCGCCATTCTTTTCATAAATCATCATGTCGATACCGAAATATCCTTTGTAACCGCAATTGTGCAACAAACCGCGCATTATCCCCGGCAAGAGAGCTTTTACCTTTATCAATTGTTCCAATGGAATTGACTGTGAAAGAAACTCTTCAATTCTGCTGTCACTTGCAAGTACATTACCCGAATAGGAACCTTTGAATGATTTGAAGAGCGAATAACCAGCAAATGTCACCTCATTGCCATCGGTAAAGAACTCCATGGCAAATTCCACCTTGCCATCAAGGAACTCCTCGCACACCACACCTCCCTGGCGTCTTATAACACCCTTGTAGAAATGTTCCATTGGAATTTCAACACGTCCTATTCCCCACGCTATACCCTTTCCACTGCCCGACCATGGCGCTTTTACAACGCAACGCGAGCGACTGTTTACAAACTCGGCAACATCGTCGGGCTTTGTGCAATAGAGTGGCAAAGGCGGCGTGTCAATACCGGCATCACGCAATGCCTTTAGAATAGCAATAGAACTCCTTCGGTTCGAAAGCTCACGTATGCTTGAAATAGATTCATTGCTTGGAAGAGATCTTTCAAATCCCATGACAGCCAAGCGTCGTTTTATCTGCGGACTCCAGCCCCAAGGTGCACATGATGTAATATTACTGTGCATGCTCTCATCGTAAGGCGAAGCAACCGGGAAGAGAGACAATATGCGTTCATGGTATCTGCGGTGAACGCCATTGGGTAGGAGAACAGTATCGCAACTGTCAGCGAACCACAATGGCAACGACGCAAGGTCATACGCTATGAACGCAGCTGCAGGCGTCGGGCAATAATTAGCTCCTCCATCGGCTAGAGCAAGGTCATTTTCAGGATTGAATATATATAGCTTCACAGTTTACAGCAAGGTTTTTAGCATATAATCACAAGGTATCCTGAACAATATCTGAGCCACCGGAAACGCTATTACCTGTAAGCGTTATCAAAGCATTGCCTGTATAGTGCAAATCACTTGCTCCGGAAAGGGAAAGGATATTTATTTTGCCATTGCAATGTATATATGCGTCACTAGCCCCCGACATTGTAACATCGCACTCATCACACGCAAGAGCATAACGGTTTCCTGACACTTTTTTAGACACTTCACTTGCACCGGATAAATTCATTACCAGTTTCGTTGCAGAACCCTCAATTGCAACAGTTGATGCACCACTTATATCAAGATCTAAAAGACCGGTTTCCACATTACCGGAAAATTCAGATGCACCTGAAAGTTTGACAGCAACAGAAGAATTTCTCAAAGCAGATTCGGAAGAAATGCTGGATGCTCCGGAAAGGTTTATTTTGCTTAGATTTGTATTGACAGGCAATGTCACTGCAATTTTAGAAGCAAACCTACCAGCACCATTCTTATAGAATATTTTAAGAACACCACCCTCCGCTTCTACAACAACATTAGGCATAACATTCTCGCCTGCAGTCACTGTAATCTGCTCAGCGACATCGCTGAGAATAACATCTATTGCGTCTTCAACAATCAACACGGAGTATGAATTTTTAATACCGAATGTCTTCGTTATCGTTTCTCCCTGAAATTGAGAACAGCCGCATATTGCAAAAAGAAGTACAAGGATAATTGCTAAGTATTTTTTCATATACATATTTTTTTCAAAGATAGCACCAAACGAGCAAAATAATATCAAGCTTACTTGAATATTTTACAGCGAGTGCTTGAAAATCAACGCATGCTTCCATTGGACATTGTGAGGTTTGGGTCAATTGAGTCTATTATGAATTTTGGAACAAGTTGCGATACTTTGCTGCGCCTATCCCTCTTAGGGTATCCTGCTCAAGAATAGGTAACACCCGACGGTGTACAACCTATTTTGTTTCCACGGCGCATCCAAGCAAGCTTGATGCTTGTGAAAACAAAATAGGTAACAACTTTTTGTTGTTACCTATCTCTTGGGTGGTTGATGGGATTCGAACCCACGACATTCAGAACCACAATCTGACGCTCTAACCAGCTGAACTACAACCACCATGTCTCTTTGATTTCTCAAAGTGTTGCAAAGGTATAGTCTTTTTCTGTAATATGCAAATTTTAGAACTTGTTTTTTTAATACAAGTGTGATTTTCATTAAAAAGGTAGTCAGATTTTCTTCTGACTACCTAAAAATTGTCTATTGAGAACAACTAATTACTCAGCCTTTGCTGCACGACGGATACCACGACGCTTTGTTGTTGGTGCTTCTGCTGGTTTCTCCTGCTGTACACCTGCAAGTTCTGGGTCAATCATGATACGTCCGCAGTTCTCGCAAACGATAATTTTCTTTCTCATACGGATATCCATCTGGCGCTGTGCCGGTATCTTGCTGAAGCAACCTGCACAAGCATCGCGCTCTACGTAAACGATACCAAGACCGTTGCGTGAGCTCTTGCGAATTCTCTTGAATGAAGCCAAGAGACGTGGTTCGATGTTAAGCTCGAGGTCACGAGCCTGCTCACGCAATCTCTCCTCTTCAGCCTTTGTCTCAGAAACGATATCCTCAAGTTCTGTCTTCTTAACCTCGAGGTCCTTCTTACGCTCGTCGAGCATAACTGTAGCCTTCTCAAGCTCATCGTTCTTCTGCTGCTCCTGTCTCTTTGCATCGTTGATCTTCTTCTCATCGTGCTCGATAACAAGACGATTGTACTCGATTTCCTTGTTCAGGAGGTCGAACTCACGGTTGTTACGTACGTTGTTCTGGTCAGCTGTGTACTTCTCGATATTTCTCTTAGCCTGTTCCATCTCCTCGCGGAATGAAACCATGTTCTCACGGATGTTCTTGATGTCATTGTTGATATTCTCAAGGCGTGTGCCAAGACCAACAATCTCATCCTCTAGGTCCTTAACCTCAAGAGGAAGCTCACCGCGGAGAATCTTTATCTTGTCAATCTCCGAAAGAATTGTCTGAAGCTCATAAAGGGTCTTCAACTTCTCTTCTACTGTGTAATCTGCAGGATCTTTCTTAATCATTTTATTAAATATTTAATGTGTTAATAATTTATCAATCTTATTTGTCATTCTAAAGGAGCATGCAACTGAAGAATCTCTTGAAACAGCCCAACAGAATGATATATTCTTTACATATAATTCACAGGGTTGGTATTTACTGCGGTTTTACGCACCTTTACACCCGGGCAAGCCTTTTCAATAATTTCCTTGAAGATATCCATTGTAAATTGCTCGCTCTCATAATGTCCAATAACAGCCATCACAATTTTGTCTTCGTAGTTGAACAGGTCGTGGTAACGCGCTTCGCCTGTAATATAGACCTGCGCTCCGGCAGCTATTGCAGCGTCAGCAAACGAAGCTCCTGAACCACCACAGAGCGCTACCCTCTTCACCTTCTTGCCCATCAACGCAGTGTGACGTACACTTCCCACATTGAATTTATCCTTGACTTCTTTAAGAAATTCCTCCTCATCGCGTTCACACAGCAAATCGCCTACAACGCCAAGACCGGCACCTTCCCAAGAGTTCTTTATCGGGAATATGTCATACGCAGGTTCTTCATAGGGATGTGCAGCCAAAAGTGACGCCACAACTTTACCTTTTATATATGAAGGCATGACAGTCTCAATGCGTACCTCCTCTTCCTGATGCAGTTTGCCTATCTCACCGCAGAAAGGATTACAACCCTCTGTAGCCTTGAACGTACCGTAACCGTTAATGTTATAGCTGCATGAATCGTAGTTGCCTATGTTGCCACAACCGGCATCAAAAAGAGCCTTACGCACAGCGTCGGCATGCGAAACAGGAACATAAACGGCAAGCTTAAGCAGTGCATCCTCCTTTGGAATAAGTATACGCACATTCTGCAAACCAAGAATCTCGGCAATACGGTAATTCACACCACCCTTGGCACTGTCAATATTCGTATGTGCCGAATAGATAGCGATACCATTCTGTAGAGCCTTGATTACACAACGTTCAACATAGTTGCGTCCTGTAATCTTTTTTAACGGAGAGAAAATAAGGGGGTGATGAGACACGATGAGATTGCACCCTGATGCTACGGCTTCGTCAACGACCTTTTCCGTCACATCAAGACACAATAAAACCCCTGCAACTTCCGCTTCTGTTAATCCAATTTGCAAGCCGGCATTATCAAATCCTTCCTGCAAAGGCAGAGGCGCGAACATTTCAAGGGCATTCGCTATATCCTTTATCCTAATCAAAATTGATATAAGGTTATTTTCACTTGCAAAGATAATACAAACGAGCAAGATATACAAAACTTGTTTTGATATTTTACAGCCTTTTCTATTAAAGGAGACACAGCGCAATTCTTTTGCGCTGTGTCTCCTTTAATTACAATTTTATATTTTTAGCAAATCTTGTCGTATGCGCTCTTGATCTGTTCTAGGGCTTTTACAAGTACAGAACGTGGGCAGCCCAAATTCATTCGCATAAAGCCTGAACCGCCTTCGCCGAACATTGCACCGTCGTTCATGCCAACTTTTGCTTCGCGGATAAAGAACTCCACAAGACTGTCATGAGGCAAGCCCAAACCTCTTGCATCAAGAAACACAAGGTACGATGCCTGAGGACGTATCATACCCATCTTTGGCATGTTATCCTTAAGATACTGTTCCATGAAGTCGATATTCGCCTCTACATATTCAAGCATCTGCTCAAGCCATTCGTCACCGTCGTTGTATGCAGTAGCAACAGGGCCTGTCGCAAAGAGGTGTGCTGTGTCAAGCTCGCTCTTACGGAGGAACTCATGATACTGCTTGCGCAAATCCTCGTTCTGTATGATGTGATATGAACTCTTCAAACCTGCAATATTGAATGTCTTGCTTGCTGCCATGAATGTAATGCAACGTTCCTTTGCACTTTCGCAGCATGTTGCGAATGGTATATGCTTATACCCTTTGAGTGCCATGTCGCAATGAATCTCATCGCTGATGACAAGAACATCGTGCTTTTCACAAATCTCACACATGCGTGCAAGTTCCTCTTTTGTCCACACTCTACCGCCAGGGTTATGAGGGTTGCACAGCAAGAATACCTTACAGCCCTCCATTTTAGCCTCGAAGTCGGCAAAATCCAGTTCAAACTGGTTATCGATAATATTCAATGGGCTTGTAACAAGAGTGCGCTCAAGGTCATGAACCACGTGATGATAAGGATGATACACCGGTGGCTGTATAAGTATCTTGTCGCCGGGTTTTGTAAAGCACTGCAAAGCGAACGAAATAGCAGGCACAATACCACCTACAAAACCTATTTCCTCTGCCTGTACACTCCAGTCGTGGTGACGCTGTACCCAATTGATAATGGCAGGTCTCCATCTGCTGCAGCAATATGTATACCCCCAAACCTCATGTTCCAGTCTCTTTCGCAATGCATCGATAATGAAAGAGGGGGTCTTAAAGTCCATGTCAGCTATCCACATAGGAAGAATCTCTTCTGTACCAAAGATCTCCTTTACATTGTCATACTTCAAACATTCGGTGTGTTTGCGCGGTACAATCTCGTCAAAATTGTATTTCATAACCTATATTATATTATTTCTATTCTTTTCTCTTTATTGTCGTATCTTACACCTGCATCCGAAATAAATCTTTGCAGAGAACCGTTCGCCGACAAGTCATCGACGTTTCCTTCGCTGAATGAGTTTTCCGACAAAAGCCATATCCTGTCGGCAAGCCTTATCGCCAGTTCAATATCATGTGTTGACACCAGTATCGCCTTGCCCCTTTCATGCGCGAGTTGCTTGAGCATACGCAACAATTTCACCTTGCTCACAAAATCAAGGAATGCTGTAGGTTCGTCAAGGAGCATCAAAGGAGTCTCCTGTGCAAGCGCCTTTGCCACCATGCATTTCTGCCGTTCACCGTCGCTCAGCGTTGTTGCCCTCCTTGCCTCAAGAGACCGTATATCCATTGCATCCAGAGCATTGTCAACCGCCGCCCTATCCTTTGCAGTCATACGTCCAAGAAAGCCGGTGTACGGTGTACGCCCAAGCGATACTATTTCGCGCACCGTAAAAGGAGCGGGCTCGTTTGCTGTCAGCACAACCGACACCTCTTTTGCAATGTCGTTCGGTGACAACCCGGCTATATCCTTCCCTGAACAGGTTACTGTACCCGACAAAGGCTTCTGAAATGCTGCCAGTGTGCGTAGCAACGTCGACTTTCCGGCACCATTCCGGCCTACCAGCATCACCAGTTCACCGCAATACAATGATGCGTCAATGCCGTCGACAACATGCACACATTTCTTGCCTTGCCTGTACCCTATCGATACATTGCTTATTGTCAGTGCGGCGGTTCTCATTATTTATACTGCATCCACTCGTTGAGCTGTTCAAGAATCTCTTTACGCATCTTTTCGGGCATGTTGAGAATTCTTGCAGTGTGGCTACCGCCGGGCTGTATAAATATCTTGATATTTTCCTTGTTACGGTCACGCAACCATGTAACACCACTTGCGGTCCATGGGTCAACCTCACCGTATATCATTATAGCCTTGGGATCATTTTCAGTATAGTAGTCGGTTACGAAACGGTAGTTGCTGTCGTCGAACTTGACATCGGCAAACTCTTCGGGGAGAAGAACGCGTTTCAAATAACCCTCGATTTCCTCGGCATTCACATACTTGTGGAATGGCTCGATATTATAGCCATAGTATCCGAAATCCTTCACAGCCTGTACAAAGAACGATTCAATCTTGTTCTCAGCAGCAAAATAATCAGGACCACACATCTTGATAAAATAGTCCATAAGCACCTTATCTTCTGAATCCAAAGCAGGGATTGTGCTCACTGGTGTACCCCACTGCCACATTGAGAACTGATATTCAAGTACAAGAAGATCGTATATTGTAGATGTTGGAACACGGAATACAAGACCCTTCTCAAGACAGTATGCATCGAAGAGAGGCATCATGCGCTCCTTGCGCTCGAACATTTCAACCTGATATGCACGTATGGCATCACGGTTAGCCTTTGTAGAAACCTGTTCAAGGAACGACTCATGACGTCCGTCCTCAACGGCGCAACTCAACGGACCAACATATGGCACTGACACGTCAAGATCCTCGGGATAGTATGCGCGAAGGAATATTGATGTAGAACCGCCCTTGCTAATACCTGTAGAAGCCCACTTACCGCTGTAGAATGGCTTGAACGAGGTAATGATGTTGTGATAGTCGGTCATTGAATTGGCCACTGTGAGATATTCCCAATTGCATGGCTCGGGCATTGAGCCAGAGAAATAACGGTACTCTACAAAGAGCATGTTCGCATCCATTATCTTTGTAAGTTCCTCCATGTATTTGGGATTCTTGAAGGCATAATCGCCACCGTATCCTTCGGTAACAACGACAACCGGGCGGTCATAACCTCTGTGACCGAGCATCACACGCTGTTCGAATGTACCTGCAGCAGGATTGTTCGGGTCGAGCAACTGTGTTATTTTCATAAGATAGTACTGGCGTGTAGTATCGGCCTTCTCTAGTTTCTCATAGCTTGCAACAGCCTTGATACCCTTCAGCATTTTCTCGATATCATTGTTCTGTGCAGTTGCAAAGAGCACTACAAAGAACAGCGACAACAGTGTAAAAAATCTTTTGTTCATGGAGTCTTTAATTATTTGGAAACAATCAAACTGTTACCCTAATTTTACATTCATTCTTCCTTGGCTATGCATAGGAATACCTCAATGCAATCTTTGGATATTTTCAATTCATTCTGCAAAATTAATATAACTTAAGGGTTATGCAAAATTATAATTGACAAAAAACGAGATGCACCGTATCTCGTTTTTTGTCAATTATTTATTGTTGCTGTAATTTACTTGTAAGCAGGCTCCAAGTTGTTACGCTCAATATCCTTGAAGTAGTTTACAGTACCAACCTTGAGCTCAGCTGTTGCAGCGTCGTCACAAACGATGATACCGCTCTGGTGCATCTGGAGAACACTGATAGTCCACATCTGTGTGATGTTACCTTCAACTGCATGATAGAGAGCCTGAGCCTTGTTGTGACCGTTAACGAGGATAAGAACCTCTTTTGCATCCATAACAGTACCAACACCTACAGTAACTGCTGTCTTTGGCACCTTGTTGATGTCGTTGTCAAAGAAACGTGAGTTTGCGATGATTGTGTCAGTTGTCAAAGTCTTGATACGTGTGCGTGAAGCGAGAGATGAACCCGGCTCGTTGAACGCGATGTGACCGTCAGGACCGATACCGCCAAGGAAGAGGTCGATACCGCCGTAAGACTTGATCTTCTCCTCATAGCGTGCACATTCTGCCTTCAAATCCTCCGCATTACCATTGAGGATGTTAACATTCTCCTTCTTAATGTCTACATGGCTGAAGAAGTTGTTCCACATAAATGAGTGGTAGCTCTCGGGGTGTTCCTCGGGAAGGCCTACATACTCGTCCATGTTAAATGTAACAACATTCTGGAAGCTTACGATACCCTTGTTATAAAGGTTGATGAGCTCTCTGTAAGTACCGAGAGGAGTACCACCGGTAGGGAGACCGAGAACAAAAGGTTTCTCAGCTGTAGGTTGGAACTCGTTGATCTTCTTTGCAACGTAAGAAGCAGCCCAGCATGAAAGCTGCTGGTAGTTTGGTTGAATAATTAAACGCATAGTTCTTAGATGTTATTTTGGTTGTTAAAATTTATATCGTCCTTTAATTTCCAGTTTCTCTAGCTGCAGGTCGGTCTTTATCAACACAGGCAGACTTCTCACACATTTACCTTCTGCAACCTCCTTTTCTGCCACTATTACCGCAGTGCCGTCGTAGTCAGTGAACATCGAGACGCTTGCAAAGCCCTTGAGGAGCGGCTCTTTCTCCACCACCCATGGACCGTTAAGCGTGCCGGTCTGCGAATAGGCAACTCCAATACACTTCTCTTCGCCACAGTATGCCACGAACAGAATACCCAATCCCTCGTTTCCGGAATAGAAGAGTGCTGGAGATTCAAGCACCGGCATCAATTCCTCACTGCGTTGCCAAGGTATGTCCGAAGCACGGAACATTATATAGGCTTCGCCCATTCTCTGTCCCAAATCGTCGGTATATCGCACTATCTGCACTGTTCCCTCACTGCCGTTACCGCCCTTGCGGTTGTATATCATATACCCGGCACCGTATTCATCGGCACAGAAGTTAGGATGTACTGCAGTTTCTCTTGAGTCGAGCAACATGCCTCTATTGTCAATGGTCATGTACATGCCTGTAATGTTGTCAGCCACGAGTGTAGTGCATGACTTTCTTACACCGTTTTCAAATGCAGCAAGATAATAGTACCTTCCATTATGCTTGTGTATCTCAGGCGCAGCAATCACGGAATTGCTACCCACCCACGATGCTGTGTCATAGCGTAAAACATTGTACGGGCCTGTCCATGTACGCAGTTCCTTGCTTGTCCACACATGACCGTTGTCGCCGGTCATACAATAGATATCAGCAACAGCGTCATATATGATAAAAGGATTCTTTATATCCATATTTTCAATGGATACCGTGTCACATCCCGTTCCTGCTGGCGTCATTTCCCATGCAACGGCACCGCCGTCCTTCTCTTTCCCGACATTGCATGCCGCCACAAGAAGCACCGCAAAGAGAGATATGAACACTACCCTTTTCACCAATCAAAAACTACTTTTTGTAAAGATAAGCATTTTTGAATATAAGAAACAAACAAAAATTAAAGAAACTTTTCATCAAGCGCACAAATGAAGAAAAGAGAGAAGTAAAATCCTAAAATCTGTAAATATTATTCAATTTTGTACAATTGACGACATTCTTATAAAAGAAATATTATCAAATAAATCACAGACAACAATGAAACGTTTTGATGGGGAAGATGGTAGAGATGGCGATAGCTTCTTCAACTCTATAACACAAGATGATGATTATGTATATTTTACCCTCGCTGACGGCACAACAATCACAGTCCCCAAATCAAAGAAGGATGCCAATTCAAAAATCTATTATACATCTTCCGACGGCAGTACAGCGCAAATTAATTGGTATATGTATAGTTCATATATAGAACTATATAATTTCTAATAACAACAGAATATATTAGTGTTTATATTGCCCTCCCATGCTTGGGAGGGCTTTTTATATAGCCTTAATAGCACCATAATATACCATAACAACGTTAATTCCAAGTTAAATTTCGCTCTGTAACAGAATTGGGGAGTGCATTTTTGTTTTCATAGCAGAACATATAAACTTGAGGATTATGAAAAAGATTGTATTACCGGCAGTTCTGCTTCTGGCACTGTGTACTGTGCCGGCTGTTGTCCACTCACAGGAGAAGGAGAAGAAGATGACATTAAAAGAGAAGGAAGATGCATGGCGTGCCGAAAGGCTGAAGAAAAAGGCCAAGGAGCAACGTATTGCGTTTGTCAATGACTCCATTCAGCACGTGCAGGCTGTAGTAGCCATTCGTAACGGTTCGTGGGCGCTTGAGGCATCGAACATAACATTCGACAACGGCACCACCCGATTTGTCACCCCAAGCATGAACTATGTATCAATAAACAAAGGAACAGGAACGATACAAACCGCCTTTGACGACACTAACATATACTCCCCAAACGGCTTGGGCGGCATAACCCTCGAAGGCAATATAATAAATGAGGAACTGAGCGTAGACCGCGAAGGGAATATACACTATAATTATATTATACAGGGCAGTAATGTGTCGGCAACGATAAACATCATAATCACAGCAAACAGCAACCAGGCAACAGCCAACGTCAGCCCAAACTTCAGCAGCCGTCGCATGATGATGAGCGGATACATATACCCTTATAATGAAGCTGGAGTATTCGAGGGAACACCGGACTACTGACTGACTATAGGATTAACAGCACCCATTTTCAGAGGGTATTACCCACCGGTACACTATCGTCCAATGCCGTTGCCACCCCGCCCTCCGGTATTTCCTCCACAGATGCGCCCAACGGCACCAATACCACCACGAGGTGGGAACACTCCTCCGGGATTTATGAGATAAGCAAAAGGGTTTCAATTTGAAACCCTTTTGCTGTTGATAAATCTAACTACTTCTCTCCTCACTTGCCTTGTCACCAGTACCGACCCAATAGATACTGGCGCCTATTAATAGCAAGGAGAGCAGGATTACCGGGTCAAATTTATCGAGTCCCAAAAGATAAGACACCGACGTTGCAACAATGAGTGTGACGTAGCCGTAAAGAGCAACAAGGGCACTGTCAAGATACTTCATGCCTACAGGAACAAGGAAATAGGTTAGCACTGTAGGGAATACAAGTACATAAAGCAGTACCAAAAGAGGCTTGTAATGGGCTTCATCACTGAAAATGGGTGCTTCAAAGCCTGTGAAGTACGAAACGACAAGGGCTACAATGGCTGCGGCGGTGAATGTGTAGCGCAGTATGATGACACTGGATATATGTCCCACAAACTTTGCGGACAAGACCAGGTATACCGAATATATCACCGATGAGAGGATTGCAAGGATATTGCCGAGATGGGCATCGACCGCCTTTCCGGCTACAGGCTCTGACAAAATACACAACAAAGCTCCGGCAAAACCGACTGCCAGCCCCATGAGTTTGCGTCCTTCGATACTCTTACGGTAGAGTACGGCGCTCACAACCACTACCCACATGGGCTGCATCGCATTGAATATGGCGAAGTTTACGGGTGTTGTATAGCTGATACTCAATGCATAGAGCGACATGTAACCGAAGATGCCGAAAGCACCAAGTGTCATAAGTTTAAGTTTGTCGTTCCAGGAGACATTGTCGGGTTTGGAAAATATAGATACAATCCAAAACACAACGGCGCCAAACACAAGTCGTACAGTTACGCATCCAAGAGGTGCTATCCACAACGGGAGGAGATAGCTCATTGCATTGACATTCAATCCGCTGAAAACTCTTGCAACGAAGAGAGCAAGCGATCCTTTTGCTTTGTTTCTCATGGTCTTGACTTCTTATATTTCAACCAGCTGGAACGCATGAACATGAAGATGAGTGCAACAAAGCCTGTCACTGCGTTGAGGAGGAATGGGAAGTTCTCGCTCTTTACCCTGCAGAGTTCCTGCACCCAATCGACGATAAAGGGCGAAACGAGTATTGCGACATAGTTCATTGTCATTACCAAAGCGAGTGCATATGTTGTCTTCTGTGGCGGAGCAAGAGAGGCTGTAACGTCATATATATATGGCTGGGCGATGCCATATCCTACTCCTGCAGCAATGCATCCCAGGATAATGAAGGCCAGTGAACTATTGAAGAATATATCGATGAGACCAAGGGCTATCAGGAGCAGGGAGAAAAGTAGTATATACTCTCTTAACACCGCTATTATGCGGTTTATGAAAAAGCCGGGAAGCATCATCGCCAGAAAGAAAAGTGAAATAACCATGCCTGACACTCCGCTGTCATATCCCAACTTACCAAGAAGAAACGGTAGGTTTATGCTCACGGCCATTACCAGATATGTTATAAGGAGATAATATAGCATGTATTTCAACAGTTCGCGATAGTTGACTGTACCGTCAGCGACATGTTGTGTAGGTTGTTCACGCTTTTCGCTAATTGTCGACTCGCTGTTTCTTATCGAGGAGACAAGTAATATTGATATTATTGGTAAAAGGTAGACCACGAACGGGAGACGCCACTGTATGTCGGCAAGGTAACCTGTAACGGCTGTTGCCACCACAAGGGTTATGTTTGTCAATGCCGATATATATCCGTACTGTCTTGTGCGCTGTTCACCAGAGAAGAATTTAGAGACAAGTGAGGTCGAAAGTGGAATTATAATTCCTGCACCGATGCCAAGCAACGCACTTACAAAGATGAGCTGGGTCATAGAGGTACAGAGAAAATAGAGCAAGCCGCTCAAAAGGTAGAGCCACAAACCGGCATACAGTAGTTTTATATCGTTGACCTTACCGCTTATGACACCGGCAAGAAGAATAAAGGGGATTATAAAAAGTGACGGAAGAGTCGTCAGCATCTGTATATCGAGTTGGGTTGTTGAGGGAAATATTGTCAGCAGTTTTTCGGATATTGGAGAAACAGCAAGCCCCGGCAAGGAGGTCAACGCCGAGACCGACCATATGCCAAGCAGCGCCATTAGGCTTATTGTTCCTTTTCCTGTATATATACCTTTTTTATAGACACGTCGGCCGTTGTTACGGGTGAATGTGTTGTTGTCCGTTGTTGTATTGGTACTCATGGTTGTATATTTTTTGATAATAATATAGATATTTACCCACTGTTTAATGTTATTCCTAATTGTCATCCTGAACGGAGTTTAATAAAGTGAAGGATCTCAAAATTGCACAAAATCAGATGCACTGCCTATGGCGATTATGCAAATACTCGTTGTAAAAACTCAAGTAAACTTGGTCTTAACTCGTTTAATTGCAAAATTCGACTTTGCTCAGCATGACAAATGCTTTGCATCAACTACTATATTGTTTTCATGAATAACAACCTTTGCCGTGAGATTGTTGTGAGTGGTTGAAAAGACAAAAAAAGATTAAAGAGTGAACATGGGAAGTTGCATTTGTGTTTCATCATTACATACTTACAAAAGCTATAATTTCTAACCACTAAAAACTTAAGAAAATGAATCAGAATGATTGTAAGACAACGATGACGACTTCGGTATTCGGTTCCGAAGAGATGTTGAAAAGTGCACCTGCGGACAAGATTCCACAGCACCCCACTACACCGGAAATCGCGTACCAGATGGTGAAGGATGAGACCTTCGCCCAAACACAGCCACGACTGAACCTGGCTACATTTGTAACTACATACATGGACAAATACGCCACCAAGCTGATGAACGATGCCATAGCCATAAACTACATTGACGAGACTGAATATCCGCGTGTAGCAGTGATGTGTGCAAGGTGCATCAATATGATTGCCAACCTGTGGAACAGCCCGGAACAGGCCAAATGGAAAGCCGGAGCGTTGGGCATAGGTTCGAGCGAGGCCTGTATGCTTGGTGGCGTGGCAGCGTGGCAGCGTTGGAAGAAACGCCGTATGGAGGCTGGAAAGCCTTGTGACAAGCCGAACTTTGTGATTTCGTCGGCATATCAGGTGGTGTGGGAGAAGTTCGCACAGTTGTGGCAGATTGAGATGCGTACAGTTCCGTTGACAAGCGAAAAACTCACATTGTGCCCCGACGAGGCAATCAAGATGTGCGACGAGAACACTATTTGCGTTGTGCCAATCATGGGTGTAACATGGACCGGACTGAATGATGATGTAAAGGCACTCAACGATGCGCTTGAGGTGTACAATAAAAAGACCGGATATGACATTCCTATCCATGTGGATGCAGCTTCGGGCGGTTTTATACTACCCTTCCTGAAACCCGAACTGGAGTGGGACTTCCGCTTGAAATGGGTATTGTCGATAAGCACCAGCGGACACAAGTACGGTCTTGTATACCCAGGACTGGGATGGGTTATCTGGAAAGACAAGAAGTTCCTCCCGGACAGCATGTCGTTCAGTGTAAACTACCTTGGCGCAGAGGTTACTCAGGTTGGCTTGAACTTCTCACGCCCTGCTGCACAGATATTGGGACAGTATTACCAGTTCATACGATTGGGATACGAAGGTTACAAAGCCATTCAGCATAACTCTCTGGAGATTGCTAAATACCTGCATGGTGAGATTGGCAAGATGAAACCTTTCAAAAACTACAGCAGCGAGGTTACCAACCCGTTATTTATTTGGGAGTTGAAGAAGGAGTATGCAAAGCAGTGCAAATGGACTCTCTACGACTTGCAGGACAAGTTGAAACAGAATGGTTGGATGGTTCCGGCATATACATTGCCCGCAAAGCTTGAGGAGACGATTGTAATGCGTATTGTAGTGAGACAGGGATTCAGCCGTGACATGGCAGACCAGCTGTTGGGTGACATTGCCGATGCTGTTGCCGAACTTGACAAGCTACAGTACCCCACCACTTCGCGTTTGAGCATTGAAAGCAATGTAAAAATCAAGGGAACGGTATACACCCACACGGGAAAATAATAAAAACAAGAATTATGAATAAGGATAGAAGGATTACGCGTGAGGAGCTGAAGATAGCCATTCATGAGGCGTATATAGGCTTGAAGGATAACAAAGGCGGCAAGAATGCCGATTATATCCCCTATCTTGCCAATGTTGACAGCAACCTGTTCGGAATTTCGGTGTGTCTGCCTGACGGTGAGATATTGAGTGTTGGCGATTGTGACTACCGCTTTGGCATGGAGTCAATATCCAAGGTTGCGACAGCAATACTCATACTTAGGGATTATGGTGGTGAAACAGTCATGAAAATGATTGGAGCCGATGCCACCGGCATGCCGTTCAATTCCATTCTTGCGATACTGCTCGAGAACGAGCATCCTTCTACCCCTTTGGTAAATGCAGGAGCTATATCCGCCGTGAGCATGGTGCGCCCGGTTGGAAACAGCCGCGGGAAGTGGGAGGCTATAAAGAATAACATTGCCGAGCTTTGTGGAAGCGAGACTCCGCTGATAGATGAATTATATGAGTCGGAAAGTTTCAGCAACCATAGGAACCGCTCTATTGCCTGGTTACTGAAGAGCTACAACCGCATATACGACGAGCCTGACATTGCGCTCGACTTATACACGCGACAATGCTCGCTCGGCGTAACTGCAAGACAGCTCTCCATAATGGCAGCAACCATTGCCTGCGGCGGATATAACCCTGTGACAAAAAAAGAGGTGTTCCCAAAACGCCAGGCTGCAAAAGCCGTATCACTGATGGCATCGGTGGGTATGTATGAATATACGGGTGACTGGATGTTCAGCGCGGGAATACCGGCAAAGTCAGGCGTAGGCGGCGGTATCATTGGTGTACTTCCCGGCATTTTCGGTATCGCCGCATTTGCGCCGCCAATAGACGAAGCCGGCAACTCGGTCAAGGCACAACTCGCTATAAAAAGGATTATGGAGAACCTTAATCTGAATATATTCAGTGGCGAACGGGTTGTAGTGGTAGAGGGAAAAAATTCTTTATAATAAGATATGGCTGACAGCGTGCTGTCAGCCATATCTTATTATAGAACTTCAAAAGCATCATATTCGAGCAGGTCATTGACTTCGGTGAATGCCTTTCCGTTGTCTCCGTTGATGAAGAACATTTTCTTTCCCAATACCCTGCAATCGACAACGGCACGATGTGACGATATTAACAGAATCCTGTTCTTTGAGTCAATGGTTATCCTCACTGCACTCTTTCCCTCATAGCTCACAAGTTCAATCTCCTGATAGTTAAGGTCGTGGAACTTACCATTGTATGATAGCTGTATGTTTCCTTTGCGGTCGAAGCTTATACGGCACTGTTTTGTAGGAACAGCTGCCTTGCCACCTTTCTCCGAGTTTTCATAATAGAAATTGTAGTCGTAAGCTGCCGACCTGTCATATATTGCCTGTATGGCATAACCGCCACGCCAATCATTATTGTCTGTCTTGTAGATGATGATGTCGTTGTCGGTTGTCTTGGGAATATATACGTTGTTGTGCGCGCTTGCTAGGATAAAGTATTCGTTATTCTCGTCTATCTGTTTGAATTCAGCCCACACGCCGCTTTTCATTCGTGGACGGAACTCCTGCCACACAAGATTCTTGCGTACGAAATACCCGTCATACTCGCCGTGCTCCTTGCGATGGTTGCGGTAACTGTAGAACAACCCTTTTGTGTCGGGGCAACGCTGATGCACGCTAAGGGTATTATACACAACCTCCCAATTCTTTTTTCCTTTGTCGCGGTCGATGTAAATCTTGTCTTTGTAGAGCTTGGGAATTGAAAGATAACACTTCTTGTTCTTCATGTAATAGAATGTATCATCCTCGCCATATTGTTTGTACTTACTCCATGCTCCTGTCTTGTGTGCCGGGCGATACTCGGTCCACTCTTTGCCGTTCTTTACGAAATATCCGCCTTCGTATGTTACCAGTGCGGTTGTCGTCTGTGCCTGCAGAGCTGATACTGCCACTGCTAAAAGGCATAGTGTAAATAGTTTTTTCATGACTCTATTATTACTTTAAAAACATCTCTTTTAATCTGAAATTGAAACGCAACCCGTTGCTTTTGGTTTCGTCTGCAGTGTTGTCGGGCATACGTATATCCATGCCTTTTTCATCTATGGTGATTATACACTTTCTGCATATATTATCCGTCTCCTCATTTATAGTGAAGATATTCAATGCTTTGGCAAAATCCTCGCCACTGCCTATATTTACAAGCAATTTACAACAATTCTTTTCGGGGAGATCGACAACAGTCACCATGCTGCTCTCCTTGCCATACAATTGCACGTAACGTCTTCCGTTGCGCTTGCTCTGCTGAACAACCTTAAAGCCGTTGTATTCGCCATTAAGAGCAAGATTGAACAAAAAATCGAACTCTTCTGTCATCCTTTTGTATGCAGTTCTGCCGTTTGCAACCGCATAGAGAATGGCAGGTGTTCCGCCCGGGTATTTCTGTTTGTATATCTCCTTTACATTTTCAGGATAACCTTTCAAGAGCCACTTCTCTTTTGGAAAGTTTTTTATCATATATTGTTCAGCTACATCTTCAGGGGTAATAAGTTCCACCACGTCGGCATATTGGAGTTTGCGCTTCAATCTGATCATGTTGAAGAAATCGTAGTCACTCCCCTGCTGCTTTTCTTCAGTCGATTCATTTTCTGTTTCCCAAATCTCTCCAACGTGAGTCAAAGTCTCATAGCTGTTATTGACAAACTCACCAAGATAATCATCCAAGCCCATTGCAAGCATTCTCATAGCATGAGTGAGTACGTTGACTATATTGCAATTCGTATATATCAATCTGATTTCAAAATCAGATTCAATTACAATCAGGCTGTTGTTTTCATCAAGATAAATTGTACTCTGATGACTGTTTTCTCTTGTATTTACCGCAAGCGGTATGCCGAAAACTTCCTCGGCTTCCATCACATCGTATTTGTCGAGAACATCATATATCATATTATATCCCTCGCGGTCGTCTGACTGGACAACAAAAAACAGCCATTCCAGATTGTTCAGATTATCAACCAATCTTATAATGTCCGATTCCGAAATTCCGTTATCAAGCCCATAGCCGATATTTTCATTTATAAATGAATCAAAACCTTGTATTTCACAGCTTACATGCTCGCTTTCAAGAGCTTTTATCTCCTTGATGAAGTTTTCCAGGTTGCTGTTGACAGTTTGTTGCGCATAAGTAAAAACAGAAAACAAGCACAACAGTGGCAACAGATATATTATTCTTATCATATCGCAAATAAAATTAATTAGAAGTTTAGTCTTATTCCACCACTGACATTCTGTATCTTCAGGAACATATCATACGACATGCCTGCGATATATACCACTATGAGTTCCGTATTGCCGTCGTCGTTTATCACAAGCAGGTTCTTGTCGTCGCTATATACCATGGAAAGCATCTCGCCATTTCTGTTCAACATCATAATCTCCATGTCTAAAATCTGTTCATCAAAGAATGGGAACATATATGCCTTCAACTTCTCGTATCCGTTCTTGCCGGTACTAGCAAAGCGACGTATGCTCTTTAGCGAGCCAATGAAATTCCCATTGATTTCAACAGAACCGTCAATCATGTTGAACATCTGCCTGAACATGTTGGTTGAGATATAAGCATAATCAACCTCTTTTATCTTTGCTCTTGCTATACTCCTTATATGCGACTCGGAAATTCCATATCCTTTGGCGCCATATTCCTCAATTCGTGCAATATGCTCTTTACACTCATCATACGTGAGACCTTGCGCTTTCATCATCCCCAAGGGGAGCATGAGCATCATTATTAATATCAATATATTGCGTTTCATGGTTGCAATTTTTATTGTTTGTTACACATTATTGCCGACATTTCAAGAATGGCACTTATATTTTTTGTATTTGCATGCGCTATAATTGCCGCCTGTTGCATATCTCCTAAAACCATTTTCAGGCACTGCATGGCATCTTCGGGATTGTCGAATGTATCTTCTTCGTAGATTTCTGTCATGAGCTCTTCCGTTGATTCCGGCGAAGAT
>JAZQTU010000041.1:0-32128 GCA_045630965.1 Bacteroidaceae bacterium | reverse complement strand
CATAACAATCACTCTACATGGTATTAGCTTCTAATAGCAAATGCTATAACTTTGATAACAATCGCTAACTTTCGGTCGCTAATATAGAAAGATTTTTTCATAAATGCAACTCTTAATTGTATTTTTTATCATCTATAATCTTCATAAATAGTCACACAAAACGACCTAAAGCCCGAATAAAAAGCAGAAAAAGCTTCTCAGAAAGTAAAAAAATGAGGTCATAAATCGATTTACCACAAAATTAATGGCGTATAAGCATACAACATTTCACAACTTTTTCTTACATTTGCACAAATTATAGTATACCGAAAACACAATCTTTTAAATATTATAAACATGGACTTGATTAATCAAATCGTTGAACGCGCCAAAGCTAACAAGCAACGCATCGTTCTCCCCGAAGGTACTGAAGAGCGTACACTCAAAGCTGCCGACAAAGCTATCGCTGACGGTATCGCAGAGTTGGTTATCATCGGTAACCGCGAAGAGGTTCTCGCTCTCGCAGAGAAGAACGGTCTTACAAACATTGAGAAGGCAACAATCATCGACCCATGCAACAACCCTGACGCAGAGAAGTATGCAAACCTTCTTTTCGAATTGCGTAAGTCAAAGGGCTTGACAATGGAAGATGCCCAAAAACTCGTATGCAACCCATTGTATTTGGGCTGTCTTATCATCAAGAACGGTGATGCTGACGGTCAGGTAGCAGGTGCACAGAACACTACAGGTAATGTATTGCGTCCTGCATTGCAGATTATCAAGACTACTCCGGGCATCACATGCGTAAGCGGTGCAATGATGCTTATCACCAATGCAAAGGAATATGGTGAGGACGGCGTTCTCTTCGTTGCTGACGTTGCTGTTACTCCACAGCCCGACGCAAATCAGCTCTCACAGATTGCTGTATGTACAGCACAGACAGCAAAGGCTATCGGTGGTTTTGAGGAGCCACGCGTTGCAATGTTGAGCTTCTCAACAAAAGGCTCTGCAAAGCATGAGATGGTTGACAAGGTTACAGAAGCTACAAGACTTGCACACGAGCTTGACCCAGAATTGTCACTCGACGGTGAGTTGCAGGCAGACGCAGCGCTCGTTCCATTCGTAGGACAGAGCAAGGCTCCAGGTTCAAAGGTTGCCGGCAAGGCAAATGTACTTGTATTCCCCGACTTGGGTGCAGGTAACATCGGTTACAAACTCGTTCAGCGCCTTGGCCACGCAGAGGCTATCGGTCCCGTACTTCAGGGTATTGCACGCCCAGTGAATGACCTTTCACGCGGTTGCTCTGTAGAGGATGTCTATATGATGATTGCCATTACAGCAAACCAGGCTATTGCAGCAAAGAAGTAACAACAACGACAAACCATTAAACACTTATATACGATATGAAAATATTAGTATTGAACTGCGGTAGTTCATCAATCAAGTACCAGCTCTTCGACATTGAGACAAAGAATGTACTTGCTAAGGGCGGTATTGAAAAGATTGGCTTGGAGGGTTCTTTCCTGAAGTTCTACCTCCCCAATGGTGAAAAAGAGACTATCTTCGCTTCTATCCCTGAGCACACAACAGGTGTACGCCTTATCTTTGACGTACTCACAAGCGAGAAATACGGCGCGGTAAAGTCTATCGAGGAGATTGACGCTGTTGGTCACCGCATGGTACACGGTGGTGAGAAGTTCAGCCAGTCAACACTGCTGACTGATGAGGTTCTTGAGGTTTTCGAGGCTTGCAACGACCTTGCTCCACTCCATAACCCGGCAAACCTCAAGGGTGTAAACGCTGTTAAGGATGTTGCTCCCGAAATGCCACAGGTTGGTGTATTCGACACATCTTTCCACCAGACAATGCCTGACTATGCATACATGTATGCTCTCCCATACGAGCTTTATGAGAAGTACGGTGTACGTCGTTACGGTTTCCACGGAACATCACACCGTTATATCACAAAGCGCGCACTCGAGATGCTCAACATCCCTGCTGAAGGTAGCAAGATTATCACATGCCACATTGGCAACGGTGGTTCATTGGCTGCAGTAAAAGATGGCAAGAGCGTTGACACATCAATGGGTATGACTCCGCTTGCAGGTCTCATGATGGGAACTCGCAGTGGTGATGTTGACCCTGGTGCTATCCCCTACATCATGGACAAGACAGGCCTTGATATTCAGGGATTGACAGACATGCTCAACAAGAAATCGGGTGTTGCCGGTATTTCAGGTGTATCTTCAGACATGCGTGAAGTGAATGCAGCAGCTCAAGACGGAAACAAGCGTGCTGAACTTTCAAACACAATGTATTTCTACCGTATCAAGAAGTATATCGGTGCTTATGCAGCTGCAATGGGCGGTGTTGATATCATTATCTTCGCCGGCGGCGTAGGTGAGAACCAGGCTGACTGCCGTGAGGCTGTACTTGAAGGTCTTGAGTTCATGGGAGTAGAACTTGACAAGGAAGTTAACGCAAAAATGCGTGGCGAGGAGGCTGTACTTTCTACACCAAACTCACGTGTCAAGGTGTTGCTCATACCAACAGACGAGGAGCTTATGATTGCAAGCGATACATATGAGATTGTAAAAGGTATGAAATAATACTTCAGACAATATAAAATATTAGCCTCTTCAACAAATTGTTGAAGAGGCTAATATTTTTATAAGCATTTCTCTTACTGCACAACAGATTGCTCTACAGTGTTCTCCTGTGAACGTTGCTGGCTTTTTATAAGGAATTCGAGAGAGCGTTGGGCCTCATCACGCATGCCACAGGTCTCTTCGTACATTTTCAACAGATTTGACAATTCTATAATGCGTCTTATTGCTACAGCATCTTCATGACGCAAGGTATATTCATACCTGCCCTGAGAGCCAGTCAATTCAACTTTCAACGGCGATGAAGCTGATGCAATGAAGTCCATGACACCACCGTCGGCACCATAACGGAACTCGCGACGCTCATTATACAGGCCATAGTTCCAGTAAGACCTTGAAAGATAGGGATTGTCACAAATGACAAAACTGTCACCCGATGAAACCTTCAACGTATTATGTGCAATCTTCGCTCCGCGGTAATAAGAAGCAACATATGCATCTCCATCTTCCCTGACACTTGCACGCAAAAAGCTGTTCGATTGGTTGATTTTCAAGTCCTGTGAAGCAACAGTGTAGTATCCGATATCCTGAAAGCGCTCGTCCTTATTAAAGACAAAACCAGCTACAATTGAATCACGTCTGGTGGACAACACATCGCACATTTCTGTAAAGAACTCAACATCGCGTTGTTTCTCCTTGAGCATTACCTCACGACGTAGCAGTTCCGCCTCACGGCGTGTCTTGTATGCTTTAGGATAGGCCATAGATATACTGTCTATGAATATTCTTGCTCTGTTATAATCATCGGATGCATAGAAATTCATGGCTTTATCAAGCAACTGGCGCGCCGGTCCCTCAACCGACTTTTCACAAGAAGCGAAAAGCGCCCCCAACAACAAAAACAATAAAATATACCTGCTCTTCATCTTACAAATGTATATGGGTTCAGTGCAAAAATACATTATTTATTGATACGCATCAAAAAAAAGAGAAAGGCTTTTTTCAGCACCAACAGCAAATCAACGGTTTTTAACCGGCTCTGTTTTCATAATAGCATAAAAATTCCTATCTTCGCAAATACATTTATTAAGAAGAACGCAACCGACTGATTATATGTACAAACCTGACAGAGAAGAACTTTGCAAATTGCTTGATGCACCGATATTCCGAAAGATATCAGAAACTGCCGACAGCTTGGGCATGGAATGCTACGTAGTAGGAGGATATGTCCGCGACATATTCCTGCAACGCCCGTCGACAGACATTGATGTTGTTGTCGTAGGCAAAGGCATTGAGATGGCACGTGCATTCAGCAAAAGGCTCGGACGCGGAGCACACCTGTCGGTATACGCAAACTACGGCACAGCCCAAGTGAAGTTCCATGAACATGAGATAGAGTTCGTAGGTGCACGCAAGGAGAGCTACAGCCGCGACTCGCGCAACCCTATTGTAGAGGACGGGACACTCGAGGACGACCAGAACCGCCGTGACTTCACCATAAATGCAATGGCTATATGCCTGAATAAAGAGCGTTTCGGTGAGCTCGTCGATCCGTTTGACGGAATGCTCGACCTTGAGGACCGAATTATAAGCACACCACTTGAACCGGGAATAACATTCAGCGACGACCCGTTGCGCATGATGCGTTGTGTACGTTTTGCAACACAGCTCAACTTCTACATTGAGGATGAGACATTCGAAGCATTATGCGAAAATAAAGATAGAATCAGAATCATTTCACGTGAGAGAATCAACGACGAGCTCAACAAGATAATGATGTCACCCATTCCGTCAAAAGGATTTATAGAACTTGACCGTTGCGGATTGCTAGGAATAATATTTCCTCAGCTCACAGCCATGCAGGGAGTGGAGACAAAGAATGGATACAGCCACAAGGAAATGTTCTACCACACACTCGAGGTACTCGACAACATTGCAAAAAAGACAGACAATCTGTGGCTACGCTGGGCCGCATTGCTCCATGACATAGGCAAGCCAAAGACAAAGCGTTGGGATCCTGTCATGAAATGGACCTTCCACAACCATAACATAGTAGGCGAAAAGATGGTCTACAGGCTATTCCGTGACTACAAGATGCCACAGAACGAAAAGATGAAGTATGTTGCAAAGCTTGTGTCGTTGCACATGCGCCCCATTGCAATTGCCGATGACGAGGTAACAGATTCTGCTGTTCGCCGATTACTGTTTGACGCAGGCGATGACATAGACGACCTGATGCTGTTGTGCGAGGCAGACATCACATCAAAGAACGAAGTGCGCAAGAAGCAGTTCCTGAACAACTTCCAGATTGTACGCCAGAAGTTGAAGGAGATTGAAGAGAAGGACCGTATACGCAATTTCCAGCCACCAGTGAACGGCGAGGAAATCATGCGTATATTCGGGCTTGAACCATGTGCGTCTGTCGGACAGTTGAAGAGTGCCGTAAAGGATGCTATACTTGACGGAGTGATACCGAATGAATATGACGCAGCCCTTGAACATATAATTAAGCTTGCCGAGAAGATGGGACTGACTCCCAAGAATCAATAATACCATCACATATGAGAAAAGCAATATTTTTCGCGACTATTATATTGACCCTGCAGGTTAATGCTCAGAGTATATCCTACGGGGAGTACATGGAACGTGTATTCAGAGACAACATTGCCTTGACGGCAAAGAATCTTGACCTTGACATCGCTGACGCAGGAGTTGAAGGGTCACGTATATTCAACGACCCATCCCTCTCCCTTTCATACACAAACAATGAGGATTGGAGCAAAGGACTCGGACAGGGGATTGAGGTTGAATTAGGCAAGACCTTCACATTTGGTGTACGACGTGGTCGCATGGAGATAGCAGAGAGCGAACGCAGACAGACCATAGCTCTGTTGGAGGAGTACATGCGTAACTTTCGCGCAGACGCCACAATCGCCTATCTTGAGCACATTCGTGCCACTATGCTTCATGCCGAAGCTATAGAGATGCACAAAGATATTAACGAAGTGGCAAACAATGACAGCATACGATATATCAAAGGCGACATAGCGGAGAGCGACTGGCTTGAGAGCCGCATGGCCGAAGGCATTGCACGCAACGCCGTTCTTGATGCCGAAGCGCAGCTATGCAACAGTGCGATTACAATGGGCTACTACATGAACAGCCTTGGTGGAGCAGAGAAACTGCGAGGAACAGGAACCCTTGAGATAAACGAAAAGACACAACCACTGCAGGCATATATAAACACTGCTCTTGAAAGACGTCCTGACATTGTTGTAGCACTTGAGGATGCCGGTATAGCAAAGGCAAAGATGAACTTCAACAAGGCATTGCGTCGCCCTGAGCTAAACGCAAACATTGGTGCAACATACAATTTCTCGAACCCGGACTTTACAACCATCAAGGCAGGAATTGCCGTACCTCTTAAATTTTCAAGCCTTAACAAAGGAGAAAGAACAGCCGACAAGACACTTGCCAGACAGGCCGAAATAGAAGTGAATGAAGCACGCCTGCAGGTAGAAGCAGAGGTAATGCAGGCATACCACACATTAGGATTTACCCAGAAGCAGGCCGAAACATTCTCTGTTGAAATGCTTAACGACATGAGAAAAGTTGTCGAAAGCAAGAAAAAGGCATACGAACTTGGCGAAATAGCGTTCCTTGACTACCTTATAGTACAACGTAACGAGAACGAGATGCGCCACGAATACATTAACGCCTTGTTCAACAAAGCGGTAGCATGGGTTGAATTGCAACGTGCCACAGGACTTGACATGCAATTCGGCATAAGAACCATTGCAGAGTAAAGAGAAAATATTCAGAAAATCATATAAAGACACCACGAAGCATTGCTTCGTGGTGTCTTTATAGTTCTTTGCTTTCGCCTTCAATATAATGTTTATGTTCTATTGATTTGTTGTCGATGACCACATAATCGAATTTTGATATCCAGTCACCAAGAAATATCACGCGCGAGTTACCACTGAGCGCAACATCCTTTTCTATATGACGGTGCCCGAAGATGAAGCAATCCACCGATGGGTGGGCTACAAGATATCGCTTGGCAAAGAGCATACAATCCTCCTTGTCATCGCCCATATAAGGAGCTTCTCCCTTTACCTTATGCTTCATCATACTCCTGTATGCCCATTTATGCCCGAACCACAGACTCCAACGTGGATGCAATGTCGAAAGCATGAACTGAAGGAAACGGTTATGGAACATTGCGCGTAGGAGACGGAACCCACGTTCTGTAGAGAACTCATCGCCATGGGCTAGAAAAACCTCTTTGCCATACAGTTCTACAAGACAAGGTTCGCGATGTATTGTCATTCCGCACTCTTTCTCAAAGTAATCAAGACACCAGATATCGTGGTTACCGGTAAAGAAGTGTACCTCTACCCCTTTGTCGGTCAGTTCAGCCACCTTGCCGAAGAAACGCGTATAACCTTTAGGAACAACCGACTTGAATTCATACCAGAAGTCAAAGATATCACCAAGCATATATACAGCAGCCGCATCGTTCTTTATCTTGTCAAGGAACGATACAAGACGGCGCTCATGGGTACGACGATGCTCAATGGCCCATGAACCCAAGTGTGCATCAGAGAGTATATATATCTTTTTCATAGCGGCAAAAGGTATACAATTTTACAGCAAACCGAGTTCCAGTTTTGCCTCTTCAGTCATGAGATCATGATTCCATTCAGGTTCAAAAACAAGGTTCAGCGCCAACGACGTCACGCCCTCAATTGATTCCACCTTCATGCGGACATCCTCCATCATGAAATCAGCAGCAGGACAGTTGGGAGCAGTAAGAGTCATATCTATCTCCACAGCATTGTCCTCTTTTACCTCAATACGGTATATGAGACCCAAATCATAAATATTGACAGGTATTTCAGGGTCATACACTGTCTTTATCATTTCAACAATCTTCTGTTCCAGTTCTATCTTTTCCATAATAGTGCAATCAAAAACCCTCGTCATTATAGCTGTAGTATCTGTCTCCAGCAACTATTATATGATCGAGGAACCTTATATTCATAACCCTGCATGCATCGCGAAGGTTTTTTGTCAGTTCATTGTCATCCCGGCTCGGCTGAACATTTCCCGAGGGATGATTATGGCAAAGCGCTATCGCAGTTGCACGTTTCATAAGCGCCTCACGCATAACAAGACGTATGTCAACCATTGTAGCAGTCAGCCCGCCACTTCCTATGAGTGTACTGTCAATGACACCATTCTTGTTATTAAGTAACAGGACATGACATTGCTCTATGTTCAAGTCACACATCACAGGATGAAAATATTTGAACAGGTCAAGGGAGGACTTTATATACTTCACACGCGAAATATCATCACCCTCACGGCGTTTCCACAACTCACATGCAGCAACAATAGTCAAAGCCTTTGCCGGGCCTATGCCCTTGAAAAGACAAAGGTCATCGACTGTCAGGCGCGACAGCCTCGCAATACTGCCGTTGCACGAAGCAAGCACCTTGCGCATAAGCTCAACTGCCGACTCGTCGGGCGTACCCGAGCCGATAAGAATTGCCATCAGTTCGGAATTACTCAAAGTAGATATCCCGTTCTTCATGGCTTTCTCGCGTGGACGCTCATCCAAAGGCCAATCCTTAATGCTTTGTCTCGTTTTTTGCTTCATAGTCCTTGTTCATGAGATTAATGAGATTTCTTTTTGTCTCCAACGGCTGTTTCAAGACCATCTTAAACCAGAAAGCTCTCAGAAACCCGGTGCCATAACCTGTTATCTGCACCACAGCAGCTGCTACAGAGAGAGCTGCCACCTTGAATGTATGTTTTTTCAGCAGTGCATCGGAGAATATCAACAAAGCATACAGCAACGGTAGGAACAGGAGCCAAGGAAGAAAGAATGAGGCAACCAACAGAGTCACTCCCATTATGAGCAACAAAGCAGGAGCCGTATGTACAGGTTTCATAGAGCCCGGATGAATAAGTTCCAGCCATATACGGGCCTGCCCGAACGTATTTACCTGTTTGAAGAATTTACTGAAATCGATACGGCGTTTGTGATATACAAAAACCTCACGTATCAACCTTATATCAAATCCGGCCTTGCGTATACGCAGGCTCAAGTCAATATCCTCACCCAACATATCATTGAAACCACCGACAGTTTCATAGACTCTCCTTGACATTCCCATATTGAATGTACGTGGACAGAATTTCTCCATTACCACCTTGCCACCACGAATTCCTCCTGTTGTCCAGAACGAAGTCATGGCATGGCTTACTGCCTTTTGCATGTCGGAGAATGAGTCATCAGCTGCATCGGGACCTCCGAAACAGTCACAAGGTGATGCATTCATTGCAGCCTCAAGCCTCTCAAAATAAAACGGTGGAAGTATCACGTCAGAATCAAAGAAGAGCATATAGTCACCATGCGCACGCTCAAGGCCGTAGTTACGCGCCTCGCAACGTCCTTCGTTATCCTTGTAATGATAGTGGATAGTAAAAAAAGAACGGTAGCCATCAAGCAGATGGTCACACCGTTCTTTTGAGCCATCCTCTATAATCACCAACTCAAATGGTTTTACCGTCTGAGCCGCCAGACTTTCGAGCAGTTTACTAATCTCGTCGGGTCTGTTGTAAACCGGAATAATTATAGAGTATAACAAGTCTTTATTTTTTACTTGGTTTTTAAGCTTGTTAATTAAAATGCGGATAACCAGGCTGTAAACAGGTGTTCACTCAAATATTATGAGTACTACGCCTTACAATAAAGCAGTTATCGCCTTTTAATGGGGCAAGACTTATGCCTTAACACGACCTACGTATGAACCGTCGCGTGTATCAACCTCAACGAGCTCACCCTCATTAATGAAGAGAGGAACACGGATTTCAGCACCGGTCTCCAATGTAGCAGGCTTTGTTGCATTTGTAGCAGTATCGCCCTTAAGACCTGGCTCTGTATAAGTGATAGCCAAAACAACCTTTACAGGCATATCAGCAAAAAGGATAGTCTCTGTTGAAGCGTCAGTAACAACTTCAAGAGTCATACCTTCCTTCATATAAGCAACACCGTTGATCTGGTCTGCAGCGATATTCACCTGCTCGTATGTCTCCTGGTTCATGAAAACATAGTCATTACCCTCCTGATAGAGATACTGGTATGGACGGCGCTCTACGCGTACATCCTCGAGCTTTTCACCGATGTTGAAACGGCGCTCCAATACGTAACCGTCAACAACGTCCTTAAGTTTTGTACGCATGAATGTGTTACCCTTACCTGGCTTTACATGCAAGAAGTCGATGCAAAAATACAACTTGCCATCCATACGGATAGCTGTACCGATTTTAATGTCTTGAGCATTAATCATAATTATATTCTATTTTTTGTTAAAATTGTTCATCATCAAGCGCAAGGCAGAGACCTCACGCAAACCGGGTGCAAATATAAGAAAAATAAGGTGACAAACACAAAGCTTACTTCAATATTTTACGGCTTTTACCAATAAATATATTATATAATAATATTGAATATTATGATAATTAAACCTTTTCTGTTTTTCGCACTCTAAAAAATGACTAACTTTGCAAAACTTTTTGCGAACCTACCTGAAAGAACAAAAAATTATAGAATATGAACAAAATCCTGAAATGGAGCCTTGTTGCCGCACTTGCGATAGCAGTTGGAGTATGGGGATATTATCAACTTGTCCCACACCAGAACGAAGAACTGGCACAAGCCGAGAACAGACCCAAGAACACGAAGAAAGTTCTAAGTGTAAACGCCAAGATTGTCAAGCCTCACCTGCTGACCGACGAAATCCCCGTAGTGGGAAGCCTTGTTCCTGACGAACAGGTCGATTTGTCTTTTGAATCATCTGGTAAGATAACTGACATTTTCTTTGAAGAGGGAAGTTTTGTAGAGAAAGGCACCCTTTTGGCAAAGATCAACGATGCACAGTTGCAGGCGCAGCTCAAGCGCCTTGAAGCACAGGTTCCGCTTGCCGAGGAGAGAGTTTACCGCCAGAGTGCATTGTTGCAAAAGGATGCTGTAAGTAAGGAGGCACTTGAAATTGTAAAGACAGAACTTGCTGCACTGAACGCTGACATTGAGAAGATACAGGCACAGATTGAAATGACAGAGTTGCGTGCTCCGTTTGAAGGTGTCATAGGTTTGCGTCAGGTCAGTGTCGGAGCATACGCTTCTCCCACTACAGTCATAGCAAAGCTGACATCATTCTCACCCATCAAGATTGAATTTTCTGTAGCAGAAAGATATGCCAGCGACATAAAGAAAGGTGCAAACCTTGAGTTCCGTGTCGACGGCAACCTAAACACATTCAAGGCACAGGTATACGCAACCGAAGCATCTCTTGAAGCTGAGACACGTTCATTGCTTGTACGCGCAAGATACGAGAATGCCAAAGGCGAGCTCATGCCGGGACAGTATGCCGACATACGCCTTAAACAGAAAGAGTTGCACGATGCCATAGCCATCCCATCAGAAGCAATTGTTCCGGAGATGGGTAAAAACAAGGTATTTGTCTACCGCAACGGTAGTGCCGAACCTGTTGATGTAGTAATAGGAATACGTACCGAAAGTGAAGTACAGATTCTTGACGGATTGCATGCTGGGGACACAATCCTCACATCGGGAACACTGCAGTTGCGCAAAGGTTCAGCTGTAAGAATTGCGGCTTTTGAATAACCACATTAAAACGTACAACAGATGAATATTTCGGAACTGAGTATCCGCAGGCCGGTTCTTGCGACAGTACTCACCATCATAATATTGCTATTCGGTTTCATCGGCTACAACACCCTTGGTGTACGTGAATACCCGTCGGTCGACAACCCCATAATATCTGTCACATGTAGCTATGCCGGAGCCAATGCCGATGTTATCGAGAACCAGATTACAGAGCCTCTTGAGCAGAACATCAACGGTATTCCCGGCATACGTTCACTATCGAGTGTCAGCCAGCAGGGACAGTGCCGTATAACTGTAGAGTTTGAACTCTCGGTTGACCTTGAGACAGCGGCTAACGACGTTCGCGACAAGGTTTCACGCGCACAGCGTTACCTTCCACGCGACTGCGACCCCCCTACCGTATCAAAGGCCGATGCAGATGCAACCCCTATTCTTATGGTTGCCATACAGAGCGACAAGCGCTCATTGCTTGAGCTCAGCGAGATTGCAGACCTTACAGTAAAAGAGCAGCTACAGACTATCCCCGACGTGAGTGGTGTGCAGATTTGGGGAGAAAAGCGCTACTCTATGCGTATATGGCTTGACCCTATAAAGATGTCGGCATACGGCATCACGCCTATCGACATAAAGAATGCCATTACCAGTGAGAATGTCGAATTGCCTTCGGGAAGCATTGAAGGAAATACCATGGAGCTTACTTTGCGCACTATGGGTCAGATGCATACCGCTAAAGAGTTCAACAATATCATTTTGAAGGAGAGCAACGGAAACGTCGTACGTGTCAGCGATGTCGGATATGCCGAATTAGGCCCTGCTGATATCAAGAGCTACATGAAGATGAACGGTGTTCCCATGGTCGGTGTCGTTGTCATACCACAACCAGGAGCCAATCACATTGAGATTGCCGATGCGGTATATGAGCGCATGAAGACTATGAAGAAGGACCTCCCCGATGACATAACCTATTCATATGGTTTCGACAGCACCAAGTTCATACGCGCATCAATCGACGAAGTAAAGAGCACCGTTTACGAAGCCTTCATTCTCGTTATCATCATCATATTCCTGTTCCTGCGCGACTGGCGTGTGACACTCATTCCATGTATTGTTATCCCGGTTTCGCTCATTGGAGCATTCTTCGTCATGTACATTGCAGGGTTCTCCATAAACGTGCTTACCATGCTTGCCGTAGTGCTTTCGGTAGGTCTTGTTGTGGATGACGCCATTGTAATGACCGAGAATATCTATATACGAATTGAACAGGGAATGAGACCATTCAAGGCTGGTATAGAAGGTTCTAAGGAGATTTTCTTTGCAGTCATCTCCACCACTGTAACCCTTGTTGCCGTGTTCCTTCCCATCGTATTCATGGAAGGTACCAGCGGACGCCTCTTCAGAGAGTTCAGTTTTGTCGTTGCCGGTTCAGTGATTATCTCCTCATTTGCGGCATTGACATTCACACCTATGCTCGCGACCAAGATTCTTAAGAGACGTAAGGAGCAGAAATGGTTCTACCGCAAAACCGAGCCATTCTTTGTAGGACTCAACAATATATACGAGAGATCGCTCAATGCATTCCTAAGGAGACGTTGGATTGCAATACCGGTGACCCTTGTCACATTTGTACTTATCGGCTGGCTCTGGGGCGAAATCCCGTCAGAGATGGCACCACTTGAGGACCGTTCACAGATAACAATCACCACAAGAGGAGCCGAAGGTGTAAGCTACGAATACATACGTGACTACACCGAGGATATAACCATACTTGTCGATTCAATTATCCCGGATGCAGCGTCTGTCACATCGCGCGTTTCAGGCGGAAGCGGTAATATCAGAATTACTTTGAAAGACCTTGGCGAACGCGACTATTCACAGATGGAAATGGCAAGCAAACTCACCGAGGCGCTCAGTACAAAGACAAAGGCCCGTTCGTTCGTGCAACAGCAGTCTTCGTTCGGCGGACGCCGCGGAAGCATGCCGATACAGTATGTAATTCAGGCTGTGAGCCTTGAGAAACTGGAAGAGGTATTGCCGGAATTCCTGGCAAAAGTCAACGACAACCCTACGTTCCGAATGGCAGACGTTGACCTCAAGTTCACCAGCCCGGAAGTACGTGTTGAGATAAACCGCGACAAAGCTGGCACCATGGGTGCAAGCGTGCGTGACATCGCCGAGACATTGCAGTATGGTCTCAGCGGACAACGTATGGGTTATTTCTACATGAACGGAAAGCAGTATGAGATTATCGGACAGGTAAACCGTCCACAGCGTAACACACCTACAAGCGTAAAATCCATTTATATACGTAGCGACCGCGGTGAGATGATTCCACTCGACAACCTTGTTGAATTTGTAGAGTCAGTAACACCTCCCAAGCTATATCATTACAACCGTTTCCTCTCTGCGACAATTTCAGCAGGCCTTGCCGACGGCAAGACAATCGGCGACGGTCTTGACGAAATGGACAAGATTGCCGACGAAGTCCTTGATGAGACATTCCGTACAGCACTAACCGGTGACTCAAAGGAGTTCCGTGAAAGTTCATCGAGCCTCATGTTCGCATTCATACTAGCATTGGTGCTCATTTACCTTATCCTCGCTGCACAGTTCGAGAGTTTCAAGGACCCGTTCATCATTATGCTCACAGTACCGTTGGCTATTGCCGGAGCACTCATATTTATGAGTATCAGCGACATAACAATGAACCTATTCAGCCAAATCGGTATAATCATGCTTATTGGTCTTGTAGCAAAGAACGGTATCCTCATTGTTGAGTTCGCCAACCAGAAGCAGGAGAGCGGTGAGGGCAAGATGGAAGCCATACGCAGTGCATCCTTGCAGCGTCTGCGTCCTATCCTGATGACAAGCGTATCCACAATCCTCGGATTGATGCCATTGCTTTACGCCAGCGGAGAAGGAGCAAACCAGCGCATAGCAATGGGTACGGCTGTTGTCGGCGGTATGCTGTTCTCGACAATACTTACAATGTATATTGTACCGGCAATATACAGCTACATTTCAACAGAACGTTCTAAAAAAGAGGAGAAATGAAACGATTGATATTTTCAATATTTACAATAGCAGCTGTTGCACATTCATATGCACAGACCGACAGCCTCAGCGCCGGCATACAGATATATGACTTGAGCAAATGTATTGAAATTGGCCTTGAGAACAACTATTCATTGCGTATAACACGCAATAAAGAGCTTATAAGCCACAACAATGTAACGCTCGCCAATGCTGGTTACCTTCCTTCGCTTGATTTAAGCGCAGGATACGATGCACAATTGAACAGCAACAATTCAGAACTGCGCGAAACAGGCGATATTCAGAAGACACGCAATGCATTTGACCAGACAGCAACAGCCGGAATAGACCTGAACTGGACCATTTTTGACGGTTTCAACATCACAACCAACTACAAGCAGTTGAAAGAGCTGGAGCGCATGGGCGAGACAAGCACACGCATAGCGCTTGAGGACTTCATTGCCGAAATAGCATCAGAATATTACAATTTCATCCAGCAGAGACTGCGTTTGAGGAACTACTACAATGCCGTTCTGTTATCAAAGGAGCGTCTGCGTATAGTTGAAGAGAGATACAACATCGGAAACTTCTCGCGCCTCGACTACCAGCAGGCTAAAGTCGATTTCAATGCCGACAGTGCACAATACATGAAACAGCAGGAGATTGTCCTGACATCGCGCATCAAACTGAACGAAATGATGGCGATAGACCAGGTCTACACCCCAATTGAAACGACCGAAAAGGACATTACCATCAACGACACACTTGACTTCGTAGACCTATGGCACTGTACATTAGGAAACAACGCCAGCCTGTTGCTTGCCGACCAGAGCAACAATATGGTACGCTTGGACTACAAGAAGGTCCTTTCCCGCAACTATCCCTATGTTAAACTTAGAGCTGGATACGATTACGGCTTCAACAACTACGGCAACAACACCGTTGTACGCCGTCATGCATGGGGAGGAAATGCAGGAGTAAGCGTAGGCTTTACCCTGTTCAACGGAAACCGCAAGCGCGAGATGCGTAACGCAAAGATTGAGTTGGAAAACGAGAAACTTATGCGCGACCAGCTTGAGTTGTCGTTGAAGGCAGACCTTGGTAACCTTTGGCAGGCTTACCGCAACAATATTCAGTTGCTCGACCTTGAAAGAGCCAACGTGATTACAGCAAGAGAGAACCACGAGATTGCCAAAGAACGTTATATGCTCGGTACCATATCCGGTATTGAGATGCGCGAGGCACAGCACAGCCTTCTTGATGCTGAAGAGCGTCTTCTTTCAGTAGAGTACGACACAAAAATCTGTGAGATTTCCTTGATGCAGATAAGCGGAAAGATAACCGACTTCCTCAAATAAGAATATAGGTAAACAACAAATCCACCACAGTTGAAAAATATAATGAAGAGACTGATATACCTGCTTTTGTTGGCAATGCCATTGGGAATGGCAGCACAGACAGCGGGCAGCATAAGCGGCAAAATCGTTGACAGTGAAAGCAACGAGCCATTGGGTTTTGTCACAGTAGCACTTTTCCCGGCAGGAAGTAGCACTCCCATTGCCGGATGCAGTAGCGATGACGAAGGAAAATTTGAGATATCCAACATAAAAAAGGGTAATTACACAGTCGAATTCTCATATGTCGGTTACCTCAATGACAGACGCAATGTAAACATCGACGGCAACGCAAGACACAACATAGGCTTTGTCAAGTTGAAGGAAGACAGAAAGATGCTGAAAGAGGTCGTAGTGACAGAACAACGTTCCCAGATGAGTTTCGACATAGACAAACGTGTGTTCACTGTAGACCAGAGTATAGCAAATACGGGAGGAAGTGCAAGCGATGTGCTTGCCGACATACCGTCCATTGAGGTTGATACCGAAGGTGCTGTATCACTACGAGGAAGTGAAAGCGTCACTGTGTGGATCAACGGTAAGGCAAGCGGCTTGACCGGTGACAATCAGGGTGATATCCTTCAGCAGTTGCCGGCAGGCTCTATTGAGAGAATTGAGGTTATTACAAATCCTTCGGCAAAACACTCTCCCGAGGGTACAGCCGGTATCATAAACATTATTCTGAAGCGTGACCGCAAAGCCGGATATTATGGAAGTGCCCAGGCTGGAGCCGACACACGCGGAGGATACAACGCAGGTGGCAATTTCAACTACAGCAGCGGTGTTGTAGAGGCGTATGCCGGACTCAACTACCGCAACATGCGTTCCAAGAACGAAGGATTCACCAATACCAAATATTTCGGTCCACTGAGCTATATAAACCAGACTAGCACCGGCAGCCACAATCCAAACAACATTTTTGCCCGTGGCGGCGTGACATGGCATATAACAGGTAAAGACGAATTGTATGCCAATGTAATGGGCATGTTCGGTGGCGGAAAACACATAAGTGAAATCAACGCACAAAGCGGCAGCCTTGATGCCGAAGGTAACCCGACAGCTCCAACAGAAGAAAAGATACGCACAACCGACCAGAACGGTAAACCGCGCATGTACAACGTAGAGCTTGGCTACACCCACCGCTGGAGCGATACCCATTTCATTGATTTTTCTGTAGGACACCACTCATGGCAACAGAGAAGGGAAGCGACATACCGTGAAGAGAACATACTCCTGGCAAGCAATGACACTATAAGAAACTATCAGTTCCAGGACAACAAGAACAGAAACGACAAAACAGAGATAAAACTCGACTACCAGTACAAGATAAATGACAACCACCGCATAGAAGCAGGCTACAAAGGCGACTTTGCCGATGACTACAGCCCTGTAAAGACATACACCGACGAAGCGCATAATGTAGTCGATGAAGATCTCTACAACGAATTCAGCTACAAGCAGCAGACACATGCCTTATACGGAACATATTCGGGCAGAGTGGGCAAGTTCGGGTTCCAGTTGGGACTGCGTGGTGAATATTGGAACGTGGATACACGCTCTATCGATTGGAACGACAAACAGAGCGGTATTGAGAAAGCATACGACAGCAATGACTTCTTCAAGCTGTTCCCAAGCGCATTCGTAAGCTATGAGATAAGCGAAGGACATGAGATACAGGCGAACTACACACGTCGTTTGCGCCGTCCGTGGGGCGGGCAGCTCAACAGTTTCAAGAATATCAGCGACAACAGCAACATCTCATACGGTAACCCGTGGCTTACACCGGAATACTCAAACGCCTACGAGCTCAATTATATAAAGAATTGGGACAAGCACACATTGTCACTAAGTGCCTACTACCGCACTACCGACGATGTCATTGAGCGAATAAGCTACAACGAAGGAAAAGTGATGTACACCACCCACGAGAATGTCACACAAACACAATCGGCAGGTCTGGAGATTATCGGCAAGAACAAACTGTTCAAGATACTTGACCTCACAACAAGTGTAAACCTTTTCTATTACAAACTCGATGCGTTCAAATACACCATAAACGGACACGACATAACAGGAGATGCGAGCGAGAACTTCTCATGGAACGCACGCATGACAGCGAGTGTCATACTCCCCTGGAGCATGACCATGCAGCTGACAGGTCGTTACAATGCACGCCGTGTAGTGGCACAGGGACACCGTGAACCGAGCTATATGCTTGATATCGGTTTGCGCAAGGTTTTCAACAAGAGCTGGAGCCTCAGCATCAACGCACGCGACCTGCTTGACTCACGCAGCCGCCACTCGATAACACACAACGACAGTTTCTACCGCGATTCAAGAAACTCGCATGGCGGACGTACCTTCGGTTTCACACTGACATACAACTTTGGAAACATGAAGGCAAAGAAGCCGACCCGCAAGCCACAGGAGATTCCACAAAGCGGATATGACGACTACGGTGGTGGAGATATGTAAAATTCAGGAGAAAAGATAGCATTTGTCTTTTCTCCTATTTTTTTTGCAAAAAATTTCCTCTTTTCATAAATGTTTACGAAATTTGGCGGCAACATAGAAAAACAAACCAACCAGACATGGCAAACACAGTAAAAACACAAAAGGTTGACCAGATTGTTGTCCGTTTTTCGGGAGACTCCGGCGACGGCATGCAGCTGGCAGGAAACATCTTTTCCACCATTTCGGCAACAGTAGGAAATGATATCTGTACATTTCCCGACTACCCTGCCGACATACGCGCTCCGCAAGGAGTCCTCACAGGCGTTTCAGGTTTTCAGGTACACATCGGTTCCGACAAGGTTCTGACACCGGGCGACCAGTGCGACATCCTTATCGCAATGAACCCCGCAGCCCTCAAGACACAGCACAAGTATTGCAAGCCAACAGGCGCTATCATCATCGACAGCGACTCGTTCACCGAGAAGGACCTGCAGAAGGCGGAGTTCAAGACCGACGACCCCATTGCCGAACTTGGAATAACATGCGAAGTGGTCCCATGTCCCATCACATCATTGTGTCAGGAGACACTCAAGGATAGTGGCATGGACAACAAGAGCATAATACGTTGCAAGAATATGCTCGCATTGGGTCTCGTATGCTGGATATACGACCGCGACCTTACACTCGCCGAGAACATGCTCCGCACAAAGTTCGCAAAGAAACCCGAAATTGCCGAAGCGAACATAAAGGTTTTGAGAGCAGGATATGACATGGGCCACAACACCCACACATCCATTTCTCACACATACAGCGTTGAGAGCGACAGCGAGAAGAAAAAGGGCCGTTACATGGATATAAACGGAAACAAGGCGACTGCATACGGTTTGATTGCAGCAGCCGAAAGAGCCGGTATGAGACTCTTCCTTGGTTCATACCCCATTACCCCTGCGACAGATATTCTCCACGAACTTGCAAAGCACAAGTCACTTGGAGTGGTAACCATGCAGGCCGAGGACGAGATTGCCGGTTGCGCATCGGCAGTAGGAGCCGCATATGCCGGAGCATTGGCATGTACATCGACCTCGGGCCCCGGTATCTGCCTCAAGAGCGAAGCGATAAACCTTGCCGTAATAACAGAATTGCCACTTGTCATCATCGACGTACAGCGTGGTGGTCCTTCTACCGGCTTGCCTACAAAGAGCGAACAGACCGACCTGTTGCAGGCACTTTACGGACGTAACGGCGAAAGCCCTATCCCGGTCATAGCAGCAACATCACCCACAAACTGCTTTGACGCAGCGTTCAGCGCATGCAAGATAGCTGTTGAGCACATGACACCGGTGATTCTTCTCACCGATGCATTCATAGCAAACGGTTCTGCAGCATGGCGTTTACCTGACATAACACAATACCCGGCAATCGTTCCACCGTATGTCACACCCGACATGCAGGAGGGCTGGAGCCCTTATAAGCGCAACCCCGAAAACGACGTACGCTACTGGGCTGTTCCCGGCACACCAGGATTCACACACCGCATAGGCGGTTTGGAGAAGAGCGCGGCTACCGGTGCTATAAGCAACGACCCTGCCAACCACCACAGTATGGTAGAGACACGTGCAAGAAAGGTTGAGAAGATTGCATTCGACATACCTGAACTTCAGGTTGAAGGATGCGAGGATGCCGACCTGCTCATTGTCGGTTTCGGAGGTACATACGGTCACCTTTGCGAAGCAATGCAGCAGATGAACAACGACGGCAAGAAGGTTGCGTTGGCACAATTCCAGTATATCAACCCATTGCCACGCAACACAGCCGAAGTTCTGCGCAGATACAAGAAGATTGTTGTTGCCGAGCAGAACATGGGACAGTTCGCCGGCTACCTGCAAACAAAGATAAGCGATATAAAACTACACCGTTACAACGAAGTAAAGGGCCAGCCCTTCACCGTTGCGACACTTGTAGATGAATTCACTAAAATCATGGAGGAATAAGAGATGAGCGAGTATACAGCACAGGATTATAAGTTCGGACAGCCACGTTGGTGTCCGGGTTGCGGCGACCATTCATTCCTTGGAGCGTTGCACAAGGCAATGGGCGAGTTGGGCGTTGCCCCACATAACATTGCAGTAATTTCAGGTATCGGTTGCTCGTCACGATTGCCATACTACATGAACACATACGGTTTCCACACCATTCATGGACGTTCGGCAGCCATAGCTACAGGCGCCAAGCTTGCCAACCCCGACTTGACCATCTGGCAGGTTTCGGGCGACGGCGACGGCCTTGCCATTGGAGGTAACCACTTTATCCATGCGGTACGCCGTAACATAGACCTGAACATGATACTGTTGAACAATCGCATATACGGTTTGACAAAAGGACAGTATTCACCAACATCGGTACGCGGTTTCGTGAGCAAGTCATCACCTTACGGAACCGTTGAGGATCCCTTCCGCCCGGCAGAACTATGCTTTGGCGCACGAGGCAACTTCTTTGCACGTTGCGTAGCTACAGACATGCCCGCAGCCGTTGCATGCCTCAAGGCGGCAGCACAGCACAAAGGAGCATCTGTAACAGAAGTTCTGCAGAACTGTGTCATCTTCAACAACGGTACACACGAGAGCGTATACACCAAGGAAGGACGCGCCAAGAACGCCATTTACCTTGAACATGGCAAGCCGATGATATTCGGTGAAAACCGCGAATACGGCCTTATGCAGGAGGGATTCGGCCTCAAGGTTGTCAAGATTGGAGAGAACGGAATTACCGAGAACGATATTCTTGTACACGATGCACATTGCAAGGATACAACCCTTCACCTGAAGCTTGCATTGATGGAAGGCCCGGACTTCCCTATTGCCCTTGGAATCATACGCGATGTAGAGGCAATAACCTACAACGAAGCAGTCCACGCACAGGTTCAGGAGGTCAAGGAGAGCAAGAAATACCACACTTTCAGTGAACTTCTTGAAACAAATGAGACCTGGGAAATAAAATAACAGCCGGCAACTACCGGAAACAACAACAAAATGACAGGAAACCAATGCTTGTACGCTCGGTTTCCTGTCATTTTGACATATAGGAGATTAATTATCGGCCAATAGAGAAAAAATTTAATAAAAATTAGTGTATATAAAAATAAACCATTATTTTTGAAGGTGGTTTATTAGGACTATTTTATACAAACAATACAATATTAACCATAGGTTAGGACAAAACGAATTTGCCTTAACCGCCAAAAACTAATTAAATCAATATGAAACTACTAAAAACAGTTGCAAAGTCGCTATTGGTTGCAGCAGTTATGGGAATGACATTCGCCATGACAGCAGCAGACGCAATGGCAGCTACTGCTGTGCATCAACAGCAGTACGGCACAGCAAAGGGTTCTGTTGTCGATGAGAAGGGCGAGCCTGTATTCGGAGCAGTTGTATTCGTTGTAGGTACAACAAATTCGTGTATGGCTGACTTCGATGGTAACTTCGAATTGGGCAACGTAAAGAACGGTTCGGAAATCCGTGTACAGCTCATGGGCTACACATGTGACGACCAAGTTTGGAACGGTAAAGACCTCAAGTTCGTGATGAAAGAGGAGAGCACAGCTCTTGACGAGGTAGTCGTTACCGCCATGGGTATCATGCGTAAGGAGAAATCACTTACCTATGCTACACAGCTTGTAAAGGCCGATGACCTTTTGAAGGCTCCCGATGCGAACCTCGTAAACTCACTCGAGGGTAAGATTTCAGGTATCACAATTACCCCAAGTGCCGGTGGTGCCGGTGGTGCATCAAAGATTGTGCTCCGTGGTAACAAGTCAATCATGGGTGACAACGCTCCTCTTATCGTTGTTGACGGTGTGCCTATGACCAACAACATCCGCGGCCAGGTAGGTGATGCAGCAAACATCACATATTCAAGTTCTACCGAAGGTAGTGACCCGCTTTCAATGATCAACCCTGACGATATCGAATCAATGAACGTCCTCAAGGGTGCGAACGCCGCTGCCCTTTACGGTTCACGTGCAGCAAACGGTGTTGTCATGATTACCACAAAGAAGGGTAAGGAAGGTAAGATGGAAGTTGCATTCAATTCAGGTACAACATTCGATACTCCATTGTTGACACCAAGATTGCAGAACTACTATGGTGGTTACGTTGCAAGCAGCAACAAGTTGAACTACAACAGCTGGGGAGACGCTTTGAACAGCCCAAACAGACCCGCTGACAACAAGTTCATCTACGACGTTGACAAGCAGTACTTCAAGGATGTCAATACCGACAATTCAAAGAACACCTTCACTGCATACTTGCGTAACCAGGCAAAGGACGACATTGCTGAATTCTACGGTACCGGTATCAATACCAACAACTCATTGTCAGTATCAGGCGGTACAGAGAAGATCCAGACATACGTTTCATATTCAAACTCACAGTCTATCGGTATGATTGAGAGCAACCGTTACAACCGTAACACATTCTCATTCCGCCAGACATACAAATTGTGGGACCGTTTGACATTGAACGCAAACATCAGCTACAACCAGGCAAAGACAAAGAACCGCGTCGGTGGTGGTAGCGTAGGTAACCCAATTTACCACCTCTATACAACACCACGTGATGTTGATATGGACTACTACAAGAACCTCTACAAGGCTGACGGTAGCTGGTGGTCATCAGGTGACCAGGATGGTAACGGTACACAGATTTACTTCACAGACATCAAGGAGAGCAACAAGAAGGAAAACAACTTCACTGCCACAAAGAATGTAGGCAAAGAGCTCCTTACCGGTCCAATGCAGCAGTATGCATTCCAGGGTCCTACATACAACAACCCATACTGGCTCACAAACATGAACACCAGTGAGAACATTGAAGAGCGTTTCTCTGCAACATTCAGCGGTAGCCTTCAGATCATTGACGGCCTCAACATCCAGGGACGAGTTTCAATCGACAACTCAAGCTACAGCAATGAGTCTTGCACCTACGCAACAACATGGGGCCCTGTTGAGATGAACCGTTACGGTTCTTACTGGCTCAGCAGCAACAGCACAAGCGAAATCTATACCGACTACATGCTCTCTTATAATAAGGAGTTCTCTGAAGATTGGTCTGTTTCTGCTTCTGCAGGTTATGTAGGTCACACAATCAAGGGTACAAACATTGTTACAAATGTTGGAGCTGCAACTATCGATACACACGACAGCCAGTACAGCATTCCTACAATGATTCCAACAGACATCAACATGTTCGCCCCCAACTACGGTGGTGCAGGTGTTACATCAAAGAGCAAGAGCTCTAACTGGGACCAGGCAGTTCTCGCAACAGCACAGTTCGGTTGGAAGGACGTTCTCTTCATTGATGGTTCATATCGCCACGACTGGTACCGTCCATTCAAGCAGTTTACATATCTTGGAACAAAGGAGAGCTACGGTTACTTCGGTGTTGGTGCCAATGCAATCATCAGCGACATGGTTGAACTCCCACGCTGGTTCAATTATGCAAAATACCGTTTGAGCTACTCAGAGGTAGGTAACTCTATTCCTAACGTACTTTACGGTTCAGCAAGCACAAACTCATACTTGGGTACAGCTACCACTTCATCAAGAAACAGCTTTACTCCAATACCTGAAAAGACAAAGTCATTCGAGACAGGTATCGAGATGCAGTTCTTGCGCGACTGTTTGACAGCCGACATTACATATTATAATTCAGCAATGCACAACTCATATCTTGAGATTGCCGGTACAAACGGTAAGATGCAACCTGTAAACAGTGGTATCATCCGCAATCAGGGTGTTGAGTTGACATTGGGTTACGACTGGAAGATCAACAGAGACTGGAGATGGCAGACAAACGTGAACTTCTCTTACAACAACAACAAGATTGTTGAGACCAGCAAGGACAGAATGGGTAACAGCAAGGACATGTCAACATCACTTGCAAACGGTAAGATCCAGTTGCTTTACAGAAAGGGCGGTTCTTACGGCGACCTCTACATCACAGACTTCACACGTTACAACTGCGACGTTTACCAAACAGCTGATGGCAAATATAACACTACCGGCGAGGGTGAACTCATCAACAAAGCTGGTGACTTGTACATCGCAAAGAACGGCAAGCCTTCACTTGGCGGTTATGCAACAGTAACAGACGAGGGTAACGTACGTGTACGCGAGTCTAACAAAAAGTTCCAGACATATGCAGGTAACGCCAACAGCCCTTACCAGTTGTCATGGTCTAACACCTTCACATACAAGAACTTCTCATTGTACTTCCTCATCAACGGACGTATCGGTGGTAAGGTTGTTTCATTGACCGAGGGTTACCTTGACCGTTGGGGTGCATCAGAGCGTTCAGGCGAGGCTCGTCTTTATGCAGAGAAGAACAACCTCTACATGGCTGATGGCCGTCACGCAATGGAGTTGAATGAAGGACGTAACCTCGTTTCAGTTGAGGACTACTACACATTCTTAGGTACAAGCGACGCTTCAAGCTACATCTATGATGCAACAAACTTCCGTTTGCGTGAGTTGTCATTGGGTTATACATTCCGTAACCTCTTCGGTGACTACAAGAACTTGAGCATCTCATTCGTATGCCGCAACCTCTTCTTCATCTACAGAGACGCACCAGTTGACCCGGATATCTCTTTGTCAACAGCTAACGGTTTGGGCGGTATCGACATGTTCAACTATCCTTCGGCACGTCAGTTCGGTTTGAACATCAAGCTTAACCTCTAATTGAATTCATTTGAAAACCCATAAGTAAAATAAAGAATTATGAAAAAGCATATATTACTTGCAGGTTCAATTCTCTTTGCATCGCTGACAATGCAGTCATGCCTTGACTTCGATGACCCGGGATCTGAAATGAACCTGAACGACGTAATGGGACTTGAGCACTTCGTTGGAAATGTCGATTCAATCCCTTACCACAACTTGCCTACTGAGGCTGGTGTTGACGAGGCTATTGAAAAGCTCAAGATCTACTTCCAGCAGGCAAAAGCTGGACAGTACAATCTCCGTGGAGGTAAAGAGGGTGGTTTGCCCGGTGAGCACGCTTACCAGCGCCAGTACTCTTTGGGTCCCGACCTTTATGCACAGTATTTTGTAGTACCTCACAAGGACTTCATGTACGGTTCATTGACATCTTCATACAATGTTTCGGCTGAGTTCAACGGTGGTCCTCTCGGTGCATACACAATGGCAAAGAACTCTATCATGCCATTGATCAACCACCCACAGATTGACTCAATCCCAGAATTGAAGGCTATTAACCTACTCTATTACAGCCTTGCTGCACAGGAGATGGCCGACCTTTCAGGTCCTTTCACATACCTCGAGGACAAAAAGAATTCCGAGACCCCTGAAAACTATGACAACCTTGAGGTTATCTACAAGGGTATCGTTGAGAACATCGACACAATCGTTGCTTGTCTCAAGAACTATGAGACACGTCCAAGATGGTACAAGGAAAAGATTACCGCTCTCATGCTTGAGTACTGTACAACATCGCAGAACAACACTGTAGACTCATACATAAGACTTGCAAACTCATTGAAGTTGCGTATGGCTATGCACATTGTAGAGGTTGACAAGGAACTTGCAGAGAAATGGGCCGAAGAGGCTGTGGCAAGCGGTGTTATTGAAGGTGCTGAAGACCAGCATCTGATCAAAGAGGGACACCACCCATTGGCAAACATCGCCAACAGCTGGAACGACCTTCGCTTGTGTGCTTCATTCGAGAGCCTCCTGATGAGTCTTGACCACCCATATACAAAGTACTTCTTCAAGAACAACAGTAACGAGATTGTAAACCAGGTTACTGGTGAGATTACAGATCCTGACACCAAGATTTGCGGTATCCGCGCCGGAGTATTGGTTGACGATGGCCAGCAGTATGGTCAGAACATGCGTCAGGCATACTCTACATTTGACACAGAGATTATGAAGGGTTGTCCTCTCCACCTTATCAAATGGGCTGAGGTTGAGTTCCTCCGTGCCGAAGGTGCATTGCGTGGATGGGACATGGGAGGCGATGATGCTGAGTTCTACTATGAGAATGGTATTGACCAGGCATTCGTTGAACTTACAAACGAGAACTACAAGAACTACGTAAAAGAGTACAAGAAGGTTAAAGAACCTGTTGCGTATGTCAATGAAGACCCATATGGCGATGGTAACAACGAAAAATGGGAAAGCGTGACAAAGATTGGTGTTAAATGGGACAACGGTGACAGCGATGAGGTAAAACTCGAGAAGATCATTACCCAGAAGTACATCGCTCTCTTCCCACTCTCTACAGAGGCATGGACCGAGATGCGTCGTACAGGTTATCCAAAGATGTTCCCAGTACTCAATGCTGACGACGGTGACGGTTCACTCAAGCAGGGTGAGATCATACGCCGTATTCCTTGGGTGCCAACAGACCCTATTGCAGTTTCATTGGTTAACAGCACTGGTTTGAAAGCGCTTGGCCATGGAAAGGCATCTGTTGTTGACGACCAGGCAACACGTTTGTGGTGGGACGTAACTGATGACAACATTATCAAATAATAAATAAACCGGAGCCGGCTGTTCCGTTGGGCACGGCCGGCTTCATATAACTAAACTATTTATGAAAAAAATCAAGATTTTCGGTGGATTGCTTATAATGGCACTTACCGCCAATGCTCAGTCCTACAAGGAAGAGTATGTTGATTGGGGCTCTTTTGCAAAAGAGTTCGGTCAGACATTGCAGAGCTGGCAACCAGGAGAAGAGGTTACAGCCGATGACAATTTCTTCATTTCACGTGTAAAGCCTAAAGCTCGTTTCCGCAACGAAGCTACACAGGTACGCACAGACATTAACGAAAAGAACGACAAGAAGATTCTTTTCTGGGTACCTATTGACGATGCTAACGAGAACGCAATGCCTAACGGTGTTTACGACTCTGAGGTATTCAACATGTGGCAGTACATCACAATCTATGGTAACTGGACAGCTCCTCAGGGACGTATTCCAGGTAACTTTGCCGACGTTGCACACAAGAACGGTGTATCTGTATCATCAGTAGCAGGTATTCCTTTCGGTGGTCTCTACGGTAGTGGCTGGCAGGAGGCTATGGAAGATGTAGTCAATGCGGGTGCAGAGAAGACAGCACAGTTCCTTCACTATTATGGCGTTGACGGTTTGGGATACAACTCAGAGTTCAGCGGTGGTGCTTCAATCATGAGCAAATTGATTCCATTCCATAAGGAGTTGAAAGAGAAGTCTTTGGCTTTGAATCCATTGTTCTGCAATGCTTGGTACGACGGTACAAATGAAAGCGGTAGCATCTCTTTCGACAATGGATTCGGCACTCACAACGATGACATTGCAGACGGTGCAGTTCTCTTCTTCAACTACAACTGGAACTCAAGCAATTTGTTGTCAAGATCTGTTGACCACGCAGCTAAAAGAGGCATTGACCCACTTGACCTTTATGCAGGTATGAACATGCAGGGTGCTGAGCCTAAATATGGTGAAAGATGGCCACTTTTGGCACAGTATCCTATCTCTATCGGTCTCTGGGGTGCACACTCACAGAATATGTTCTGGGAGAGCCGTGGTGAAAAGGGAGGTACACCTGATGCAAGACAGCGTACATATCAGTTGCGTACAGAGCGTTGGTTCACCGGTGGTACACGTAACCCGGCAAACTGCCCAACAGTTACAAGCAGCATGAAGTACAATGCTGACAACTACACATTCCATGGTATGTCATCTTTCATGACAGCAAAGAGTACATTGAGCTGGGACCTTGCTGAGGAACCATTCATAACATACTTCAACCTCGGTAACGGTAAGTTCTTCAACTGGAACGGCGAGCGCCAGCACAATGGCGAATGGTACAACATCGGTGTTCAGGACTACTTGCCTACATGGCGCTGGTGGTTCACTAAGAACCTTCTTGGCCGTACAGCAGAGGATGTTGTTGCAAACGGTCTTGATGCAGAATTCTCTTGGGACGATGCATGGGTAGGTGGTTCTACAGTACGTATCTACGGTTCTACAGCCGAGGAGTACCTCCACCTCTTCAAGACAAAGTTCGAGGTTAAGGACGGTGACGTTATCACATTCCGCTACAAGCTTGCAGCAGGTAGTGCAGAGATGAACCTTGTTCTCACAGCTACAGGTGCAGAGAGCACACCATTGGCAAACCTCAATGTTTGTGCAGCAGACCAGCTTCCTGATGAGGACGAATGGCTTGTTAAGACATTCGTTGTAGGCCAGGACATTGCAGCTTCTGAGGTTGCACTTGTTGCTTTGCAGTTCAAGAACGCACAGAACGCAAACATCTTCCTTGGTGAGTTCTCAATTGTACGTGGTGAATTCGAAACTCCTGAAAGACCTGAAATTGAAAGCGCAAGCGTACTTTCTTACGGTTCTCACGGTGTTGACGGTAAGATCATTTTCGACATGGATAATGACAAGGCTGCAGGCGAACCATGCTACAACATTGACGTTAACACATCTTTGTTCAAGCTTTATGCACAGCAGGCTAACGAAGAACCAGTACTCATGGGTATCACAACATCATGGGCCGGTTTGATCTACAACGTTCCATTCAACATTGAAGGAGCAGAAAGAATTCGCTTTGGTGTATCAGCAATGTCACTTGACATGAAGAGCGAAAGTGATATCAAATGGTCAAGCTATTCTAGCACAGGCGAGTACACATACAACGACGATATCCAGATTGACAAGACAACTATCAAGCCTAACGAGGACTTCAACATCTCATTTGTTGACCCAAAACACGAAGAGGGTACATGGACTATCGTTGATAGCGAAGGTAACGAAGTGAAGAAGGCTGAAGGTATGGGTATTTCTGTTCCTGAAGGCTTGGCTAACGTAGGTAACTACAACCTTGTTGTAAAGAGCTATGTTTGGAACCACGACGGTACTGCACGTATCGAAGAGGAACGCACATTCTCTAACTACATTCAGATTACAAGCGAGAGCGTAGGTGCACTTCCAAAGATCTACACACTCACAGCAAACGGCAAGGATGCAGACATCACTGTTGCGCCAAACGACGAGATTTCTCTTGCATACACAGGACGCAAGGCTGACGGTTCAGCTTCACAGGGTGTAAACCTCAAGGAGATGCGTTTTGGTGTGAAATGTGCTGACATTGGTGTTGTTGGTCAGAAGTCTTTCTCTGTTGCATTCTGGCTCAAGATCAACAAGCTTTCTGAGGGCGAGACACAGTTGCTGGCTGTTGCCAACAAGGTGGATCAATGGCCAAAGACAGACTGGGGTTGGGTATGGACAAACATGAACCAGGACGGTAGCATGAGCTCATACACATTCCGCGGTACAGATGCAAGTAACAACAATGAGTTGCGTTACAAGTACGACAATTCAAGAGTGCCCATCGGTTCATGGGTTCACTTGGCATTCGTATTCGAGTACAGCGGAAGCGGATTCCATCAGGATTACTACATCAATGGCGTTAAGCAGGAGGTTACTCGTTGGAACCGCCAGGCGGATGGAGATGCCTACAAGAACGGCGACCCAGGTTACCAGACAAATGTATACTCAATCACAAACGGACAGGTTCTCTCTGTCGGAGGTAGCGCACACGGACGTAACGGTATCGACGGTGTTGTTGACAACTTCCAGGTTTGGGACAAGGTAATGACAGCTGAGGATGTATTGACATCAATGGGAGATCTTAACCCAGAAAACCTCCCTGCAGACATTGCAGCTTATTGGGACTTTGAGCAGGCTGCTAATGCAGACTTCACATTCAAGTCTGTAGGTAAACTTGCAAATGTAAGCGCTGGTATACATGACTATGTAGCAGAAGGCTCTGAAGGACAGGGTAAGTTCGGTTGGGAAGAACCACAGTTCACATCAGGATGCCCATTTGTAAGCGGTAGTGCATTCCCTGTAACAACAGTTCCTTCTTGGAAGACAAAGAAGGGTCTCATTGAAAATGTTATCGGTAACGACGAGGCCGGTTCTGCAACTGTCAAGTATCCTTATGATGGCGACTACGCTGTAACCCTCACACTCGAGAACTCTTTGGGTCGTGACCAGCGTACATTCCAGGTTATTACAGTAGGTGATCCTTCAGGTATCAATAATGTTGAGAACGGTGAACTCAATGCATACGCTATCGACGGTGTTGCTGTTGTTGAGTTTGCTAAGGAAGGTAACTACAACGTAAGCCTCTACAATGTAGCAGGACAGAAGATTGCAAGCAAGAATGCTGATGTTGCTGCAAATGGCAAGGTATATATTGCTATTGAGAACAAGGGTACTTATGTACTCGTTGTTGAGCAGGACGGCAAACCTGTACGCAATGTAAAGTTGTTCAATAAGTAATTGAATACTTTTCATAAACTATACGGTGACGCACCCGCACAGGGTGCGTCACTTTTTTGTTACACCGTTTGTTTTTATTATCTTCGCACTATCAAGGTAAAATACCTATTAACGATACCGGACAACCACTGACTATGAAAAATAGAGAGACACTACACGGAGTGCTTGCACTCTCCCCCATTATTGTCTTGTTGACAATTTACCTCGTTGGTTCAATAATAGCCGGAGATTTCTACCGCATACCAATAGCTGTGGCATTTATGGTTGCAGCAGTATATGCTGTGGCAATGACACGTGGCGCGACCATTGACGAACGCATAGAGAAGTTCTCACAGGGTGCAGCCAACCCGCGCATTATGTACATGATATGGATATTCGTGCTTGCAGGTGCCTTCGCTGCGCTTGCAAAGGCTACGGGCGCCGTCGATGCAACGGTAAACCTGACGCTTAACCTCATACCAAGCAACTTTCTGCCAGCAGGCATATTCATTGCAGCATGCTTCATATCGCTTTCGATAGGCACATCGGTAGGAACCATTGTTGCTTTGACACCGATGGTAACGGCTCTTGCCGAACAGATGAACTGCAGCACGGCCTGGCTGGTGGCGATAGTTGTGGGAGGTGCCTTCTTTGGCGACAACCTGTCGTTCATTTCGGATACCACCATTGCCGCCACACAGACACAGGGCTGTTCCATGAAGAGCAAGTTCCGCACGAATATAATACTTGTGATGCCGGCTGCAATTGTAACATTGTTGATATATGCATTCAGCGGAAACAGCATAGAGAATATTGATGCTGCAAAAACAACTATTGCAGACATTATAAAGTGCATCCCCTACCTCACCGTTATTGGTTGTGCATTGGCTGGCATGAACGTGCTTGCAGTACTCATTACCGGCATTATAATTGCAGGCATTACCGGCATTGCATACAAAGCTGTGGACGGTATAAGCATTTTTACGGAAATGGGAGGCGGAATAATGGGCATGTGTGAGCTTATCATAGTAACAATGCTTGCCGGTGGACTACTGGAGATTGTACGAATAAACGGCGGTATAGACTACCTTATACGCATTGTTACAAAGCGGATGAGATCGAGACGCGCTGCGGAGCTATCAATAACAGCACTCACAGCACTTGCCAACATATGCACCGCAAACAACACCATTGCGATACTCACAGTAGGCGACATATCGCGCGATATATCAAAGAGGTTCGGTATTCAGCCACGCCGCGCGGCAAGCCTCATGGACACGACTTCGTGCTTTGTACAGGGATTGATACCTTACGGAGCACAACTGCTCATTGCGTCGGGCCTGGCAAAGGTATCACCATTGGAAATTATACCTAACCTTTACTACCCGATGTTCATAGGTGTGGCTGTTCTTGTTTCAATTTTTGCAAGAAAGAAAAAATAAAATAAGCGGGATTTTCAAATTGAAAATCCCGCTTATTAAATGCTTTTTACGCAGATTATCTACGCAAGCCGAGCTTAGCTACGATAGCACGGTAACGCTCGATGTCACGGTCCTTAAGATAGTTAAGGAGTGAACGACGCTTACCTACCAACATTGTCAAAGCTCTCTGTGTGCTATAATCCTTACG
>JAZQTU010000040.1:0-28388 GCA_045630965.1 Bacteroidaceae bacterium | reverse complement strand
CTCGATTCCGAAGATAGACTCGTCTAACGTAACCTTTCTACCGGTGCTTTCACCCTTAATATTTAATACGCTGACTTCCATTACTTTTCAATTATTACGATTGAACCATTGTAACCTGGAACCGAACCCTTGATAACCAAAAGGTTGTGCTCAGGAATAACCTTTAACACTTGGAGGTTGTGTGTAGTAACACGAGCGTTACCCATCTGTCCACCCATGCGGAGGCCTTTGAATACCTTTGCAGGGTATGAACAAGCACCGATTGAACCCGGCTTGCGAGCGCGGTTGTGCTGACCGTGAGTAGCCTGACCTACACCACCAAAGTTGTGTCTTTTAACAACACCCTGGAAACCCTTACCCTTTGAAGTACCTGTTACGCTAACGTAGTTAGTATCTGCAAAGAGATCTACTGTGAGAACATCACCCAAATTAAGTTCTGTCTCATAACCCTTGAACTCGGCCAAGTGGCGCTTGGGAGCTACACCAGCTTTCTTGAAGTCACCCATAAGAGGAGCATTAACACGGCTCTCCTTCTGATCCTGAAAACCGATCTGAACAGCCTCATAGCCATCCTTCTCGATTGTCTTCACCTGTGTAACTGCGCAAGGACCTGCTTCGATAACAGTGCATGGAACATTCTTACCATCGGCACTGAAAACGGACATCATTCCGATTTTTTTTCCTAATAATCCTGGCATTTCAGTTTAATTTAAAAAATTAGTAAATAACATTTAATTACACTTTAATCTCAACCTCAACTCCTGAAGGCAACTCAAGCTTCATAAGAGCATCAACTGTCTTAGCTGTAGAACTGTAGATGTCGATAAGTCTCTTGAAAGAAGAGAGCTGGAACTGCTCACGTGACTTCTTGTTCACGAAAGTAGAACGGTTAACTGTAAAAATACGCTTGTGAGTAGGCAATGGAATTGGACCGCTAACGATAGCACCTGTTGCCTTCACTGTCTTTACAATCTTCTCAGCTGACTTGTCAACCAAGTTGTGATCGTAAGATTTAAGTTTAATTCTAATTTTTTGACTCATTGTCATTTAATATTTATAAAATTAATAATTACCTGCCGGTTAAGAGTCATTCGCTAACCGGCAGGATTTATTTTACTTCTGAAGTTCTTCAAGAATCTGCTTTGCAAGAGATGCGCTCACCTGCTCGTGGTGATCGTAAGTCATTGAAGATGTAGCACGACCTGAAGTAATGGTACGCAATGATGTTACATAACCGAACATCTCTGACAGCGGAACCATAGCCTTAACAATACGCGCACCGGTACGGCTTGTCTCAAAGCCCTCAACCTGACCACGACGCTTGTTCAAGTCAGCGATAACATCACCCATGCTCTCCTCTGGAGTTACTACCTCAAGCTTCATCATAGGCTCAAGAAGAACTGGATTAGCCTTCTGGCATGCATTCTTATATGCCTGAATAGCACATACCTCGAATGACAACTGGTCAGAGTCTACTGGGTGGAAACCACCATCGAGAAGTGTAACCTTCAAAGACTCCATTGGATAACCGGCAAGCACACCAGCCTTAACAGCTGTCTGGAATCCCTTCTGAACTGAAGGAATGAATTCCTTAGGTACGTTACCACCCTTAACCTCGTTAAGGAACTGAAGATTGCCCTCCTTGAAGTCTGCATCTGCAGGACCTACAGAGACAACGATCTTAGCATACTTACCCTTACCACCAGTCTGCTTCTTGTAAGTCTCATCAACCTGAACAGTTGAAGTAATAGCCTCTTTGTAGCTAACCTGTGGACGACCCTGGTTACACTCTACGTTGAACTCACGCTTCAGACGGTCGATAATAATCTCAAGGTGAAGCTCACCCATACCAGAGATAATTGTCTGACCAGACTGCTCGTCTGTCTTAACAGTAAATGTAGGATCCTCCTCTGCGAGCTTAGCAAGACCGTTAGCAAGCTTGTCAAGATCTTTCTGTGTCTTAGGCTCAACCGCGATAGAAATCACAGGATCAGGGAAGCTCATTGATTCAAGTACGATAGGACCTTCCTCTGCACAGAGTGTATCACCTGTACGAACATCCTTAAGACCGATAACAGCACCGATATCACCAGCACCGAGAATCTCTACAGGGTTCTGCTTGTTTGAGTGCATCTGGAACATACGAGAGATACGCTCTTTACGACCTGAACGAGAATCGTAGATATAAGAACCTGACTCAAGCTTACCAGAATATACACGAACGTAAATCAAACGACCAACGAATGGGTTTGTTGCAATCTTGAAGACAAGAGCTGAAGTCTTGTCATCCTCAGATGGAGTACGTGTTTCAGTCTCATCTGTCTTAGGATTAACACCCTCAATAGCTGGAGTATCAAGAGGTGATGGCAAGAATGCACATACAAAGTCAAGAAGAGGCTGAACGCCCTTGTTCTTGAATGAAGAACCACAAGTCATAGGAGTAATCTCCAATGCAAGTGTACCCTTACGGATAGCTGCTATGATTTCCTCTTCTGTAATTGATTCTGGCTCCTCAAGAACCTTCATCATCAACTCCTCATCGAAGTCAGCAGCCTTCTCAAGAAGATGCTCTCTCCACTGATTAGCCTCATCAACCATCTCTGCAGGGATTTCCTCTACAGTGTAATCAAGAGCGCCGTCCTTGTAAACAAGCGCCTTCATTGTGATAAGGTTGATAACACCAAGGAACTTTTCCTCTGAACCGATAGGAATTGTCACAGGACATGGATTAGCACCAAGGATCTCCTTCATCTGACGCATTACAGAGAAGTAATCAGCACCTGAACGGTCCATCTTGTTCACGTAAGCGATACGAGGAACGTTGTATTTATCAGCCTGACGCCATACAGTCTCTGACTGTGGCTCAACACCACCTACAGCACAGAAAGCAGCGATAGCACCGTCAAGAACACGAAGTGAACGCTCTACCTCAGCAGTAAAGTCAACGTGTCCCGGAGTGTCAATCAAGTTAAACTTGTACTGTGTACCCTGCCAGTTCCAGAATGTAGTTGTAGCCGCAGAGGTAATTGTAATACCACGCTCCTGCTCCTGCTCCATCCAGTCCATGGTAGCCGCACCATCGTGTACCTCACCAATCTTGTGTGAAAGACCTGTGTAGAACAAAATACGCTCAGATGTAGTAGTCTTACCAGCATCAATGTGAGCACTAATACCAATATTACGGGTAAATTGAAGTTCGTTTGCCATTTTCTTATACTGTTAGATTAGAAACGGAAATGTGCAAAAGCACGGTTAGCCTCAGCCATGCGGTGCATATCCTCCTTACGCTTGAAGGCACCACCCTGATTGTTGAATGCATCCATAATCTCTGCGCAGAGCTTCTCTGACATAGACTTGCCGCCACGCTTACGAGCGAACAAAATCATATTCTTCATTGAGATAGACTCTTTACGATCAGCGCGAATTTCAGTAGGAACCTGGAATGTTGCACCACCGATACGACGAGACTTAACCTCTACCTTTGGAGTAATGTTCTCCAAAGCCTGTTTCCAAATCTCAAGTGGAGTTTTATCCTCGCTCTTCATCTTGTTACCAACAAGCTCAAGAGCACCATAGAAAATTGTGTACGAAATGTTTTTCTTTCCGTCATACATCAGGTGGTTAACGAATTTAGAAACCATCTGATCGTTGAAAACGGGATCCGGAAGGACCACACGTTTTTTTGGTTTTGCTTTTCTCATTTTCTCTTACGAAAATTAATGTTTTTGTTTGGCTGCGTTATTTTTAATTCTTCAACACTTCCACCGAAGCATTTACTCAACCTTTATAACTTCCAACAAACCAAAACTAGTTAAATAATAAAGTTATGAGTCTTATTCCTGATTCAACAAGCCGGAATCACTCAACTACCGCTTGACACGCGAAGAAGATTACTTCTTAGCTTTAGGACGTTTTGCACCGTACTTTGAACGACGCTGTGTGCGGTTTGCAACACCTGCTGTATCAAGAGTACCGCGAACGATGTGGTAGCGTACACCAGGAAGGTCCTTAACACGACCACCACGAACCAAAACGATTGAGTGCTCCTGTAGGTTGTGACCTTCACCAGGTATATAAGAGTTAACCTCTTTCTGGTTAGTCAAGCGTACACGAGCAACCTTTCTCATAGCAGAGTTAGGTTTCTTAGGAGTTGTAGTGTAAACACGTACACACACACCACGACGCTGAGGACAGTTGTCAAGTGCGGGAGACTTGCTCTTCTCTACAATAACCTCTCTGCCTTTTCTTACTAATTGCTGAATTGTAGGCATTTTGTTTAATTTTTAATTATTATATATATTGTTTTTAAATATTTCTTAAACCAAGGACCACAGAACACTATAGTCCATTTTGGACTGCAAAGGTAAAAATTATTTTTCTAATAAAAAAGTATTTATTCTTTTTTTAAGCAATCAGGAAGAAATATCACGCAAAAAGCAGCAAAAAAAGAGAGAAAAAGATGATCCAATAGTGAAATTTATAGTTAAATATTGTTAAATTAAAATTCCAATACATTCGTTACTAAAAAAACGACCCTACAAGACAAAAAAAAGACTGCACCATCAAAAGATGATACAGTCATATACCTTATTATATATATTTATTCCTCATCAGAATCAAAATCAAATTCATCATAATTAAAATCATCATCGTCATCTCCTGCAATCTCATCATAGCACTCATCTTCCCAATCGGCAAAATCCGCAGCGAGCATCTTGCGATCATAGTTACGATGCACGAGTTCTTCTCGCTTGACAGCCGCCAGACGATTCTCTTCACTATTAAGCGCCGCCCAAAGAATATCCTTCAGCTCCTGAACGCCCTCACCAGTTGCAGCCGAAATAAATATATGCGGAACATCTTCGGGCAGATTTTCAGACAGCATCTCTTTCAATTCATCATCAATCAAATCACACTTTGTTATAGCCAAGATACACTGTTTGTCAAGCATTTCCGGATTGAATGTAGCAAGTTCATTCAACAGCACCTCATATTCCTTTTTTATATCATCCGCTTCAGCAGGCACCATAAAAAGCAACAAGGAGTTACGCTCAATATGTCGAAGAAAACGAAGTCCAAGCCCTCGACCCTGACTAGCCCCCTCGATGATACCTGGGATATCCGCCATCACAAAAGACTTATTATCACGATATGAAACAATTCCAAGATTCGGCTCCAAAGTAGTAAATGGATAATTCGCAATTTTAGGCTTTGCCGCAGAGACTGAAGAAAGCAATGTTGACTTACCGGCATTGGGAAAACCAACAAGACCGACATCGGCAAGAAGCTTCAGTTCCAGTGTCACCGTCATCTCCTGCATAGGCTCTCCCGGCTGAGCAAAGCGAGGCGCCTGACGAGTCGGTGTTGCAAAGTGAACATTGCCAAGGCCGCCACGACCACCCTTAAGCAGAGTAACCAACTGACCGTCCTCCATAACATCACATAGGAATTCACCTGTTTCTGCATTGTATGCGACTGTACCGCATGGAACATCCACTATTTTGCTTTCACCATCAGCACCGGTACTTTTGTTTATACCGCCATTCTGACCATTACCTGCGAAAATATGACGCTGATACTTCAAGTGAAGCAATGTCCAGTAATTTCTGTTTCCGCGCAGAATTATATCACCACCCTTTCCGCCATCACCTCCATCGGGACCACCGTTAGGAATATATTTTGCACGATGAAGATGCGCCATACCACGACCTCCACGACCGGAACGGCACACAATCTTCACATAGTCTATAAAATTCGATTCCGCCATATCAAAAGCAATATTCGTTAGTCTTAAACATACAACAATTAAACAGCAAAAGTTGCCACTTGAACAGCGGCAACTCAATATCCGGCTTCAGCCGCTAAAACCATCAGATTTTAGATTCTATTGCAGCAACAATATCAGCAAAAATCCTGTCAAGTTCACCAAGTCCATTGATATAACAATGCTTGCCTTCATTCTTATACCACTCCTTGAGAGGTGATGTCTGATTATTGTATACAACAAGACGTTTCTTTATAGTCTCCTCATTATCATCAGCTCGACCGGATTCCTGACCACGCTTGAGAAGACGCGTCATCAATTCATCTTCAGGTACGTCAAGTTCGATCATTGCCGTAACCTCCTGACCACGTTCCGCGAGCATCACCTTCAATGCTTCAGCTTGAGCAATTGTACGTGGAAAACCATCAAAAATTACTCCACAGCCGGATGTCAACGAATCCAATTTTGCAGCCAGAATATCCAACATAAGAGCATCAGGAATAAGCTGACCATTATCTATAAGAGTTTTTGCTGTTTTACCGAGTTCTGTTCCTGCAGCAATTTCACCACGAAGAACATCGCCTGTCGAGATATGATTAAGAGCATATTTCTCTACAATTCTTGCGCTCTGTGTACCTTTACCGCTGCCAGGCGCTCCAAAAATCACTATATTAAGCATACTAAATCGGATTTATCATTCAACAACTTCGTAAATATCAGGAAAATTACGTCCAAGTCCATCATAATCAAGGCCAAAACCGACTATAAAACGATCCGACATTGAAAAGACGCTATATTTCACATCAATAGGTACTTGCATACGCTCCGGTTTAACGACAAGAGAAGCAATTTCCATTGAGGCTGGATTACGTGTTCCAAGAGTTTCAAGCATACGCTGCATGGTAAGACCTGTATCAACAATATCCTCTACAATAATCACGTCACGACCTGTTATTGATTCAGACAAACCTATAACTTCCTTGACAACACCGGTTGTAGCTGTACCCTGATAAGAAGAGAGTTTTACAAAAGAGATTTCACATTCAACATCAAGATTCTTCATCAACTCAGCAACAAACATAAAGCTTCCATTAAGAACACCAAGAAGCAAAGGACGCTTACCAGCATAGTCTTTATTTATCTGCATTGCCACGCGTTTTACCTCTGATACTATTTCTTCATTGGAGATAGCCGTTACAAACTCTTTGTCGTGTATTTTAACCTTATGCATAATTATATCAAATTTCATGTACCCCCCGAAGGGTATACCACGAATAATTATCACAAAATTAGAACAAAGTTCTGAAAAAAAGCATTATGTATCCATTTTTTTTATCTGCCACATAATATTTAGGACACACGCCAAGTATTTAAGGAAGATAAAGTTATTTTTCAACGAAAATAAAAAACTATTTACTATCTTCGCAGAATATTAGAGATTATGTGCACATACATTAAATTCCGGACTTCATATATCATGAAAAAGTTCCTTTTATTATCACTGTTATCTGCGTCACTTCCCATATTTGCTCAGACCGAGGTGAATTCATTCTTTTCAGGGACAAACGAAGGTTTGACATACACTTTGCCAGACACGAGGATAGAGGTGACGATTAAGGCCGCATGCATAACCCACACTCCCGGTGAGTTCAACAGATATGCCGAAAGATATCTGCGAATAAGCAATGCCATAGCGGAGGTTTCCACATATTGGGAAATGACAGACATTACCGTAAAGACTTTGGGTAAAGCCAATCCCGAAAAAATGTATACAATAAGGCTCAATAACAGCGCAATAAACAATATAAACCTTGGCAAAGACGGCATAATAAAGAGCATAAACATAAAAGAGAAGGAGGAGTGTGCCCATGTTGCGAAACAAGCTGTACTACACCCTCAAAAACAAAGCAATAGAGCAGACGTGGCCAGATACATGACAGAAGAGATGATCCAAGCCACATCTACAGCAAAACTTGCCGAACTGACAGCCAAAGAAATTTACGCGACAAGAGAGAGCAAATTGGATATAACAAGAGGCTTGGCCGATATAATGCCTCAAGACGGTCTGTCAATGCAGTTGGTACTTAATGAACTTAATAAACAGGAAGCTGCATTAACAGAACTTTTCACAGGACGAACCGATACCATATACAGTTCTGTCACTTACACTATAGAACCAACAGTTGGTTGCGATACCACAAAAGCCGTAATATTCCGTTTTTCACACAAGCTTGGATTTGTTGACAAAGAAGACCTTGCCGGAGAACCGGTATATTACAGTTTGCGTGATTTAAGGAGTGTACACATTCCAACTCCCGAAGAATTGGAAAATAAAAGGATTCTGAAAAAAGAAGGGGTATGCTATAACATCCCCGGAAAAGTGGATTTTTCCATATACACAAGAAGCAAGAAACTATATGAGTCAGAAATAGCCATAGCGCAATTGGGTGTCACAGAGATCCTATCAAAAGATCTATTCAAAAAGAAAAGTACCGCGAAAGTACTTTTTGATCCGGCCACAGGTGGAATTATCAGTATTGAAAAGTAATAACATAAAATAGAGAACAAGATGTTTGAAAATCTAAGCGAGCGTCTGGAACGCTCATTCAAGATACTTAAGGGAGAAGGACGTATTACAGAGGTAAACGTAGCCGAAACACTTAAGGACGTACGAAAGGCTCTGCTTGATGCAGACGTCAACTACAAGGTAGCAAAGAGTTTCACAGATACCGTAAAGAACAAGGCTATTGGACAGAATGTGCTTACATCAATCCATCCAAGCCAGTTGATGGTAAAGATTGTTCACGACGAGTTGACAACCCTCATGGGTGGTGAGACCGCCGAAATAAACTACGAAGGCCATCCGGCTGTAATACTCATGTCGGGTCTTCAAGGTAGCGGTAAGACAACATTTTCATCAAAACTTGCCAACTACCTCAAGAAGAAGAAAAACCGCAATCCATTATTGGTAGCATGTGACGTTTATCGCCCTGCCGCCATTGACCAGCTTAAAGTTTTGGGAGAACAGATAGGCATACCTGTTTACAGCGAGCCCGAAAACAAAGAACCTGTACAGATTGCACTCAATGCCATCAAAGAGGCAAAAGCCAAGAACTACAACCTTGTAATTATCGATACAGCCGGACGTCTAGCTGTCGACGAAGAGATGATGAATGAGATTGCAGCTATCAAAGAGGCTGTAAACCCTACAGAAACACTCTTTGTTGTAGACTCAATGACCGGTCAGGATGCCGTAAATACAGCCAAGGAATTCAACGACCGTCTTGATTTTACAGGTGTTATCCTCACCAAACTTGATGGTGATACCCGCGGTGGTGCTGCTTTATCTATACGTACAGTAGTAACCAAGCCTATCAAATTCATCGGTACAGGAGAAAAGATGGAGGCCATTGACCAGTTCCATCCAAGCCGTATGGCAGACCGTATATTGGGCATGGGAGACGTCGTATCACTCGTAGAACGCGCACAAGAACAGTTTGACGAAGAAGAGGCAAAAAAGCTACAACGCAAACTCGCACGCAACCAGTTTGATTTCAACGACTTCCTTAACCAGATTGAGCAGATAAAGAAGATGGGTAACATCAAAGACCTTATGGCTATGATTCCTGGAGTTGGTAAAGCCGTAAAGGATCTTGATATTGACGACAATGCATTCAAGGGAGTTGAGGCTATTATCCGTTCTATGACCCCCAAAGAGCGTGCTAACCCGGACATTATAAACAACTCACGCAAGGAACGCATTGCACGAGGAAGCGGTACAACCTTGCAGGAGGTCAACCGACTGATGAAGCAATTCGAGCAGATACGCAAGACCATGAAAAGCGTTGCCGGTGGCAAAATGGGCAATATGATGAACATGATGCCAAGATTCAGACGATAAACAACGTAACCGCTTACAAAACATAAAGACTTTATGCAGTTAATCGACGGAAAAGCCATTGCGGCACAAATTAAAAAAGAGATAGCAGAAGAGGTTGAAAACATAATTGCAAATGGAGGCAAACGCCCTCATCTGGCAGCAATACTTGTCGGACACGACGGTGGAAGCGAAACCTACGTTGCAAGCAAAGTAAAAGCCTGTGAAGAGTGTGGATTTACCTCAACTCTTATACGTTACGAGACAGATATTACCGAAGAAGAGTTGTTGAAAAAAGTTTATGAGCTGAACAACGATTCAGACATTGACGGTTTCATTGTACAGTTGCCGTTACCAAAACATATTGATGAACAGAAAATAACAGAGGCCATAGATTACCGTAAGGATGTTGACGGTTTTCACCCTGTAAATGCCGGACGTCTGTCAATTGGGCTACCATGTTTCCTGTCAGCAACACCGAATGGTATAATGGAGTTGCTTTCACGCTACAACATAGAAACAAAAGGTAAAAAATGTGTTATACTTGGACGTAGCAATATCGTTGGTAAACCAATGGCAAACCTCATGATGCAGAAAAGCATACCTGGCGACGCCACAGTCACAGTGTGCCATAGCCATACAGCAAACATAGCAGAAGAGTGCCGTCAGGCAGATATTATAATCGCAGCTATGGGACAGCCCCACTTCCTCAAAGAAGAAATGGTTAAGGAGGGAGCTGTTGTTATTGACGTTGGTACTACACGTGTCCCCGACGCCACACGCAAGTCAGGATTCCGTCTTTGCGGAGATGTTGACTTTGAAAACGTTGCGCCAAAATGTTCATACATAACACCTGTTCCTGGAGGTGTAGGCCCAATGACCATTGTTTCGCTCATGAAGAACACGTTGCTTGCAGGCAAGCGCGAAATATATAAATAAAGGATTGAAAGCACGGCTTTTCATAATAACATTGCTGTTCTGCACTATACCCAACTTGGTATCAGCGCAGGACAGCAATACTTTTTTTCAGAAAAGCAGACTTATATTCGCCGGTGATGTAATGCAGCATAAGCTACAACTTGAAGAAGCTCAAAAAAGCGATGGAACATACAGCTATTCAAATTGCTATAAGCACATTGTAAAAGAGATCAGAAAGAATGACATCGCTATTGCGAACCTTGAAACGCCTATATACAAAAAAGGATTCAATGGTTACCCGTCGTTCTGTGCTCCAGACAGTTTCCTATACGCCATCCGTAATGCAGGATTCAATGTCGTGCTCTTTGCCAACAATCACTGTCTTGACAAAGGAAGAAACGGAGCCTTGCATACCCTTAACCTATTGGATTCATTGAACATTGCTCATTGCGGAGTTTATCGCAACCAGGAGGAAAGAGATGAACGGTACCCACTTATCATTGAAAGCAACGGCATAAAAATTGCCATACTAAACTACACATACGGCACAAACGGCAACAACATTCCTGAACCGTTGGTAGTAAATCTGATAGACAAGGCTACCATTGAAGAAGATATATTCAAAGCAAAACAGAAAGGAACCGATGTTATAATCTCCTGCATGCATTGGGGAGACGAATATGTACGTATTCCGCCAAAGAGAGTTCAGGAATTAAGCGATTGGCTGATAGAGCAAGGAGTCGACCATATAATAGGCAATCACCCACACATAATACAACCAATAGAGATAAGAGAGGATAATGAAACTCCTGACAGACATGTTGTAGTATATTCAACAGGCAATCTTGTTTCAAACATGTCATTGCGTGGAACAGACGGTGGCATGATGATATGCATGGAACTGAAAAAGATACTCAACTATACACGTGTGTCATCCCTACAGTACATGTTGACATGGATACACCCCAAAGACAATGAAGGGAAAAGAGATTTCACAATCCTACCGGCAGCAACAACCAAGTGCAGCAACAACCATGCACAAAAAAGATTGCAACAGTTCCTTTATGATACAAGAGAACTATTCACAAACCACAACAAAGGGGATATAAAAGAATATTTTGCCGATTCGGTATTTGTCACTCCATGACAAACCTGTTACCGTTCCAACGGTAATTGATTTTTTTGAGGAATGGGCGCACAGCTATGGCATCATCATTGTTCATATAGCCAGGCATCGTATAATCTGCAACCATAATATTCTCCGCAGGAACCATTTTTAAGGACACGAGATACATATCGCACTTGTCAAGAACCTCATCATTGTCACTTGTCAAGAAGTCACTTATAGAAGGGGGTGTAAAAAAAACATCGACAGGAAGCCTGTTCCATCTGTTGTCAAAGAATGCAATACGGCTGTCAGCAACTTCTGCAAATACAGTATTCACCACACATATCACAAATTCACCGTTGCACGGCAACAGTCTAATTTCTATGGTTGAAGAACCGGTACTCTGCAGCAAGAGATAATCATCAGCCAGTTCATTAATGACCGATTTTCCATTGAGCATGTTCGTTACCGGATAATCCATTCCAGCATCGGCAAAATCCAAACAATCTGCACGCGCATTACGTGACAGAAGAGGCAACACTGAATCAGGAGCCTCCACAAAAAGGGTACGTATATCCTGCGCAGGTAGAGAAAAGACCATTCCGCAAGAGACAAGCAAAATCAATAAAACCTTTTTCATTTCGATCCCAAATATAGAAAGAATAATCCCACCAATATCAAAACAATGTCAAATGCTTTTCGTTTAAGGTTCTTTTCATGCAACAGCAGTGCACCGAAAGCAAACGATACCACCACACTGCCACGCCTTATCATGGAGACAACAGCAATGAGTGCTCCATCGTGCGCCAATGAAGAGAAATAGCAGAAATCGGCAAGTCCCAGAAATACTGAAATCATTGGAATGGCCCAACTCCAATGAAACCTCTTTTTACGTTGCTTTGATGAGAAGAGATTCAACAGAATTCCCAAACAGGCCATGAGTACACACTGATATATATTGAACCAAGACTGTACCAATATCGGTTCAAGCGAACGCATGAGATATTTATCATACAATGCGCTGACAGCTCCAAAAATAGCAGCCAAAGCCACAAAAAGAACCCAACGGTTTGATGTAAAATCTATACCCTCTTGCTTACCACTACGACTAAGCAAAAAGACTGAAGTTACAGCAATTATCACTCCGGTCCACTGATACCCGTTCAAAGTTTCACCGAAAAGCAATAATGCTCCAAGCAACACAAGCACTGGACGGGTTGATTGAATTGGCGAGACTATCGTTATTGGCAAATGCTTTATACCTATATAACCACAAAGCCATGAAGACAACACAATAACGGCTTTAAGAACAAGTAACAGATGTGTCTCCAACCCTGCAACCGGAACATAGAACGGTCCATTTGTTATAACACCAGCATATGAGAGGATAATGAAGGGAGAAAAAAGCAGAGCCGAGAAAAGAGTATTAAGAAAAAGCACTGCGATAACCGAATTATCCTTCAATGAAACTTTCTTGAAGAAGTCATAGCATCCCAGCAAGGTTGCCGACATAAAAGCAAGAACAGCCCACATCATAGGAAGATTGTTTCGGGATATTCAACACCAACAAGAAACAATGCTTCCCCCATAGCCGAGTCACCGGCTTCGCCACGAGCCTTGTTCTCTATTACAGCACGGAAACCATCAAGTGTCATTTTACCTCGTCCGACAAGCAACAATGTACCGACAATGGCACGTACCATGTTACGCAGGAATCGGTCAGCCTCAATCTCAAAAACCCATTCATTTTCCGCCACCTGCTTCCACTTGGCATAGGTAACCTTACAGTTATTGGTCTTTACATCTGTATGCAGTTTGCTAAAACTTGTAAAGTCGGTATATTCATACAGAATTTCCGCAGCCCTGTTCATTGCGTCGAAATCAACACTGGGCATAACACGACAGGCATAACGCCTTGCAAAAGGAGATTTTGCTGTAATAACTCTGTAGTTATATCGTCTTGAAACTGCATCAAAACGCGCATGGGCATCACCCTTCACACGTCGTATATCACTTACAGCAATGTCTGGAGGTAATATCTTATTGAGTTTATAAATAAGCTGTGGCACATCTACTTCGCATGGAAAGTCGGCATGTGCTACCATGCATGCTGCATTGACACCGGCATCAGTCCGTCCTGCACCTGTCAATGGGATAGGCCGTCGGACAAGCTTGGCAAGCGCCTCTTCCATCACCTGCTGCACAGTAATTGCATTGGGTTGTACCTGCCATCCATGATAGGCAGCTCCATCGTATGAGAAATATATAAAATAGCGAGGCATTACTTCTCGTTCTTGAGCATTAAAGTATGGCAAGCAACAAGTGCTGCTGTTTCAGTTCTCAAACGTGAATTTCCAAGACTGACAGGTTTATAACCCGCCTCAATAGCCATTTTGACCTCTTCTGGGCTGAAATCACCTTCGGGTCCAATGAGTATTGTTGCATCCACTCCCGGCTCATGAAGATCCTTAAGCAACATCTTCTCACCTTCATAGCAATGAGCAATATATTTTTCACCTTCACGGTTCTGTGAAACGAATTTCTTGAAATCGACCATCTCTTCAACCTGAGGCTTGCTATATTTCAATGATTGTTTCATGGCAGAAACCACGATGCGTTCTACTCGTTCATTCTTCACCACCTTACGTTCCGAAAAGCGGCAATTCAGAAAAGTAATTGCATCAAGTCCAATCTCTGTTGCCTTTTCGGCGAACCACTCTATGCGGTCCATATTCTTGGTTGGGGCAACCGCAATATGTATATTTCCATTCCACCCTTTAGATACAGGAACAATCTCCTTCGCCTCGACATGACAATGCTTGCCGACAATAGAGTTGATTACTGACTTATAAAGGTTCCCTTGACCATCAGTTATGTCAAGTTCATCACCAACTGCAAGACGCAACACACGAAGAGCGTGGGCAGCCTCCTCCTCGGACAGTTCCCAACGCTCTGCTATATCAGGTACATAAAATAGAGCCATCTTATTCGTTCTCTTTTGTGTTTTCCAATTTTTCAGGTTCCTTATAATGGCGCGAATCAATCTCCTCCTTCAGTTTCATCGCCAACTCATAGTTTTCCTCCTTGACAGCATTTTCCATAGCCGCACGCAAAGTTCCCTCGTCAGCAGCGGTTATCGGGATAGATATCGCTCCGTTCTGTTCATCTCTTATACACATACGGTTCAGCAGTTCCTCACGGATAAATATCGGAACATTTGCCCTTAATGCAATGGCAATGGCATCACTTGTGCGCGAATCGATACGTGCGTCTGTATTATTCTGTATATAATACAATGTAGAATAGAAAGTTCCGTCATCAATTCTCTCTATAATAACATGCATCAGTTCAATTCCAAAAGAATTGGTCAAAGAACCGAAAAGGTCATGTGTCAACGGACGTCCAACATCTACCCCGCGTAAAGCAAAAGCAATAGCTTGTGCTTCAAGCATACCAAGTGCTACGATTATCTTACGCAACCCATGCTTTTCCTGCAATACAAGTACATGCGCACGATGGTCCGAGACCTTCGACATCATATCAGCAACAATAAGCTCAACCATACTAACAACTATATTATGCCTTCTTCTCCTTGAAGACAAGTGCAAACAACACAGCAATCACAAGTGCATAGGCCGAAAATATATACCACGCTGTCGGCCAACCGGCAAAAAATGTCTGATTCTGTGTAAAATAGTTCACAACCTCCTGTGCCGCAATTACGCCAATAGAAGCTCCAAGACCATTTGTCATAAGCATGAACAATCCCTGAGCACTTGAACGCATACTTTCAGGAACCTCATTGTCAACAAACAGAGAACCGGATATATTGAAGAAATCGAAGGCTACGCCATACACCAACATGGAGAGTATAAAGAAAAATACTCCAGGTACTCCAGGATCACCAACAGCGAAGAAACCGAAACGGAACACCCACGCAAACATTGCAATAAGCATAACCTTTTTTATACCGAACTTACTCAAGAAGAAAGGTATGAGAAGGATACAGAGGGTTTCTGACATCTGCGACAGAGAAATCAGCATATTGGTATGTTCTACAGCAAATGTTCCGGCATACTCCTCTATCGCTCCAAAACCACCGATAAACATATTGGCATAACCGTTAGACACCTGCAATGCAGCACCTAGCAACATTGAGAATATAAAGAATATTGCCATTCTCTTTTGGTTGAACAGCTTGAAAGCATCAAAGCCAAGAGCCGATACAATCGACTTCTTTTCACCACCTTTATTAACCGGACAATGTGGCAAGGATAGAGAATATACGGCAAGCAGGACGCCCCATACTGCAGAAGCAAAGTACTGATTGTAATTGTTCTGAAAACCTGTATAATCAACTAGCAACATTGAAACGATAAAGCCTACAGTACCAAAGACACGGATAGGCGGAAAAGCCTTTACAGTATCAAGACCAGCCTGATTGAGCGCCGTGTATGAAACAGAATTGGAAAGAGCAAGAGTCGGCATATAGAACGCCACGCTCACGGTATATGTCCAGAATATATCATTGAAAGCGACACCAGTGCCTTTTGTCATACCGATATACCCCGTTATACCCATGAATATCGCAGCCATTGCATGGCAAAAGGCCAACAGACGCTGAGCAGGAACCCAACGGTCTGCAACAATACCCATAATGGCCGGCATAAATATTGAAACAATACCCTGCACCGAATAGAACCAGCCAATTTCAGCTCCAAGGCCATATTCTCCGAGATAACGTCCCATAGATGTCAGGTAAGCACCCCAGATTGCAAACTGCAAGAAGCTCAACACAATAAGTCTGAACTTGATATTAGAATTCTGCATAAGACTATTTTTTTGTTAATTACATTCAACTATTAAACTACAAACAAGGCGTAATGTTCAAATATTACCGGAATACTATATCTGTAATAACCTGCGCCTTGACATATTCGTTCAGTTTACGTACAAGTGATTTCCTGTTCATCAGCAATTCCTGACGCAGAACAGACGATGTCACAGTAACAAACAGCACCTGATTGTGTATCTGCAGACTCTTGGTATACGACTGTACAGCCTGGCCAAGTACCTGTGACCACGCTTTCAACAGACGATATTCATTAAGAGGTGTCTCAAGCCCCTCCTCACGACACATCACCCGTACCAATTCTGCAATAGATTTTGTTTCTCCTCTCTTCATACGCCTCTCTCCTTCAACAGTTCAGTTTCCCCACGTTTCACCTCAAACAGTTTATATTCACCATCAACACCGTCAAGTATTCCATCAATATGTTCACGATTGACATCAGTAATGAATATTTGCCCAAAGTCATCACCTGATACAAGATTTATAATCTGCTCTACCCTGTAACTGTCCAGTTTGTCGAATATATCATCGAGCAACAGCAGAGGAGTCTCTCCACCCTTGCGGCGCAGAAAATCAAACTGGGCAAGTTTCAACGACACAAGATAACTCTTGTTCTGCCCCTGCGACCCCTCTTTTTTTATAGGGAAGCCATTCAGTTGCATTACAAGTTCATCGCGATGAACACCTTTGGAGGTATAACCCATACGACGGTCATCACTACGCGATGAAGCCAAAAGCGCCCCAAGGTCATCAACATCAAGATGTGAACGATAGCGCAAAGAGACCTCCTCACCACCGCCAACTATTGCATAATGGAAAGTGGTGAAAATAGGTATAAGTTCTTCGATGAACTGTTTTCTGCGTTCGTGAATACACAGAGCCTCAACAACCATCATATCTTCAATAAGTGACATCATCTCAGCATCAGGTTCACGTTCTCCACGCAACATCACATTACGTTGCTGCAATGCCCTGTTATAACGTATCAGAGAGTTCAGGTACTCCTTATCATACTGCGATATGACGACATCCATAAAACGGCGACGTTCTTCACTACCACCGGCTATAAGTTCATTGTCAGCAGGCGACACCATCACTAAAGGAATGGAACCAATATGGTCGGAGAGACGCTCATAAGGTTTACCGCCCCTGCGGAACTGCTTTTTGTCACCACGTTTCAATCCGCATGATATTTCACTGTCAATTCCGCTATCACTCGTATAAGTTCCCTGCAACATAAAAAAAGGAGCGTCATGAAAGATATTTCCATTATCCGAAGGCGAAATGGCACTTTTACAGAATGAGAGATAATAAACAGCATCAAGCAGATTAGTCTTACCCATACCATTGCTTCCTATAAAGCAATTTATCTTAGGCGACAACACAATGTTGACGTCAGGTAAGTTTCTATAGTTCAATATGGAGATGCTGTTCAGTTTCACAGTATAAAATATTTACGTTTTTCAGTGCGAAGATAATGAAAACTCACGTAAAAGCAGAGAGAAATCCTTAAGATTTATACAATAAAAGGACTCACAACAGTACAGCTATCACAAAAAATGCAAGAATTAGCAATCGCAATGTCATTAAACACGTTTTTTCTAAAAAATACCATTATAATTTTTCATCAATCAAGAATTTGATTACTTTTGCATTTTGGAAATTGTAAATAATAAAAACATAACATAACTATGAGCAAGAAAGAGACAGAGAAAGTAATTCTCGCAGACGAGGTTCTCGGCAAGTCTGAGGCCTATGTAATCAAGCACAAGAACAAATTCATTTCTGCAATCGTGGCTATTGTAGTTATTGTAGCAGGTTACCTTGCATACAACACATTCGTTGCGGAACCAAGAGAGGCTGAGGCTGCAAAGGCTATATTCAAGGCTGAACAGTACTTCGTGAACGGCGATTTTGAGACAGCACTCAACGGTGATGGCATCAATGCAGGTTTCCTTCAGGTTATTGAAGAGAACGGTGGCACAGACATTGCCAACATGGCAAATGCATATGCAGGTCTCTGCTATGTACAGCAGCAGAACTACGATGAGGCAATCAGCTATCTTGAGAAATACAGCGGTAGCGACAGATTGGTTTCTCCTATGGTAAAGTATGCACTCGGCAACTGTTATGCACACAAAGAGAACATTGACAAGGCTATCAAGCTTGTTCTTGAGGCTGCAGATGAGGCTGAAAACATTACTGTAACTCCAAAATGTTGGTTCGACGCTGCTGCAATGTACGAAAAGCAGGGCAAGACAGAAAAGGCTATCGAGTTGTACAACAGAATCAAGAACGAGTATCCACAGGCTCCTGAGGCAGCAAATATTGATCGTTTCATCAACGCGAAGTAAAAACAACAAACAACAATATAATTGAGACCGACCGTATCCCGGTCGGTCTCAATTGATATATGGACAATTATGGCAACTGAATTAAAGAATCTTTCCGATTACGACCCCCAAAAGACTCCAAACGGCAAAGGACGCAAGGTCGGCATTGTATATGCCGAATGGAACGAAGAGATAACACACGCGTTGCGCGATGGAGCAATAAAGACCTTATGTTACAATGGTGTGAATGAAGAAGATATTACCATTGCCAGCGTACCTGGTAGCTTTGAATTGATATTTGGAGCATCACAAATGGTAAAGAGTGGAAAGTACGACTCTGTAATCGCCATTGGATGCGTAATCCGTGGCGACACCCCACACTTTGACTATATCTGTGAAGGTGTTACAGCTGGACTTTCAAAACTTAATGTTGATTACGATGTACCGGTAATATTCGGACTTATAACAACAAACAATCTGTTGCAGGCACAGGAACGCAGCGGAGGTCGCCTTGGCAACAAAGGCGATGAATGCGCCGTAACTGCGCTACACATGATGGCGCAGTTCAAGCATCAATAACATGAGTAGCGATAGTCGCACGATGTGCAGCAAAGTTGCACCGTGCGGGTCGCAAAAAGCGAATGTTATTAATGCGCAAAAGCAGTTACAGCTCTACACATGATGGCTCAATTCAAGTAACAGCGCATAGATAATGCGAGCTGCAATAGTCGCGCAAAGCACGGGTGCGAAAGGCGAGCATTATCAATGTGCAAAAACATATGATGGCGCAGTTCAAATAATCCATATAAAACAGAGAGTGGGTTGCTTTTCGCAACCCACTCTCTGTTTTATATGGATTTATCTTACTTGAAATATCTATTGAACAATCCCTCAAAGCCCTTTCCGTGACGAGCCTCATCCTTTGCCATCTCGTGTACAGTATCATGGATTGCGTCAAGGTTCAACTCCTTAGCACGCTTCGCAATGCGATACTTGTCAGCACAAGCACCAGACTCTGCATTCATACGCTTGTCAAGGTTTGTCTTTGTATCCCAAACAACATCACCCAAGAGCTCTGCAAACTTAGCAGCGTGCTCTGCCTCTTCCCATGCATAACGCTTGAAAGCCTCGGCAATTTCGGGATATCCCTCACGGTCAGCCTGACGGCTCATTGCAAGATACATACCAACCTCTGTGCACTCACCGATGAAGTGATTGTTGAGATCCTTGATCATCTCATCGTCGCAACCCTTTGCTACACCGATAACGTGTTCCTGAACAAACTCAAGCTTGCCACCATTAGCCTGCATCTCATTAAATTTCTCTGCAGGAACCTTACACATTGGACAACGCTCTGGAGCAGATTCACCTTCATGTATATAACCACAAACTGAACAAATGTACTTTTTCATAGTTGTAAAAATTTAAGCCGTTAATATTATTTTGTATTATCTTTTTATTCTTTATTTCTTCAAACAATCGGTACACAACCCCTTAAGATAGAGTTGAGCATCAGTAATTTCAAGCCCCTCTACACCCTCCACCATTGAAAGGAAGTCCTTCTTTATATTAAAATCCAGAATCTTTCCACACTTGTTGCAACGGAAATGGGCATGACTGCAGCAGTTTCCATCGAAGCAACGGAAGGTGTCATCAATTGTGAGCATCATTATAAGCCCAGCATCAACAAACAGTTTCAAAGTATTATAAACTGTTGTAAGAGAGAGAGAGCCAAGTTCATCGCGCAAAGCTTCGTAAACAACCTCCGCTGTAGGATGCTCACAACTGTTGCGAACATATTCGAAAATTGCAAGACGCTGTACTGAAGGACGGATACCGGCATTTGTCAATTCCTCTTTAAGTTGTGCTCTTGATACCATAATTGTTATTCTTTCTTTGTTTTATTGTTTTTCATTTCTGAAACTATTGCAAATATACAAACATTTTATAATCTACAAAAGTTTTTCAAATCTTTTTTCATAAATTTTCTAAAAAAGTTAAAATAGAGCTTCACAATACCCCCTTTGAAATTCACAATATTGTATTTCTCGCTATAAAAGAGTACCTTTGCGACCAATGGTCGCACTAAGCAAAAATAACAATACCATGCACACTGCGTTCCAAATATATACATTATTAATATAAATATAGAGTATTTTGCTTTCAATAGACAACATAAGGGTTGACTTTGGCGGAACAAACCTGTTCCACGATGTCAGTTTCATAATCAACAAAAAAGACAGAATTGCTCTTGTCGGTAAAAACGGTGCTGGCAAAAGTACTTTGCTCAAGATTATCGCCGGGATACAATCGCCTACCGAAGGTGCCGTTTCAAAGCCCAAGGAGTTTACAGTCGGTTACCTGCCACAGGTAATGCATCATACCGATGGGCGAACAGTATACGAAGAGGCCGAGCTCGCTTTTGCACATATCCATGAGATGGAAGCAAAGCTTGAACGAATGAATAATGAACTTGCCGAGCGTACTGACTATGACAGCGATGAATATCACAAACTGATTGAGGACTACACTCACCTGAATGAGCAATACACGATGATGGGTGGCAGTCATTATGAAGCCGAGATTGAGCGTGCTCTCCAAGGACTTGGATTCAGACGCGAAGACTTCACACGCCCCACAAGCGAATTCAGTGGCGGTTGGCGCATGCGCATCGAACTTGCGAAACTTCTGTTGCGACACCCGGATATTCTGCTGCTTGACGAGCCCACAAACCACCTTGATATTGAAAGTATCCAATGGCTTGAGCAATTCCTTGCACGAAGCAGCAATGCTGTTCTGCTGGTCAGCCACGACCGCGCGTTCCTCAATGCCGTAACCAACAGAACGATAGAGATTTCATGTGGAATAATTTATGACTATAAATTATCATATGACAAGTTCATGGAGAACCGCAAGGAACGTCGTGAGCAACAGATACGCGCATATGAGAACCAGCAGAAGGAGATTGCCGACATAAAGGAGTTCATCGAACGTTTCCGTTACAAGCCAACAAAGGCAGTGCAGGTACAAAGCCGCATCAAACAGCTGGAAAAAATGATTCCAATTGAGATTGATGAGGAAGATACAAGCCGACTTCGACTGAAGTTTGCTCCAGCAACACGAAGCGGTAACTACCCTGTCATCTGTAACGATGTAAAGAAGTGTTTTGGAACACATACGGTATTTGAAGGAGTAAACTTCACTATAAACCGTGGCGAAAAAGTTGCATTCGTCGGACGCAACGGTGAAGGCAAGACCACACTTGTACGTTGTATTTTAGGAGAATTAGGCTACAACGGCGAAATTGTTATGGGACATAACGTCCAGACTGCGTATTTTGCACAGCACGAGGCGCAACTGCTCGACGAAAACCTCACTGTATTCCAAACAATAGACAACGTAGCTACAGGAGATATCAGACTACGTATACGTGACATATTGGGTGCGTTCATGTTTGGCGGTGAAGCGTCGGACAAACCGGTAAAAGTACTATCAGGAGGAGAAAGAAGCCGTCTAGCGATGATACGTCTTTTATTACGCCAAATGAACCTGCTTATACTCGACGAGCCTACCAACCATCTTGACATGCAATCGAAGGATGTTCTGAAAGAGGCCATACGCGATTTTGACGGCACGGTTATTATAGTGAGCCACGACCGACAGTTCCTTGACGGTCTTGTCACAAAAGTATACGAATTCGGAGACGGCAAGGTACGTGAGCATCTTGGAGGAATATATGAATACCTTGCAACAAAAAATGCAAGCAACATAAATGAGGCTTTGGCGCAAGGCAAATCATCTGTAGCTGCCGAGCCGCAACAGAAAGTTGTGAACGAGAACCGTTTGAGTTATGAAGCCGAAAAACAACTACAGAAACAACGCCGTAAACTGGAGAAACTTGTAGAAGATGACGAAAAGGCAATCAATGAACTTGAAGGTGCCATTTCTGCTTTGGAAACAGTTATGAGCACTGTAGAAGGAAGTACAGAGGAGAATTTTACAAAATACGCTTCACTTAAGAAACAACTTGACGAAGCTGTCATACGTTGGGAAAGCAACATGGAAAACCTGGAAGAACTAAATTGATATAAAGAATGAAAAAAACAATCATCTGCATGGCATTTGCCACAGCGCTTGGCGCATGCACAACAAAAGGAAATATGGAATCAAGATTATTGGCAAACATGGATACCACCAAGGCACCAGGAACAGACTTCTTCGATTATGCCACCGGTGGATGGAGAAAAGCAAACCCCATTACTGATGAATATGCACGTTACGGACAGTTTGACGCACTGCGCGAAAACAACCGTGAACAACTAAAAGAGCTTGTCCTTGAACAGGCAGCAAAGAAGAGTAAACCGGGAAGCAATGCACAGAAGGTCGGTGACCTCTACAACATGGTAATGGACAGCACACGCCGAAACAGCATGGGCGTGTCACCAATAAAGCCACTTATTGATGAAATAGCATCAATTAAGGAGAGAAGTGAAGTTGCCCGATTGCTGGCACAGAACTGCCGAAGAGGCCTTGGAGTCATGTTCAGTACAGGCATTGGAACAGACATCATGGATAGCGACAACAACCAGCTGGGAATATATCAAGGCGGTTTGTCGCTCCCGGAAAAGGAGTACTACAGTGACAATGATGATGTTACAGAGAATATCCGCACAAAGTTCAGCGAATATGTTGTAAACATGTTCAAGTTATACGGCTTCAGCGAAGAAGAGGCACAGAAAAACATGAAAGCTGTAATGAAAATTGAGACTCGCATCGCAGCCAAGCATTTGAGCCGCGTAGAACGCCGCAACCCACTCAACAGCTATCACAAGATAACATTCACCGAACTTAAGGAACAGACACCCGGATTTGATTGGGATACATTCTATAACATATTGGGCGTCAAAGATATCAAAGAGCTAAATCTTGCGCAACCCGAAGCTGTAAAAGAGGCTGTAGCAGTAATAAACGAAGCTCCGATGAATGAACTTATAGCATACCTTCAGTGGAGAGTAATGCGTTCTACAACAAATGAACTCAGCGATGAGATTGAAGCGGAGACTTTTGCTTTCTACGGAACAGTCTTGAGTGGCAAGAAGGTACAGCAGCCACGTTGGAAACGTGCCTTGTCGGCCGTAGATGGTGCATTAGGCGACATAATCGGTGAACTGTATGTAGCAAAGTACTTCCCACCTGCAGCAAAGGAGCGCATGGTACAGCTTGTAAAGAACCTGCAGATAGCACTTGGACAGCGTATTGACGCACAGGAGTGGATGAGCGACGTAACGAAGAAGGCCGCACATGAAAAACTCAACACCTTTACTGTCAAGATTGGTTACCCCGACAAATGGGATGATTATAGCAAACTTACCATTGACCCGACATTGAGCTATTACGACAACTGCCGCAACATGTCAGAGTTTGAATGGGACAAGCATGTTGAGGAGAAATGGGGCAAGCCCGTTGACCGTGACGAGTGGTTCATGACACCTCAGACAGTAAATGCATACTACAACCCGACAACGAACGAGATATGTTTCCCTGCTGGTATATTGCAGTATCCATTCTTTGACATGAACGAAGATGACGCATTCAACTATGGCGCCATTGGCGTAGTAATAGGTCATGAGATGACACACGGATTCGACGACCAGGGACGTCAGTTCGACAAGGACGGTAACTTTGCAAACTGGTGGACCGAAGAAGACAGCAAGAGCTTCAATGAGCGTACACAGGTAATCATTGATTTCTTCAACAAGATTGAAGTACTGCCAGGACTTAACGCTAACGGTCAACTTACAGTAGGAGAGAATATCGCTGACCATGGCGGACTCACAATTGCAATGCAGGCTTTCCAAAATGCCACAAAGGAGAACCCACTTCCTGTCAAAGACGGTTTTACAGCCGAACAGCGTTTCTATCTCTCATACTCCAATGTATGGGCAGGACACATACGCGACGAAGAGGCACGCAACCTCACAAAGAGTGACCCTCATTCGTTGTCACGCTGGAGAGTAAACGGAACATTGCCACACATTGATGAGTGGTACACTGCATTCGGTATCACAGAAAATGATCCGTTGTTCGTTCCAGTTGAAGAGCGCTTGAGAATCTGGTAATGTCTATTTACGCATTTCATTATTAACAATAATGCCTATAAAAGTACCAGCCGGTCTACCGGCACTGCAGAATGTCATAAACGAAGGACGTGAGGTTGCAGTCCTTGAAAAGTGCACCTCACGCACACTTCGTATAGCCCTGCTGAATATCATGCCCATGAAGGAGACTACCGAAGCTGACTTCATACGTCTTCTTTCGACATCGGACGAAGAGATTGAACTTACACTGCTCAAACTTGACACCCACACACCAAAACACGCAAGCCCGGAACACATGAGCCGTTACTACACATCGTTCAACGAGGTAAGGAACAGCAATTTCGACGGACTCATAATCACAGGCGCTCCCATAGAAAAAATTGAGTTTGAAGAGGTCACCTACTGGCCCGAGCTATGCAGAATATTCGATTGGGCAAAGAAGAATGTAACATCTACATTATACATTTGTTGGGCAGCACAGGCTGGAGTATATCAAAAATTCGGTATACAGAAATATCTGCTTCCCTCAAAGATGTTCGGCATATTCCCTCACACCATTGCAAAACCCGAAATGCCTTTGTTCAAGGGCATGGACGAGATAATATATGTACCGCACAGCAGACACACAGCGTTGCACCGCGAAGACATTGTTGCAGAAGAGAGACTTGAACTGCTCTCCGAGTCGGAGTTGTCCGGAGTATATATAATGCAGGAGAAAGGAACAAAGGACTTCTTTATAACAGGACATTCCGAATATGCCCTGTACACCCTTGATGGAGAGTACAAGCGCGACGTTGCAAAAGGATTGCCTATTGAGCTACCGCTCAACTACTACCGCGACAACAACCCTGCCAACGAACCTATGAACCGTTGGCAAGCAACAGCATGGAAACTATTCGGCAACTGGCTTAAGTACTATTGTAAAAAATAGGACTATACTTTTATCATAAAAGTACAACATAAGATATAAAACTAAAAAATATATAAATATGGCAGCTCTTTCAATAGACCACACAATAGCCTGCTACGAGGCTGATGCGAATAAAATTATGCGCCCTACAGCAATGCTTGACATGATGCAGGAGGCTGCAAACAACAATGCTACATCATTGGGATTCGGATACGATGAATTGATAGAAACAAATACTGCATGGGTACTCTCACGCATACATTTACGTTTTAACCGATATCCACAATGGCGCGATAAGGTAAACCTCAGAACATGGCATAAAGGCACAGCAAAGCTGTTCTATCTGCGTGACTTCATTTTGAGCGACAGTAATGGTGACACCCTGGCTGTTGCAACAAGTTCATGGCTCATCATAGACCTGAACACACGCCGTCTTGTACGAAACAGTGACCTTGCCTCAAATCCCGAAAAATGTACAAAGGAGGATGCTATTGCCGAACCGGCAGAGAAGGTTGTACTTCCTGTTGACGTTGAGCCAGAGCTTATTAGAAAACACCCTGTTACATGGTCAGAAATTGACCCCAACGGCCATGTAAACAATGTAAAATATGTTGTTTGGGCAATGGATGCTGTAAAACTCGAAGATATCAAGGAAAAGCCCTTGAAAGAGTTGCTGATCAATTACGATGCAGAGGTTATGCCGGGTGACATAGTAAAGATCTCACGCGTACGTATTGAGAACGAAGAGGGAATAACATACTACATAACAGGAAGGGTTGATGACAAACAGAACTTCAGTGTAAAATTGGTATTCTAAACAAAAATGACCGGCATTGCCGGTCATTTTGCTTAAATATATCTGTTCAACTTTCGCCTTACAATAAAGAATATTACAATATCCAATATCAGTACCAAGAACGGCGAGAAGAATCTGATATCATCCAAATTAAGGGTATTGACATCGTTATTGTCCTTGAATATAGAATAAAGACAATAGCCATACACCACATAATAGCCAGCAAGCAGAATAACAGAACAGGCAACAACCCTCTTTTGATATTTGAATTTATCGGAAAATGATAACAGAAAACCAACCAACATTAGAACTGTTGCCATAACAAGCACGCCACCGAACCAAACCGTCTGGTAATAAACAGTTCCATCCGGAGCTATAAGAGAGAAGTTGTATATCTCATACACGACCGTATAATCAAGCATCAACATTCTTCCGACTCTTGCATACATTGTTGCGACCAAGAGATAAATTGAAACTATATAAAGCAACTGATAGGGTCTTAATGATTTCAAGAAGTTTTTCATCGCAGACTAATATATAAATGGGAATAACCTATACTTTACTCGTTTACAATATTCCTTATAACCGTAAAGCTCATTCATCAACACTTTTTCCTCGTTATTGATTCTTTTTACAATAATAGGAATATAAACAAGCATTATCATAAATGAGGGGAGAGAACCAACTATGACAGGCATTGAAAGGAACAGCAATACGGTTGCTGAATACATCGGGTGCCTTACCATTCCATATAGCCCCGTATCAATAACCTTTTGATTTTCCTGTACTTCTATTGTGCGTGAGAGATATACATTCTCGTGGAGAACCTCTGCGTACATAACATATGCCGAAAGAAACACGACAACCGCACTCCACACACACCACGAAGGCATAAAGGTCCACGAATAACGGAAATCAAGACCGGCAACAACAAAGGATGCAATAAACATCAAACCACTTAATGCAACAACATCTTTTTGCTCTTTTTCCTTTTCTTTAGCATTAAGCCTTTTCTTTAGCAAATCGGGCGAGCGGAGCATCATAACAACGCCTGCGACGAACATTGGTACAAAAAGCACTGCTATCAAAAGCCATGCACCAGGATAGTGGATTGTGCCTGCCGGAAGAAACAGCAACAACCCGACAAGCAGCATGCCTGCAAAGAATTTTGAGATTGCCTGAAAAAAAAGTTTTGTCTTTACATTCATTGTTCTGCAGAATATTTAACCCACTCGTTGTAACCGCCCTTCAAATCAACCACATTCCTGAAGAAAGCCTTTTCAAGAACCCAGCCGGCTTGCTCGCTACGTCTTCCACTACGGCAGTACAGAGCCACAGGACGTTCGGGGTCGAGCATTGTGGCAAGTTCCTCGTGGCCATTGAGAACATCGATATTTATACTACCCGGAATATGTCCTGAATTGTATTCCTCGGCAGTGCGAACATCCACAAGCTGCACATCGGGGGCAGCAATGAACTCCTTGAACTCAGCAACATCGACTCTTCTGAAATTACCTCCCGTGTGACTGACACTACACTGCACACACGAACTCATAATAAAAAGTGTAAAGACAAGTAATGGCAACATTATTTTTTTCATAATCACAACAATTTTAAAAGTTCCTCTTTTGTTATCCCAAGCATCTCTGCCTTTGCCTTGAACTGTGGCAGTTCGTTGGAAATAAACTCTTTTTTCATATTATCCTTTATGCGCGCAACTGCACCCTCCTTG
>JAZQTU010000039.1:0-65854 GCA_045630965.1 Bacteroidaceae bacterium | reverse complement strand
AAGAATCCTTCCACTGTGCTGCGGAACAGCTCGCCATAACCCATTAGTTTGGCTACTGCTACGAGCATGGCCATTACCGGTGCCAGGGCAAACAGGGTGTGGTAGGTGAGTGCCGCCGATGCCTGTTTCACCTTTTCGTGGCTGGTGAATAGCTTGATGAATGACCACAGTAGCAGGTTGCCGCCTATCTCCCTGTCGTCGCTAAGGATGTTGAACATCCTTATTAATTCCTTTATGGGGTCGATTATTCTCTTTTTCATAGCGTTGTATGCTTCAAGGTGCAAATGTATGCAAAAATCCCAATATGCCAACTTGTGAATGCCGTTTTGCTTTTGTGCAGTGCCGGGTGTATCGTAGTGTCTCTTTTTTTATTATCTTTGCGGCCGGTTGTTTCAAAGAACGTAAATCAATATAAATCAGTCATAGTATGATACTTTCAGTAATTTCATTCGCGGCAGGTATAGTGCTTGTAATCCTTGGTGCCGACTGGCTCACAAAGGGTGCGTCTGGTCTTGCCCGCCGTTTCAATATCAGTGAACTTGTCATCGGCCTTACCATAGTTGCGTTGGGTACGTCATTGCCCGAGCTTGTGATAAGTACCGGTTCTGCAATCAAGGGCAGCTCGGGCATTGCTCTGGGAAATGTAATAGGCAGCAACATTTTTAACGGAATGCTCATTCTCGGTGTTACGGCACTGATAGCCCCAATACGTTTCAATGCCCGCATGCTCAGCCGCGAGATTCCGTTCAACCTGCTTGCATCAGTGGTGCTCCTTCTTGTGTCGGGCAGCATGCTTGTGGGTGGTGCGCAGGGTGAGTGCATTACCCGTTACGGTGGTCTCATAATGTTCTGTTTCCTGGCGGTGTTCATACGCTACACGTTCTCTATTCCCTCCGACGGCGAGGAGGATGCGCAGGAGCCCATGTCAGTGGGCAAGGTTGTCCTGTTCATTGTGGCTGGCCTTGCAGCACTCATCTTCGGCGGCAATATCTTTGTTGACGGTGCAACCGAGGTTGCCCGTGCCCTCGGCCTTTCCGAGGCTGTAATTGGTATTACAATAGTGTCGGCCGGCAGTTCGTTGCCCGAGCTTGCAGTGTCGGTGAATGCCGCGCGCAAGGGCAATGTCGGCATCGCGCTCGGCAATGTGCTCGGCAGCAACATCCTTAATATATTCTTTATTCTGGGTGCAGCAGCAACCATCACGCCTATTTCGCTCGACGGCTTCAGCTATGTCGACTACTATGTGCTGCTTGGTTCGTCGTTGCTCATATACATTGTAACGCGCTTCGGAGGCAAAGCGGTCATAACCCGTTTCGAGGGGTTGCTGCTGCTTGCCGGTTACTTGGCATATACAACATATCTTATACTGAATTCGTAAGGGCTCAAAGCGTTTAATATCAAAAAATTTGATATTGTAAAATATTCAACAAATTTTTGTTATTATTTAAAATATTAGCCATATATTTGCAGAATAATTTATTATTGTGTAAACTTGGACGGGTGTCTGTTGCTTTGGCAGGCATGCCTCGTGAATGATTTGTTTTTAACCTAAATATTATTACAAATGAGAAAATTTACTTTATTTATGATGTCATTGTTCCTCACTGTAGGTGCAATGGCGCAGATTGAAATTGGTACAGAGTACCGTATCAAAGAAAAGAGTACTGGTCTATACTTGACGGTTGGTGGTAGTGCTGCGAACACACACGGTGAGGTTCATGGTGCCGCCAAGGTTGGAGATGTTGGTAGCGACCAGCAGATTTTTACATTTAGCGATGCCGGCAACGGTCAGTATTATGTGAAATCAAATAGCGGTGAGTATATCTCTTACTCTGGCGCTGGTGCAGGATGGAATGTGAATGCAGACCCAAGCGAAGGCAATGCTCACGCTTTGACATTTGAGGAGACTGCTACTGTTGGAGAGTTCAAAATCAAAGCTTTCAACCAATCAAATAATGCAATCAAGTATTTCAAGTGGGAATATGTAAGCGCAAGTGGCAAATACCACCCATTCAACGACGCTGATGCCGGTGCTATATTCGTTGTTGAGAAGGCACGTGCTCAGGTTTTTGCAGTTGTTTACAATTACCAGTATAATGGCAATACCGTAAAGACTGTAACCCACGAGGTAACAGAGGGTAGCAACTATCCAAGCGCAGACCTTGGCCTTTATGCTGTAGGTTATGAGGGCACTCCCACAGGTACTGTTACAGCTGCCGGCGAGTTTACAATCACAGTAACTGTTGACGAGGCTGCTTATCCTTTTGAGTTTGCAGCAACATACGCCGAGATTGGCAACAAATGGTACAACCTTATTATGCACTCAAACTGGAATACAGGTGACGGTACTGGAAGATACAGAACATATGTTGGTGGAAACAATGGTGAACCATTGGCTTGGGGTGAGAAACGTTCACTCACCAATCCTGAAGACGACTATTTCTGGGCATTCGTTGGTGACCCAATCAATGGTTTCCGCGTTGTAAACAAGGGCAAAGGCGAGGGTTATATTCTTTCGTCGAGCAACCCTGCTGAAAACAACGACATCAAGCCACTTTTACTTGAAGAAAATAATTTGCCCGATGGTTACAACACCATATGGAATATAGCTGCAAGAAGATACGATACCTCAAGAGAAGGTGACTACATTCTTGAAGGTGCATGGTTCTGCTTGAATTACCCTAACTCAACCAAGTATATGAATGCAAATGCTGGTAATGGCAATGTTGCTTTCTGGACCGACAATGACAATGGTTCAGCAATCCTTGCTGTAAAGCCTTTGGAAATTAAAGCAGCTGCAGATGTTGCAACATATTATAGCAATAACTATATAAAGATACCATCAACCTTGGGTACAGTTTACTATGCAGACCAAGTCAATGATGGCAAATACCTGCACCTTGAACAAATCACAGGCGATGTAGTTCCTGCAGGAAATGGTGTTATCGTCAAATGTGAAACAGAAAACAACATTGTATATGCTCCAGAAATTACATCTAAGGGAACAACTGCACCTATCAACGACAACAAGTTGAAGGGTTCTACAAAGAGTATAGTAATTGACAAGGACACAGCCAAAGAATACTATGTTCTATGGCTATTAGAGAATAATGAGGTTGGTATGTGTGTTGCAGGTGATGGAACAGAAACAAACTCTACTTTCATGAACAGTGCATACAAGGCATACCTTGAACTCCCAGCCGGAACAGTACAGCAGAACAGTTCAAGCCTCCGTTTCGACTTCGAAGGCACAACAGCAATTGAAGAGGTTGTTGTTGAGAATAACGAAAACGTAATCTACGACCTCCAGGGCCGCCGCGTAAGCGAGATTACCAAGGCTGGAATTTATATTGTTAACGGACATAAGGTCTTGGTTAAGTAATGGATTAGAAAAGTCCTCCAAACTCTCCCCCCTAGGGGAGACGGAGGGGGCCGATATATAAATATGAAAAAGGTATATATATCACCTCTTGCTACAGAGGTAAACATCGAGGCAACAAACATGCTTGCCGCATCAATACAGATTAACAACGGTACAATAGTTGACACAACAAAACCAGGAAACAACGGCGGTCAGCTTTCAACAGGCCACCGCGGAACATGGGGTAACTTGTGGCAGTAACACTTAAACAGGGGTTGTTCGTATGAACAACCCCTGTTTGTTTATTTATTGTACTGACTTTTTAACCTTAAAACATTAACGTGTATTCTGTTTCAAGTCTTTCTTTGACGTTAATCTTTTGTTACAATATCCCATTCTAGAACAACAACACTCTTTGTATTTTCATTGATGCAACAGCGTGCTGACGGGCGTTCGTTCACCAGCCAGATTATCTCTCCTGTTGCATCCACAACAACAAGTTGCTGCTGTTTTTCGATAAGACTCTTTTTCCTGTCGGTCAGGTAATCGCTGACAAGTTTTGTTCCGCGCATGCCGAACGGTGCAAAACGGTCACCGTTCTGGACTGTTCTCAATGTCAGCGGCATGTACAACCTGTCGATGTCAAGGCATGCTGTGTTACGTACCTTGGGTATATTGCCATCAAATGGTTTCTGTGTTATGGATAATGTTCCTATAACAGTTTCTATAGTCCCTTCTGCCGGCAGTACGCATTCTTCTTGTACATATTCCTGCTTTGGAGTGATAATGAGCTTGTCGCGGTCTTTTACTATGCTCCATTCTGTAGCATGGAACAGTTTGCATCCTTCGTTGTCGAGTGACGAAGCGATGCTTTCAACCTGTGCGCTGTTGAAGCCCAATGGTGAAAGAACCTCATGTAGCAGTGTTGCCGGGGCAACCTCCTTGCGCAACAGCTCAATATCAATACAGTTATCTTTTTTTACTCTTTTTACAGCCTCTTCAACGGCATGGCGGTATATCATCTCCGCTTCGCTTATGCGTCCTGCTGTGGCAGCGAGACTCTCTTTTATTGACGGGTTTATTTCGGCAAGCTTGGGTATTACCTCAAGCCTTATCTTGTTACGTGTGTAGTCACTTGTGAGGTTGGTGCTGTCGGTAACAAAGGACTCATTGCGCCATTTCAGGTAGTCGATAATATCCTCACGTCCCACACACAACAAAGGACGTACAATGTAGCCGTTCTTTGGCTGTATGCCACGCAGTCCCTTTATTCCTGTTCCACGTATAAGGTTAAGCAGTAGCGTTTCGGCAGAATCGTCCATGTGGTGCGCAACAGCAATGGCGCTTGCGCCGGTCTCCTTGCGTAACGCTTCAAAGGCAGCGTAACGCTGTTCACGTGCTGCCATCTCAATGGAGATGCCATTCTCCTTGGCATACTGTGTAGTATTGAATTCAACCACATGTAGCTTGACGTTGCGGCGTTGGCATAATTCGCGTACGAATTTTTCGTCGCAGTTGCTCTCCTCGCCACGAAGGTGAAAATTACAATGCACCGCCTCGCAACGGTATCCCAGCTTTTGCAGAGCTACAAGCAGAGCTACCGAGTCGGCGCCACCGCTCAGTGCCACAAGCACACTGCTGTTGTTATTGAGCAGGTTGTGCTTTGCAATGTATTTTTCTACCTTATATACCATATTTCATGCGAAGATAGGACAATAATATCATTAAATAGTGGAATAATTGCCTAAAAATGGTATAATATTGCAAAAAATGGCTCTCATTGTTTGTTCTTCACAAAAAATGTCTTACCTTTGTCATCGCAAACAGCTATACCATTGCCAACGGTACCTTGGATGAGTGGCTTAGTCAGTGGTCTGCAAAACCATGTACGGCGGTTCGAATCCGCCAGGTACCTCAAAGGAGTTCCATTAGGGACTCCTTTTTTTGTGTCCCCACCTAACCTCCCCCAATAGGGGAGGGACGGGCCTCACCCTAGCCCTCTCCCAAGGAAAGAAAACTGAAATTTCAAAAGATTATCCCACTAAATATCCTTCAATGCCCTTTTGGCATTCTCATAACCCTGGGCAGCAGAAAGTTTCCACCACTTAACAGCCTCATCAATGTTACGTTTCACTCCCCTGCCGTTATAATAACACACACCAAGATCGTACTGCGCTGCGGAGTGACCGCTACGGGCAGCCTTGCCGTACCACATTACCGATTCGGTATAGCTCTGCGTAACGCCAATACCTTTATAATACATTACACCAAGATTGTATTGTGCATCGGCATTGCCCTGTTCTGCGGCACGTATGAACCACCTTGCTGCATGAAGATGGCTCTGCTCCACTCCATGACCATTGTAATAACATTTTGCCAGGTTATATTGTGCCGTTTCATAACCGAGATTTGCTGCTGCTGTAAAGAGTTCTGCAGCCTTGGCATAATCTTTTCCCGTTGCAAGACCATTATAATAGAATGCTCCCAACCTATCCATTGCTGCAACATGTTGCTGTTCCGAAGCCTTCTTGTAGCAATCGAAAGCCTCTTTAATCGAGTATTCCACTCCACTGCCATAGAAATAGGCTTCGCCCAGGAAATATTGCGCGTCGGCACTGCCAAGAGCTGCTGCCTTGCGGTATAATTGCACTGCTTTGGCCTCGTTGACACTGACACCGTATCCGCCGCTATAACACCCTGCAAGCTGGCACATGGCACCGGCATCGCCCTTGGAGGCAGCTGTGCGGTACAGTTTGAAAGCCTCCCTGTAATTCTGCTCCACTCCCTCGCCTGTGAAATAGCAGTCGGCAAGCATACACTGTGCATCGACATTTCCCTCTCCTGCGGCTTTTGAGAGCCACGATACCGCCTTTGCAGCATCACGGTCAACACCGATACCATACAAAAGCATCTCGGCAAGGTAGAACTGCGATTCGGCATCGCCCTGCTCTGCAGCCTTATTGTACAGTTCTGCAGCAGCAGATTTGTTCACGTCACAGCCTTCACCGTTTTCATTACATATGGCAAGGCTTTTCATCGCAGCCACATGTCCCTTTTCTGCGGCCTTACCGTACCAATAGAGAGCTTTTTCATAGTCCTGACGGACACCTATACCATGATAGTAGCACCCAGCCAGTTCATTCTGCGCATCGGCATAACCACTACGCGCGGCCTTCATAAAACAGTCAAAGGCCTTGCCGGGATTCTCATCTATACCCTCTCCCTTCTTGTAGCAGACACCAAGACCTGTCAAGGCGGGGAGATATCCCTGTTCCGAAGAGAGCATGTACCAGTTGACCGCCTCACCTGCATCCTGGCCGACACCATCTCCCGAAAGATAACAGTTACCCAAGTTGCATTGCGCAACTGCATGCCCTTGCATTGCTGCTTTACCGTACCAGCCGGCAGCCTTACGGTAATCGACATTCACTCCGGTGCCTGTAAAATAGCATGTACCAAGGTTGCACTGTGCATTGGCATCACCCTCCTTTGCAGCCTTTTTCCATAGACGCACTGCAATATCATATTTTCCCGACCTGAAAGCCTCCACGCCTTGTTGATACGCCCCATTTGCCGGTATTGTATCCGGCATTTCATAAAGTGGCAAAGCCGCTGCCTGCAGGTAATAGGGTACCGACAGTAACAACACAAGCAACAGTATGGAGGTATATCTTTTCATTAAAGAGTATTTATTTCAACCCTTCGAGTTGCACAGCCGCGTCGGCATGGCCCAAAGAGAGTGCTTTTTCAAAAGAGTCCTTCGCCTTGGAGTTATCACCGTTCTGCACATAGAGACGTCCAAGAAGATAATGCACGTCGGCTATTTCAGGAGCAAAGTCACGGGCCTTTTCCAATGTCCTTACACCTTCATCAAACAGTTTTACACGATAACAGAGCATACCCTTCTCAATATAATAGAGTATGTTGTCTGGAGCCAGAGCTATAGCGGTTTCAATATCGTTCAAAGCCTGTTGGAACATCTTGCTGTTGAGTTCGGCCTGCTCACGCATATAATAGAAGTCATCACCAAGTATACCGCCGGAGATTTCTTCGTAGCGGTTCATATCGAGCACTGCATCACGGTATTTTCCTGAAGATACTTTTACCAATGCACGGGTAAGGATATATGGTGCCGACTTTCTGTCTCCGTTACGAAAACATGCTACGGCGCTGTCAAGCATTGCCACAGCGCTGTCGCTTTCGTTCAACAGGATATGACACTGCGACATTTTTGCAAAGAGTTCGGGATTGCGGCTTTCCTGTGCTACCAGCTCCGCATAACACTCAACGGCCTTGTCGTAACGGTGCATGCCATAGAGCATGTCTCCCTTGTATTTCAAATAGAGTTGCTGTCTGTTTATCGCAAGTGCCTTGTCTATCTGAGCCAGAGCGTTGTCGTACGTCAGCATGGAGTGTGAAGCTGTATCACCACTCTGCACAATGGAGTTAATGACTTTACCCTTTCCAAAATAGACTTCCGATTTGTCAGCGGCAAGCGAAAGGGCTTTACTCCATGCCTTGTCGGCTGTTTCCATGTCACGGTAAAATATTGCAATGTATTCGGCTAGTGACTGATAACCTTCGTAGCTCTTTGGATAGGCTTGAAGATAATCCTCTATCGCATGACGCCATGAGGCGCTGTCACCCATCATTGCCTGCATATACATGCACGAAAGGGCATCCTCCTTTGATTCGGGAAGGGAGGTTCGTATTCCCATGCCGGGATAGTAGCCTTTACCATAATTGGTGGTAGAGGGCACGAGGGATGCTGAAAAACCGGTGCTCACTGCATAGCTTTTTACTGTATCACCGGAGGCTGCCGGCTGCATTACAGCAACAAGCTCTCCTTTTGCGTTCAGCAGAGGTCTTGAGAGGGCAGCACCTGTCATTGGCATGTCAAGTGTATAATATGCCAGTGAATACACTGAATCTACTGCAAGAACCTTTACTGCATCTGCCTTGCCGCTCTTCTTTACTCCGTATGAAAGCACAAAGAGTTCATCACCGACATTAACTTTGGAAGCCGATTGCGCTAACGGACTCATTTTCTTGACCGGAGCAACGCGCAACCTTACGCAGTCGAACATATCATTTACTCCAACAATATGTCTCACAGGGTGAGCCTTCCCGCTGTTGTCAATGACTACTGCACTGTCAGCACCGTAAAAGAGGGCGCTTGAGGCGAGAAGGTCGCTGTTGCTGCCTATAAAGAATGTTGTGCCGCTTGACTTCACAGTTCCTTTGCTGTATGTCATGACACCGGCAACAGAACGCAGGCCGTTCTTTACCTCTTTGGGTTGCGCTACGGCAACGGAAAGAGAGAAAAGGATTGCAAACAGTGACAAAAATACCCTCATGACATTAGCCGATAAGATGACGCTGGCGTACAGCCTCGTAGAGAATCACACCGGTGGCAACAGAGACATTCAGTGACTCTATGTTACCGAACTGAGGAATAGAAACCCAGTCATCGCACAATGCAAGGTGCTCATGAGGTATACCTGTATCCTCGGCACCCATGACAACACATACCGGCTCGGTGAAGTTGGTCTGGGTATAGTTCATCTTGCCCTTTTCGGTTGCACAGACGATGCGGATACCAGATTCCTTGAGAAATTTAAGGGTCTCGGTAATGTTCTTTTCACGACATACAGGAAGTGTATGCAGAGCTCCTGCCGATGTCTTTACCGCGTCGGCATTTACTGTAACACTGTTATGCGCGGGCAATATTATAGCATCAACACCGGCACAGTCGCATGTGCGGGCAATAGAACCAAAGTTACGTACGTCGGTAATACCGTCGAGCAGAACAAGGAAAGGCATCTTGCCCTCTTCGTAGAGTGTAGGAACAAGAGTGTCTACCTTTGCATATTCAACAGCGGAGATATATGCAATAACGCCCTGATGGTTCTTGCGTGTTATACGGTTGAGTTTCTCTACCGGAACGCGTACAACAGGAATGGTACGTCCTCTCAACGCTGCAAAAAGTTCACGCGAAAGTTCACTCTGTATATCGCGCTTAACCAGAATCTTGTCTACCTCCTTACCGGCTTCGAGAGCCTCAAGAACGGCGCGTACGCCGAATATCATTTCATTTGAATTAACCATAATCTTTATTTTGTTTGCGACAGCAACAGGGCTGCATTCTCCATAGCTACATCGGTGAGGGTCTCTCCACTCATCATCTGGGCTATCTCACGTATGCGTTCCTGCCTGTCAAGTTCTATCATATTTGTAACTGTTCCCTTTGTTGTCTCCTCTTTGTAGACCTTGTAATGGCTTGCACCAAGTGCCGCTACCTGTGGCAGGTGTGTTATGCTCAGGACCTGACGGTTGGCACTGCCCATCTGCTGCATCAGACGACCCATGCGTTCGGCAATTACACCTGACACGCCGGTATCAACCTCATCGAAGATTAGTGTAGGTTGGTTGGTTCCTGATGCTATAAGCGACTTCAGGGCAAGCATAACACGCGACATCTCACCACCCGAAGCAACATCGCTCAACGGCTGTGGAGCACTGCTGCTATTTGCCGAAAAGAGGAATGTCACACTGTCGGTTCCATGAGGTGTAAAGCCGGCTGTAGTGCTGAAATCGACCTCAAAACGGATAACAGGCATTCCAAGGTTTACCAATATCGCCGTTATCTCATTCTTGAGCTTGCCGGCACTCTCCTTGCGTCTTTCGCTCAATTCACCTGCCAGACGCATGATGACAGAGCGTAGTTCTGACAACTGTTTTTCGGCAGCCTTGATATCATCATCACCGCATGATATGCGGTCAAGACGTGATGCCATGTCATCACGAAGCGCTATGAGTTCACCAACGCTTGCAACACGGTGTTTCTTCTGCAGGTCATATATGAGAGCCATGCGACGCTCTACGAATTCAAGCCTGTCGGGCGCAAACTGTACACGTTCGGCACGTTGCATCATTTCACTGCAACAGTCTTTCAATTCGATATAGTTGCTTTCAAGACGCTCGGCGAATTCTGCAGCCGCACTGTAATGTGCCGATATACGCGACAAGGCAGCGGAGGCATCGCGCAAAAGCACGAGCAGGTTACCACGTTCTTCATTGTCAATGGCACTGCATGCTCCGTAGAGAGCGGCCTGTATCTCTTCGGCATGTGAGAGTTCCTGAACCTCCTGTTCAAGTTCCTCGAGTTCTCCCTCTTTGAGAGATGCGCTCTCAAGTTCATCGAGTTGGAAGCGCAGCCACTCCTCGTCACGACGACTCTTCTCGAGTTCACTCTTCATCTCCTCTGTCTCACGGCTGAGGGATACATACTTGTCATATTCCGCACGATATGATGTCAGGAGTTCCTTGTCACCGGAAAGTGTGTCAAGAACACCAAGCTGGTAGTTCCTGTCGGCAATGAGAAGGTTCTGATGCTGTGAATGGATATCGATGAACCTTGCTCCGAACTCCTTCAACAACGAAACGCCTACCGGAGTATCATTTATGAACGCACGGCTCCTGCCACTTGCCGACAGTTCCCTGCGGACGATACATTCTTCATCATAATCAATGTCATTCTCCTCAAACATGGGTTCAAGACCAAAGCCTGCTATATCAAAGCATCCTTCGATAACACATTTGTCGGCTCCTTCACGTATCGACTTGACATCGGAACGCTGACCAAGCAGCATGGCAATGGCACCAAGAAAGACAGACTTACCATGACCGGTCTCTCCTGTTATGACAGAGAAACCCGGAGCAAAGTCTACCTCTACCCTTTCTATAAGTGCATAATTACGTATCGATATATGTTTAAGCATTGCTCAATTGTTGTTCCTTGTTATTTTATCCAGTTCTGTAGAGAGTGAAGGGTTGATATCCGAGAGAATTTCCACAACCTTCTTTTTCTCTTCTGGTGTACACTTGGAATATATATTGACTATTTCGTCTATCTTATACTCTGTGAACAGTTTTGTAAAATATGCCATAGGACGGTCCTCATATGCCTTGTTCAAAAGGTCGAAGCACTCTGTTATGGACTTACGTCCGTTGTCGGCATTGCGGTACATGGTATCAAGCCCCAATCGGTGGTACTTGTACATAAGCTTACGTACAGGCTCCATTGCGCCGTTCATATAATCGTCGATTATCGAATAACGATTATTGTTTCCACTGCCGGCTCTCCACCCTGTGTCACCAAGATTCTGCGCATTGTTGGCTATTGTCTGCGCCTTGTTCAACCATTCACTGCCACCGAGCTCACCCATTGAATCCATATCCATGCCAATTATGAGATAGACATAGAAGGCTATTACTGCTGTGAGGTTATTATCGAGATTGTCCTCGACAAAATCGAGACGGTCGTATGCCTGGTACCTGAACTTGATGCTCTTGTCCTCGTACTTGAAAAGCGTTGTCAGATAGGATGAGGAAAAGACAGGACGGGTCGACTGCACCATCAACGAGCAGTCAAAACTGCCGTCATTGGCATAAGAGTTTACCACAAAAGTAAAATTGCATGTTATGCGTTCATCCTCCTCGTATGTATTGGCTGTCCACTTGCGGTTGTTTATGAATTCTGCAAGAGAACTTTCGAGTTGCTCAAAGACTTCGGTATTGGAACCCTGTACCTTGCTGGCATTAAGGGTTACAGTAGCGTTGAGTTCCTCTCCCTCGGCACTTGCCGCTACAGGAATAAAAAGCATGAACAGCAGAAGAAAAAGTTTGGATATATGTGACACGATATCCTTTGCAACCTCTTTCTTGCTCTTCAAAGGATATTCGGTCTTGCCTTCCTTGCCAATTATGGTCACCTTGTTGGTATCGTGCGCAAAACCGGCACCTTTGTCAGCCAGGGAGTTGAGGACAATGAAATCAAGGTTCTTCCTTACAAGCTTGTCATTGGCATTGGCTTCACCGTCGTTGGTTTCAAGAGCAAAACCGACAAGGCGTTGGGCACAGCTCTTCATTCCACCCAATGTCGCTGCAATATCCCTGTTCGCCTCCAGTTCAATGGTCATATTGGACGATGTACGCTTGATCTTCTCGCTTGCCTGAACCGCCGGGCGGTAGTCGGCAACAGCAGCAGAAAGAACTGCTACATCGCATGAAGGGAACGCGCCTACCGTGGCATCATACATCTCGTTTGCCGACTCTACATCTATGCGATTGATTGACGGGTGAGGAGTTGCCAATGAGACAGGACCTGCCACAAGGGTGACATCGGCTCCGCGTCGTGCACACTCGCCTGCTATGGCAAAACCCATCTTGCCTGACGAGTAGTTGCCAATGAAACGTACAGGGTCAATCTTCTCGTATGTCGGACCGGCTGTGATAAGAACTTTCCTGCCTTTCAAATCACAGCTTTCGCAAAAAAAATCCTTAAGCACCTGAACGATGTTCTCAGGTTCTTCCATACGTCCCTTACCTGTCAGGTGGCTGGCGAGCTCACCCTGAGCGGCTTCGATGACCGTATTTCCATAACCTTTCAGGATTTCTATATTACGTTGTGTCGAAGGATGGGCATACATGTCAAGGTCCATAGCTGGAGCTATGAAGACCGGCGCTTTCATCGAGAGGTATGTTGTGACAAGGAGGTTGTCTGCGATGCCTCCTGCCATTTTACCCAATGTCGATGCTGTTACCGGAGCTATGACCATTGCATCGGCCCACAAACCGAGTTCAACATGGCTGTGCCATGCACCGCTCGATGTATTGAAGAATTCACTGAGTACCGGACGTCCCGACAGTGTGGAAAGTGTCAGCGGAGTTATAAACTCCTTTGCCGAAGGGGTCATCACAACCTGCACCTCGGCACCTTCCTTTACCAAAAGACGGAGAAGCATTGCCGCCTTGTAGGCAGCAATACTTCCGGTAACTCCCAATACTATCTTTTTACCTTTAAGCATTTGGACTGATTTATTGTTGTTTCAGAACCGTTTCCCCAGTTCTGTCTTATCTCTTTATACCACGCAACTTTATTCGCGTAAGCACCTGTTTGGTATTCAATGTAAAATCACCGTTCATCATCCAGCCATAATAACCCGGATCGCGGTCAAGCACTGCATCAACCGGCATTCCCTTGTACTTTCCAAAGTTGAAAAGTTCACGTCCTGCCTCGTCATATACCATGCGTCCTGCAAAATCGACATTGTTGGTAAACGACGACTCCTTGGAGAGCACTTCCATGTCGTTTTCCATGTCACCGTAATGGTCAAGTTGTGCCTTGAGCACCTCATATGTGGCACGTGTGTCGGCAAGAGCACTGTGGGCATCCTCAAGATTCTTTCCGCAGTAGAACTTGTATGCTGCAGTCAGCGTTCTTGGCTCACGCTTGTGGTAGAGCACCTGCACATCGATTGCGGCAAGACGCGAAAGGTCTATGTCAACCTGGGCACGCAAAAACTCCTCGGCAAGCAGTGGCAAGTCAAAACGGTTTGAATTGAAACCGGCGACATCACACCCTGCAAATTCATTTGCTATTTCCTTGGCAACATCTTTGAACATTGGACAATCCTTTACATCGTCGTCGTATATGCCATGTACCGAAGATGCCACTTCTGGAATATGCATGCCGGGATTGATACGTTTTGTATATTCGACCTCTCTACCGTCAGGAAATATCTTGATATAGCAGATTTCCACTATCCTGTCCTTGGAGATATCGGTACCGGTAGTCTCAAGGTCAAAGAAGATGATAGGTTTCTTCAGGTTCAGTTTCATGATTATTCTGTAAGCATCATTGGCATCAACAACATCAACAACTCCTGCTTGCCCACCTGTTCTGCAGGAACAATAACACCTGCACGTGAAGGATCGGCAAGTTCAATAACCACATCCTGTCCCGGTGTGTTGTTGAGGATATCGATAAGGAACGATGCACGGAAACCGATGTTCATTGAAGCGCCCTCATAGCTGCATGCGATGCTCTCCTCGGCCGATGTAGAGAAATCGGTATCCTGAGCTGAAATAACAACCTTGTTGTCCTCAAGATGAAGCTTGATGAGACTCACCTGTGAAGAGAAGATTGCTACACGACGCAATGTGCTGATAAGCGCTGCACGGTCAACTGTCAACTTATGAGGGTTGTTCTGTGGAATAACAGAGTTGTAGTTAGGATAACGGCCGTCGAACAGACGTGAAACAAGCTTGTAGTCGCCCATGTCGAATGTTGCAAAACGAGCGTCAAATTCAATTGTAACCTCCTCCTGCTCCTCCTTGCCAAGCAGGTTCTTGAGCAATGTAGCAGGTTTCTTTGGAAGGATGAACGCTGACTTCTCGGCGCCTGTAACAGAATAGTCACGGCAACGGACGAGTTTATGACCGTCTGAAGCTACAAGAGTAATGCTATCGGGTGCAAAATCGAAATATACACCGCACATCACTGGACGCACTTCGTCATCGGCTGTAGCAAAAAGAGAACATGAAATTCCGTTTGAAAGAACCTTTGTTGGAACTGTTATAGCAACAGCGCCTTCGCCTACAACAGCTGCACCTGGATACTCATCAGCATTCAGACCAACAAGACTGTACTTACCGTTCTGGTAATAGATTGTAGTTTCAAGAGTTTCCTTCTTTACTTCGAAACGGATAGGCTGCTCCGAAATCTCCTTCAACGAATCGATGAGAATCTTTGAAGAGATTGCAAAACTGAAATTCTCAGAACAGTCAACCACATCAATTGATGTGTTCAAAGTATTGTCGGGATCTGAAGCTGTAAGGGTCAGTTTATTGCCCTCGAGTTCAAACAATACACAATCCAATACAGGAATAGTGTTCTTTGAATTGATTACACGGCTGATTGTCTGCAAACGAGACGACAGCAAGGAACTTGATACTGTAAAGTTCATAATATTCTTGATTTAATTGATTAATTACAAAACTAACGGGGGCATCCCGTACGCGCGCACACGCGTAATAACTACAAAGATAAAACGAAATATATATAATGCCTATAAAAAACGACGGAAAAAATTGCTTTTCGGGAAGAATTGAACTATTTTCGCCGAGAATTTGAAATAAAGATGCTGTTTGATATTTCTTCACAGCATTTTTTTAGTCTTGACAGAATCATAAGAATATTAATACGACTTCCCAATATGGAAATTACAGGAAAAATTATCGCAGTGTTGCCAGAGAGAGGCGGCATAGGAAAGACAGGCAATGAGTGGAAAATGCAGGAATATGTCCTTGAAACACATGAGCAGTATCCAAGAAAGATGTGTTTCAACGTGTTCGGTGCAGACAAGATAGCACAGTTCAATATCCAGGCTGGCGAGGAGATGACAGTATCGTTCGACATCAACGCACGTGAATATAACGGTCGTTGGTACAACGATATCCGCGCATGGAGAGTTGAGAGAGGAACAGTTCCTGTTCCAACAGACACTCCGGTAATCGACGCCCCAAAGGTTGAGGTTCCCGACTTCGGCAAGGCATCAAACGACCCGGACGACCTTCCATTCTAAAACAAATGTCAAAAATAATCCCCAAAACCCACAAGGTTTTGGGGATTTGTTGTCTCATAGCACTTTGGTTCCAAAGATGCATAGTGAATACATAAGAAAAAAACTACACGAGTTATTCACACGCCACTAAAATTATCAGACTTTACTCAATTGGAATCTGAATAATAGACAGCCACAGTTCCGGGTCATCTTGATTCCAGACACCGTCGATATAGCAAGTGCGCGGATGCCCGGCAACCTTATATCCTTGTTCTTCCATATAACTAAAAGCTTCAGCATACGATTCATAGAAGCGCTCATAAGGCCCAAAATGTTTCATGCATAGCGCCTTATCTACAGCAGGCAAGCGCTTGAATTGTATTATACTGCTATCCTCACACATCTCTTCCACCTGTTCGCAATACTCAATATCAATATTTTCAGAGCAGTGCTCTTGATGGTGTTCTATTGTAAAGCAGTATCCTGGCGGTGGGCACTTGCAGCCTAGACGTTGCATTTCGGGACCTATCTTATTCACACACAGCAGCCCTAAAGCACCATAATCAGAAATTACTTCACGATGACTAGCAACAATAATCTCAGGTAAAGATTGAATACTGAATTTTTCCATTGTGTTGATTTGTTTGTGAGAGTCCATCCATTTGAGCAGTTGACTACGACGTTCCATCAACAATTGCAGTTGCCGTTCGGTTTCTTCTATTTTTCGAGTAAGCAGCTCAATGCTTGGCATCTGCGTACCATCCTCCAACAACTCCTTGATTTCTTCGAGCGTAAAACCTTGTCGCTGCAGGCCGCGAATGGTGTTAAGTCGCTGCATCTGTTCTATGCTATAGTAACGATACCCCGTCCACGAATCCACCTCATAAGGCACGAGCAATCCTCTTTGTTCATAATGGCGCAAGGTCTTTACCGTCACCTGCATCATCTTTGAAAACTCTCCGATTTTTAACTTTGTTTTTTCACTCATAATCGTACGATTTATTTGCTAGCGAGTGCAAAGTTAATATATGACCCAAGGGACGAGTCAAGAGAAAAAAAGAAAAATTTCAGCAAAAAAATAAAAAAACAAGTAATGAAGTGTCACTCCATTACTTGTAATCCTTTTTCTATGCAACATTTACGAATTCATACTCATAAGGAACTCGCCATTGTCTTTTGTCTTTTCAAGTCTGTCCTTGACAAATTCCATTGCCTCAATCGGTGTCATGTCGGCAAGATATTTGCGAAGTATCCACATACGGTCAAGTGTCTGACGGTCAAGCAACAAATCGTCACGACGTGTAGATGAAGCGATAATGTTGACTGCCGGGAATATACGCTTGTTAGCAAGCGAACGGTCAAGCTGCAACTCCATATTTCCAGTTCCTTTGAACTCCTCAAAGATAACCTCATCCATCTTTGAACCGGTATCGATAAGAGCTGTTGCAATGATTGTCAACGAACCACCGTTTTCAATATTACGGGCCGCACCGAAGAAACGTTTTGGCTTGTGAAGGGCATTGGCATCAACACCACCCGAAAGCACCTTGCCTGATGCTGGAGAGACGGTATTATACGCACGCGCAAGACGTGTTATCGAATCAAGGAAAATTACAACATCATGTCCGCTTTCAACCATACGCTTTGCACGCTCAAGTACTATTCCGGCAATCTTGACATGGCGCTCTGCAGGTTCGTCAAATGTAGAAGCAATAACCTCGGCGTTTACAGAACGTGCCATATCAGTAACCTCCTCGGGACGTTCGTCAATAAGGAGCATAATCATGTAAGCTTCGGGATGATTCTTTGCAATAGCATTGGCTATATCCTTGAGAAGCATTGTCTTACCAGTCTTTGGCTGCGCTACAATAAGTCCACGCTGTCCCTTACCTATTGGAGAGAAAAGATCCACTACACGGGCCGACATACTGTCATAACTGCCACTGCACAAGGTAAACTTCTCGTCAGGGAAAAGCGGAGTAAGGTTGTCAAATGATACACGATCACGTAGCAGTTCGGGCGATACACCGTTTATTCTGTTGACTTTTACAAGCGGGAAATATTTCTCTCCAGCCGACGCCGGGCGAATAATACCTTCAACAACATCACCTGTCTTTAGACCATAAAGTTTTATCTGTGACTGCGATACATATACATCGTCAGGAGAGGCTAGATAGTTGTAGTCCGATGAACGGAGAAAACCATAATTGTCTGGCATTATCTCAAGTACACCCTCAACACGGAGCACGTCGGCAAAATCGTACTGTTTAGGTGTCTCCTCAACCTTCTGTTCGTTGCGTTTGTCCTGATTACGGTGATGGTTCTTGTCATTCTTCTTATGCTCCTTATTTCCTCTCTCAAACTTGTCAACAAGTTCAGAGGGGAGTTCTGTTGCATCGCTTGGCAACTCTTCAATAGGCACAAAAGCCTCTTCAGCTGGCGCAGTTTCTGTCACAGCAACTTTTTCCTTCTGCTGTTCATTAACCTGTTCTACAGCAGGTTCTGCCTTTGCTTTTGGTTTACGTCCGCGCTTCTTTGGAGCATTTGCAGTTTCCTTTTTCTCCTCTACTTTTTTCTCTTCAACAACCGCCTCAACCTGTTCTACTGCAGGAGTTTCAACTACTGCCGCAGCCTCCTTGTTTGCCTTAGGCTTACGTCCACGTTTCTTTGGAGCATGAGCCTGAGCCTCTACTGCGGTTTTCTCTTCAACCTGTACAGGCTGTGGTGCAACCGGTTTAACCTCTGATTCCTGCTGTACTGCTGGAACGGGTTCCTGCACAGCCTTTTTCGGTGCATTATTATCGAGTTTAACCGCCTTGTCACCTGTAGCTGTATAAACCTTGCTTGGAGAGTCCGAGTGAATACGGTTCCTGCGATGCTCACGACGGTTCATTCTGTTCTCTTCCTTTACAACGGCTGGAGCACCGGTTTTGCTGTTCTGCATAGCCTGACCGTCAAGTATACGATATATCAGAGAATCCCTGTCAAGTGATTTTATACCCTTGATGCCCAACTCCTGAGCAATAGACTGCAAATCGGCAATCTCTTTGCTTCTTAACTGTTCTATATGATACATAAAATGAATGATACTTTATATCTCAAGTGAGAAATAAGTTCACGAAATAGATCAAAAAATGTTATGATTTCTCTTTTGCGAAAACGGCAGGAGGATTACCTGCATCGTTTATAACGCAAATATAGCTGTTTTGTTTCAAAAATGGTATAAACAAGAAACTTTTTTACATACAATTCTTATTTATACTCTTAAAAAGAGAGTAAACTCCCTCAATACCGGCACTCTATTACTTTGCCTGTTCCAATATGTCGGCCGGAATCTCATTGCAACGTTCATACTTGCATATCTCCGACTCCTTTGAATCTGTTTTTAGAATCATTGAATTGGCAAGCAGTTCTGTCACTATATATTTATTCCATTCGCCCATGCCATAGTCATATTTGCCGGAGAGGATATAACCCTTTTTATTGTCTTTCTCAATTGTATATACACCTGTTATACGACGAGGATACATACTGTCGAACTTCTGATATATTACAAATTTCTTGTCCTTGCGTATATACTCAATGTAGCAGTATGCCCCTTCAGGGATTTCCATTCCGTTGAATTCTGTCAAGATCCAATAACCTGAAATATTATGCGGGGTAACTTCCAGAGTGGCTGGAGTATAATCATCGCCATTTTCGGAGCAAGCTCCAAAACATATCACAACTGAAAGTATAGCAATAGTTCTCAAAAAGGTTTTCATATAATTACTCTTTATTATTTTCTATTCTAATCTCAATCATACGGTCCGACACACGTCCTCCAATTCCGTCAACCAACAGACTGTAGCTGTCGTTCATGATTTTCGGCAATTTGTCTCCGTTTATCCTTATCACAACATCTCCCTCCTCACCCGGTGCTATTTCGGCCGGTTCTGTAGTGAACTCAACGAAATCGGGCAACAGTTTTGAGAAGAGGCGCATATCCGTTTTTCCCACATTGGCACATGGTATACGCATCTGCGGCGATGTTCCCGGCCTTACGGGCTCAAACACGACTTTCTTATGTTTAAGACGTAAAGTGCCACCCATTGACAGCGGCAAATGCCTCCACTCATCCAAATCAACTACATTGCCCAGCAAAGTCAGTCTTGCGACAGGCGTAATGGCACTACATGCTTCGTTGCCTGGTGATGCATAAAAATCGATATCCGTCATCACATACACAAAAACCGTATTGTCGACTGTTCCGGAACGTCCTTTGGGGTTGAACTTTACAAAAACAGTACCATTCTCTTGCGGTTCAAATTCATATTTTTCACAGTATGGATGTATACAACCGCAATTTGAGCTTATACTCTTGATAACCATTCTCTTGCCCGAAACATTCCGGAACGGGAAAGAGAATATTCTTGCAGTATCACTCTCGTATATAGTGCCGAAATCGACAGTTCTCACACTAAACGACAGAATGGAATCATTCACCACAAATTGCTTACTATTCCTTATCGAGTCTATTGCCTCACGTGACAGGCGCTTGACCTGAGCCTGAACCGGCAACAAACAAAGCAGGACAACAGCAACAAAGAGTGAGAATATCCTTTTCATGGCAAAACTTACATCCAGCCCCCGTTATTGACTCCGCTACGTACAGTCACATTCACTGTATGCTCAACACCACCAACAGTAACAACAAGTATGGTAAAGCCCTCTTTAAGACCACTCACAACAAGCTTGGTACCGTCAAGAACAGCCGTAGCAACAGTCTTATCTGCAACGTCACATGAGTATTTCAAAGACTCACCGTTCACAAAGAAACGTGAGAGTTCTATTTCAACGTCCTCTTCTGGTGCCACATACACATTTGGAAGTTTCATATCCCTTCCTGCACCCTCTATGGCATTCAACAGTTTACCGGCATTAACAAGCTTACCCATCTTGCCTTTGTACTTTGCCAATGGAGTCTTTGTCGCAAACGAACCGGGCGAAGAGTGGTTGTAGTATGTAAATTTATCATCAACGAAATACTCCTCGATATCATCGGAATTATCACCCATAAGAGCAATGAACTCCTCGGCTGTGAAGTGACGGCGTTTCTGCGCAGCATATGAGAGTCCCAAGGCTATGACACCTGAAACATGAGGACACGCCATTGATGTACCTTCGTAATATCCGTAACATGCCTTGCCTTCCAAAGTCAAGGTTGAATATATCATGCTTCCGTTTTCATAAGCACTACCGGGTTTACCGTAGTAATCACCGTCGCCACCTGGAGCTGTAAAATCCACATCCACACCGTAGTCGGTATATGAAGCCGGTGTATAGTCCGGTGCTATAGCACTAACTGAGAGACACTTCTTGTATGCGCCAGGGAAAGCCGGCATTCCGGCAGACTCGTTACCTGCGGCAAAAACAACAATACCACCGTCAATGACACCATTAGGTGAACCGGCATTCTCTATAAAGTAGTCAATAGCCTCCTTCTCAAGCGGATAGAGTGTCTCCCACTCCTTTTCTGTTGCAGGTCCGGGTGCATAGCCTTGCACAGCATTGGCATAAGCAGAGTTATATCCCCAACTGCACTGCATGATTACGGCACCGTTGTCGGCTGCATATTTGAAAGCCTTTGCTTCAAGGGCAACAGTAGATGCACGGCTGTCGTCGAATATCTGCAATGACATTATCCTTACACCCTTTTGACCCTTCGCTGCATCACCGCCAGCAATACCGCAGACACCTATACCGTTATTGTTTACCGCAGCAATTGTACCGGCTACGTGTGTACCGTGACCGCTGTCAGTTGAACCTGTTGAAGAGATGTATCCTCTGTCTGTTGCAAAATTATAGCCATGGCGGTCACCATTGAAGCCATTACCATCCTTGTCTTCATACGAACCGTAAACCTCGTCCTCATTCACCCAAATGTTTGCAGCCAGGTCGGGGTGATCAATGAAAACACCTTCGTCCATTACGCCGACAATGATTGAAGAGTCACCTGTACACAACTCCCATGCTTCCCTGCAGTTGACATCACAGCCTGCAATGGTTTTTGCCCAGTCCTGTTCAAAGTCATAATTGCCTTTATTGACATATCCCCACTGCAAATCCAATTCAGGGTCATTGAATACAGAATCGCCAGAAGATTCGGCAACACTCTCATCAGCACTTTTCACAAAGACAGGACGTCCACTTCCCATGTGGTATATGCGTCTGTTGCACTGTGTTTTTGACACCTCGCCGAGCTTGGAGAGTCGTTCAACAGCAACCTTCAGGTCCATATTCTTGTCAAAACTTACCTTGTACCACAAGTGCAATCCCGCCTCACGGGTACGTTCCTCGGTATCAGGGTCAACAGGAAAAACACGTTCAAGACGATAGGCGCCCAATATTTCCAGTACCTCATCGGTTGACGGAATACCAGAACGTGTTGCTATTGCACGTGTCGAGAAGTGAGAATCAAGAATATTCTCCATCTCAGGAACGAACTTCACGAGCAACTCGCCTTCAACAGCGCCAGCTGTCATAGCATCGTAATCGTTCTTTACATAACCGTTGTCAAGGCTATTGTCGCTGCACGAAACAGAAACAACAGACAACAGCATATATATAAATATCTTTTTCATATTACTCATAGCTTACCTCCTCCTTTAGCTCATATTTTTCTCTCATACCAGGGAAAACATCGTAATAATAATCGAATGTAAGTGGAACATTCTCAAAGCCAACTGCTGTTCCGGAAGTGTTGATTCCCTTCTCGTATTGGTTGAAGATGAGGATTTCCGGTCCCCATTCGAGTAAATAGGGGTGATAGAGCAACCAGTCGGGCAACTTTCCTGTAAAGAAGTTCAGGTTAAGTCTCAGGCTTGAACACTTTGGAAGTATCTTTGGCATATTGTTGTCGGCAAGATACTGTATTGTGTCACCACCCCACTCATCAACATCTTTCTGTGTATAAGCAACAACTCCCTCTTCACCAACAGTAAAGTCGGGCACAGAACCCTCCATGTAGCAGTTAGACAGTGCCAGTTCCTCAAGATTCTCCCAAAGAAGAAGCCTACGCAGTGTGTTGTCTGTTTCAGTATTGAAATAGAGACCGACACCGTCGTCATAACTATTTTTCTTGCTCAAATTACTGAAAGTATATCTCTTTGTAGAAACGAAATCAAGAGATTTCAATTTCGGGAAATTTTCCGGTGTAAGTATTTTAGGGATTGAATTGAAATTATTGGCACTCAAATCAAGAACTTCAAGAGAATCTCCAAGTTTGACAAACTCGTCAGGCAAAGAGACAAGACCATATGCGAACATACGGAAACTCTTGAGATACTCAAGCTCGCAGACCTCAGGCCCAAGGTCAATATTCAACAACATAGTATTGGTATTACTTGATATTGACAATGATTCAAGATATTTAAGGTGTTTAATTTCGGCAGGAATACTCTCCTTTGTGTTCAAAAGGAAATACTCAACAGAACGTACACGTCCTACAGCATCAGCGCAAGGCAAGCCCTTGTCTGTCTTTTCCCAAAGCTTCACACCGCTCCAGTACTGCAGGTTTTCGCTTGTATCCCAAGCGCCGCTCCAGCAGTTAAGTTTCTCGTTTATGACAATCAATGCGATAGAGTCACCGGCACGATTATCCTCTATTTTCACGCCAGGTTTCTGCAACACCGAAATGACAGCCTGTTTCTCAATTTTGTCATCTTCATTGACAGGCACAAGTCTGATTTCAGCCCTGCGCTCCTTGGGTTCGGTATTCATTTCCCAGTCAAAACGGAGTTTTACATTATGAGGACGAGCTGTAGGAGCACCTTCAATCTCCTTTTTGGTTGCACTGAGCCACTCTTCGCCTTCAAAATCATATTCGACCTTGAATTTCACATTGGATGAAATCTCTGTTTCAAAGTATCTTTCATCGTACTTTCCCGACGATTCAACTGTTATCAGTGTATCTTTTACTGATATTATCTTATCAAATCCGTACTGTCTTACAACGACACTCTTTGCCGAAGAGACTGCCGGCATAAAGCGGATTGATGCTTCACGCTCTTCATTGATGAGAGAAGAATCAACAATAACCTCACAAGCAGTTGTTCCAATACCATTTGCCGGTGATATTCTCAACCATGGTTTGTCAACAGACGCAGTCCAGTTCTCATTGGTCTCTACCAATATAACCTCCTTACCACCGACAGAGACAACATCAAGTGTATCGGCATCATAAGCACCTAGCGAAAAGCCGATACCTGTATTGTCATCATTATCGACACATGCAACAGCAATCATTGCCATTACAAGAGATAGTGTAATATTTATTATATGTTTCATAATAGTCCTGTTAGAGATTATCTTTCAAGTTTAATGGCATCGCAACCACGAATGTCCTGTGTAACATCATACACCAGCATATAATATCCTGCACGTATGTATTCACAAACCGATGACAGATTGATTGATATACTCGGGTTGTCGGCAATCTCGAAATAGAATACATTGGGAGAGATTGTCTCATCAATCTTACGCAGGTCATTACCACCGAGACACAAGAAGTTCAAAGATGGACAATTAGTCTGTGACATAATACCGTCAGGCCACTCCCTGAGAGTTCGGTTACCATCCTCGTCACGCTGATATCGTACGAACAAACGTGACAATTTGGCTATACTCAACGGTTCTGTAGGGAATTCCGTGAAAGAGTTGAAGCTAAGGTCGATACCAGAAAGATATGGTAATGTCTGTGCCGAAAAATCATCTGGTAGCTTGGTAAGATAGTTATAGCTCAAATCAAGCGCCTCAAGCATAAAGGTATTGTTACCCTTCAATGAACCTTTGGGGAACTTCTCCATTCCGTTACCTGCAAGCACAAGATAGTTCATTGGAGAATCCTTCTTGAACAGTATAGCAGGGAAAGTCTTGAGATGATTGTCGGAAAGGTTTACCTGTGAGGCATTGATACCCTTGAAATCGTCACCATCCTCAAATCCTTTTATCTTATTATATGAGAAGTCTACAGACTGGAATACATAGGCCGAATTTGCATTGAAGATATTAGGGAACTCCTCAATCTCATTATGAGAAGCTGTAAAACTCTCCATTTGAGTATATCCACAAAAATAACCGTCCGAAGTTCTAGGTATACTCTTTATCTTGTTATAGTCAAGGTAAATCTTCGCAAGATTTATGCTTTTGCCAAAAGGATGAAGGGTCTCAATCTGGTTATTTGTACAGTCTATCATACCGAGCTTGACCATCTTTTCAAGTTCAGCCTGTACAGGGAATTCTTTAAGATTATTATATCCCATGTATATCACCTGAATCTTCTCGCCACTCTTTCCATTGATAAAAGTTTCCCAGTCAGCTTTGAGCTGTTCGCCGGAAACACCTTTACTGCATGCAATATTGAGCATCTGCAGTTCAGGAAGATTTGCAAGCATATCCATTGGCAAAGCTGTAAGGTTAGGACAATTGAAAATCTCCAAATCAAGGAGAGTTTTCATGTTTTCCCATGTCAATGTATCTCTGCCCTCATAGAATTCCGATGTAGACCCTATTTCCCTGAAGAATTCATTGGTTCGAATAGGAGAGTTCGCAATATAGAACTGTTCGAGCTTTGTACAGCGCATTACAGCCTTGGAGATACCAACAATACCATTTGTCATATCACCAAACTGGATATGCTTGAGCGAAACTCCCTTTCTCAAAGGAGTTTGAGTATCGTCAAGTTCTATTGTCTTTTGCCATGTTTCAGACAATCCAAGACGGAAATCCTTGTCAAGAACCTGTTCTGCATAATCCATACGCAAAGCCTTCTTGGCTTCAGCACTCATGTCCGGTGTCAAACGACCGTACAGAGGATGACCGCCAAGCATCTCAGAGTGGCTGCCAAGATAAAGGACTGTAAGTTCTGTCAACTGACCGATGTTATCGGGGACAACACCTTTGGCTCCAAATCCTTCAAGAGAAATAACCTCAACACGACCTTCTGCATTCAGACTCACGCCTGGTTGCTCACCCCAAAGATCGATATCCTTGTTGAAATTCCAGTTTGTACCCGGTGTATGTGCCTCTCCGGCATATCTCCAGTTTTCACCGTCAAGCGCCTCCCAAATTCTTTTCAGAGCGATATAATCCTTTATAAACTCCGCCTTTTCGGTAAAATATACAGGTACATTAACTTCTTTAGTCAAAAGATTATCTTTTACTTCGAATGTTTCCGATGATGTGTTATACTCGTTTCCAAGCATAGAACGGCCATTCTTGTCGGAATATGTAACACACTCTTCAACACGGTATGTACCAGCCTTCAACCAAATGACTGTATCGCAAAGAGCATATGATATCTCCCTGTTCTTGCCAGGCTCCGCGTCATCGGCAAAGTCATTGACATATTCAACACGGACTTTCTTTATAGTAGTCCTCTCTTTTGTAAATGTGTTCTGTACAGTAATGTCTGCAACCCTTATATTGCTGAACGGATAGCTTTCGCTCTCCTCAACAATTTCAGCACGTGTTTCCAGTGCCGACAACCCTTCCTTTACAAGTTTGAACGACACAAGACCACGCTCAACAGCGTCGGCATAAACGTTCTGCACAGCCATGCCACCGGGAACAATCTTTATCAGACAATCAGAGATATCCCTCGAAAAGAGTTCCTTATCGAATTCATCATACAAAGTATAGCCTATGAAAGAGTAGTCTCCCTCCAACAAGCGCAATTTTTCGCTTCGCAAACCATATTCGGCATTCTCTTCATTATATGAATTCAACACCATGGTCTGGGTTATGATATTTCCTTCATATTTGAGGAACACTTTTATCTTATGCGCATCGGAAAGATACTCAAGCCTGTCGACCGCACGTGTCGCAACAGCATTCTGTTTCTCATCCTGCACCTTTTTGTACAGTTTGAACTGCACATAACCGTACTGTCCGTTGACAAAGTCATCTTTTTCGGTACAGCTTATTAGCCCGACAAGAGAGGCTATAAGCACAGTTAGCAAATATATGTATTTCTTATTCATAGCCAATTATTCCTGTATTCTCAAAACGAGAGCCTTAATATTAACATTATCAGGAGTATACAAACGGAGAACAATGTTTCTGTTCAGATTCTCGCTCCAGCTACCAGGCAACTCCACATATACTCTGAAGCAACCGTTCTCATCTTCTTCAACATAAGGATAGCCCAAGTACATCTCACTGATTTCATTACCGTCAATATCACGGAACTCGTAGTTTGCGTATTCGCTCGTCCAGCCACAATCATCAGCAGTTAGCTTTGTGTTTATGACATAGCTCTTTCCGAGCTCGACATCACAAGCCATGATATCCGTAATGGTATATTCACCATTCAACTTGACGTAGTAGTCTGCATTCTCATCGCTTTCGCATACTACCTCGGTCTCAATATCGTTTTCTACAACAAATACTTTGAATCCCTGATCCTTCTGATCAATTTCCGCAAGGACGCAAGCTTCGTATTTATTCCAAAATCTGTCCCAAACAGTTTCAGTCTCTTCTTCTGCGTCTTCAGTTTCGCTGTCGCTTACATTCTCCGACCCATGTTCATTGGCATATTCGACATCAGATTTGAATTCATCCAACAATGCATCAGGAATAGCAAACAGATATCCGGAGCGTGATGATGATGCCGAGCATTCATCTACTGTAACATGAACACTTTTGGTATCAGCCTCATCGCGTGTAGCCTTTACCCATGCTTCCGACTCATCCTTTATCAATAGTGTCTCTGATACAAATTCGGCAAACACAATCTCGTAAGAATAGTCACGACAGGTTACAGACATATTCAAGCCGCCCTCTATTACTGTATTATCCTCACCGTCAATCAATGAAGACTCATCCTTCTTGAACTCCTTACCATCGAGTGAAACAATCCATCCCCAAGGAGAATCACCATCAATCCTCATTGCTTTAGGGTCCATACCCTCATAGACCACAGAAAACTCATACTTGTTAGTAAAAGATTTGTCGCTGACCATAATTGTACCGCTTTGCTCCATTGGAACTGCCTCCTGAACAACATCAAAACGATATCCTCCGTTTTCGGCCACAGGCTCTACCATCCATTCAGGATAGTCGATAATGCCACACTCGAAACTTGCATCAAAACAAATCCATGCGGTAGCCTTATTATCAATATTGATTGACTCCACGATATTGTCGGATTCATCCTTCAAAACGACCTTTTTTGAAGCAGCAGAACGTGTTATGGTTGCTACAACAAGTTCTTCGTCATTGGCAAAGAGAGTTACGACAGCATTTGCCTCTGCAAAATCACGCGCCTCATTGCTCACTTTTACAAAAACAGTATCGACAGTCTCATTACATTGTACTGAATGAGTAAACTCTGATTTGGCATCTGTTGAGAATGTAACCCACATCCTGTTACTTGAGATTACACATTTCCCTGTTGCATCAAGCGTAAAATAACCGGTTGCATTCTCTCCTGTTTCAATAAGAGAGAGGTCAAGTTCCTTGATGTCGGAAAAAAAGAATACACTCTTCACCTCATCCTTATTCTTCTCATCACAAGAGAACAAGGCGGTACATGCAAGAAATGCAAAAATGTATATAACAATCTTATTCATATTTCTCATAAAATCAGAATCCTTCACGTTTAATTTTTTCAGCCTCATCTTCGCTTATCCATTCAACGGCATTCACAAAAGTTCCTACTGTATTTGACTGTGTCTGTGTTTTAGAATTATCCATTCCAGGAACATAGAGAGTCATGTATTGGAATATGAACTTCTCGCAGCTGCTGTAATATGATGTATAAGCTGTAGGTTGATACACATTTATATATCCGTCGCCATAAAGAGTACCGAACGCCTCAGATGTCGGGGCAAAACGCTGTTCATCCATACGGATAAGAGGATTGTGTATATCAGTTGTATCAAACTTTATCCTCAAGTCATACCCTTCATAGAAATAGCCTTTGATTACAATGGTATTCTCTTCATCGGGAACAACTTCGGAGTATGCAAGAATATTGTCAACACCGGTCATGAAGTTCATGATATATGTTGAGCTTACCACACAATATCCTGTGAATGCATTTATGTCGAACTTACATGCCTTCTTTACAAGCACATTGGCTGTATTCTTGTACATATCCCATTGTTCCTCTTCCGGAACGAGAAGCTGTAGTCTGAAACCCAAAGAATCGCTTACTTCAAGATTGCTATGATATCCCTTTACACGCACATTTGCCCTCAATTCTCCGGCTTTGATTGTAACTGTATTGGACTCTATCTCATAGTGTTTTCCCTCAATGGCATTGCTTCCAGAGTCAATAACCTCAACGGCAATATAGCGGTCATAGTCGCACGCACGTGTAGCAACGACAGGCAGATTGAAGTAAGCCTCATCGTCTACAACAGCCATTTCATACAGAGTATCGGAAAAAAGTATATAATTGGGACCTGTGTATGTTGTATATTCCGGTTTACAGCCTGTAAACCATAGAACAACAGCTACAAGAGCCATAGTTATTGTAAATATATTCTTTTTCATATACAATCCTGATTATTTGTTACTTTCATTAGGTTTAATGTCTGCACCCGGAGACTCCAGTTCATGCTGCGGTATCGGCCATACAAACAAAGGATTGTCTGCAGTAACCTTCAATGAGCTACCGTTACTCAGCGACTGATCCTGTGGTTTACGTTCAAATCCCTTTCCCCAGCGTTTCAAATCCTGCAGACGGAAACCTTCCATATACAGTTCCTTCACACGCTCTTCCTCAATGAGTTCCATTGCATTGTCAGCATTCATTGAAACAGAAGCGTTCGAAGAGAGATAACGCGCTGAAAGCAATGTTGAAATATCACGTCCGGCCTTGGCATAATCAGGAGTCTCAAGCTTGCAGTAAGCCTCTGCTCTGATAAGATATTGCTCAGAGAGACGGAACACTTTTGGCATTGATGTATTCAGAAGCTGCGCCTCGGCATACAAATCCTGATTTCCCCAATATTTATACAACAACGGCCAAGTCAAACCATGACTATAACCGGTAGCAGTCTCATAAAAGAATGCATTGTAGCGTCCGTCATTTGCATCATAGAGATCAAGAACCCACTTTGCAGGCACATAGTCCGGCTTGAAAGATGAATAGTCATAGTTGAAGAATACACTTCCCAATGCACCACCATAATTAGATGAGGTAAATCCAACCTTCCAGATAATCTCTGTAGCAAGGTCATTCTGCCACATGTAGTCGTAATAACTTACTCCTGAAGATATTTGTGTACTTGTACTTGACAGAGAATAATAGTTGCTATCGATAATCTTTGATGAATATTTGACAGCATCTTCATAGTTACGCATGTAAAGTGCCACACGCGCACGCAATGCATACACCGTATACTCATTGAAATAGACAGCATTATTATAAAGAGCACCGTCATACGCAGGGTCATAATCCTCATCAAGAGCCAGATATTTGGCTGCTTTGTCGAGGTCCTTGAGAACCTGCTGGTAAGAGTCATACAAAGAAGAACGTTTTATTTCCGGCTCCTTGTAGTATGATGTTCTCAAAACAACTCCCAATTCATTCTTCGCTTCATCATCGCCCTTGTAATCGACACAGAACAACTTGATAAGTTCACTGTATGCAAGGGCACGGGCAAAGTACGCCTCGCCACACAAGGTTTCAAGATGGTCAACATCATTATCGTCCACCAGAGTCGGGAACAGTTTTTCTGCATTGTCAAGCAAGAAATTACAGTTACCTATCAAAGAATAGAGAGAGCCATACACAGCTTCTATCTGTCCATTTGTAGCAAGAATGTCCCAACGCCAGATATCGCCGAGATTATTGGAGTATCCGTTTACTGCATAGACAAAATCACACTGAATATCGGGCAACAGTGTAAGGAATCCACTATAGAGAGAACTGCTCAGGAAAGAAGAGTATATACCGATTACAGCCTGATCAGCCTGGTCTACAGTTGTTATTGCCTCATGTTCAGCCACCGCACTTTCGGGAAACTTATCGAGACACGATGTGGTGACCAGCATCACCATCATCAGCAACATATATATTTTAGTTTTCATCATATCTCTACACATTTTAGAAGGTTATCTCGACACCGCATGAATATTGGCGCGACATCGGATACTGCGCTTTGTAAACATTGCTTGACGATTCCGGATCAAGACCGCTGAAGTTCGTCCAAGTGAAGAGGTTCTGTGCCTGAATATATATTCTCGCACGGCTTATACAACGGCTCTTTCGGAGCAATTGTGCCGGGAAATCATAACCAAGCATCATATTTTTGAGTCGAATGAAAGAAGCATCTTCAAGGAAACGTGAGTCCATCTGCGGAGTTACACCATAACGTGGGATATCAGCAATGTCACCCGGTTCTTTCCAGCGGTCGTACAACATACGCTTTGACTGGTTGTATGCCGAGTAGAGTCCATTACTCTCCTCAAAGAAACGGTCATTGTTGAACATCCAACGGTCGGCAACCCAGCTGAAGTTTGCAGACAGTGAGATACCCTTGTATGCAAGTGTTGTTCCGAAACCACCTTGCCATGGAGCATTGAAGTTCTTGCCTACAAGCACTTTATCCTCTTCTCTGAATTCATTGGTTATGTTTCCGTCCTTGTCCAACCAGAGAGCGTCTCCGTTCGCAGGGTTGACCATATAGAAACGGTTTATATAGAACTCGCCAATAGCATGTCCAACCTTGAGTTTTGTCGAAGTGCCCGACATTTCATATTCATTCAGACCATTGTAGAGCTCGGTTATCTCATTATGGTTGTAGCTTGCATTGGTATTTATATTCCATGAAAAATCCTTCGCTTGCAACACATCAAAACCAAGAGAGATTTCCGCACCGGTATTGACCATGGCACCAACATTGTCCCAACGTGTGCCAAAGCCATTGTTCACATATGACTGAGGGACAAGCATAAGCATGTTGGTTGTTTTCTTATGGTACAACTCCACGTCAGCATTTATCCTATTGAAGAAACCGAAGTGCAACGCTATATTGGATGTCCAAAGTTGCTCCCAACTCAATTTCTCATTACCCTGTGAGATTGGTGCAATACCGGCACTGCCCATGTAGTTAGCACCGCTACCGACAAGAGCGAGATGGTCATAATCAGGAATAGAAGAGTTACCCGATGTACCTGTGCTGACAGCAATCTGGGCATTGGTAATCCATTTTGCCTGCTGCATGAATCTCTCCTTACGCATATTCCACATGAAACCAAGTGACCAGAACGTAGCCCAACGTCCATCCTTACCAAAACGTGACGAAGCGTCGGAACGGAGTGAGAAGTCGGCATAATAGCGGTCATTGAAGTTATATTCACCACGTGCAAAGAATGACAAGAATGCATGGGTCGACGAAGAATTTGTCCAAGACACAGCTCTTGTTCCCGACACCAATTGAGTAAAAGAGTCATTGTTCTGTCCACTCGTCACAAGCTGAAAACCTTCGGAACGATAATCGACGCCCTCCTGTCCAACCATTATGTTGAACTGATGCCAACGGTTGATATCAAACTTATAGTTGACAGTATTTGTGATTGTCAGGTTTACCGTTGTATATGAACTGCGTCCGGCAGAACCGACACCGTTGTTTCCAATAAAGCTCGGATACGACTTCATGTCGGCTGTCGACTGTGAATAGTCAACACCAAGCTGTGTACGGAGAGTAAGGTTTCTTATAGGAGTAGCCTCGGCATAGAACACGCTCAACGCCTTGTATTTCTTATTCAACAGAGGGTTGTTTTCCATCCACACCAAAGGGTTGTACGATGTTCCTACCCAACTTCCGTCCTCTGTTTTTGCAAGAGAACCATCCTCTTTGTAAGGATTCCAATAAGGCAACATGAAACGGCATGCTGCGATAGGAGTATAAAGAGCGTATTCACCATCATCGGCTTGCTGTACCTCCTCATATGTAAGCATTGAGTTTGTACCCAACTTTAACCAACGCGCCACACGTACATCGGCATTTGCACGCATGTTGTATCGACGGAAGGTAGAACCCTGCGCAATACCCTGCTGATCGTAGAAACCACCCGAAACAAAGTAGTTCACCTTGTCTGTAGCATGGCTCACCGAAAGGTCATAGCTCTGCAAACGTGCTCTGTCATTGAACACAACATCCAGCCAGTTGATATCAGTTTGACCAAGCAACTCGTAATCCTGACCGTAATCAAGTCCAAGTTCCTTTTCAAACTCTATACGTTCTGCAGTATTCATCAGGTTCCAGTTACCGTGTGCAAGATTTGAGAATCCCTGCTGAGTACGGAAAGTAATATCTACCTTTTCGGTAGAAGTACCGCGTTTTGTAGTTATCACAACCACACCATTTGCCGCACGTGCACCATAAATAGATGTAGACGAAGCATCCTTCAACACATTGATAGACTCAATGTCATTGGGACTGATAGTATTGAAGTCTGCACTTGTAATGGGCACACCGTCAAGAATAAACAGTGGCGATGTACCTGAATTGATAGAGTTTGTACCTCGAATCTGGAACACTGCAGCCTTGCTGGGCTCTCCCGAATTGGAGATAACGGTCATACCCGGTGTCAAACCCTGCAATGCCTGGTCAAAACCGACAGCAGGAACACTTTCAAGTTTTTCGGCCTTTACTGTTGATACAGAACCTGCGATTGTACCCTTTTTACGGACACCATATGCAACAACCACAACTTCATCCATAGTAACCTGTTCGGGCGACATCACCACATTCAGTTCCTTTGTCGCAGCATTGACTATATGCTCTTGTGTCTCATAACCGACATAGGTAAACACGAGTGTCGCCTCATTGGCACCACTGATTTCTATGGTATAGTTTCCGTCGAAATCGGTAACGACACCATTTGCCGTGCCTTTTTGCATAATGGTAAGGCTTATCATTCCCTCACCATCCTCGATAGAGGTCACCCTACCGCTTACAGAGAAGGACTGTGCATAAGTCGCCTGAATTGCCATTAAACAAATAAAAGCAAACAGCAATAATACTTTTTTTCTCATTTTTATTTTATAAAGTCTTTAACAATAAGGAATGACAGCGCGGCTTCCAAATCCATAAATATCACCGCTCACATGCGCGTGACAAACTCATTTACTCAAATAGCCAATCCGCCTGATATTGAAAATTCTTGCAAATATACACTTTTATAAACAATTTTTGGATAAATTGTACATTTTTTTACACGAAACGGCTTATTTTACAACAATTTGAAACATTTTTATACCAAAAAGAGAATTTGGTCAACAGTCAGACAATATCTTGACGTACCGTTCCTGAAGCATCAAGAGATTATACAAAACAGGATACACCGCAAAAGCTGTGCATCCTGTTGACCGTAATATAATCGCTATATCAGAGAATCTCTTTCAATTTACTTTCAATATCCTTCATAGAACTTGTACGCAAAAGTATAGTACCGTTCCTGTTTATTAGCAATGCATAGGGCACACCCACGACACCGTACCCCGAAGCAACTTCAGCACTGCCACCGGCAGGATTGCAAAGATGAACAACTGAATTGTCTTTTACAGACACAGCCTCAAGACATTTATCGACAGAGGAATCAAGAGATATAGTCACCAGGCCCAATTTCCGTTTGTCATATTTGCTACGGAGCGACTCAACATCTTTCAAAAAAACTATAGCACTTTCATTCCATGAGCCCCAAAAGAGCATGACTATATAATCACACGACTTCACCTCATTGGAAAAAAGTACCTTTTCCCCAAGCACATTATTGAGTTCAAAATCTATATACTTCTTTCCCACAGCTGTTTCCATAGCAGATGCTTCGGCATTGACAACATATTGCGCCGTCTGTTTTTTCTGTTCAAGAGCAGCCTTCACCTGTTTTTCCTTTATCTCATACATTTTGTCGCGCATAGATTCGGGCACAGAAGCAAAAAGAGCATCAAGCACATCCGGTGAGGCAACCCCTACAGATTGTGTCAACATAAAATGCCCTAACACATTAGTGGCATTCTCCTCAAAATTTTTCATTACATATAAATCGAACACCTTTCCGGCAAGGTCAGCTATCATAATGAGACTATCACGCATCTCCTTTGCAGGAGCAATAGCTTCTAACACTCCAGGAGCACACATTCCACGCAATGCAATTACACGTTCCTTCTCTTTAAGGAAACGTTCCATTTTGTCATTGAGTTCCGTACCACCACGCACACTCCTTTCAGCCATGTCAAAATCAACAGTGCCCGGTTCAAGAACAATATAATTACCGTCAACGACCATCGACGACGACACAAAACACACTTGAGGCTGTGCGCACACACCGTTGAATTCAAATTTACCGTTTCTAACAACAGCAGAATCAAAAGAAACAAGAATATCATCAATGCCGGATACCATATAACGCGACATATACATCACCGTATTGTCGGATGCAGATTCATAAACACCCTTTACAGCAAAGCGATTATTCTCTCCACAAGAGACGGCAACAAAAAGCATTGCCAGCAGACACACAATGTTCTTCATCACAAAGTAGCGTTGATGTCATTAATATACTGGAGCACCTCGTCACGTCCAAGGGCAGTTTCCGACGATGTTATGAATACCGGTGGCAGTTCTTCCCAATCCTCAAGCAAGCGTTTTTTGTACGACGCGATATTTGAAGCCAAGACACTCTTTGTCAATTTGTCGGCTTTTGTAAATATAATGGAGAATGGCACTCCGTTTTCTCCAAGCCACTGAAAGAATTCCAAATCGATTTTCTGCGGCTCATGACGGCTATCTATAAGAACAAACAACAATGTCATAGCCTCTCTATCAAGTATGTAGCTTGAGATAATACGCTCCAACTGTTCATTTTGCGTCTTACTTCTTTTTGAATAGCCATAACCAGGCAAGTCAACAAGGTACCACTCGTCGTTCACAATAAAATGGTTAATCAGCAAAGTTTTTCCAGGAGTTGCCGATGTCATAGCCAACTTACTACGACCGGTAAGCATATTTATAAGGCTCGACTTGCCCACATTCGAACGACCGATAAAAGCATATTCAGGCTTTCCGTCATTCGGACATTTTTTTACATCGGTATTGCTTATTACAAAACGAGCTGATTTAATCAATGGTTTTTTCATATTGCAGGTATATTATTTAACTGCGAAGGTAGTAAAAAACGAAATAATTCCAACAAAACAGATACTATACCTTCAGGAACACACTCTTACGATATAGGAAATACAACAACAGCCAACAGATAAACACATAACAGCACCAATAGAGTGACGGATAATACTGCTCCGGGAACAAAGACAAAAAACCGCCAAAAAGTGTTTGTACAGGCTTGTGAAAATCAAAAAACTGTTGTAGCAAATATATAGTTATGGAATTCATACCTATGACACGAAAAAAGAATGACCAATGTTTCAGCCCCATAACATCAATCACAAGATAAAATAGAGCAAAGAGCAACAAAGACCAACCTGCTGCATATAGCACAAAAGAACTTGTCCACAAATTCTTATTGATAGGAAAAACCATTCCCCACAGATACCCGACAGTAAGCAAAAGCAAAGAGACCAGCAACATTAGCCCCACCTTTTTATACCCGTTTACTTTATTTTGACGAACATATTCACCTGTAAATATACCCATCATAGCCGTTACAACTGCCGGCAAAGTAGAAAGTAGCCCCTCCGGGTCATGTATTCCTAAATGTAGCGCACCGGGCAAATAAAGTCTGTCAACATACCCTGCAATTGAACCCTCCATTGAGTAATTTGATATTTCAGGCAACGCATCGGGCGCTTTTACAAGAGCAAGCAAGAGCCAATAGCCCAAAAGAATGAAAACAGAAACAATTACGGCAACCTTTCTTCCAGCCCAGAGATATATCAATGCCGCAATAGCCCAAGCAAGACCTATACGGCCGAGGACACTCGCATAGCGCAGATTTTCAAAATCAAAATTCAATAACCCATTATACAACACGCCCAAAAAGACGAGCAACGCAGCCCTGCGTACAAATTTCAATGATATGTTAAGTTTGTTCTTTCCTAATGACAACTGTTTTGAAAGAGAAAAAGGCAAAGAGACACCGGCCAAGAACAGAAAGAACGGAAATATCAGATCATAAAAAGCAAATCCATGCCACTCTTTATGTTCCATCTGCTCTGCAATAAAAGCCGAAACATTTCCCGGGAGAAACGAAGATACAGACAGAAGCAAAGCACCACCGCCCATTATGAAAAACATATCGAATCCACGCAAGGCATCCAACGACAAGAGGCGTCTATTTTTCTCCTTCATAAATTACTATATTATAAGGTCGTCAACCGACAATTTCGGAACATAATGTATGCCGCCTTCACGATAATAGTTACAGTCACCACCGGAAGGCATATCTACAAGCTGGATATTCTCAACACTTTTGCCTATTGGCAACACTACCAATGGTTCATAAGGCAATGATAAATTTTCTTTTATCTTATCCTTGTCAAAAGACATAAGGCATATACCGTTCAAGCCAATCTCCACCGCCTGTAGCAACATACTCTGTACAGAAATTCCCAAATCGATATATGTGCTTACATGTGGTTCTTCTACTGAGCAGACTATAATGAATGCATTAGGTTCTGTCCCCGGCAATGGCAGTTGCATATCACTCAACGCACTACCCATTTTAATATGGGGCAATACCAAATGTGCCTTTTCATCGGTCACAAGGCAAAAACGCAACAGTTGTCTGTTCCTTGCCGAAGCGACCTTATTATTTACCGACACAATACGTCGCAACTGGTCCTTACGCACCTTGAACGATGAGTCAAACCCACGTGTGCTGCGGTTCTTCAACAACAAAACCGACAAAGAGCCTTTATTGCCCTTTGCCGGAGATATTCCTGTATTGGAGCGAAACTGCTCCATTTTCTTCTCAAGATAATTGTCTGCCATAGAAATGAGTGTCACAAATCCAACAAAACCACTTTTCCACCAGCCAAGGATGCTGGGACATCAATAACCCTTTGGTTGCTGCTGCCACGGAAACGTAAACTTTCATCTTTCAGAACCTCGACAAAACGACCATCAACCAGCACATCAATAAAGTGCAGCAGTTCCTTTTGAACCGGATCCTGTAACAAATCCTCGAACAGATAGCCTGTGTAGCACCATATATTCTTATTACTGCGTTCCTTTATTGCTTTTGCCAAAACAGTAAAACCTACTGGTTGGAACATAGGGTCACCACCCGAGAATGTAACATCGGCGAAAGGGTCGGCAAGAATAACATCAAGTATCTCCTCCACATCGACATCGTGTCCATTGGCGATGTCCCATGATTGTGGATTATGGCATCCAGGACAACGGTTGGGACAACCTGCACAATAGACGGTGGTCCTGAAACCAGGACCATCGACAGTTGTATCTTCTACTATATCCAATATGGAGATAGCAGCCATCTTATTCGTGTATTACGCGATCATTCAACTCTGAAAGCTTTGCCTTGTTCCAGCGGTCGGTTGTACCAACAAGATAACCGGTAATACGCTGCAATTTGTCAAGATTCTTGCTTCCACATTTAGGACATTCCTGAAGATCTTTTGTAGAGTTCTCATGTCCACAGTCAAGACAACGATTGCGGTTGTGGTTCACAGAACCATAGCCAATATTATACTGGTCCATCATATCAACCACGCGCATGATTGCTTCGGGGTTGTGTGTTGCATCACCATCCATTTCAACATAGAATATGTGTCCGCCTCGTGTCAAGTCATGATAAGGTCCCTCTATTTCTGCCTTATGGCGCGCACTGCACTTGTAATAAACAGGTACATGATTACTGTTTGTATAATAATCACGGTCGGTAACACCGGGGATTACGCCAAAACGTTTGCGGTCTCCACGTGTAAAACGTCCTGAAAGTCCCTCGGCAGGTGTTGCAAGGATACTATAGTTATGCTGGTACTGTTCAGAGAAACCATTTGCACGGTCACGCATATATGTAATGATGCGCAATCCGAGTTCCTGTGCCTCTTCACTCTCACCATGGTGCTTTCCAAGGAGAGCTACAAGACACTCTGCAAGGCCAATGAATCCGATACCCAATGTACCCTGATTGATGACAGATGCAATTGTATCGTTCGCCTTCAATTTATCACAGCCTAACCACAACGAAGACATAAGCAACGGGAACTGCTTTGCAAACGCTGTCTTTTGGAATTCCATGCGCTCATGCAACTGACGGGCTGTAACATCCAGGAGATTGTCGAGCTTTGCAAAGAACATGGCAATTCTCTGCTCACGGTCAGCAACTTCCATACACTCAATTGCCAGACGAACAATATTTATTGTTGAGAAAGAGAGGTTTCCACGGCCAACTGATGTCTTTGGACCAAAGCGGTTCTCATATACTCGTGTACGGCAACCCATGGTTGCAACCTCATGCATATAGCGCTTAGGATCATTTTCCTTCCACTCTTCGCTCTGATTGAATGTTGCGTCAAGATTCAGGAAGTTAGGGAAGAAACGACGGGCAGTAACCTTACATGCAAGCTGATAAAGATCGTAGTTACGATCGGTTGGCAAATAGCTTACGCCACGTTTCTTTTTCCATATCTGTATCGGGAAAATAGCAGTTTCGCCATTACCCACACCACGATATGTGCTGTTAAGCAACTCACGTATGATGCAACGGCCTTCGGCTGATGTATCAGTACCATAATTGATTGAACTGAACACAACCTGGTTACCACCACGCGAATGAATGGTATTCATATTGTGGATGAATGCCTCCATAGCCTGATGCACACGTGCAACAGTCTTGTTCATGGCATGCTGCAGTATTCGGTCGTCACCGCTAAGGAAATCAAGAGGTTGCTCTATATAATCATCAACTTCCTTGTTATACAAGTGTGAATAGTCGGCACCTGTCAATTTTTCAATGCTCTTGAGTTCCTCAATAAAACTTGTACGTACATAAGGAGCCAGATAGAAATCAAATGCCGGAATAGCTTGGCCACCGTGCATCTCGTTCTGGGCAGTCTCCATTGAGATACATGCTATGATACTGGCAGTCTCAATGCGCTTTGCAGGGCGTGACTCGCCGTGACCAGCATTGAAGCCATTAATAAGAATATTGTCAAGTGGGTGCTGACAGCATGTAAGGCTCTTTGTCGGATAGTAATCCTTGTCGTGAATATGAAGATAGTTATGACGTACCGAGTCAAGGACTTCCTCACTCAAAAGGAAGTCGTCAACGAAAGGCTTTGTTGTTTCGCTGGCAAACTTCATCATCATACCCGCCGGAGTGTCAGCATTCATATTAGCATTCTCACGGGTAACATCGTTTGACTGGATGTTGATGATTTCCTGGAAAATGTCACGTGTCTTTGCCTTGCGGGCAATGCGACGCTGGTTACGGTAAGCAATGTACTTTTGCGCAACATCCTTGCGGCTACTCTTCATGAGTTCAAGCTCAACCATATCCTGAATAGCCTCAACAGTCATCTGCGCATCACCTCGGAAAGAGATGTGGTCTGTAATCTGACGGATAAGTGACATATCTTCACCCTTGTCGGTATGAAGCATGGCCTTACGGATAGCTGTAATAATTTTCTCTTCATTAAAGCCGACAATACGTCCGTCGCGCTTAACAACAGTTTGAATCATATTTATTTAGATTTTTTATTTTTTCCAGAACGGAATGCAAAAATAAGTAAATCGCTCACATTTACAAATACAAAAAACAAAAAAATATCAACATTCCCAACTTTTTAACAACACGTTTTTTTACCCCGTAAAACAATATTATATAAGTGTTAATTTTTAACAACTTCATCACTTTTTTCTTGCTTATGAAAGATTTTTACTATATTGCAAAGGAATTGCAATATGTACACAAAAGACACACCTTTTGTAATAGTGTACACACATAAAAAAGCCTGATTATTAACCCTGACAACCTGACATTATGATTGTATGGATAATAATAGTTAGCGTATTGATTATCGCTTTCAGTTCAAAGGTTCTGATAAAACTTCGTAAAAGGAAAAGCAGAAACGGTTACCACCCGAACATCAATACACGAAAAAAAAGAATAAGGTTTGTAAACAGGTTACGTCACCTTGAAGGTTTAGGTGACTAAAACAATATTGAAGATTTATCAATAACAATACAAAATAAAACAAAGATGAGTAAATATCCTAAAATCGGAATTCGCCCTACAATTGACGGACGTCAAGGAGGCGTGAGAGAGAGTCTCGAAGAGAAGACCATGAATTTGGCAAAAGCTGTTGCCGAGTTGATTTCTGCAAACCTGAAACACCCCGACGGTACACCCGTTGAGTGCGTAATTGCAGACGGCACAATCGGTCGCGTTGCAGAGACTGCGGCATGTCAGGCAAAATTTGAACGCGAAGGTGTTGGAGCAACAATATCCGTAACATCATGCTGGTGCTACGGTAGTGAAACTATGGACATGCACCCACATTGGCCCAAGGCTGTATGGGGCTTCAATGGAACAGAACGCCCTGGAGCTGTGTATTTGGCAGCTGTTTTGGCAGGACACGCACAGAAAGGCCTTCCTGCATTCGGCATCTATGGACATGATGTTCAGGACCTCGATGACAATACAATCCCCACCGATGTAAGCGAGAAGATTCTTCGTTGGGCACGCGCAGCCGTGGCTGTTGCATCAATGCGCGGCGAGAGCTATCTGTCTGTAGGTAGCCAGTGTATGGGTATCGCAGGAAGTATCGTCGACCAGAATTTCTTCCAGGAATACCTTGGCATGCGCAATGAGAGCGTAGACGAAACAGAGATTCTCCGTCGCATGGACGAAGGCATCTACGACCATGAAGAGTATGAAAAAGCGATGGCATGGACTGAGAAATACTGTAAAGTAAACGAGGGCTGGGATAAGAACCGCCCTGAAAAACAGAAAGACCGTGCCGGCAAGGATGCCGATTGGGAATTTGTCGTAAAGATGACACTTATCATCCGCGACCTCATGAAAGGCAATCCCAAACTGCGTGAAATGGGATTCAAAGAGGAGGCTATCGGTCACAATGCCATAGCAGCCGGTTTCCAGGGTCAGCGCCAATGGACCGATTGGAAGCCAAACGGTGACTTCACAGAAGCTCTACTTTGCAGTACATTTGACTGGAACGGAATACGCGAGGCATATGTAGTGGCGACAGAAAACGATGCATGCAACGCTGTAGCAATGCTGTTCGGCAAACTTCTCACAGGATGCGGACAGATGTTCTCTGACGTACGTACATACTGGTCACCCGAAGCCGTAAAGCGTGTAACAGGCAAAGAACTTACCGGATTGGCATCGGGCGGTATGATACATCTTATAAATTCAGGCGCTACCACATTGGATGCAACAGGTGCCAGCACTAACGCTGCAGGAGAACCCTGCATGAAACCTGCCTGGGAAATGACAGAAGCCGATGTTGAGGCTTGCCTTAAGAACACATGCTGGCCACCGGCTGACCGCGACTACTTCAGAGGCGGCGGTTTCTCTTCAAACTTCCTTTCAAAAGGTGGCATGCCTGTAACAATGAGCCGTTTGAACCTTATAAAAGGCCTTGGGCCTGTCCTTCAGATTGCCGAAGGATGGACAGCGGACGTTGACCCTGAAATACATGAGGTTCTTAACATGCGTACTGACCCGACATGGCCTACCACATGGTTCGTACCACGCCTTGACGAAACAAAAGCGCCGTTCAAGGATGTTTATTCTGTAATGAACAATTGGGGTGCAAACCATGGTGCAATCAGTTATGGACACATAGGAGCAGACCTTATCACACTTGCCTCAATGTTGCGTATTCCTGTATGCATGCACAACGTTCCGGAAGATGATATATTCCGTCCTGCAGCATGGAACGCATTCGGCATGGACAAGGAAGGAGCTGACTACAGAGCTTGCCAGAGCTATGGTCCAATTTACAAATAAATTCACGAACCATTAAACATAAACAACATCATAGGCTCCTTCTGGGGTCTATGATGATTAATTATCAGAACAATGATTACAAAAGAACATATTCAGGAGTTCCTGTCACAAGCACATCGTTACGGCAACGAAAAACTAATGCTTTGCAGCAGCGGTAACCTATCATGGAGAATAGGTGAGGAGGCTTTGGTATCAGGAACAGGCTCATGGGTACCCAATCTTAAAGAGGAAAAGGTATCGATATGCAACATCGAGAGTGGCACACCCGTAAACGGAGTCAAACCATCGATGGAGAGCTCATTTCATTTGGGAATTCTTCGCTCACGCCCCGATGTAAATGTCGTGCTTCATTTCCAGTCGGAATATGCAACAGCTGTTGCATGCATGAAGAACAAGCCCACCAACTTCAATGTTACAGCAGAAGTACCCTGCCATGTAGGAAAAGAAATTCCTGTAGTACCCTACTACCGCCCAGGCTCTCCCGAACTTGCGGCAGCTGTGGTGGAAGCCATGAAAGAACACAATTCAATCCTGCTCACAAATCATGGACAGGTTGTATGCGGCAAAGACTTTGACCAGGTTTTCGAGCGTGCAACATTCTTTGAGATGGCATGCCGTATAATAGTGCAGAGCGGTGGTGACTACAGCGTACTGACTCCAGAAGAGATTGACGACCTTGAAATCTACGTATTGGGCAAAAAGAGCAAATAAGTTCAATTTATGAAAGAAACATATTTGGCAGTTGATTTTGGCGGAGGAAGCGGACGCATTATTGCCGGTTCCATCGTAAACGGCAAACTGGAACTAGAAGAGGTCTGCCGCTTCGGGAACAGACAGATAAAGTTGGGAGAGAGACTTTATTGGGACTTCCTGTCACTTTTTCAGGACATGAAGAACGGTCTTAAGTTGGCTGCACAAAAAGGATATAACGTAAAAAGTATTGGTATAGACACCTGGGGAGTAGATTTCGGCCTGATAGACAAAGCGGGAAACCTTTTGGGCAACCCGGTTTGTTACCGTGACAGCCGCACCGAAGGCATGCCCGAAGAGGTTTTCTCATTTATAGACCGTAAGAAGCACTATACCGAAACAGGTACACAGGTTATAAATATAAACACCCTTTTTCAGCTCTACAGCATGAAAAAGGAGAACAGCCCGTTATTGGCGGCTGCAGACAAATTACTTTTTATGCCTGACCTGTTCAGCTTCTTTCTTACAGGAACAGCCAATAATGAATACAGCATTGCATCAACATCGGAGTTGCTTGATGCCGACAAACGTGATTGGTCCGACAACCTGATAAATGAGTTAGGACTTCCACGTCATATTTTCGGAGAAATTGTCATGCCCGGCACAAAAAGAGGCAAACTAAGAAAAGAGATTGCCGAAGAGACCGGTCTCGGGGAAGTTGAAGTCGTTGCTGTAGGATCTCACGACACTGCAAGCGCTGTTTTTGCCGTTCCATGTACACAAAAAACGGCTGCGTTCCTGAGTTCAGGAACATGGTCATTGCTCGGAACAGAAGTAGACGAGCCTGTATTAACAGAAGAGGCGCGCATAAACGGCATGACAAATGAAGGAAGTGTTGGCGGAAGAATCCGTTTCCTGCAGAACATAACAGGACTGTGGTTCATACAGCGCCTTTTTGCCGAATGGCAGGAGCGTGGCGAAGAGACCGATTACAAGACTATAATCGATGAAGCCACATCATCAGGCATACGTTCTGTAGTTCCTGTAGATGATGAACGTTTCACGAATCCATCGAGCATGGAAAAGGAGATTCAGGATTACTGTTTGGAGCATAATATGCCGATACCGCAATCAAAAGGTGACTTTATGCGCTGCGTAACAGAATCCTTGGCATTCAGATACAAACAGGGTATTGAACAGATGAACAGATGCATCCCAAGCCCTATAACACAACTGAACATAATCGGTGGTGGTTGCCAGAACGAATTACTGAACCAACTGACAGCAAATGCCACAGGCATTCCGGTGTCAGCTGGGCCTGTTGAAGCTACAGCGATAGGTAACATCCTCATGCAAATCAAAGCAATGGGAGAGATTACCGAAATTGACAAGCTGAAGCAGATTGTGATAAACAGCGTACAACCCAAACTTTATCAACCTCAATAATACCATGAGTAAAGAAAAGAAAGAATCAATAATCAGCAAGGACGGCGTAAGTTATCTTATTCCCTTTATACTGATAACATCATGTTTTGCACTGTGGGGCTTTGCCAATGACATAACCAACCCCATGGTAAAGGCTTTTTCAAAGATATTCCGAATGAGCGTTACCGACGGAGCTTTGGTACAGGTTGCCTTTTATGGCGGATATTTCGCCATGGCTTTTCCTGCAGCCATGTTCATACGTAAATATTCCTACAAGGCAGGCATATTGCTTGGGTTAGGATTGTATGCAGTGGGAGCGTTGCTGTTCTTCCCGGCAAAGATGACAGGTGAATACTATCCATTCCTGATAGCATATTTCATACTTACCTGTGGTCTTTCATTCCTTGAGACTAGTGCAAACCCATACATTCTCACCATGGGCAGTGAAGAGACAGCAACCCGCCGTCTTAACCTTGCACAGGCATTCAACCCTATAGGCTCACTGCTTGGAATGTATGTTGCAATGAACTTTATTCAGGCAAAACTGAATCCCATGGACACTGCAGAACGTGCCGGTTTGTCCAATGAAGAGTTTGAGGTTCTCAAACAGTCCGATCTGGGTATACTCATTGCGCCATATCTTGCAATAGGAGCGGTCATCGCAGTAATTTTCCTTTTGATATTCTTCACAAAGATGTCAAAAGGTGGAGATACAGACAAAGGAACCAAGTTCTTGCCCACACTGAAAAGAATATTCAGCATAGCAAACTACCGTGAAGGTGTAATAGCACAGTTCTTCTATGTAGGCGCACAGATTATGTGCTGGACATTCATAATACAATACGGCACACACCTGTTCATGAATAACGGTATGGATGAGAAAACTGCAGAAATCCTGTCACAAAAATATAACATCATAGCAATGGTCATATTCTGTTGCAGCAGATTTATCTGTACATTCCTTTTGAAATATATCAAACCAGGGAAACTCCTTGCAATACTGGCCATACTGGCATGTTGCTTTACATGTGGAGTGATATTCCTGCTGGATATCTGGGGATTGTATTGCCTTGTTGCCGTTTCGGGTTGCATGTCACTCATGTTCCCGACAATATACGGCATTGCACTGAAAGGAATGAATGAGGATGCCAAGTTCGGAGCTGCCGGACTTATCATGGCGATCCTCGGTGGTTCCATTATGCCACCGGTACAGGCTGCTATAATAGACATGGGTACAATTGCCGGCATGCCGGCTGTAAACATATCGTTCATACTGCCACTGATATGTTTCATTGTAATTACAATATATGGCTACCGTTCACACAAACGTGCCTGAACATATATAAAGTACATATAACAAGATAGCAGGGCAAGCTTATGCTTGCCCTGCTATCTTGTTATGCCAAATCACTTGTTATGTTCTGCTTCAATCTCTTCGGGTGACATTGGCTTGTATTTGCCAAGACGACGTGCACCGCCTTCGAATACATAATAGTCCTCTTCACCACGCATACCGCCAAAATTCTTCCATGTTTCAAGTTTGTCGTAACAAATGAAATCGGTAAACTGTTTTTCGGCACGCCATTTGTCGATAAGGTCAGGAATGAAATAGATTCCCGGTTCAACAGTAAATACAAATCCCGGTTCAAGAGCCTTTGCCAAGCGGAGAGACTTCCAACCGAACAACGGACTCTTTGTGCGTCCCTCTTCGTAACCTACATATACCTCACCAAGGTTCTCCATGTCATGAACATCAAGACCCATCATGTGACCAAGACCGTGTGGCATGAACATACATGTTGCACCCTTGATTGTAGCCTCAACAGGATCTCCCTTCATCAGTCCAAGGTCAATCATTCCCTTTGCAATTTCTGTGAGTACAAGTTTATGCACTTCACGATACTCTACACCCGGTCTGATATTCTCAAGTGCTGTAAGGTGAGCGCGACGCAGTATATTGCATACAGTACGCTGTTGCTCTGTAAAATGAGCACCTACAGGCATTGTTGTAGTAAGGTCACCAGCATAGTGCATTGCATTTTCACAACCAGAATCAAGCAGGAGCATCTGTCCTTCCCTGAGCGAGGTTGTGCCGTATGCATGATTATGCAATGTCTGTCCGTTCACAGTTGCAATAACGGGGAACGAGAGGTTGAAGTTGTGTTTCTGCGCCTCGGCCTGAACAACAGCAACAATTTCAGCTTCAGTAGTTCCTGGATGTACGGCACGCATTGCAGCACAATGCATGTCAACAGAGACATTCACAGCCTCCTCTATCTGTACTATTTCCTCCTCGCTCTTGTAATTACGCTGAGCAACAACAGCCTTTATGAAATCCAGAGAAGCCTTTGCTGCCTGTTCTGCAGGATTTATGCCAAGAAGTTCCTGCAACCACACCTGGTGTTCACCGCGATATGGAGGGAGGAAATGTACATTCTGTCCTTTTGCCTGGGCATCCTTCACATATGTTGCAAGAGCTGACATAGGACGTATCTCCTCAATGCCCACGCGTTCACTCTTCTCTCTGATTGTAGGCTGCACTCCGGTCCATACAATATCATCGATGGTAAGTTCATTGCCAAAAATAATCTCCTTGTCATTGTCAATATCGATTACAGCCGCCAACCCCTCATAATCCGATGCAAAATAGTAAAGGAATGTGGAGTCCTGACGGAAGTAGTATGTATTGTCAGCATAGTTTACACCTGTGAGATTGTTGCCAAGGAAAAGCAACAAGCCATTGCCAACCCTCTCCTTCAAAGCCTTACGGCGTGCGATATAAGTCTCTTTTGAAAACATAATTTATAGTTTTTATAAGTTTAATCCTTTATTTCTTCAGCAATGCTCTGAACGCAAAATATATGTGCCTTCCTATTGTCGGCAACCAGCCGTAGTGCCGGCACATCACATTGAAACGTTCAACAAGCGACTTGCGGTGATAGCGCAAAGATAGTCCGTTTTGCAGATAATCCACAACAACAGCATTGACATTTACCATTTCCCCGGCACGTTTCATGACACGTATACACCAGTCTACATCAGATGACAGACGGTATTTCAGATTGTACATAGGCACAATTTCACGACGTGCATAGAACGCCTGATGACACACAAGCATACCGTTTCTGAAACTTCGCCAGGTAAGCACCTCCGGCGCCTTAAGACGCCTCATACGTACAAATTTTCGTTCAGCATCTATTTCTGCCGTTTCGCCATAGAGAACATCGGGCAACTCCGTATATTCCTTAATGGAATTGACAATTGTTTGAAGAGTATCAGGCGCATGGAATGAATCACCGGCATTAAGGAAACAGAGGTAATCACCTTTGGCAAGGGCTATACCTTTATTCATGGCATCATATATACCATTGTCACGTTCACTTACAATGTGAGCAAAATCCATACCTGTTGACATTGCCACGGCAACTGTATCATCGGATGAGCCTCCGTCAACAAGTATATACTCATAATTGGCATAGGTCTGCGAACGCACGCTCTCAAGCGTCGGTCGTATGACAGACGAAGCATTGTATGTTACTGTTATTATGGTAAATTTAGGTTGTAATGCCATAATTGTTTATTGCCTGAATTTACGGTAAACAACAACCGATGCTACAGCAACCACTATAATGCCAACCAATATTGACATATACAATGACCAACGGTGACTCGTAGCCATGACATCATCATAACATTTGAACTCAATTACATGTTCTCCAGCTGGTACAGGTAGAGCACGCAATACATAGTTCGCACGCACAGGAGCAACCTCCTCGCCGTCAATATATGCCTTCCATGTCTTGTAATAAACTTCGGAGAAAACGGCCATTTTCGGTGCTTCGCAACTGCTTTCGTAAACAATGTTTCCTGGATTGCGGTACTCCTTGAGCTTTATCCAGCCTTCGGCATCATTCATATACTTGTCCGCATCCGGGATATATTTTCTCCACGAATCATCAATATGCACAGTATTCTTATCGACGTTCTCTATTGCATCAATCTCTTCATGAGCACCATGTACCCAATTGATGTCATTAACAAACCAGCAATTGCCGTAGGCACCGGGCAAACCGTATGCCGGAATATTCTCAACCACTCCGTCATCAGTTATTACAAACCTTGTATTCAACATAGAGATGACATTCCAGTTCATCTTTGAAAGATGTCTGTCAATCAAATCCTGATAACGTGCCAATTTCGCAGGGCTATATCCACCTATTGATTTATGCTTATATGATGTAAATGCCTCGTTGAATGGACTTGAAGTCAGGTTAAAGACGCGATAATGAGGATCGTCGCCTGCCAGACGCATTATCTCTCTATCGTTTTCAGTTACCTGAATTGCCGTTGTCTCCTTCTTTGGCATAAAGTCGTCATGTGACAAGAAACGCCAGCTTACCGGCCACATGTCAAGAACAAACAGTACTCCTGTCAAAATAATAAAAACAGTGTTCTTCAACTTGCCACGCAGATATATGAACAACAGCACAGCTGCTGCAACAATAAAGCCCAACGAACGCCATGCGTCGGCAACGAGCAGCTTTCCGCGCTCTTTTATGAGAGCGTCATAAAGTTCAGGCATCTGGCTTATATTACCATCAACAGGAGAGGTAAAACTGAAAAGTGACCCACCGAACAATGCAAAGAAAAGTACAATACCGCCAACAATGGCAAATGACTTGAAGAGACCGTTTGTCAAAGTCTTGCGCACAGCCTCATCATTCTCTTTTGCCATTTCCATAAAACGCTTCACGGCAAGCACAGCCATTATCGACATTGTCATTGTAGTTATGACAAGAGCCATGGCAGGAGTACGGAACTTGTTGTACAAAGGCAGATATTCGAACAAGAAATTATTTATAACGGACATGTTACGTCCCCATGCCAGCACAAGAGAGAAAATTGTTGCAGCAAGAAGCCACCACTTTTCAGCTCCTTTAAGAATGAACAATCCAAGTACAAAAAGGAAGCAGACGATAGCACCGGCATATACAGGTCCCTCAGTAAACGGCTGGTCTCCCCAATAAGTGGGAGCAGCGCTTGCGAAATTCCTCGCCTCACTGTTTATCACACTTCTCAACTCACGGTCCGAATTTATATATCTGATGGCTTCAGCTCTTGTTGCACCGGGATTCTGCTCCATTATCATGTCGGCATATCCGTTCATCATAACCTTACGGTACGCATTATAGAGTTCACTCTCTGTACCAACATTGTAATGTGAAGATGAACCATAAAAGTCCGGGATAAGCAGCGTAAGGCTCTCAACTTTGCCATAGCTCCAGCTGAATGCGTAATCTATATCAAGACCATTCTCCTTCTCGCCATCAACAGCACTCAGTTCAGAACCGCCACGCATTGAGTCTTTCGCATAATCATTTGTAGGTACAAGCTGTCCAATAGCCGGAGCAACAGCCATCAAGGCAACAATAGCTAGCACACCTGTAGCCTTGAAGTAGTATGGAAGCCATTTCTCTCGCCATGCATATATGAAATATACCACTGCCATTATCAAAGCTGTCAAGAAGAGATAATATGTTACCTGCTGATGACTCCACAATATATTCAGACCGGCAAACAACAGAGCCAACAAAGCTCCAGCCAGAAGTTTTCCTCGGTAGCAGAGGACAATACCTCCAATAACAGGCGCCATTGTAGCTATGACAAGGCTCTTGTTCATGTGCCCGGCAGATATTATTATGAAATTATATGATCCAAGAGTATATACTATGGAACCGGCAATGCTCAACCAAGGATTACATCCCAATGCCAGGAACAGCAGATAACAGCCAATGAAAGTGACAAATATACAACCGACGTGGCGTGCAGAAGCTCCAAAGACCCTGAGTGTTATGACCTCACCCAATGGCTTGAATATATTTGCCGGTTCTGGAGCAAACGTATAGTTACATGGCATACCTGAAAACATCGCATTTGACCAGTAGGAATATTCACCGGTCTCTTCGTGGTAATCCTTTGCATCCTTACCCCAGCCCATTGAACCTACAGCGTCAGCCTGTCGTATATCCTTACCTTCAAGCACCGGTGCAAAATATACCAATGTAAGCACAAGGAATGCCAGAACAGCCACTATATGCGGTATTATACCTTTACAATTGAATTTACAGTTCATAATATCATAAATATTTATTTCCTAAATTTTATATTACACCTTGCGGTACACATCACATGTGGCAGAAACCATTTTTTCAATGGAAAAATCCTTTCCACGTATTGTACCCTTCACACGAAGTTCATCACAAAGAACAGAAGAAGCGAGCATCTCTTTCAGAGCATCCTGCATTGACTGAGCATCATCAGGATTGAAATAGAGTGCCGCATCACCTGCAACCTCGGGAAAACAACTGGAATTGCTCAAACAGACAGGGCAACGGTTGGAAAAAGCCTCAAGGATTGGAATTCCGAAACCCTCATAATGTGACGGGAATACGAAACACAAAGCATGACGATAAAGCGATGCCATCTGCGCATCGTTTGCTGCTATATGCACAAGCCTTTCCGCAACGCCTAATTTCGCGAACAAAGACAATTCCGATGCACTGAAAGGATTACCTGTGCATACAATCTTCAAGCCCGGGTCAGATATCAATATTGGAGACACTGCCTCAAGCCATGAATAAAAATTCTTGTACCCTCTGCGCTCACCCACATAAAGGATATAACGGTCAAACAGCTGTGGAGCAGCATCGGCTATTGGCTTATATCCATGATATACGACACTTATCTTTGAAGGATCAATTCCCAATATCTCGACAATATCCTTTTTGGTATTCTCGCTTACAGCTATTATATGATTGGCTCTCGAAGCAAGTTTTTTCTTGTTGTTGATTGTGTTGTCATATATCAGGACATTCTGCGGATAACGCTCGAAAGTCATGTCATGAATTGTAAGCACAAGAGGCTTTTGCCTCTCATTAAGCGCCTTAAGGAAAAAAGGATTATAGTATGTAGGGTGAAATATATCGTATTCACCATGTTTTACGGCATTACTTACAACCCTGTCATTAGCAAGCGCATACAACCTGCGCCTTATACGGTAATTCTGCGGAAAGGAAAACTTTTCAAACTCCTGGACATATGTTTCCGTTACATAATGGTTCTCACAGTAACGCATCGGCAGTTCCGCAACGAACTCTTCAGCAGGAAGGTTGTATATCAGGTCGGCAAAATACCGGGTGACACCTCCGAAACGCTGTAACGTAAACATCTGGTTATCGTACAGAATCTTTTTCATGAACAATACTCTTTTTTACGTTTGAACAAAAAAGCCACTATTTCGGCAAGTTCCTCACTACGCATTATCCATGCAATGAAAATATATAACAGGGCTGCTATAAATATTCTTGACACGAGCAACAGATAGACATTGTCAATCCAGAATGTCAATCCATATGTGGCAGACATTACAATGACCGAAAGCATCATATAGGGCAACATGTCACGGACAAACATTGTGTATGTCAAAGAGATCTCACGCTTAACATAATGGTTCCAAACGAACAGCCATGCAATATTGAATACACAGTAAGCGACCAGCATCAGTTTTATTCCACAGGATGACATTACAAGCAACATTGCCAATGTAAGCAATCCCTGAATTATTGTACACCACATGAATATGCCAGAGCGTCCACGGCTTACAAGCAGATGGGTCAGCATTGACTGTATTGGCATGAAAGCACCCCAGACAGTAAGTATCTGCAATATCTTGGCACTCTCAAGCCACTTGTCTGTTATCACCACTACGATGAGTTCCTTTGAAACCAACGATATTCCGAGCATCAGAGGAAATGCCACAAAAGCAGTAAAACGGAGCATTTTACGGAACACGCGCAACTGTCGTTCATTATCGTCAACGACCTTTGCCAATACCGGTTGCGCCACAGCATTTACCATACCGTTCACGACCTCGCCTCCCATATTGAACCATTCTGCAGCCTTTGTATAGTTTCCTACATCGGTACGGCTATAGAATTTACCAAGGATAAATGAGAATATATTCCAGTTGAAACGCTGGAACACACTTGTAATCAACAGGCGGTAACTGAAAGCAAAAAGATACTTCAACGGAGCGAAGTTCACTTTCAGTGTAGGACGCCAAGGTGTATAATACCAACGTACGATAGTGCGTACAAGGACATAAGCAATGGTTTGTGTAGCAATACCCCAATATGAGTAGCCATTGACAGCCATTGCTATACCGACAACACCTGTTGCAACAACGGAAAGTACAGATGCAATGGACCTTTCCTTGACCTTAAGTTCTCGGAACAGATAGGCTGATGGTGCTATGCCAAAGCCCGATATCACAAAACTCAAAAAACTGTAACGGGAAAGAGATACAAGTATCGGTTCATTGAAAAAACTGGCCAACAATGGAGCGCATGCATACAGGATACCGTACATGAAGAACGAAATGAGAATACTGAACCAGAATACGGCATTGTAATCGTCATGACCAACCTTCTTGCGGTTTGCAATAGCAGCGACAAAGCCACTGTCCTGTAGAGAACCGGCTATTGCAGAGAATATGGCAATCATGCCTATCGGTCCATAGTCATCCGGTGTCAGTATGCGCGCCAGAAAGATTCCGAAGAAAAGGCTCAGAACCTGGCATACAGCATTACTCATGCCGCCCCAAAGGAACCCCTTTGCGACAGCATGTTTCAGATTGGGTGATGTACTCTCTTTACTCATTGAAATTTTGCCCCTGTTACTTTATCTCGCTACCAGGCTTGGTCTGCGGCGTAACTGTAAGCAATGAGAGTTTTCCTTCGTTATCCTCAGCGCTTAGAATCATACCTTCACTTACAATGCCACGAAGAGTGCGTGGAGGCAGATTGGCAATAAAGCAGACCTGCTTGCCAACAAGTTCTTCTGGATTGAAGTGCTTTGCTATACCCGAAAGAATTGTACGTGTCTCAAGACCATCATCAATCTTGAACTGTAGCAACTTATCAGCCTTTGGAACTTTAGCACACTCAAGAACTGTACCTACACGAAGGTCAAGTTTCATAAAGTCATCGAATGAACATTCAGGACGAATAGGATTGGCCTTGTAGTTTGCAGCCTCGTTTTCTTTCTTGATTCGTTCAAGGCGGTCCAGCTGCGCCTGGATAGCGTCATCCTCTATCTTTTCGAACAGCAGACCAACCTCGCCAAGTTCATGACCTTCGGCGAGCAATGCGATACTTCCGAGGCTTGCCCACTCAAACGATGTAAGATTGAGCATCTCACGCAATCTCTTGCTGCTGAAAGGCAAGAATGGCTCGAACACAATAGCGAGGTTTGCTACAAGTTGCAATGAGAGGTTAAGAATTGTAGCCACACGGCCCAAATCGCTCTTCGCAAGTTTCCAAGGCTCTGTTTCAGCCAAGTAACGGTTACCGATACGTGCAAGTTCCATAGCCTCCTTCTGTGCTTCGCGGAACTTGTAGTTATCAAGCAGGCTTTCAACCTTAGACTTCACATTCACGAACTCATCGATAATAGCCTTGTCGTAATCATTGAATTCGCCACATGCAGGAACCTTGCCGTCGAAATATTTCTTTGTAAGCACCAAAGCACGGTTCACGAAGTTACCGTAAACAGCAACAAGTTCGTTGTTGTTGCGTGCCTGGAAATCCTTCCATGTAAAGTTGTTGTCCTTGGTTTCGGGAGCATTAGCTGTCAAGACATAGCGCAATACATCCTGTTTGCCGGGGAAGTCAACAAGGTATTCGTTGAGCCATACTGCCCAGTTGCGCGATGTTGAGATTTTGTCATCCTCAAGATTGAGGAACTCGTTGCTCGGAACGTTGTCGGGCATCACGTATTTACCGTGAGCCTTCATCATTACAGGGAATATGATACAGTGGAATACGATGTTGTCCTTACCGATGAAGTGTACAAGACGTGTATCCTCACTCTGCCACCACTGCTCCCAAGTGCCGTGCTTCTCGGGATCCTTATCGCACAATTCCTTTGTGTTAGAGATGTATCCGATAGGGGCATCGAACCACACATAGAGCACCTTACCGTCGGCACCCTCTACGGGTACAGGTATTCCCCAATCAAGGTCACGTGTCATGGCACGTGGCTGCAAGTCCATATCAAGCCAGCTCTTGCACTGTCCGTATACATTTGGACGCCACTCCTTGTGGTTCTCCAGAATCCACTCCTTAAGCCACTGCTGGTAGTCGTTGAGTGGCAGATACCAGTTCTTTGTCTCCTTCAAAATAGGTGTCTCACCAGTCTCCTTTGAACGTGGATTTATAAGTTCTGTTGGCTCAAGAGCACGGCCGCATCCCTCCTCGCACTGGTTGCCATATGCCTGCTTGTGGCAGTATGGGCACTCGCCGACAACGTCACGGTCGGTAAGGAACTTTTCGTTCTTTACATCGTAGAACTGCTTTGAAGTCTGTTCTACCAACTTGCCGTCATCGTAGAGTTTACGGAAGAACTCCGAAGCGAATTTATGGTGAGTTTCGGATGTTGTACGGCTGTATACATCGAACGAAATGCCGAATCCCTCGAAACTCTCCTTGATGATACCATGGTAACGGTCTACCACATCCTGTGGAGTGATACCCTCTTTGCGGGCACGCTGTGTAACAGGCACACCGTGCTCGTCGCTACCACCGATAAAGAGAACATCCTCACCCTTCAGACGAAGATAGCGTACATAAATATCGGCTGGTACATACACACCTGCAAGGTGGCCGATGTGGACAGGGCCGTTTGCGTATGGCAAGGCCGATGTCACAAGAGTTCTTTTGAATTTCTTTTCCATTTTGTATTATCTTTTGTTTTTATTTTTATCGCCTTCAAAAACCTGTTTTTTCACAATTTACAAAAATACGTTTTTATTTTTAATTACGCGCGTATAAAGGGGAATATTCCAGCAAAAATATCAGACTGTTACAGCAAAAAATATTACATTTGCAAGACAGGCAAATATTCTTTTACATAATAAACATGCAAAAAAGCACATTTTCATCGGCATCTTTTGCCGACACCAAACCACATTATGAACTACTTGACGGTTTGAGAGGAGTTGCCGCAATACTGGTACTCTTCTATCACATTTTCGAAGGTTTCTCTTTCGCAGAAATTACAAACGAAGCCGGTAGCGGTATAATATCCACACTCAACCATGGACATATAGCCGTAGATTTCTTCTTCATCCTTTCGGGCTTCGTAATAAGTTACGCATATGACGACCGCTGGAAAAAGATGAATACATGGCAATTTTTCAAACGCCGCCTTATTCGCCTTCACCCCATGCTGGTAATGGGTGCGATAATAGGATTCATAACCTTCGCCATTGCCGGGTTTGAGAAATGGGACGGCACTACCGCACCGACAAGTTGGGTAATGATTGCATTGCTCTTGACAATGTTTATGATACCTGCCGTACCGGGCGTACCCTATGAGGTGCGTGGCAACGGCGAGATGTTCCCGTTGAATGGCCCGGGATGGTCACTTTTCTTTGAATATTTGGGCAACATCCTTTACGCACTGTTCATACGCCACCTGTCAACAAAATTATTGGCAACCCTGACTATCATTCTTGGAATATTGCACACATGGTTCTTTGTTGGAAACGTATCGGGTTATGACATGGTAGGTGTTGGCTGGACAATAGATGAGGTCAATTTCTGGGGTGGATTGGTCCGCATGCTCTTCCCTTTCACAATGGGTATGCTCATAGCACGCACATTCAGGCCTCGTAAGGTAAAAGGAGCATTCTGGACATGTAGCGCCATGCTTATTCTACTCTTTTCCGTACCATACATTGCTTCACCGGGCAATACAAGCATCAACAGCCTTTATGAAGTTGTATGCATAGCAATAATTTTCCCTTTCATAGTTTGGTTGGGAGCTTGCGGATGTTGTGGAGAAAGAACTGCAAGACTCAACAAATTGCTTGGTGACATATCTTACCCGTTATACATTGTACACTACCCTATAATGTACCTGTTCTATGCATGGCTCATTAAAAATGAATACTATACATTACAGGACTGCTGGGGCATGGCGCTTGTTGTTGTCACTTCGAGTATTGTGCTTGCCTTCCTGTGCCTTAAGCTGTACGACGAACCAGTACGCAGATGGCTTACGAAAAATTTCATAAACAAATAAACACAACGAGCTTTGCTCTACTGTTATTTGTAATTAAAAGATATACTATAAATAAAATTTTATTTATCTTCGCAGAGTAAAATACATTTTTAAGATGAAAATAGCACTTATAGGATATGGAAAAATGGGCAAGACCATTGAAAAAATTGCCCTTGAGAGAGGACACGAGATCGTGTCAATCATAGATATTGATAACCGTGACGACATGAAAGGTGCTGCATTCGCAAGTGCAGATGTGGCTATTGAATTTACAGCACCGCATGTTGCATACGACAATTGTATTCAAGCAATGGAGGCTGGCGTTAAAGTTGTCAGCGGTAGTACCGGCTGGTACCAGCAACATGAGGCCGAGATGCGCGAGAAATGTGAGAAGGAGGGCAAGACACTCTTTTGGTCAAGCAACTTCAGCCTTGGTGTGGCAATATTCTCGGCCGTAAACAAATATCTTGCCCGTATAATGAGCAACTTCGACAACTACAGAGTGGGGATTGAAGAGACTCACCACATTCACAAGCTCGATGCTCCCAGCGGTACAGCGATAACTCTTGCCGAAGGTATTCTCGAGAACATCGTCCACAAATTCAATTGGGTAATGGGCGACCTCACCAACCCAGACGGTACTGTGACAAAGGGCGCTGTCCCCAAGCCCACCGAGATTAAGATTGACGCAATACGCCGCGACGAAGTACCTGGTATTCACACTATCACCTATGGGTCGGACGCAGATACCATCACTATCACTCATGACGCTCACAACCGTAACGGCTTTGCTTTGGGCGCTGTGATTGCGGCTGAATATACAGCTGGACATAGTGGCATGTTGGGCATGAATGATTTGTTCAATTTCTAAAAGGCGGCTGTAATGGATTTGGAATTTGGCTTTTTAGGCAGGAGGGTAAAGACAACCCGCAAGGCGCTCATAAAGATGAGTGTCTATCTTGCGCTGTATATAGCTTTCCTCGTTTGGGTGAAAAGCTGGATGGGTATTATTGTAATACCATTCATCGTTGATTGCTACACAACACGTTTCATACCATGGGACTGGTGGAAAACATCAAAAAATCCCACAGTACGCAAGGTTATGGGATGGGTAGATGCCATTGTCTTTGCCCTTGTTGCCGTATATTTTGTACATCTATACTTTTTCCAGAATTATGTAATCCCTACATCTTCTCTTGAAAAATCGTTGCTTGTAGGTGACTACCTTTTTGTAAGCAAGTACAATTACGGACCACGCAAGCCACAGACACCATTGAGCATGCCATTGACACAGCACACCATGCCTGTTATTGGCGGTAAAAGCTACATAGACGCAATACAGTGGGATTATGAGCGTGTACCGGGATTGGAAAATATTGAGCGAGGTGACATTGTCGTGTTCAATTACCCTGCAGGAGATGTAGCGACAACAAACCCGGAGATAATAGATTTCCATGCTATATGCTATGAGCTCGGCAGACAGCTTAACCCGGAACTGACCGTAGATGGTACAAATGCAGAAGAGGCCAGAAAGATTTACCAGACATATTACAACGACGGCAAACAGTACATATCAGAACGCCCTGAAATATTCGGAAAAATCGTACACCGCCCTGTCGACCGCAGAGAGAACTACGTAAAACGTTGCATTGGACTCCCTGGCAACACACTTGAGATAAAGGACAAAGCAATATATATCGACGGCAAGCAGATAGAGCAGCCTAAGAATGTACAGTTCAACTACAATGTGGAACTGGCACAGACTATGCCTGAAGGCCTTAGACGCAAACTTGATATAAGCAAGGATGACCTTGCCATGCTGCGTCAGGCAGGACAGTTGCCGCTGACAAACGACAGCTACCAGAAATTGGCAAGCAACACAAAACTTGTAAAGGAGATAAGCATTGTCAACAACGACTACACACAGGGAATATACCCACTTAACGGAAACAAAGGCTGGACTGTTGACAACTACGGACCGGTGTGGATTCCCAAGAAAGGCGAAAGCATAGAGCTTACTCTTGATAATATAGCCGTTTACGAACGCCCTATTGTTGACTACGAGGGTAACAAATTGGAGGTAAAGGACGGGAAGATATTCATTAACGACAAGGAGAGCAACAGCTACACATTCAAGATGGATTACTATTGGATGATGGGTGACAACCGACACAACAGTGCCGACTCACGCTGCTGGGGATTTGTTCCCGAAGACCATATTGTAGGAAAGCCCTTGTTCATATGGCTATCGCTCGACAAGGACCGTAGCTGGTTCGACGGCAAGGTACGTTGGAAACGCCTGTTCCGTTGTGTCGAGAGTTTCAAATAACAGAAGAATGGAACTGCTGTCACACCCGTTATACCTCGCTCCCATACCATTGTACGCACAGCTATACAAGTGCAAGGCATTGGTAATAAACGGTGACGAGCCGTTTGTCAAGCAGACATACCGCAACCGTGCGGTTATAGCCACAGAGAACGGCACACAGAACCTCACGATACCGGTAATACACGACGGTGGCAGGATAGCAATGCGCGACGTGCGGATAAGCGAACACGGCAATTGGCGTCACCAGCATTGGAACGCAATGGTAAGTGCATACCGCAAGAGCCCGTTCTTCGACTATTATGCCGACGACTTTGCACATTTCTATGAAGAACGTGACGGTTTCCTAATGGATTTCAATTTACGCCTGCACCAAGTGATAAGCGAATTGTTAGGACTTGACAGAGAGGTCAAGATTATTGACAACAGCAATAAGCCAGCAGAATTTATCGACCTGCGACACATAGCAGAGCCAAAGGCATTGACAGACATAAAAGGCTATACGCCACTTCCCTATTACCAGGTATTTGCACAACGCAACGGCTTTATCCCAAACCTCTGTATATTGGATTTACTTTTTAACATGGGCCCAGAAGGGCTGATTGTTTTAAGAGGATAATAATTAATCCGAAAGTCAATTACTTTCGGATTAATTATATCATATTACTTGCATGCAGACGGACGATACAATCTCTACTATCATCGTTCCACGTAAATAATTGTTCGTCAATCGTTACAGGCAGAGAATTAAAAAAAACAATTGAGTGCGACTAACAAATAGTCGCACTCAATCTTAATTATTATAAGGAATTATCAATCTTTCAGTTTCGCCTTGATGAACTCACGGTTCAAACGTGCGATATTGCTGATTGATACACACTTGGGACATTCTGCCTCACAAGCGCGGGTGTTTGTACAGTTACCGAAACCGAGTTCGTCCATCTTGGCAACCATAGCCTTAACACGCTTCTTAGCCTCAACCTTACCCTGTGGCAACAATGCGAACTGGCTAACCTTTGCTGAAACGAACAACATAGCTGAACCGTTCTTACATGCAGCAACACAAGCACCGCAACCGATACATGCAGCAGCATCCATAGCCTCCTCAGCAATATCCTTTCCAATGGGGATTGCATTAGCGTCGGGCATACCACCGGTGTTGATAGATACGTAACCACCAGCCTGCTGAATCTTGTCGAACGCTGTACGGTCAACCATAAGGTCACGGATTACAGGGAAACCTGCAGAACGCCAAGGCTCAACGGTGATAACATCACCATCCTTGAAACGGCGCATATAGAGCTGACAGGTTGTTGCACCTGTAGCAGGGCCGTGTGGGTGACCGTTCACATAGAGTGAACACATACCGCAGATACCCTCGCGGCAGTCGTGGTCGAACACAACCGGTTCTTTATTCTCGTTTACCAACTGCTCGTTAAGAATATCAAGCATCTCGAGGAATGAGGTATCGCCCGGAATATCCTTCATCTGATAGGTCTCGAAAGCACCTTTAGCCTTAGGACCTCTCTGACGCCATACCTTCAATGTAAAACTTATATTTTTGTCCATTGCTTACAAATTTAGGAATGATTAGTTTTTGTAGTTACGCTGCTGTACCTTAATGTACTGATAGTTGAGGTCCTCCTTGATGAGTTCCGGCTCCTGACCCTGGCCTGTGTACTTCCAGCAAGCCACGTATGAGAAGTTCTCATCGTCACGTTTAGCCTCACCCTCTTCGGTCTGGTGCTCCTCACGGAAGTGACCACCACAAGACTCCTCACGGTTGAGAGCATCGTACGCCATCAAGCGGCCAATCTCAATGAAGTCGAGCAAGCGGAGAGCCTTCTCGAGCTCAATGTTGAGAGTATCGGCATCACCAGGAATGCGAAGTTCACTCCAGAAGAGTTTCTCAACGCGGTCAATCTCCTTGAGAGCCTTCTCAAGAGACTCCTTGGTACGTGCCATACCTACATTGTCCCACATTACAAGACCAAGTTCCTTGTGGATAGAATCGACACTGCGTGTACCCTTGATAGCCATCAACTTGGCAATCTTGTCGTTTACAGCCTTCTCGGCCTCTACGAATTCAGGAGCGTTAGTGCTGAAGCGTGGAACCTGAATCTGGTCGGCAAGGTAGTTTTGGATTGTATAAGGAAGAACAAAATAACCATCGGCAAGACCTTGCATGAGAGCCGAAGCACCAAGACGGTTTGCACCATGATCACTGAAGTTAGCCTCACCGATAGCGAACAAACCTGGAATTGATGTCTGCAACTCATAGTCCACCCAGATACCACCCATTGTGTAGTGGATAGCAGGGAAGATCATCATTGGCTCCTTGTATGGATTAGTATCGGCAATCTCCTCGTACATGTCGAACAGGTTACCATAACGCTGGCGAACTACATCCTCACCAAGACGCTGGATAGCGTACTTGAAGTCGAGGAACACGGCCAAACCTGTATTGTTCACGCCATAACCGGCATCGCAACGCTCTTTTGCAGCACGTGATGCAACGTCGCGTGGAACGAGGTTACCGAATGCTGGATAACGACGCTCCAAGTAGAAGTCGCGATCCTCATCAGGAATATCGTTAGGATGCTTCTTGCCGGCCTGGAGAGCCTTTGCATCCTCCAATTTCTTTGGTACCCAAATGCGACCGTCGTTACGGAGTGACTCGGACATAAGTGTCAACTTAGACTGCTTGTCACCGTGAACAGGAACGCAGGTAGGGTGAATCTGTGCATAACATGGATTTGCAAACCAAGCACCCTTGCGATAGCACTGGAGAGCAGCAGAACCGTTGCTACCCATAGCATTTGTAGAAAGGAAGTAAGCATTACCATAACCACCGGTACCGATAACCACTGCGTGAGCAGCGAAACGCTCAACCTTACCTGTTACAAGGTTACGCGCGATGATACCGCGCGCACGACCGTCGATGATTACAACATCAAGCATCTCGTAACGGGTATAAACCTTAACAGTACCCTGATTTACCTGGTAGTTGAGTGCTGAGTATGCACCAAGAAGAAGCTGCTGACCGGTCTGACCGCGGGCATAGAATGTACGCGATACCTGAGCACCACCGAATGAACGATTAGCCAAGAGACCGCCGTACTCGCGTGCGAAAGGTACACACTGAGCTACGCACTGGTCGATGATAGCACCTGAAACCTCGGCCAAACGGTGAACGTTAGCCTCTCGTGCACGATAGTCACCACCCTTGATTGTATCGTAGAAAAGACGGTAAACAGAGTCGCCGTCGTTCTGATAGTTCTTTGCAGCATTGATACCACCCTGCGCAGCAATTGAGTGAGCGCGACGTGGAGAATCCTGGATGCAGAAGTTAAGCACATTGAAACCCATGGCACCGAGTGATGCGGCAGCAGATGCACCGGCAAGACCTGTACCAACAACAATGATGTCCAACTTACGCTTGTTGGCAGGGTTCACCAATTTCTGATGTGCCTTATAGTTGGTCCACTTTTCAGCCAATGGGCCTTCAGGGATTTTAGAATCCACTTTTATTGAACTTATTTTAGCCATAATTGTATGTTTTATGTTTTATATCAAATACCGCACTCTTTTGCACACTCAATAGCTTCACTGTATGCCTTCAAGTCAATGTCGCCAAGCGAGCCAAGACCAAATGCACCGGCAACAACCACTGCCAAGAAACCAAGGATAATCAAAGTAACGATAACGTTACCGACAGCCTTCCAACGGCAGAGCCATACCTTGTTGTTCCAACCGAGTGTCTGCATTGCGCTCCAGAAACCGTGTGTGAGGTGGAACCACAAAGCACCCAACCAAACAACATAAAGAGCAACATAAACAGGGCAACTGAATGTCTTTGCAATGTAGTAAGAACCATCTGTTGCCAAACCAAGTGTTACCTTCTCTACATGCATACCCATCTTCTCGAGAACCTCGGGCAACTGCATCTTAGCCCAGAAGTTAAAGAGGTGAAGACCAAGACCCAAAACCACGATAATACCGAGAGCAAGCATGTTCTGCGATGCCCAAGATACAGCCTTTGGTCTTTCGGCAACAGCATAGCGCTGTGAACCGCGAGCCTTTCTGTTCTGAATTGTAAGAATGAAAGCATAAACAAAGTGCACAACAACAAGAGCAGCAAGACCAGCTGTTCCAACAAGTGCATACCAGTTAGCTCCCAAGAACTCACAAATTTCGTTGTAACCATGCACATTGATGATTGCAACCAAGTTCATTGACATGTGGAAGAGAAGGAAGAGTACAAGGGCTGCACCCGAAACACTCATTACTACCTTTCTTCCAACAGAAGATTTAGTTAACCACATAATGAATTGATTTTAAATTATATAATAAATAAATAGTTTACACAAAAAGCCAATAAGCGTATTTACACACCTATTCAATGTCACAAAAATAAACTTTTTTTCATAAAAAATAGCAAAAGACACTCTTTTTTTAGAGGTGACAAGGATTTATAGAAAAGATTATGAAAACAGTTTTTGTTCAAAAAAAACATTCTTATATTGGCATTGACGCACACTTTTGTTACATTTGCCCAATATTCAACAAAAAACACAACAAATGGCTACATTAAAAGAAAAAATCGGTTACGGATTAGGTGATATGGCATCATCCATGTTCTGGAAAGTATTCAGTGTATATTTACCTGTATTTTACGCAACTGTATTCGGACTTGACCTGGTATTAGCCGGAACACTTGTCCTTGTAACGAGAATATGGGATGCAGTCTCAGACCCGATGATGGGTATCATAGCCGACCGCACAAAAACCAAATGGGGTAAGTACCGCCCCTACCTGCTATGGATAGCCATTCCATTTGCAATTGCTGGAATTTTACTGTTTACAACTCCCGACTTTGAGGAAACCGGTAAAAATATATGGGCATTCGCTACATATATTCTAATGATGACCGTATATACGGCTATCAATGTACCATACGGTTCAATGCTTGGAGTAATGACAAATGATAGCGATGAAAAGACGGTTTTTTCATCATATAGAATGTTCTTTGCTTACGCCGGTTCGTTCATTGTACTGCTGCTTTGGGAACCCCTATGCAATACTATTGCCGGAACAAGTGGAAAGATCACACGTGACCCTGACGCTTGGCAAGGTGCAATGGTTGTTGTAGGAATTATTTGCAGCCTCTTATTCTTGCTCACATTCAAGATGACACGCGAAAGAATTAACCCGTACATTAAAAAGACAAGTATAAGAAATGATTTCAAGGCATTATTAGGCAACAAACCATGGTGGATTCTGTTAGGGGGTGTAATATTCTTCAACTTCCTCGTTTCAATCAGATATGCTGTATTTCCATTCTATTTTGCATCAGAGATTGCAAAAGATGCACAATTAAGCCTATTCGGATTAGAGTTCCTGTTCTACTCAGGTCTTTTCTTTACCGTGGGAGAAGTTGCAAATATGGTTGGTGTTGCAATTGCCACACCACTCACCTTCAAATTTGGCAAGAAGAATACATTTCTCTATTCGCTAATAGCAATAGTTGCATTGTGTGTTGCGTTCTATTATGTACCAACCGACAACAACAGTGGATTGTGGATGTTTATGATATTGCAGATTATATTCGGTATATTCACCGGAATAGCCTCACCACTGATGTGGACTATGTATGCCGATGTTGCCGATTATGCAGAATATAAGTTCAATACAGCATCTACCGGCCTTATATTCTCATCATCCTCAATGGCACAAAAGTTCGGTGGAGCATTCGGTGCTGCAGCTGTAATGTGGTTGCTTGCAGCATTCGGTTATAATACATTCGCAACCGATGGTACACAAATTGCAGACAACAACAAAACTATAGAGGTTGTTTTCAAAGAAAAAATTGCATTAAACACCAATAACAATGCAATGAACGACACACTTTGGATAACAGGTGCCAATGATTACAAAAACTTTGCAATAGCAAAACAGGATGCACAAAAACTTAAATTAAGCATCACCGAAAATTTACCCAATGGGGAATACAAAATAAACATACCAGAAGGATTTATAACCAGAGAAAAAGACAACGCTAATTTTACAGGAGAAGTAACATTCACTTCAAATGAGAATGGTGAGATCATAGAACACGCAGCAAGCACAACGACAAAACAGACATCAGAAGCCATTAAAGGATTACGATACCTCATCAGTTGGATACCTGCAGCAATTGCAATACTTTCAGCAATATTCATTTTCTTCTACCCACTCACAACAAAACGCATGAAGGAGATAAACTGTAAACTGGAAGCAAAGAGACAATAAAAAAACATTTAAATAGACAGGGGGTGTATGGCATACACCCCCTTTAATTTTGGTAATAATATAACGTGAGTTCGATATAATAATTTATACTAAAATTTAGCGTATTTTGTCATCTCGACCATACCTTGGTAAAATATTAAAAGATGTTTTCGATGAGCGATAGCGAACTAACTCTACGTGAGAGATCTCTTATTTACGATATTTGAGATCCCTCGTCGCTGCGCTCTGTCGGGATGACAGGTTCGCGATTTGATTTAGCTTATATCGAAC
>JAZQTU010000038.1:0-45680 GCA_045630965.1 Bacteroidaceae bacterium | reverse complement strand
TCGGGCCAGAAGCCAAGTTTTTCAGCAGTTTTGAATAAAAGGGTGTTTTTACTGAAAAGTTCCAGCGTTACTGCACAATCGGCATCCAAGAAAAAGCGACCTACGGCTTTGTTACCTCGCGTGGGGGCAAGCAGGTGAGCCTGTGGCAAAGGGGTGCCATCGTTGCCACAATCTGGCGTTTGTATTCTTGCTCCACCCAAAAACACGCCACCGGCTGTGAGCAACAGAGAATCGCCCTTTGTTGCTATGCTTATATTAAAATCTTGCCAAGGACCGTTTTTCTCCCACGCCCACTCACCTACAAACGAGGTGGGCGTAATGCCTGCAACATCAAATGTATTTACAGTCGAAACATCGGCATCGGGCACAAAGGCATTTTCTTTATATAAATCTACCACCTCTGTTGAAAAAGAGTAATTCTCGCTGTTCTTGCGCACAAGCACTCCGCTGGCGGGCCAATAATTAACCTCACCGCTTATATTGAACGTGAGCGTATCGAGCGATTTTAACTCAAAGGCGAGGGGATAGTATTCATTCTTTGGATAGTATTGAAACACACTAAAATATTGGTTCACAATTGTGCCAACCGCACTGTTACCACTTTTTGAAATAGGAAAACAAGCCTGCGGTATGGCATTGCCCTTGCTATCGTTCAATGGGTTACCCGTCATATAAAAAGGTTTCTGCCTCTCCCAAAAGAATGCCACAAGCAGCGAATCGCCTCTCTCGCCTATGCGCACCGAGAGATTTTGAATAGAATCATTCGCTTCTACACACTCCCAACAACCCACAAACGGCGAGGGAGAGATACCCGCTACATCAACCTTTTTATTGCCACCGCAAGCAATAATGCTTAACACACTTAAAATAACCAATAATCTTTTCATAATTTATTTTTGAGAGTGCCTGCTTTTTCAGGTGATATTTCACTTTTTATAGAATCACCATTCGGGTAATTTTCTATGTAATAATACTTTGTAGAGCTCGAAGGTTGCATTGTAAATCTTTGAATAACCTTATTCTTTTTTCTCTCACTCGCTAGCTCATCGATACTATCCGATTGGAACTCCTCAATTAATTCTAATTCATCATTCATATCACATTTTATTAAAATTACGAATGACGCAAAAGTATATCACAAATATACATCCCAAGTTGGGGAAATACCAAATTAAACCTACTCTTTTACAAATATTTTCACCAAAACAAACCTTCTTTTATTGCCTTTTACAGCCAAGTTTGTATCTCTCAACTACAAAATGGTAAACCAATAGATTTGATTACCAACAAATTAAAACACAAACAAAATTCTTTGACGAAGAAGAGTATTGATTAATTTCCAAGCGATCAAATCGCATAAATAATTGAGAATCACACACAAGCAGTCAGACAAATTTTGTTTGACTGCTTTCTTTTTTGTTAAAACATGTCAAAAAAGAAGGGCGTTTTTCATATAAACAATTGACAACTACTTTTAGGGGTAGTATATTTGTAATAACAACGGAAAAGCAGCAAAACAGCAACCTTACCACGCAAGCCATACAATAATTTTGCGATATTATTAACTAAAATCTAATTTTATGGCAAATTATTTGAACAAACCAAGTATTTTTGATATTGCAACAGCATTTGAGGATGGGCAAGAGGGGGGAATAAAACAAAAACCTAAAACAAATGTTGTTGTAAACAGCACAAGAAAGTGGTATGGGAAGAATAGTACTGTTAGCACTTTTACAGCAACTGCATACAATGAACAAAACGAGAAGATTGATTCAATGAAGGGCTATTTTTTAGAGCCACATGTTAATTACGATAGTGCTAAGATAGCAAATAGTGATAAAGCTATTATGCACGGAACATATAATGTTATTCCCAAAGCAAAACTTGAAGAAAGAATTAATAAACAACGAAGAGAATGGGGAGAAAAGAATGTAAATCTTAAATATGACTGGTATGTAGATAACGTTCCGGGGCGCAGTGGAATTGCCATTCACGGAGGAAAAAATGGAGATCACACCTCGGGTTGTCTATTACCAGGTGACACTCTTAAATACGATGAAGAGGCGCAAGATTATACAATAAAAGACTATACGTCAAGAAAGGATGCACTTTTTAATTTCTTCAAGCAATATGGGAAAGATGGAATTAAGATAAATATTGATTACAAATAATAAATATATGAATAGAACTTTTATAGCCTGCACACCGCTTTACATCATTGTTTCTATTTTATTTTCCTGCAGTAACAAGAAGATAGACACGAGCTCTGTATGTTCATCAAAAGCTGTTACATTGTACGGAACAAGTTTCTTAAAAGGCAAGGTTTCCTCAATCGTTTATGATGATGCACAAGGGTACGATTCAATCCTGTTTGTGTACAATAGTAAACAACATCCCGTAAAGACTATTTCTTACTCTAACGGAGAGGAAAATGGTCATTGTAAATATTACTATAATGGTTCCAACAGAATAGACTTGCATTACTACGACAACAACCAAAAGGAGACATCTTATAGCATTGTTGAATTCGACAACAATAAAAATATAACTTTATGCAGGGATTATGGCTATATATTTCCCGACACAACCAAAATGATAATGCAATATATGATGCAGAACTCTTACGATAAAGACAACCGCATCACCGATGCATTTGAATACCATTGCGACGGGATACCGCCATACAAATATCGATACACATATAACAACGATGGCACAGAAACCATAGAGTGCTTTTTGGCTGTAACCGGCGACATTTACGCAATTACAAAAGTAAAAAAGGATAAGAACGGAAATATCATAGAAAAAAGTGAGAACATGCCATGGGACACATGCGACTGGACAAATATAAAAATAGAATACATGTACGACGACAAAGACAATTGGATAGAGCGCAAAATTATTGATGAAGACCCGGAGAGTTATCGTAACAAATACTCAAAAAGAAGAATACACTATTTGAGCGAATAGTCTTTCATCGCTATGTTTCTATCACTCAGTTACACTACAACAAACAAAATAAGCGATGGACCTACACAACAACTCTGTTGGATATCATTTAGGCAACCAAGCAATTATCAATGGCTGGAGTGAACAAGAATTATTAAATCAAGTAATTAATGCTGCAAACAATGGGAAACTCAAGATTATTAAGTAAAAAGATTTTACTCTACACAACATTATTATTTTTACTAATAGGATGTATTGCAGAAACTCCAAGTGAACCGAAGCTTGAACTTAATTTTAACGATGTTGTTATTGAAGAACCATTCACATTAGAGAGATATTGCATAGAAAGATATGACAGAATCTTTATAGTTCAGCCATACTTTGATACAGAAAAAGCAGTCTTCGCCAATCTGAATATGTCAAATGGCTTGAAAAGTTTTTGCAACATAAATACTGTTTCAGAAACAATATCAACCATTCTATTCATAAAAGATAATAAAGTTCAAGCATACACTATCGCAGAAAGAGAAATCGCAGATTTAGTTACCACAGATTTTGAAAAACATTACACGTTCCCAATTGACCAAAAGTTTATAATGGACAAAGAGAGAAATATCCACATATACAACGAATAGCCTCCTACCACCAAGTTTGTATCATTCAACAAAGCTGTACTATAAATTGGTCCTTCAATAAAAATAATCAAGTGAGTCCCAAAAGCATAAAAAACTTTTGGGACTCACTTGATTATTACTTTTGCTGTATAAAAGACTAAAGTCTTATACCCAATGAATATTCAAGATATTCCGCTTTTATACTGTGAGATTTAATGGCAAAACCCAAGAAGGTGTTTCCCAATTTCGGGAAATAATAACGGAAACCTGCTTTCTCATAATGCCAGCCACGCTCGCGGTCGCCAGCCTCTTTTGCCAAATGACCGTTGACACCCTTATGTCTGTAAGGGTATGCTCCGACAGCTACATGAACTGCGAAATTTTTCCAATACACCTCTTGTACTACAGCAATACCTACAGATATGGGGTTATAGCCCGGACAGTTATCCACAGCCTCATCGCCATAGAATATTCTGTCACTCGCCTCGAGTTCCTTCATATTCGATGAATAGAACACATCAAGGCCTATACCTGTTGCATACCTGAGGGAATAACGGTACATTGCATCGAAACTGAGCGAGAACTTAGGATGTGCTTTAAGCTTCTGTACCTTATTCTGCAGTTCTGCAGAATTCGATTCTGTTTTCAATAAGGCATTCCACTCACCCATACATGTGTGGAAGCCACTGCCGAGCACAACCATATATTGCATCCCTTTCTTATATTGAGGCTTTGCGCTTGGAACATTGAGATACTTTGTATGGTCATAATCTTCGAGCCTGTATCTGGCAAATATACCTGCACCAAGACCGTTCAAAGCCTCATTGGGTAAACGAAGTCTACCGTTTGAGAAGTGACGGAACATCACATCGGCTCCAATCTCCCATCTTTTACCAAAATGATACTTTACAAGTGCTCCAGCACCGAAATACGCCATGACAGGTGAACTGAGCCAGTTGTTTCCGGGATTATTCACAGGGTCGTACTTGCCTGGGTTGTATATAAGACCAAAATCCAGCAGGTACCCAAAAGAGAAGTGCTTCTTTCTTATTATAGTGCGCTCAAATGAGCCATAAGCTGAATAAAGGTCTGGAAACTTTGTACAATCGGTGAATTTGAAGTTGCTTGTTCTTGCACATGAAAGTCCAACACTGATCATGGGATAACCGAATGCTTTGGCATAACAACAGCTATCGGCCGGATTGGTCTGAAAACCTACAGCAGCCTCATATGTCATATAACCGTATGAGGCAAGATTGGGTCTTGTCTTTTCCATATCAAATCCATACCACCCATGAGCCATAAATGACAAATCGGTACTCTTGATACGCTGGGCACATACAGGAGAGGTACCAGACAGCGCAATGAATATCAAAAACAATAGACAAAAGGAGATTCTACTAATACGCATTTTATATAATTTAATCAAACTTTTTGCAAAGTTATAAAAAGTTACATAAAAGGAACAAAAATTGCATTATAAACAGTTTTTAACAAGTTTTTCACCTTTTTTGATTATAATAAACTTGTATTTGTATATGTTATATAATACTTTTGTCATTATTTAGGAAACTCCAACCATTATTTGGAACAAAACTTATACAACTATGAAAAAAGCTTTACTTTTTGCAATAGCATTCGTGTTTATTCTTACAGGCGCAGCAAACGCACAACAAAAGACCACTTTGAGCGCAGAGATATACGGTTATCAAAGAGACATGGTATACTTTGATTGTGTGCAGACCCCAATGATTGCACAAGAGTTCTATACCAATCCGGGAGAGGAGCACATTTATAATTTTGAATGTGATAGGCTGGTATGTCTTACAATAAACGGACGTACAAAGGTATTGCTGCAACCCGGAGACAGCCTGCATGTCAATATCAATTACGACGGAAAGAATGTAAGCATTGAATACAGCGGTACAGAACGCGCCGTAAGCAACAACCAGTTGTTGAACAATGTAGAGAAATTGAAACGCAATCTTCGTTACAAAAGTCAGTTGCTGGGTTGTGTTGCCCTTGACATAAAACCAAAGAGCCGTATTGACGATTCACGTACACTTCTGGAAAAATTCAACACTATTCTCGAGAAGAGTACTGCAAGCATAGAGGCCAAGAATTATGTATCTGCAATGATCGACTATGATGTATATATGTCATTCATCGAATACCCTGTGATGTATGCGAGTGTACGCGGCGTTGAAATAGACAAACAGGAAATCGGAGACTATTGGAATATCATGGAGGGATACACCACACGCAATGATAAAGAGTCACTGACTTGCCCTGAATATGCAAGTCTCCTGATGCGCTATTGTTTCTACATGAATGGAAAAGCAGCAAACGAAAAAGGCGAAAAGTATGAAATGCCTGTAAGGTTGGAAGAAATGTACAGCGAAATTGCCGCCTTCTACAACGACGGACAAAGAGATTTCCTACTGTACACACTATTATGTAACTTTATTAGAAACGGTCAGGAGATAGAAAGAGCCGATGCTCTTTACAACGAGTATATCGAGAAATACAACAAGGACAGCTACTACAAGGATATTCTTGATACACTTTTGCAATAAACATTGAATTTACAAATAGAACGATATAGTATTTATGAGAAACGCTAATTCCAAATTAAGGTTTTTCTGCAAAATAGCATTTGTAGCATTTGCGGTATTGTGCAACAGCGCAATATTGCATGCACAACCTGCGGCTAACTGGAAAGAAAAGGCAATTACTCTGCGAGTAAGCAACCAGCCACTGGGCAAGGTTCTTGAAATGGCAGCAGAAGCAGCCGGAGCAAAGATAACATTGCAGGATGTATCTTTGTGGAATATCAACAAGCCTACAAGTATCGCAGTGAAGGACAAGCCTCTTGACAAAGTACTTGGACAGCTGATTGGCGACCAAAATGTAAAAGTACGCTACGAAGGCAACAACCAGATTATATTGGAGCCTAACGAGCAGAAAGACAATACGGCAATTGAGTTCAAGGTTTCGGGACAGATTCTTGACCGTGACACACAAGAACCGCTTATAGGCGCAACAGTGCTCATAACTGACGGAACAGGAAAGGGTGATAAGGGTTGTATTACCGACCTTGACGGTAAATTCAGCCTGAAACTCAACAAAAAGGAGTCAATAACCATATCTTATGTGGGATACGAGACTCTCTCAAAACAGATAACAAAGAATGAGAATAATCTCATAATAGAACTAAAACCAAGCATTGAGTTTGACGAAGTTGTCATTACCGGTATCAGCAGACGTAGTAAGAACAGCTTTACCGGTAGCTTTGTAGAGGTTAAGGGTGATGAACTAAGAAAGATGAACCCTACTAACATTCTCAAGAGCTTGCAGTTCTTTGACCCAAGTTTCAAGATTATCGAGAACAACAAGACAGGTTCGGACCCTAATGCCGAGCCAGACTTCCAGATTCGCGGTGACCAGTCATTGGGTTCAAAGTCTATGAACAGCATGGACCTTATGCTTGACAATGTATCAAGCCGTCCGAACACTCCGCTGTTTGTACTTGATGGTTTTATTGTTCCAATGAGCAGAATTCTTGACCTTGATCCCGAACGTGTGGAAACTATCACCATACTCAAGGATGCATCAGCAACATCAGTTTACGGTTCACGTGCTGCAAATGGAGTTGTTGTCGTTGAAACAAAGGTTGCACCAGACGGTGCTCTCTCTGTTTCATATAACGGCACCATGACTGTGCAGACACCAGACCTTACCGACTATAACATGATGACTGCAAGCGAAAAACTTAATACAGAGTGGAGAGCTGGGCTGTACAATCCGACCAGCGCAAAGGAGATGAATCTCTACAACAAATATTTGCGTAATGTATTAGGAGGAGTTGACACCTATTGGTTATCAAAACCTTTGCGTACAGCTATACAGCACCGTCATTCTGCAAGTGTTGCCGGTGGTACGGATGTCTTCCGTTACAGCCTTGACCTGAACCTGGCAATGCAGCCCGGTGTAATGAAGGAATCATCTAACCAGAACAAAGGTGTGAACTTCAGCATGACCTATCTCAAGGATAAGTTCACCATGCGTGCGAATGTAAACCTTTCTGAATCAAACAGCAGCAACTCGCCGTACGGTTCATTCTCGCAATATACAAGATTAAATCAATATTATATACCCACCGACGAGGAAGGAAAACAGAAAAAAATAATTGAAAACAACATTGTAAGTGGTCGCAGTGAAGTCATAACCAACCCACTCTACAATGCAAATGTCGGCATAAAGGATGTAACCAACGGTCTCAATATTGCGACTACCCTTGGTATGGAATATCAGCTTCTCAAAAACTTACGTATAACAGAGCAATTGTCATATACACGTGGTATGGCAGGCACAGACAAGTTTACTCCGGCCGACCACACAAGTTTTGAGCTTGAAGACGACCTTACACGAAGAGGAAGCTACAGAAAAAGTACTGGTGAGATGTCCTCTTGGTCAAGTAACCTCGGAATAAACTACAATCTTGTACTTAAAAAACATTTGTTCAGTATATTTGGAAACTGGACAGTAAACGAAGACCGTAACGATTATGTAAATCTGTCGGCAACCGGTTACCCCGATCCACATATGGACGAGTTTATATTCGGTAACAAGATGGATACAAACATGAACGGCATCGGTACAGAGAATATTTCACGTTCTATAGGTCTTATCGGTCAGTTGTCATACAGTTATGATAACCGTTATTCTGTTGATTTCAACTTGAGTGGTGAAGCGTCTTCACGTTATGCCGATCATGCTCTTGTACCGTTCTGGTCTGTCGGTGGACGTTGGAATGCACACAACGAGAAATGGCTGTCGGGATATGTTTCAAACCTTGTATTCCGTGCAAACTATGGTATTACCGGAGAGCAGAATTTCAGCCCCTCTGATGCCATTGAATACTACAGCTATTCCGAGACAATGCGTCCTTACCAGTCGTTCCCTGTACTTGGAGCACTACTTTCAGCCCTCAACAATACAGGTCTTGGCTGGGCAAAGACCCACAATACCAGCTTTGCACTTGACTTCGGTTTCTGGAAAAACAGAGTAAATGTCAGTGTCAACTATTATGATAATATAACAAAGGAGCTATTGACCAGTTACGACCTTGCACCATCCACCGGTTATACTACAATGGTGATGAATGCAGGCGAGCTCCAGAACAGAGGATTTGACGCATCATTAAATGTCATTGCAATACAGAACCTGCGCAAATCGTTCTTCTGGACAATAAACGCAAATGCGAATGCAAACAAGAACAAGATCCGCAAATTGTCAGACTTCCTAAAGAAGATAAATGAAGAGCAGATGAAATCGGCAGAGGCTCCTCTACCTCAATACCGCGAAGGACAATCAACAACAACGCTTTATGTTGTACGTTCATTGGGTGTTGACCCCGTAACAGGTAAAGAGGTTTACTTGAAACGAGATGGTACAAAAACATTTGTATGGGATGCGAACGACAAAATCCCGGTTGGTGACACGAATCCTAAAGTAAGCGGAACACTTTCTACAAGTGTCAACTGGAAAGATTTGTCATGCTCCCTTGGTTTTACATACAAATATGGTGGTGTTGTATACAACCAGACTTTGGTTGACAAGATTGAAAACCAGAACGTGGCATACAACCTCGACAGACGAGCTGGAGAGGGACGATGGGAAAAACCGGGCGATGTGACATCGTACGTTGGTTTCAGCCCTGCTGGAGCAAACACACCTGCCAGTACACGTTTCATAATGGAGGACAATGAGATAAGATTTGCTACTATAAACGTAGGATACAGATTGAATGGCGATAAGTTCAAATTCCTGCGATATGCCAATATTGATGTGGTAGCACTAAACTTCACAACAAATGACATAGCCCGAATCTCAAAAATAAAAATGGAGAGAGGACTGGACTATCCTTTTGCACGTTCATACACACTGTCTATGTCAATAATGTTCCGATAATCAAAAGACAAAAATATTTTGAAAATGAAAAAGTATCTATCATATATCGCAATTGCAATAAGCATATTGTCACTTACATCCTGCGAGGAATGGTTAGATGAAAAGCCCAAGACTGATGTTCCGGCAGAAGAACTGTTTGAAACAGAAAACGGCTTCATGAGCAGCCTTGCCGGATTATACATCAGAATGGCTGACGAGAATGTTTATGGTAAAAACCTTACTTTCGGTCTTGTTGAACAGCTTGCACAGTTGCAGGATAAGCTTCCTGACGGAGCAAACAACCGAAACAACATATATATATACGACAGGGAAACAAACGGTGGATATAACACAAAAGGCGTATTAGCTAATATATGGCAAGAGCAATACCATATAATCGCCAATGCCAACAACTTGCTAAAATGGCTTGATTTGAACGGTGAAGTTATTATAACTAATGACGATACACGTAACATGATTCGCGGAGAAGCACTTGCCATACGTGCGTACCTACATTTCGACCTATTGCGCGGTTGGGGTCCAATGAATTATGCAAAGAACCCCGAAGCGAAGGAAATGAAATGCATACCATACCGCACTGTTGCAGACAATTCAAAGCAGCCACTCCTTACTGCATCAGAAGTAATAAAGAAAATTACGGCAGATCTTGATTCTGCGAAAAAGTTGTTGAGCTATGAAAAAGATCTCGACTTAAGCAGTTACAGCAGCGGTGATAGACACTTCCGTTTCAACTATCATGCTGTAAATGCAACTTTAGCCCGTGTCCATAATTATGCAGGCAACAAGACCAAAGCAAAAGAATACGCCTTGGACGTAATAGAAAACAGTGGGCGCGTTCTTGTAGACGACAACAACAATGACCCCATTCTTTCAGATGAAGTGATTTGTGGAATACACATACACGAAATGGAAGAGAATTTGTCAGAATATTTTTCTGACGGAGATAAGATACAGATAAAGAACTATATTGATATAACAACAAGAGATGCCATATTTGAAACTTCTGGACTTGAAAGTGAAGATATGCGTGCAAAGAATACGGCATTTTTAATCAACAATAGTCTGCAAATGGCTTTAAGTTTGAAGTATATTGATAACGACAATGAAATAATACCGCTTATACGATTGCCGGAGATGTTTTATATTGCAAGTGAGGCTTCAGAAGCAGAAGAGGCTGCATTTTATATCAATAGTGTGCGTAACAGAAGAGGCTTGTCAAAAAGCAAGGATGTTACATGCAATACCAATGAGAAATGCATAGAAGAACTCAACAAAGAGTACCGTAAGGAATTTTATGCTGAAGGACAATACTTCTGGTTTATGAAGACACATGGACTTACCGGAGAACTTAAATATAATCCCGAAACAACACTTGTTGAGGAAAATTTCATATTCCCATTACCTGATAGGGAAAAGGAGTTTGGTTGGACTGTGGAAGACGATGTTGAATAAAACGTAGAAAAGGATAAGAGACACACAATTCACAATGTGTACACAAAAAAAGATATTATGAAAATGAACAATAAATACATTCTTGGACTATTGGGTCTGATGCTTATTTTTACAGCATGCGAAAAAATTGAGCCTGACTTTTTCGACGAAGATTTCAATGGAGCATATTTCGACTACGAAAACTCCGGAGACTTTGTATATGAGTTGAACTTTAGTGATCATACGTCCGGAATGCCTGAACAGGTTGTTGTACCTGTAAGAATAAAACTGCTTGGATATCTGACCGATGAAAAACGTTCGGTATCAATAAAGACAAAAAGTATTGAAGGTTATGAATTACCAAAATTTTCCATACCGGAAGTTTTCTTTACGGATAAAGAATATGAAAAAGAAGTTGAGGTAATGGTTGAACGTCCGGAAAAGGAGAACGACGTATATGCAGTATGCCTATACCTTGATGGAGAAGGAGACGTTGGAGCAGGTATAAAAGGTAAAGAGGAGTACTATATATATGTAACAGAAAAATATGAGGTACCGGAACTGTGGAGCGGAATCTTGGCAAGCAATTATCTTGGACAATGGAGCAAGGATAAACAGATATTCCTTACCAACTTTACGAGCGATAACGATTTCCTCAGAAAACTATATTCATATATCAGTGAGAATCAGAAGCAAGTTGACTATAAGGCTGCGACAAGCCTTAATGCTTCTATATTCAATAAATTCTTTTCAGAAGAGTCTGCTGAAGATATTACAATAGCATTCCCAATACTTCCCAGCGAAGATCAACCTGAATACAATGAACCATTCTTTTGGAACAAATATTCAGAACATAAATGCAACTTCACAACTGAAAGATTCTTTGCAATAAACAAATATGGAAAAAATCTTAATACGACCAATATTGAAGATTTGTATATCAACGAGAACGAGAAGGATAATAAGAAAATGCGTGATGCAAAAAGAGGCTATCATGTTGAAGATGTCCTTGATATGCTGGAAAAATACAATTCATATGCATCAAATGGATACCCTATTTCTGAATACAAGGATAGCTGTTGGATTGAAATGATAACAAAGAATATTGCTTATTATAAGAACATTGCCGTACCTTATTGGTGGGAAGATCCAGACAATAGAGGTACTAAAATGATTGTGGAGAGCTATTTTGGCGAATACAGCGAAAGCAAGTACCAGTTCATGATGCAATGTATTATAGAAAAAGAGGGAAGCGAGAATTTTGTAGCAGCAAGAATGTTCCCATTCATAATCAATAGTGAGACAGAGGGCTATGACTGGGACCAGAATGCCGGCGGTGAGGAGTATATGAAAGAGTGTTATAGAACAATCAAGAAGAAATACGACAGTATGCAGGCTTTGCACTCAAAGTACACATTCCCGGAACGTCCTGATCTTGAATAAATATTACGGATAACTGGAGTTTTATTTCATTAATAGATATCCAAAAGTAAAAGACAATAACATGAAAAATATATTCAAAACATTATTGTTCACCGTTCTATTGAGTGGTTGTTATGAAGACAAAGGCAATTATGACTACACCCTTGACTCAATGAACGAAATAACATCTATAAGTTTCACCCCAGCGATTATAGAATCTGCTACAGGCAAACTTATAGAAGTTCGACAGGCAATTACCGAAAATGACACAATTTGCCACATCAAAGTTCATCTGGAACAAACACTGGAGAAAAACTTTGAGAACCTTGACTTCTATTGGTACAGAACACACAAAGATGGAAACGATAATATAATAAGCAAGGATACCGTGAACACAAAGGGCTATCTTGATATTTTTCTGCCAATTGGTGAGATGGTATCACAGGATATCCTATTGCAGATTTACGATAATACAACAACCCTATCACACTATTCTTCATTCAAATTCCAGACTCGCCCACCGTTCAAGAACAGTCTTTTTGTCCTTCACGGTGAAGAAGGAGAACGCTTGCTCGGCAACATTGCCATAATTGGCAACGATACAGTTTCATATACCGACATTAAATCAATAACTAACGATCAGAATATATACAAGAATGCAGAAGGATTGGATTATAGCGACGATACAGAAGGTAAACTGACATTGACCGTGTTCAGCGATAATGGCGCCACAAGAGCATATGAGCCATTTGAAATGACTGTAAAATTTCACTCTGAAGAAATTTTTAAGCCCACTACTACAGACTTTTCATTCAAGAAGATTATAAAAGCCGGCGACCCAACAAGTAAACAATTCAAGATTGTCATATCTGAAAACGGGAAAGTTTGTGTTGGTAACCAGCTACCGGCATTATATGAACTGGGATATGAAGCCGAAAAGAATGGTAATCCAATACATATAACGGATTACAATATAACAGCTGCTACATTGACTGGTGACAAATTCTACATGTGGGATGAGAAAGGCAAACGATTCCTATGCTCGGGAACATATGATATGAATTTTGCTCACACAGAGCAGGATGCCCGTAACCCAGATTTGGTTTCAAGTAATACGATAGTAGATGCCAATATCGATTTTAGTGAAATATCACCTGTTGACAAGAGTGCCGTGCTTGGATATATAAATTACCAGCAAGGTTGGGATGAAGATTTCAAGGATTTCTATTTCATATTCAAGGATGAAGGAGGTAGCTATTATCGCTATGGTTTTAGAACTGGAGAGAAGAATTCAACAGCTGAATTCACAATAGAAAATGAGAAATTGCTGAACAACTTCAACCCTGATGACCCGAACACAATCAAGTATTGCTCATCTTTTTCAACAAACTACCTGTTCTATGCCAAAGGAAACATGGTTTATAGATACAATGTTTCAAACGGTGACAATATTTTGGTTTATGAAGCTCCAACAGGATACGACGTAACACTTATAAAATTCCGTACTGAAGACTGGAATCCATCAAACTATTTAGGCGACTTGCCAAGAATCATGAGTATAGCTTTATATAATGAAGCTGAAGCAAGAGGCGCTATAGCAGAGATAAGGTTCACAACATCTGCCGATGTTGACAAGGATTTCACACAACTGTTCTATGATACGGACAGTGAAGGAAACAAATGGAAACGTATACAAGATTTTCAGTTCGCCCGCGAACATCAATATAAACTTGCAGATTATCAAAAAGGAAATTCAGAATAATGAGAAAGTATATCTTACTGGCACTGCTTATTATCAGTAGCGCTATTGTTTCCAGGACGGAAGCGGAAAACATTGTTATTAAAGGAAAAATCAACGGCGTAAAACAAGGTCGTCTCTACATGCTCGCGCGCCTATGTGAAGATAAAACGGACACTTTGGGATACTGCGACTTCAAAAAAGGCAAATTTGAGATTAAGGTGAATGCCGAGGAGCCCATGGTTACACAGCTTATACTCGAAGGGTATTCCGGAGGCTTCACATTACTTGCTGAGCCAGGAGTCACATACAAAGCAAACTTGAGCAACGATGACAATTCCTACATCAAAGGTGGAATACTGAATGACAACTACACTGCACACTTGGTAAAATCAGACTCTATGCGCGCAATCGTACGCAATCTGCAGGAACGATACAACTCCTTGCGTGAAGAGAGAAAATTCCGCAGTGCTAGCCAAGTCAACGACACTTTACGACAGGAACAGGAAAAACTAAAACAACTTACAGTCAATTTCCTTTCAAACAACGATAACCTCATATCGGCATATACAATGTTGTCAAACATTGAGATGCGCGATGCGGGATTACGTGAAACCAAACAGTTGTACGACTCTATGGGTGAAGGCGCAAAGAGTACACATTGCGGACGTATTATCAAAGAGCGTATTGAACGCTTGGAAAAAACTGTAGGCGGAGCGCTTGCTCCCGATTTTACCCTTGAAGACATCAATGGAAACCCTGTTGTCATGAGCGAAGTAAAAGGAAAGATTAAAATTCTTGATTTCTGGGCGAGTTGGTGCGGTCCATGCCGTCTGAACAACCCGGCTCTGCGCAAGATATATGAAGAATTCCATCCGAAAGGTCTTGAGATAATAGGCATTTCGCTTGACAATAATAAAACAAGTTGGAAAAAAGCCATTGAAAAGGATGGCCTTGAGTGGGTGAACGTTTCATCACTTAAAGGATGGGACTGCGAAATTGTACGACTATACAATGTAACAGGTGTTCCGTCATTGTTCATACTTAATGAGAACAACCGCATAATTGCAACAGGATTGAAAGGGGAACAGTTAAGAGCCTTTTTGGAAGAACGCCTTAAATAAAGAAACAACAACCATATATTATGAAAAAGTTACTTACAATGGTTCTACTGGCTGTAGCAACAATAGCTATGGCACAAGAAAAGAGGTTCGTCATACATGGCGAGATGAGTAGTCCACAGCTATGCTACAGCAAAGAGTTCGTAAAAGAGGTTAAACTCGACCAGCTTGTAAATGGACAACACATGACTATTGCAACAGCAAAAGTTGAGAACAACCGTTTTACACTTGAGGGTATTGCTCCAGACATGCCGGTAATAGGCTATATCAAAGGATTTGACAACGGTAGCATACAGGTTTTCCTTGAAGAGGGTAAAATCAAAGTTGGGCCATTTGATGCTGCCTACCCTGTTGCAGCCAACATAAGCGGAACACCATGCAATGATACCTATCAGGCATTTCTGGATATAAACGACAAATGCGTTGAAGAAAGCAAAGTACGTATGAGAGCCACCAAGGAGCAGATTCCTGTTGAATTAAAGGATAATCCGGAGGTGGAACTGCAATATACAACACCGACATTCTATGTAAACAACCTACATTTTAAGGTTGCTATAATGGATTTCCTATATAAGAACCTCAACTCTCCAGTAGCACTTTACATAATTAAATACTCTATGTCACCTGCATTCAATACCGAGATGGTGCAGAATCTATTGAATGCAATTCCGGACAATTTGCATACTCACCCAATGTACAAAGAGTTGCACAACGAGATTCTTGCAGCAAACTTGAAAGTTGGAGCAAAGGCACCGGACTTTACAGGCAGAACACCGGAAGGCAAAGAGGTTTCACTATCCGATCTCGAAGGCAAATATGTTTTCATTGATTTCTGGGCAAGTTGGTGTGCACCATGCCGTCGCGAAATACCATACCTCAAGGAGGCCCTTGAATATTCAAGCAACAGCGACAAACTTGTTGTACTTAGCTACTCCATTGACAACAAGGAAAAGGACTGGCTTGCATGCATAGAGAAAAACGGTCTCACACACAAGAACTGGATACATATCTCTACTCTTAAGGGCTGGAACAGTGATGCGCTGAAACTATTTGCAGTAAAGGGGGTTCCTTTCACTGCACTGATTGATTCCAACGGCAATGTCGTTGAATTCAATTTGAGAGGTGAAGAGATGGTAAGAAAGCTTAAAGGCATTATTGACGGTACAAACAATTAAATAGAACGGTCATGTTGAAGAGATTAATTGCAACAATAACATTCTTTGTATCATGTATAGCAATATATGCACAAGGAACTTGTACAATAAACGGAAGTATTGCAAACGACAAGCTCGCAAACGGCAAGAAAGTAAAGAAAGTTTCTCTTGTTCATACCGATGAGTATGGATGCCGTACAGAAATTGCGACAGCGAAAGTGAAGAAAGGCAAATATAAATTCAGTTACAATACTGCAAAGGATGAGCCGGTGGTTATGTATACCATTACTGGCTTTGACGGAGAAAATTGTATTGAATTATTTATAGAACCTGGAGAAGTTACCGTAAACACGGCAAATGCATCCGAACCTTACAACAGCAATGTCAAAGGAACAGCTGTAAATGACTTATTCACCGAATACAAGAGTGTATGCAAGGAATACGAAAGTGAAGATGCTGCAATGTTGATAAAGAGAGAGGCTGAAAGAATAAAATTCCTTATTGAGCACAATGAATCACCAATGACTCCACTTGAAATGGAGCGTTCAGTGATGCCATATCTCAGTGCACCCTATGCAGAACAGATGGTCAAGTGTTTATCAGCAAAACTGCATAACCACCCATACTATATTTCTTTCCGTAATGCAGTCCTTGCAAGTAACCTAAAGGTTGGAAATGAAGCTCCGAATATTGCCATAGCAAAACTGGACGGAACAAAAGCACGTCTTGCCGATTATAGTGGCAAATATATTCTGCTTGATTTTTGGACAAGCACAAATGATCGTTCAATGGAAGAAAGAGAAGTGCTCAAACAGTTGTACGATGTAATAAAGGAGAAACAGGACAAGTTCATAATTGTAAGTTTGTCACTAGACAAGGATGTTGACGTGTGGGCTAACACCTTGAATGACAAAGATTTGAACAAAGCCGGTTGGGTGCATGGCAATGACCCTACAGGAAAGAGTCTAAAATTCTTCAATGCAGAGGAAGAACCACGTATGATACTGCTTGACCCTGAAAGACGTACTATTTCGCTTGATATAAAATCAGATGAAGTCATAGAGAGAGTTGAGCAAATTTTAGCTGGTGACTTATATTATCTTGACCAGGAAAAATAACTTATAAGAGAGGACGACTAAGTTAGTTGTCCTCTTTATATTGAACGATGAGCAAGAAAAACCTTAAAAGGAATAATATACAACCACTTTTTGCGTTGATTAAAAGGTTAACCGGACAAAAATGAAAAAGTGGCTATTGATGTTTATAATGTCTGTTTGCGTACTTGCACAAGCAAGTGCGCAGTATGACGTACATTTTACCCACTATTGGAAGATGCATAATTTCTACAATCCGGCAGGGGCAGGATTTGATAAAAAGATGATGGTGTATGCCGGATACAGCAACCAGATGACCGGTTTTGAGGGAAACCCTAAAACAATGCTTATAAACATTGATGCACCGATACCATTCATAAAAAGTGATCATAATATCGGCTTGGGTATCCTAAATGATGAAATAGGTAAATTCTCCAATCAACGTCTTTTCCTGAATTATGCATACGGTTTCAAACTTTTCAAAGGACGTTTTGTACTAGGAGCACAATTAGGCTTGGTAAACAGCAGTTTTGAAAACAAAGACCTTGATTTTGGCGGTGAGAACAATGACCCCGCATTTCCTGCAGGTAATGCAAACGGCAACAATCTTGATTTAGGAGCCGGAATTCTTTATCAGCATAAATATTTCCATGCCGGAATTTCGGCATTCCACCTTAATTCACCACTCATAGAACTTGGTGAAAAGAACGAGATACGCATTGAACCATACTTAAATTTTATTGCAGGAGGCAATATACCGTTAAAAAATCCGTTAATCACTATACAGCCATCATTGATGTTGATGACAGACTTTATAGCCTGGCGCGCTGACATTACAGCCAAAGCGACGTATAGCTATAACGAAAAGAATTTCTTTGGTGGTATAACATACAGTCCTACAACATCTGTAGCATTGTTTTTAGGACTGGAAATGATGAACATAACACTTAGTTACGGATATGAACTTTTCACTTCCGGCATAGGTGCAGCGAATGGCAACCACGATATATACATCGGCTATCAGATAGATTTTGGTACATTCAAAAAAGGTAAGAATAAACACAATAGTATAAGAATATTACAATGATGAAGAAAATTGTTTTTCTGTCAACCATAGTCATGTCATTAGCTTTATTCTCCTGCATGGGTTCACGCGTTGGAGGTATGAGCAGCATGCAAGGCGGTGAGGTCACAGGAGTCAACGGAACATCCGTAAACGAACCGGCACCATACGGTATGGTATTGATACAGCGCGGTTCCATAAAGATTGGAGATGAAAACATCGATTCACTATGGGGAACTGGTGCGCCTGTCAAGAACATCTCAGTTGATGCATTCTGGATGGACGAAGCAGAGGTCTCAAATGCCAAATATCGTCAGTTTATCTATTGGGTTCGCGACTCAATTATCCGCGAACGTCTTGCAGACCCTGCATATGGAGGCGATGAGACATTCAAGATTACAGAAGACGAATATGGTGAACCTATTACGCCCTACCTCAACTGGAAAAAACCAATTCCTTGGAAAAAGCCAACTGAGGACGAATTGCGTGCAATAGAAAGCGTTTATATCACAAATCCTATAACGGGAGAAAAGCAACTCGATGCATCACAGATGAACTACCGTTACGAGGAGTACGACTACACCCAGGCGGCTATGCGCAAGAATAATCTTAACCCTGCAGAACGTAACCGCAACACAGATATTCTTGTTGATTACGAATCAGTCGTTATGATTTCCAAGGATACAGCATATATTGATGAGGACGGAACAATCATACGCGAAACAATCAACCGTCCCTTGTCAAGTCCATATGACTTCCTGAACACATACATCGTCAATATTTACCCTGATACTACATGCTGGGTAAACGATTTTCCAAATGCAGACAATGAAACATACCTGCAGCTATATTTCAGCCATCCCAACTATGATAATTATCCTGTTGTAGGTGTAAGCTGGGAGCAGGCCAATGCTTTCTGCGCTTGGCGTACAAGTTATCTCTTGAAAGGCATGGGCGCACATGCAAAATGGATACAGCGCTATCGTCTTCCATCAGAAGCAGAATGGGAGTTTGCCGCACGCGGTAAAGAGGCAGGACGTTTCCCTTGGGAACAGGGTGACACAAAGAGTGAAGAGGGATGTTACTATGCCAATTACAAGCCAGGTGACGGAAACTACACAAAGGACGGTAGTCTAATTACATCAAAATGCGGTATTTTCTCGGCAAATTCCAACGGCTTATATGACATGGCAGGAAATGTTGCAGAATGGACATCTACAGTATATACCGAAGCCGGTGTATTGCAGATGAGCGATATAAACCCGAACCTGAAATACCGTGCCGCAAAGGAGGACCCGTATATCATGAAGAAAAAAACAGTCAGAGGTGGTTCATGGAAGGATCCTGTCAGATATATCCAAGGTGCGACACGCACATACGAATACCAGAATGAATCACGTTCATATATTGGTTTCCGTTGTGTACGCAGCTATTCAGGACCGAACGGAAGAAGATAAACAGATTTTACTTACGAAATAAATACATCTACATATGAAAAAGGCTAAGAACTTAATACGCGCTATACAGGCATTCATGGATTCAGCAAGAGGCAAGACCGTGCTCAACTATCTTTACAGTTGGGGTGCTGCTATCGTAATCTTAGGTACACTGTTCAAACTGACACATATTGCAGGCGCAAATCTCATGCTGTTTGTCGGTATGGGAACTGAGGTTCTTGTATTCTTCTTCTCTGCATTTGAACGTCCATATGAAGTTGCTGAGGAAGAGAAGAGAGAAGAGGCTGCCGAAGAGGTACTCGCAATGGGACAACCGGTTATAATAAATGGTCCAATAGTAACAGGTGAATATGCTCCTGCCGGAAATGAAGGTGCAGCGTATATACATAGCACTGCAGCAGCCAACACCCCACAGCAAGCAACAGCAGAGGTTCAGCAGAGTGTGCAGTTTGTTGGCAGCGGCATGCAGATGCCTGGTATTGAGAACACCGAAGAGATGAGCAAGGCTACAGAAGAGTATGTTGAACAGGTACGCGCTCTCAACGAGGCTCTGCAGCGCATTGCTGAACAGAGTGAAGCCCTTGGTCGCAACATGCAGGAGATGGAGACATTGGGTCGCAATCTTACAGGCATGAACGCTCTGTACGAAGTACAATTGCGTAGTGCCGGCAACCACCTCACATCAATAGACAAAGTCAATGCAGAGACCAAGAAGATGGCAGAGCAGGTTGAAGAACTGAATGCTCTATATGCCCGTATGATCGAGGCCATGACAACAAACATGAACCGTCCACAAATCTAAAACATCCAGACGATGAAGGTAAAAAAACAAAGAGTTTCTCCACGTCAGAAGATGATTAACCTAATGTACGTTCTTCTGATGGCGATGCTTGCGATGAACGTATCGTCGGACGTGTTGAACGGTTTTACGCTTGTCGATGAGAGCCTTTCAAAAAGTTCGGAAAACACAAGCAGACAGAACGATGCTTTGTATGACGCTTTTGAAATGAACATGAAGCAGAATCCTGAAAAGGTTGGCGAATGGTATGAGCGCGCATGCACAGTCAGAGAGATGTCAGATACAATATACAATCTTGCTGAAAGATTGAAGGTGCGCATCGCCAAGAAAGCCGATGGTACAGAAGGAGATGTCAACAACCTCAAAAACCGCGAAGATCTTGAAGCTGCGACACAAGTAATGCTTAACCCCGTTGACGGAGAAGGCGAACAACTGTATGATGCTATAACTGAGTATAGAAGCAATATGCTTGAAATGACAAATGATTCTATACTCAAAGAGATTATAAAGACAAGTTTGAGTACAGATGTTCCGCAAAGAGATATTTCGCTGTTGAAGAACTGGCAAGAGTATCACTTTGAGAATATGCCGGCCATTGCAGCTATAACACTGCTCACAAAAATCCAGAACGATGTTCACTATGTTGAAGGCGAAGTTCTACATTCACTTGCAAAGAACATTGATTTAGGTGATGTACGTGTAAATCAGATACAGGCATTGGTTATACCAACATCAAAGAATGTTGTACGTGGAAGTGACTTTTCTGCGCAAATAATATTAGCAGCTGTCGATTCTACACAGCGTCCGCAGATATTCATTGACGACAAGTTGCTCGAAACCGAAAATGGAGAATATATCGCACGATGCAACAAGACTGGTGATTACACGCTCAACGGCTATATGCTCGTGAACAACGGAGGTGGTGTTCAGACACGATATGACTTCACACAAAACTACACAGTCGTTGACCCGACTGCAACAGTCAGCGCCTCGCTCATGAATGTACTTTATGCAGGTTTTACAAACCCTGTAAGCATATCAGTACCTGGAGTGGCATCCAACCGTATTTCTGCAACCATAGCAAAAGGTAACGGCACCATAAAGAATGACGGAAAAGGCGGATTTACCGTTATACCTACAAAGGTTGGCGAGGATATTGTCATTGGCGTGACAGCAAAGAATGAAGAAGGTAGAAGCCAGAGTATGGGAGAATACACATTCAGGGTCAGACAGTTGCCAGACCCGATGCCATTCATTGAATACAAGGACAAGGATGGAAATATTCAGCGATACAGAGGTGGCGCTCCATTCAGCAAACAGTCACTTATGAGCACAGACGGAATTGTTGCCGCAATTGACGACGGACTGCTCAACATCGGCTTCAAAGTACTCTCATTTGAGACCGTATTCTATGACAACATGGGCAATGCCATTCCTTTGAAGTCTCAGGGAACAGAGTTCTCTAAACAGCAGAAGGATATGTTCCGTAATCTTGGACGTGGAAAGAGATTTTATATCTCACATGTAAAAGCTATAGGTCCTGACAATATCGAGCGTCTGTTACCGACAACTCTCGAAGTCATTATAAACTAAAACAGATAAATAACACAATATTATGCATTACATCAGTAGAATATTGATAATACTTGCAGTGCTCGTTTTTGCACAGAATGCCGAGGCACAACCACCAACTCGCAGAAATGGCAAGGAGAAAACCGAAAAGAAGGAGAGTGCTGCAACAATCAGACTCACCGAAAGGGCTAAATCGCAGTACCCTGTATCCGACACTCCTCAAGAGGTGGACTGGAGACGCGACATATACAGGACACTTAACCTTGAAGCAGAAGAGAACGCGACACTGTACTACCCTGTAGAACCTATGGAAAAAAGCGTAAATCTGTTCACACTGCTGTTCCGTCTTATATTATCAGAAGATATAACCGCATACAAATATAATCTTGACGGTTATGAGTCGTTCGCAGAAGAGAACAAGATGGCCCCCAAGACCATGCTTGAGAACTACAGCGTATATTATGAGGAGAAGAACGGCGAAATCATTGTAGGTAACAGCGATGTACCAAGTGCAGAGGTTCTGAGCTATTATGTAAAGGAGAGTCACTACTATGACCAGCGAAAAGGTGTATACGGTAAAAGCATAACAGCCATATGCCCTGTAATTCACAGATCTGAAAACATTTCATCAGAAACGACAGACTTGGAAAGTTCTTCGGGAGTGACAAAATATCCAATGTTTTGGGTCAGCTATGATGATATCAAGCCTTACCTTACACAGCAGACTGTAATGACCGGCAATCTCAACAATGTTTCAAGAACAACACTTGATGACTTCTTCGCAAGAGGCTTGTACAAAGGCGAAATATACAAGACCGTAAATGCAAAGAACCTTGCCATATCACAATATTGCAAGGACTCTGCAGAAATCAAGAACGAACAGTTGAAGATTGAGAGACAGCTCAAGGATTTTGAGACTAACCTGTGGAACAGCAAGACTGTTGCCGAGATTCGTCAGGATTCTATAAATGCTGCTATTGCGGCTGCAAACGACACGGTCAGGACAAATAACAAAGAGAATAAGGAGATTAGAAAGAGAGTTGTACAGGAGAACACCAAAAAGGTTGAAAAGAAGCCTGCAAAGACAACTGCTGAAAAGAGAGAGAGAGTTTCACGACCCAGCAGTTCCGGAACTGTTTCTGTACGACGCGAGCGTCGATAAACATTCCTCGGTCAAAAATTGTTTATTTACTTATTTTGTCGTTCATTTGTAACGCAGATAGGTATTGAAGTGGTACTGTCAAGCCTAATGGACAGTACCACTTTTATTTAATAACATTGATGAAGATATATGAAGAAAAGTATCCTTTTGTTTATTGCTGCATGCATGTTTACGGCAATTCCAGCCACAGCACAGTTTGATTTCGGTATAAAGGCCGGACTCAATTTCACAGAGAAACCGACAAATATCAGCGGAATAAAGGACGGACATACCGGTTGGTACGCAGGTCCTATGGTAAAATTCATATTCCCGGTCGTAGGATTAGGAGTTGAAGCCAATGCTCTCTATTCAAAATCCGGAACAAGCATTGATAACGAGACATTCAATAAAAACAGTATTGAAATTCCTGTTTACCTCCGTTATGAACTTTCAATCCCTGCCGTAAAGAAAATAATAGAACCGTTTATTGCAGTCGGTCCTCAATGGGGATTTGCCATTGGAGAAAAAGAGTTTGGAAAAAAGATTGAAAATGTCAAGAATATCAATGACCTGACGGAGATTGGTAGATACTTCAAATTCAATGAAAGCTGTTTCAGTCTGAATGTCGGATTAGGATTTATCCTAATGAACCATTTACAGATACATGCCAATTACAACATTGCACTTGGAGAGACCTGTGAATATTTCGGAGTAAAAAACATTGATATTGGAGACAAAATAGAATACATAAAATCACAGACCAATATCTGGCAACTATCTGTTGCATATATTTTCTAATAAAGACATTTCATATGAACGACACACTACTTGAAAATTTAGGTATAGGCAGCGGACATGAAGAGACGCTACAATGGGCCATAGTGATTGTTGGAGCCTTTACCCTTTTCTACATATGCGACCTTATCGGTCAAAAGATAATTATTCCCATTGTTCGTCGTTTTACCAAAAAGACAAAGGGTAAATGGGATGATATTATACTGAACGACAACACGGTCAAGGGGCTGTGTAGGCTTATTCCTGGATTTATTGCAAGTATATTGCTACCAATTTTGCTGGTAGAAGGAAGTACCATACTTATATTCAGCATGAAAGTATGCAAGGCATACATTGCCATAATAGGTGTAAGCCTTCTTTGTACAGTATTCACCTCACTGTATCAAATATCACACGAAGCTGAGAAGACCAAGGACCATACCCTTCAGGGAGTATTCCAGATGCTAAAGATTATCGTTATAGGCATTGGAGTCATCATTGTGGTCAGCATTTTCTTTGAGAAGGACCCCAGCAACCTTCTCGCAGGACTTGGAGCATCGGCAGCCATTCTTATGTTGGTATTCAAGGACAGCATTCTTGGACTTGTAGCCGGCATACAGTTGTCGGCAAACGACATGCTTCGCCCCGGAGACTGGATTACAATGCCTAAATACGAAGCCGACGGTTTTGTCATTGACGTTACACTCACAACTGTCAAAGTGCAGAATTGGGACAAGACAATAACAACAATTCCACCATATGCACTTATCAGTGACTCTTTCCAGAATTGGAGGGGGATGTTCGACAGCGGTGGACGCCGTATCAAACGTTCAATCTTAATCGACACCAACTCCATCACATTCTGCGATGACAAGAGAAAGAACGCATTGGCAAAGAAAGGATTTATAGTTTCCGAGGAAAAAAGCAACCAGGTAAACCTTACACTTTACCGTGAATGGCTCGAAGAGTGGCTCCGCAACCACCCGGCGGTAAACAAAGATATGATACTTCTTGTGCGCCAACTTCAACCCACACCACAAGGCTTGCCTTTGGAACTGTACTGTTTTTCAAGCGACACGGCATGGATTTCATATGAGCACCTGCAAGCTGAAATATTTGAATACCTGTTTGCAGTGTTGCCGGAGTTCGGGCTAAAAGCTTACCAGAGCCCAGCAGGAACAGACTTGCAGAATATAAGAAATTGATACACAAAAAGTAAAGTCAGTGATTAATCACTGATTTTACTTTTTATCTTTTTGGGAAAGACGCTCCATAAAAAATACTGTTTCCTTATCGGACAGAGCCTCATCAAAGTTCCATTTGGCTTTGGAAATGGCTTCAATCAGTTCACGGTAATCTTCATCGCCAGATTCGGCAAGAGATTTCATGTCGTCAAGAGTAACTCCTTTTGTATCGATGGAATGTAACTCTTTACTTAAATCATAGGCTATCATCTCAAGCGATTCGGAAGAACTTGCCTTCCTTACCTTTTTTGTAGCTCTTTTATATGCCGTGATGCGCTTGTCCGACACACCACATGAAATAATTATAGGCATTAGAGCCAACAGTATTATTATTTTTTTCATCTCATTCATTTACCACAAAAGTATATTTTTTTTACAAACATTAAAAATATTGTTAAAAATTTATTTCAATATCGCGTTACAGAAGGAGAGGAGCAACTACAAGCAATCACATTATTTTTTGTCGTTTGACAGCTTTTTAATACCTTCGCGAAACCATGAGCAAGTTCGCCGAAGTCATATTGCCCCTCCCCTTACCCGGAACATTCACATACAGCATTCCGGAAGAGTTGAACGGAAGAGTTCTTCCAGGGTGCCGTGTAACCGTTCCCTTTGGCAAAAAGTTGAGCTATACGGCATTGGTCTCGACAGTACACGACAACGACAAGGCAGAGTATGAGATAAGAGCTATAAGAGAGCTTCTCGATGAGACACCGATTATACTTTCTGAACAGATTAAACTTTGGCAATGGATCTCAAAGTACTACCTATGTTCATTGGGGGATATCTACAAGGCTGCAATACCCCAAGGTCTTAAAGGAGAGTTCAAGCCACGTACCGAACAACGTATACGCCTTACAGCAAGATGCCGTGATGAAAAGGGGATAAATCTGCTATTACAGTCTCTGTCACGTGCTCCAAGACAAAAACGTCTGCTTGCTACATTTATACAGATAACCGAGCCATTCGGAAACGCCCCCAAGGAGATTTCCAAACATAGACTCATTGAAGAGGCACAAGTGTCTGCAAACATATATAAGGAGTTGCAAGACAAGGGTATATTTGAGAGCTACGAAGTGGAAATAGGCAGGCTGTCAATGCAACATGACACAGTTGTTCTACAGAATGAACTCAATACTGCGCAAAACAAAGCCTTTGAGGAAATCAAAGAAGGATTCCGACACAAAAATGTAACCTTGCTTCACGGAGTGACATCTGCCGGTAAGACAGAAATATACATTCATCTCATAAAGGAGACCATTGAAAAAGGGAAACAGGTTCTGTTCCTTTTACCAGAGATAGCCCTTACAAAACAGATTACTGAAAGACTCCGTCGGGTATTCGGCAACAGGATTGGAGTATATCACTCCAAATTCTCTGATGCCGAAAGGGTTGAAATATGGAAAAAACAGCTCGGCGATGAACCGTACGAGATTATTCTTGGCGTACGTTCCTCCCTATTCCTTCCATTCAAGAATCTGGGAATGATAGTTGTAGATGAAGAGCACGAGAACAGCTATAAGCAACAAGAGCCGGCCCCACGCTATAATGCTCGTAATGCAGCAATTGTATTGGCGTCGTTGTTCGGAGCAAAAACACTGTTAGGAACCGCCACTCCATCAATAGAAAGCTATTATAATGCCACAATAGGCAAATATGCCCTTGTCAGCCTCACAACAAGACACCGCGAGCTCAAGCTACCACACATAGAAGTCGTAGATATGGTGGAGTACAGCAGAAGGAAACAGACTGTAGGCCCATTCTCCGACCCTCTTGTGGAAGCGATGGGCAATGCCCTGAAAGAGAAGAAACAGATAATACTCTTCCAGAACAGACGTGGATATGCACCTCTGCTTGAGTGCAAGACATGTGGTTGGGTTCCACGTTGCAAACACTGCGATGTAAGCCTTACCCTGCACAAGAATTCAAACAAACTGGTATGTCACTATTGCGGATACAACATACCGGCACCAGTCCATTGCCCCAATTGCGAAGAGAGGAATTTCATAAACCTTGGTTACGGAACAGAGAAAATTGAAGACGACCTGCAGAACCTGTTCCCTGAGGCACGTATAATGCGCATGGACCTTGACACGACACGCACTCGCAATGCTTATGAAAAGATAATAGGCGATTTCCAGCAAGGCAAGACCGATATTCTCATTGGCACACAGATGGTATCAAAAGGTCTTGATTTTGACAATGTATCAGTTGTGGGTATAATCAATGCCGACACATTGCTGAACTACCCCGACTTCAGAGCCACAGAACGTGCCTTTCAGCTGATGGCACAGGTTGCAGGACGTGCAGGAAGAAAAAACGGACAAGGAACAGTATTCCTGCAGACAAGGATGAGCGATGCGCCGGTAATTCCACAAATTGTAAAGAATGACTACAGCAGCTTTTACGACCAGCAGCTTGGAGAACGTATGTTATTCCATTATCCTCCTTTTTACCGACTAGTTTATATATACATGAAGCATAGGGACGTACACGTGCTTGAAGAGTTCTCGGAACTTATTGGTAAACGCATGCGTGATATCTTCGACAACCGCATCCTTGGACCCGACCTGCCACCGATAGCAAGAATAAAGCAACTGTATATAAGAAAAATCATTCTGAAGGTCGAAAACGGATTGTCACAATACAGGATAAATGAGACTTTACAGAATATTCAGGAAGCATATTGCAACCTTCCACGCTACCGCTCCATTGTCATGTATTACGACATTGATCCATTATAGTTCAAAAATCAAAAAAACTTAACATACACCCTTTTTGTAGGGTAATATTTTGTTCTGTTCTATATATTAGGTAAATTTGCACGTTTTTGGAGTATTTTACACTTCACATAAACAACATTGAAAATAATATTCACCTAACATAATGAAACAGTTCAAAATTCTAAACAACACACTCGGCTGGTTCACATTCCTGATTGCAGCAGTAACATACTGCATGACAGTAGAACCTACCGCAAGTTTCTGGGACTGCCCGGAATTCATATTGTCAGGAAACAAACTGGAGATAGGACACCCACCCGGTGCGCCATTCTTCATGCTTACAGCAAATGTTTTCTCAATGTTTGCAAGCCCCGGAAAGGTGGCCCTGATGGTAAACATCATGTCTGCGATTTTGAGTGCTCTTGGAATTTTATTCCTATTCTGGAGCATAACACACCTTGCACGTAAACTCATTGTCGGCAACAGCGACAAGATGACAATTGCGCAGATGATAACAATACTCGCTTCGGGAGTTGTTGGCGCACTGACATATACATGGAGCGATACATATTGGTTCAGTGCTGTTGAAGGAGAGGTTTATGGTTATTCATCACTTTTCACCGCTGTTGTTTTCTGGCTTATCCTAAAATGGGAGGAGAATGCCGACTCACCACACAGCGACCGTTGGCTAGTACTCATAGGCTATTTGGTTGGACTGTCAATAGGTGTCCACTTGCTTAACCTGCTCTGTATTCCAGCTATTGTACTTGTTGTATATTACAAGAAATATCCCAATGCAAGTTTCAAAGGTTCATTGCTGGCACTTGCCGTTTCTGCGGTTCTTGTAGCAGTAGTACTCTACGGAATAGTCCCTGGCGCAGTAAAGGTCGGAGGTTGGTTTGAACTACTGTTTGTCAATGCTCTGGGCTTGCCTTTCAATACCGGATTGATAATTTACATGATACTGCTGGCAGGAACGCTCATCTGCGGAATATACCTTACAGAAAAGGGCAAAAGCCAGAAGAGTATCGCTGTGGTCTTCACCCTCGCTATAGCATTGTTGGGTATACCATTCTATGGGCATAATGTAGTTGCAAGCATTGTTATTGGCATAATTGTCCTGATTGCGATATATGCGCTATGCATGTACAGCAAGAATTTTGTCAACACCACAAGTAAAGGCATTGTCACAACCGGCAAGAGATACATTGTAAGCCTGAGAGCCTTCAATACAACATTCCTATGCCTGCTGCTGATAATGGTCGGATACTCTTCCTATGCTCTTATTGTCGTTCGCTCATCGGCAAATACTCCGATGGACCAGAACTCACCAGAAGATATATTCACATTGGGCACTTACCTCAACCGTGAACAGTACGGTACACGTCCGCTATTCTACGGACAGGCGTTCAGTTCCGAAGTCAAGATTGACAAGACTAACAGAAGATACAGTTCTACAGAGACAAGTCCTATATACTCACGCGTTGAGAAAAAAGATGCCAACGAGCCCGACAGATATGAAATCATCGGATACAACAAGGACTACAATTATGTCCAGAACATGTTCTTCCCACGTATGTACAGCAGCGACCATGCAGCCCAGTACGAGCAATGGATTGGGAAGCCTGTCACCAATATAATACGCGCCGAAAATGGTGCTTACACAGGTGTTCCGTACATCAAGATGCCTACACAATGGGACAACATGAGGTTTTTTATAAATTACCAGGTAAACTTCATGTACTGGAGATACTTCCTTTGGAACTTTGTAGGACGTCAGAACGACATACAAGGCAATGGAGAGGCAGAACATGGCAACTGGATAACAGGTATACCATTTGTTGACAAAGCCCTGTTAGGCAACAGTAACGAAATGCCCACAGAACTTAAAGAGAATAAAGGACACAATGTATTCTTTGCCCTGCCATTGATATTGGGAATTCTGGGAATAATGTGGCAATGGAAACGCGGCAAGGAGGGAAAGCAACAGTTATGGGTAGTATTCATGCTGTTCTTCATGACCGGACTGGCCATTGTACTATACCTGAACCAGACACCAAGCCAGCCACGCGAACGCGACTACGCATATGCAGGCTCGTTCTACGCATTCGCCATATGGATAGGACTCGGTGTTGCCGGTATTGCAGACATGGTAAGAAAATATACCAAAAAAGAGAGCAATGCCATTAATGCAGTTGTTGTAACCGCATGCCTTCTTGTACCTATACAAATGGTATCACAAACATGGGATGACCATGACCGTAGCGGTAGATACGCATGCCGTGATTTTGGACAGAATTATCTAAACACACTGCCCGATGATGGTTGCCCGATAATATTCACCTGCGGAGACAACGACACATTCCCGCTATGGTACAACCAAGAGGTTGAAGGCGAACGCACCGATGCACGCGTATGCAACCTCTCATATTTGCAGACCGACTGGTATATCGACCAGATGCGCCGTCCTGCATACGATTCTCCAAGCCTACCGATTACAATGAAGCGCATCGATTATGCAGGAAATGCAAACGGCAGTCTTGAGATTCTCGACAAACGTGCAACCGAAATCATCAAAAGATTCTTTGAGGCAAACCCGGAAAAGGCCGGATTGTTCGGAAAGAATCCTTTTGAAATGAACAATATCAGCAAGTACTGGATATATGAAGCTGATGCAAAGGAGAAGTCTGCACAACGTCTCGTAGTAGAAGAGGCCCTTGATTTTGTCAGAAGCGAATTAACAAAGGAGGGACGCGAAATAGAGAAAAGAGGAAATGAAGAATACAGCAAGCTCGCCCGTAATAAGAGCCAGTATCTTGCTATAGCATCCGCTGCCGAATACGAGGCTGCAGTTCAACAGGCACAGGAATATGCCGAATACGGTTCATTCCTCACTGAATATGCACAAAACATCGGAAAGAAGGTTATCCCCAGCGGCATCCTTTACATCCCTATTGACAGTGAAGCTGTGAAGCGTTCAGGCATGATGATTCCTGAAGAATACAAAGAGAGCATGCCGGAATATATGACAATCGATGTTAGTGACAAGGGTGCATTGTTGCGATATGAATTCCTCATATTCGACATGCTTGCCAATGCCAACTGGGAGCGTCCGATATACATGTCGATGACTGTCGGAGAGAGCAACTACCCTGCAATATTGCAGAATTTCTTCATACACGAAGGACTTGCATACCGCATATCACCTTTCGACTGGAAGAAACTCGGTTACTACAACGAAGAGAGCGGACATCCGGTAGACGTAGAACGTTTCTATGACAATATAATGAACCGCTTCAAGTGGGGCGAGGTCAAGAACAACAAGGACTATTATGCCGACGAGACAATAAGGCGTATGATATATACACATCGTAACCTTATCTCAATGCTCGTACAGATTATGATGAACGATGAGCAGCCCGACGAGAAGATACTCAATGTCCTTGACAAATGGTACGAGGAGTTCCCCGGTGACATTGTTCCTTATGACGCCGTCAGAGACAATAGTACAAGCATTGCTGCAGCATACAAGATTATCCATGACAGAACAAGTGACAATGCCAAGGCTGAAGAGTTACGCAAGAAATACACAAGTATTGCGGAACCTATAGCAAAAGATCAGCTTGAGTATCTGAAATGGTACAACGGACTTAGACCACAGTTGAGAAACGAGATATTGATCTATACCCGCCTGAACATTTTCACACAGGTGTTGAACATACTTGGCAGGGACGGTATTGATGCAATCCCAGTTGAAGAACTTGCCGAAGAACTTGCCAAAAGCATTGAAATAGAATGCAATGCCATAACCAATGAAAGGAGCAAGATTGTCGGCAACAAAAACCTGGTAGACAAGAAACTGCAGCTTATAGACTTTATCTACGACATAATTGACGGCATTGCCGAAACACCAGCTTTGGACAAAAAAATTGCCGGTACACTAAAGCATATCGGTAGTTACGAGACCCGCCGTCTCAAGAGGTACAATGTTGAAAGACTGAGCGAGAACGATGCAAAAGAGATACTCTCCTCACTGCAGATCATTGCATCAACATACAGAATGGCTGGCAAACTCGGTTCCGAGCAGGCAAGCACGATAAATGAGATAAAGAACATTTACGACACAAACGTAGAAAAGTACGCTCCCTATGTACTGAATTATTAAAGAGATGTTCATTGAGCAAGTACCGCAAATATTCCGTTGCTTCTTCCCGAAGGCATTATGGCGTATGGACCCAAACGAGAAGGCTGTATATCTCACCTTCGACGATGGTCCAATACCGTCCGTAACACCATGGGTTGTTGACTTGTTGGATAAATACGGTATCAAGGCTACATTCTTTATGGTCGGCGACAACGTACGCAAGCATCCAAAAGAGTATATGTACGTTGTAGAACACGGACACAGGATTGGCAACCACACATTCAACCATCTGAAGGGACTTTTCGCAAAGACCGAAAGATATGTGGAGAATGTAGAACTTGCCAATACGCTCATCAACAGCAACCTGTTCCGTCCGCCACATGGGCTCCTTAACCACCGCTTGTACAACAAGCTGAGCAAGCATTACACATTTATAATGTGGGACCTGGTAACCCGTGACTATAGTTACCGCATGTGCGGCAAGGATGTATTCGAGAATATCAAGAGATACACACGTAACGGTTCAATAATAACATTCCATGACTCTTTGAGGTCGGAAAGCAACCTCAAATATGCATTACCGCGTTCAATAGAATGGTTGCAGGAGCAGGGATACAGTTTCAAGGTGTTCGAATGATGACGAAAGAAGAACTGACACAATACATAAAATCCGAGGCAATACGCCTCGGATTTGACATTTGCGGCATAACCAAGGCTGAAGCAGTTCCAACAGAGACCACCGAAAAATACAGTGAATGGATTGGACTGGGAAAAAACGGAACAATGCACTATCTGGAACGCAATTGTGACAAACGGTTTGACCCCACAAAACTTGTTGAGGGGTGCAAAAGCGTCATAGTCGTTGCCATGAACTACATGCCACAGCAAGCGGTAGAAGGGATTGCGTCATATGCAGCAGGCAAAGATTACCACAAGGTTGTAAAAGAGAGACTTTATACACTGCTGAAAAGCATAAACGAAATACAGCCTGCTTCGGGGCGTGCTTTCTGCGATTCTGCACCTGTACTCGAACGTCATTGGGCCGAAAAGGCAGGTATAGGATGGGTCGGACGAAATCGCCAACTGACTATAAAAGGAAAAGGATCATTCTTCTTTTTGGGAGAATTATTGATAGACCTTGAACTCTCCTATGACATGCCAAATGAAAAGAGCTATTGCGGAACATGCCGTAAGTGTATTGATAACTGCCCCACTAGCGCCTTGTCCGATGATGGTTTTGATGCACGAAAATGCCTTTCATACATGACCATAGAATACAGGGGAGAACTGCCCGATAATATCGGTGAAAAGATGAAAAGATGTTTTTATGGTTGTGATATTTGCTTAAAGGCATGCCCACACAACAGGTTCGCAAAGCCGAATAAGATACCGGAGTTCAAACCCAGTGCAGAACTATTAAACATGAGCATGAGCAATTGGACAGAACTGACAGAAGAACAATATAAAAAACTCTTTGCTGAAAGTGCTGTAGAAAGATGTGGATATGAGCAATTAAAGAGAAACATCCTGGCACTCAATAGAGGTAAAGAGGAATAATTCTTTGAAATTTTACGAAAAATCATATAAGGAAAGGTTTTCTTTTACTTTTTTTGTATTTTTACAACCGATTGTAGTGGAATATTCCACATAAAACGACTTTGGAAAAATGGTCAACAGATTCGATTTTCTGGTAATTGGTTCCGGAATAGCAGGAATGAGTTTTGCACTCAAAGTGGCTGACAAAGGAAAAGTTGCCCTCGTGTGCAAGACAACATTGGAAGATGCAAACACCTTTTTTGCACAGGGAGGCGTCGCTTCGGTTACAAACATGGCTGTCGACAACTTTGAAAAGCATGTCGAGGACACCATGATTGCAGGTGACTGGATAAGTGACCCCGAAGCTGTGAAGAAAGTAGTACATGAAGCACCCGAGCAGATACAGGCACTTATTGACTGGGGAGTAGAGTTTGACAAGAACGAAAAGGGAGAATTCGACCTGCACCGTGAAGGCGGACACTCCGAGTTCCGCATTCTGCACCACGCCGACAATACCGGCGCCGAGATTCAGGAATCGCTGATAAAGGCAGTACGCAAGCATCCCAACATCACAATTTACGACAACCATTTTGCAATAGAGATACTCACTCAGCACCACTTAGGCATCGAGGTTACACGCCAGACACCTGATATAGAGTGTTACGGCGCATACGTCCTTGATATTGCCACAAACAAGGTGCACACATTCCTGAGCAAGATCACACTTATGGCAACAGGTGGTTGCGGTGCTGTCTATAAAACCACCACCAACCCGCTTGTAGCAACAGGTGACGGCATAGCAATGGTATATCGTGCCAAAGGAACAGTGAAGGATATGGAATTCGTACAGTTCCATCCCACTGCGCTCTACAACCCCGGTGACAGACCTTCATTCCTCATAACCGAAGCTATGCGCGGATACGGTGGCATACTGCGCACCAAGGACGGCAAGGAGTTCATGCAAAAGTACGACCCACGCCTGTCACTAGCTCCTCGCGACATTGTGGCACGTGCCATTGACAATGAGATGAAACACCGTGGCGACGACCATGTATATCTTGATGTCACACATAAGGATCCAGAAGAGACAAAACGCCACTTCCCCAATATATACGAGAAATGCCTTTCACTTGGCATTGACATCACAAAGGATTATATACCTGTTGCACCTGCAGCACACTACCTTTGCGGTGGTATAAAGGTAGACCTCAATGCCGCATCAAGCATACACAGACTGTATGCTGTAGGCGAATGTTCATGCACAGGACTGCATGGCGGAAACCGCCTTGCAAGCAACTCGCTTATAGAGGCTGTTGTATATGCCGACGCAGCAGCAAAACATTCGCTTGCCCACTTTGAGGAGTACAGCTACAAGGATGAGATTCCCGAATGGAACGATGAAGGCACCAAAATGAACGAGGAAATGGTACTCATATCACAGGATGCCAAGGAGGTGCAGCAGATTATGAGCACATATGTAGGCATTGTACGTACCGACCTGCGCCTGAAGCGCGCCTGGAACCGTCTTGACCTACTTTACGAGGAGACCGAGGAACTGTTCAAGCAGAGCGTTGTCAGCCGTGAACTCTGCGAATTACGTAATGTAATCAATGTCGGTTATCTTATCATGCGTCAGGCAATGGAACGCAAGGAGAGCCGCGGATTGCACTACAACATCGACCACCCGAAAAAGGATTAAAAAAATATATACCTAAACAAAAGTCGGATACCATGATATCCGACTTTTTAAATATTTTATATTTAACCTCTGAAAATTGAGCTTTTATTATAGTGTATAATCGCATAAAAAGAGCTAACTTTGTAAAGAAACAGTGACATCACTGCCCTGTTTTTATTAACAGTTTGATAATCAGGGCACAAGCACTATCAATAATTCAAATTCAAACTTACAAAAGAACATTAGGAATGGGTCTATTTTCATTCACACAAGACGTGGCCATTGACCTTGGTACAGCCAACACCATCATATCGTACAACGGTAAGATTGTTGTTGATGAGCCATCGGTCGTAGCTATCGACGGAACAAAGAAGATGATTGCGGTTGGTGAAAAGGCAAAGCAGATGCACGAGAAGACCAACCCCAACATACAAACCATACGTCCGTTGCGTGACGGTGTTATAGCCGACTTCTACGCATGCGAGATGATGATGCGAGGTTTCATTGACAAGGTAAACATGGGCAGCAAACTGTTCACACCATCCTTGCGTATGGTTATAGGTGTACCTTACGGTTCAACAGAAGTTGAGTTGCGTGCTGTACGCGACTCTGCAGAACATGCCGGAGGCCGTGACGTATATCTAATTTATGAGCCTATGGCATCGGCTCTCGGTATTGGTCTTGACGTTACAGCCCCTGAAGGAAACATGGTGGTTGACATAGGTGGTGGTTCAACAGAGATTGCAGTAATTTCATTGGGAGGTATTGTTTCAAACGGCTCATTGCGTACTGCTGGTGACGACTTCACTGCTGATATTCAGGAATACATGAGCCGCCAGCACAACGTACGTGTCAGCGAACGAATGGCAGAGCGCATCAAGATTCACGTAGGTTCAGCACTTACCGACCTTGGTCCTGATGCGCCACAGGATTACATTGTACATGGTCCAAACCGCATAACAGCTATGCCGATAGAGGTTCCTGTTTGCTATCAGGAGATTGCACACTGTATTGACAAGTCAATCACAAAGATTGAGAATGCTATCATCAGTGCACTTGAGCATACTCCACCAGAACTTTACGCAGATATCGTACACAACGGAATCTACCTTGCCGGTGGCGGTGCATTGCTCCGTGGCTTGGACAAGCGTCTGTCAAACAAGATAAACATTCCTTTCCACATTGCAGAAAACCCTCTCTACTGTGTAGCGAAGGGTACAGCACTCGCCTTGAACGATTTATCATATCCGTTCTTGATGAGGTAAATATTCCTACCGTGCAAACGATACTGAATTTTCTAATAAAGCACAATCACTGGTTCCTTTTCGCATTGCTGGAGGGAATCAGTTTTGTGCTTATTGTCAGTTTCAACAACTACCAGAATGCAGTCATGTTCACTTCAGCGAATAACCTCGCCGGAGGAATATATTCTGTAGTAACTGACATTGACAGTTACTTTGCACTGAAAGGCGACAATTCCGTACTCAAAGAGCACAACCGCTCGTTGCTTGAAGAACTTGAACAGACACGTAATGAGTTGAATGAACTGAAAGAAAACTATTTGCTTGCAGAACACCCGTTGACACAGAACAATGACAACGGATTTTTCTACAAGACAGCTACAGTAGTAAACAACTCACTCAACAAGTTTGACAACTACATAACCATTGACAAAGGCCTAAACGACGGAGTCAATGCCGAAATGGGAGTATTCGACAATAATGGAGTTGTCGGCATAGTTTATCAATCGTCGGCAAACTATTCAGTAGTCATTCCGCTGCTTAACAGCAAGAGCAATGTCAACTGCAGGGTGAAAGGTAGCAACAGTTTCTGCGCATTGCAATGGGACGGCAATGACACACGTTATTCATACCTTGTAGACCTTCCAAGATATGCCTTGTTTGAAAATGGTGACACAGTTACAACAAGCGGTTTCTCCTCAATATTCCCGGCAAACATCCCGGTTGGACGAATATGCAACCTCGAAGACTCCGAAGACGGCCTTTTCTATCGTGCTAAAGTAGAGTTGTTTGTCGATTTCTCATCGGTCAGCAATGTTTTTGTTGTTGGAAACAGCGGAAAAGACGAACTGTCACAACTTGAAAAGAAGTTTTATAAACAATGAATAGAGAAACACTGATAAGGTTAAGAAACTTCGTACTGTTATTGCTTGTACAGGTTCTTTTATTCAGCCGGATACATCTTTTCGGTTACGCCACTGCATCTGTTTTCATAATCTTCATTATCAAGTTGCCACGACACACTACAAGAAATGAAATACTTATCTGGAGTTTTCTATTTGGCATAAGTGTCGATATGTTCTGCAACACGCCTGGAGTGAATGCTGCTGCAACGACACTACTTGGCGGCATACGAAATTACATGCTCGCTCCATTCACACAGAAAGGCATGCCGGACAATTTCATTCCCGGAGTCAAGAGCCTGACATGGGGAAGATACATGATCTATTCTTTGCTGTGTACATCAACATTCTTTACAGCATTATTCATCCTTGAACTATTTACTGTTGCAAACCCGCTACCACTTTTTGTCAGCATTATTTCAAGTACACTGTTAACAATGTTGTTTACCGTTGTAACCGAACTATTCTCCGGAAAAAGATAAAATGAAAGATTACAGTTACGACAAGCGGAAGTATATATTGGCAGGGAGCGTAATCCTCGTGCTCCTGACATACATATTCCAGATATACAGCCTGCAGATAAACAGCAATGACTACAAGACAAAAGCGGACAGTAACGCTTTCTACAAGAAGACCGTATATCCAGCACGCGGACTGATGTACGACCGTAACGGTAAACTCGTCGTTTACAACCAGGCATCATATGACATAACCTTTGTTCCACGTGAGATAAAGGAGGTGGACACACTTGAACTGTGTAGGACACTTGACATAACCGTTGACGAATTCAACGACAGAATGGCAAGAGTAAAGAACAAGCGCTACAACCCCGGATACTCAACATACACCGAGCAGGAATTCATGACACTGCTTTCAGGAGAAGAGTTTGCAAGGTTTCAGGAAAAGATGTTCCGTTTTCCAGGTTTCTATGTACGTAAGCGTTCCATAAGACAATACAACTATGATGTTGCAGGCGTTCTTCTTGGTGACATCGGCGAAGTATCACAGAGGACAATAGACAAGGATCCATACTATCGCAGAGGCGATTACATAGGGCTACAGGGAATAGAGGCTTCATACGAAGAGGTTTTACGTGGTAAGAAGGGTACAGAGGTTCTCCTACGCGATGCAAGGGGACGAATACAGGGAAAATACCAGAATGGTATCCTAGACACGGCTGCAGTAAGAGGAAAGGACATTACATTGAGCCTTGATATTGAGCTACAAGAGTTAGGTGAACGGCTCATGGAAAACAAAATTGGCAGTATTGTAGCCATTGAACCTTCAACAGGAGAAATTCTATGCATGGTTTCTGCACCATCGTATGACCCGTCACTGCTTGCCGGACGCTGGCGTGGAAAGAATCACCACGAATTGGCTACAGACAAGAACAAGCCTCTGCTTAACCGCGCAATAATGGGTACATACCCTCCCGGTTCAACATTCAAGACATCTCAAGCAGCAGTATTCCTGCAGGAGGGAATTGTGACACCGAAGACAGCTTTCCCATGTTCAAACGGTTTCGTATTCAACAACTTCCGCTTGGGTTGCCATGCTCACTCATCACCAACCGCACTTGCACCGGCCATAGCAACATCATGTAATGCCTATTTCTGTTGGGGATTACACCGAATGTTCTCTGCCGACAAATACAGTGGTACAAAAGAGGCCATGAACAGATGGCGCGATTACATGGTATCCATGGGATTCGGATATAAATTAGGAGTAGACCTTCCGGGAGAAGTACGAGGAATGATTCCGAATGCAGAATATTACACCAGCCATTATGGTAACTATTGGCGTGCAGTAACTGTAATAAGCATATCAATAGGTCAGGGAGAAGTAACACTCACCCCATTGCAGATTGCAAACCTTGGAGCAACAATAGCCAATAGGGGCACATACATTACACCACATATTGTAAAGGCTGTTGAAAACGATACCATAAACTCCGATTTCATAACACCTAAAAAGACAATGATAAGCCCGGAAGTTTATGAAGAGGTAATAAAAGGCATGAGAATGGCTGTAACAGACGGTACCTGCCACGCGGCGAATATCCCCGGACTGGATGTCTGCGGTAAAACAGGTACGGCACAGAACAAAGGCAAAGACCATTCGGCATTTCTGGGTTTCGCGCCTAGAAACAATCCCAAGATAGCCATTGCTGTATATGTTGAGAACGGAGGGTTTGGAGCAGAATTCGGTGTTCCCATAGGTGCACTGCTCATGGAAAAATATATCAACGGCAGCCTATCAGAGGAGAGCGAAGAGAAAGCAAGACACATTCAAAAACGGGCAATCTACTATGGAAACGAAGAGAGGTAGTATAATCAGAGGGATAGACTGGTGGACAATAGTCTTGTTCACAGCCCTTGCCGTAATGGGCTGGCTTGCTATATGCGGTGCAAGCCACAGCTATATAGAAACAAGTTTCCTGGAATTCTTCAACCTTGACGACAGAAGCGGCAAGCAGGCCATGTGGATAGGCATATCACTCTTCACTGGAATATTCCTGTTATGCATTCCTAAGCACACTTACCGTAACCTTTCAGGCATAATATACATTACAGCGATAGCTATAGGCATCCTTACGATTTTCATTGCAAAGGATATCAAAGGATCACATTCCTGGATTTCAATAGGATCATTCAGTATTCAACCGGCAGAATTCATGAAGTTCGCTACAACACTGCTACTCGCTTCTTATGTAGGTCAAAGGGAATTCAATATAAAGAACAAGAACGATATCATACGCAGCATTGCCATAATACTGTTGCCAATGATTGTTATTGTGGCTCAAAATGAGACCGGAAGCGCTCTTGTCTATCTGTCGCTGTTCATTGTTCTGTATCGTGAAGGAATGACTGGTATATTCCTGCTTATGGCCATAAGTGCTGTATTCTATTTTGTCGTAGGCATAAAATTTGATACCGTCATGTTTGACGAGCTTCCGATATCAACAGGTCCTTATGCAGTAACAGTACTGATACAGGTATTCTCTATTGCCATGGTTAAGTTCTGGTGCAAGAATGACAGGACATTCCTTGTACTAGCAATAGCAAATATTGCAGGTACACTGCTGTCATACTGGGTTGCCATATACCTTATTGAGTTCAATATAATGATCAGTCAATACCTGCTGCTGGCATTCAACACAATATATCTGCTGTTGCGTATAAGACTCAACAAGGAAAAAAGAAACTTATGGATTGCACTATATATACTTGGTGCAGTACTGTTCTACAACTCCTGCGACTATGTTATGCACAACGTACTTGAGCCGCATCAAAAAGTGCGTATAGAGGTTCTTTTAGGACTGAAGGATGACCTTTCAGGAGCAGGATACAACGTACACCAGTCAAAGATAGCCATAGGTTCGGGGGGATTGACCGGTAAAGGTTTTCTCAACGGTACACAGACAAAATTGAAATATGTACCAGAGCAGGATACAGACTTCATATTCTGCACTATTGGCGAAGAGCAGGGCTTTTTGGGATCGACGTTCGTACTTGTATGCTTTGTAACATTTATACTACGCCTTATTGCGCTCGCCGAAAGGCAGGACGACAGGTTCGGGCGCGCCTACGGATATGCCCTTGCATCAATATTCTTTTTTCATTTCGCCATAAATATCGGCATGGTAATAGGATTTGTTCCGGTAATTGGCATACCATTACCATTCTTCAGTTACGGAGGTTCGTCATTCCTTGGATTCTCTATTTTGTTGTTCACATTTCTTAGAATAGATGCCGACCGTGAAACCAGAAGACGTTAGTTCAGCCGTACAAGCTTGACACCGACATCCTCAACACCTTCAACAAGATTTTCCGGCATGGAATGTAACAAGCGTATAGACAAAGAATCGCACGCAGGTAGATTCATCAGTATCATATCACTCTTTTGCTGATATAGCATTCCTGCTGTAGAGCCAACGCGATGACCATTGCTGTCATAAGCCACAATAGGAACCGTTCCTGAATAGAGGACACTGTCACTTTTATCACGGCATTCTGCATAGATAACAAGATTCTTATATCGGTAACGCGCAGTTGTTCTTGTCTCAACATACATTCCGTATGCACCGCCTTCCAATCCATAGCATGTGTAATCCAATGTATCGGCACGCCACCACTCCCCCTGCACAGTACGGAAAGAGTGGAAGCATGTTGCATCACATGCGCACAGCACAAAAATCAACAGCAGAAGATTACTCACCCTTCGGAGAGTTGCTCTTACCTTTCTCGCGTCTTTCATTTCCTCTTTTCTGGTCAGGACGACCTCCCTTACGACGTTTCTTTCCACCACGTTGCATATTATCAAAACGATCAATATTCTCCTGTTCAAGCAGGTCGACAGAACGTTTCTTCTCACGTTCACCGTCAGCCTGAAGGCTTTCGGGACGCTCACCACGCTTGTTCATCTCTATAATTGCGAAAGCACGGCGCCCGGTTATTGTCACAAGATTTGCCGGTATATGCTTGTCTGTGGAGTATGTGATTTCACCACGCATAATATCACACTTGAAGAAATAATATGTACCGTCCTGCGTTTCCAGTTCAATATCACGGTTAGGCAACCCACGTGAAGCCTCGACATACGCATCAACTTCATAGTTCAAACAACATTTGAGTTTTGCACACTGACCGGCCAATTTCTGCGGGTTGAGTGAAATATCCTGAAAACGTGCAGCAGATGTTGATACCGAAACAAAATTTGTAGTGAATGTGGCGCAACACAGTTCGCGTCCACAAGGACCAATACCGCCAATGCGACCGGCCTCCTGTCTTGCACCAATCTGCTTCATCTCAATTTTTATCTTGAACACATCTGCAAGAACCTTTATAAGCTGACGGAAATCGACACGATTGTCTGCAATATAATAGAATATAGCTTTCTGTCCGTCACCTTGATACTCTACATCTCCTATTTTCATGTCAAGATTAAGATCCTTGGCTATCTGTCGCGAGCGTATCATCGTATCATGTTCACGCGCTTTGGCTTCGGCATATTTCTCCATATCAACCGGACGTGCCTTTCGATATACACGTTTGAACTCACTTTCAGGAGTCAGGCGTGTCTTCTTCAGCTGCAAAAGCACAAGACGTCCGGTCATTGTAACCGTACCGATATCATGTCCTGGGTTAGCCTCAACTGCTACTATATCACCCTTTTGCAAAGGAATATTATTGCTGTTCCTGTAATATCCTTTATGAGTATTCTTGAACTGCACCTCTACAATGTCAGTATAGTTCTCATTCTCGGGAACACCGGCAAGCCAATCGAATGTGTTCAACGGCGCATCCATTCTGCCGCAACCTTTACAGCAAATTCCTGCACAACCGTTATTTTCCTTATATTTTTTTTCCATTAGAATAATCTTTTATCTGTTCTTGATCCATACAATCATTCTCAACGACATGTCGAAAAAGACCATTTTAGCATTAACATTCTGTTCTATATGTCTTTGTGCTTCGGAAAGTTCCTCTACTATCCCGAAGATATTGTTCTCATTTACAAAAGGAGAGAAACGTACCGAGAAGTTACGTTCTGCCTGCGACATGTATAACATCTCATCGTTCTTGAAGTTCATTATGAAATTCTCCCGTATCATGCGCTGACAATAGTCGAGCAGACGCTTTTGTCGTTCGCGTCCGAGGGCTGCAACCTGCTCACTCCATGCTTTCATGTCGCGAATGTTACGGGCATACGCCACACGCATCAGTTGCATGAACAAATCAAGATATTGCGCCTTCTCATCGCTCAGAGAGAGCAGTTCCTCGGCTTTCTCCCAATTGCCGCCACTCTGCTGGGCTATTAGCGCGGCATCCTCGATTGTAAGCCCGTAACGTGCAGACAATCCCCTTTCCAAATCCTCCCTTGCAATGCGTGGAACATCTATGCGTTGTGTACGGCTAAGGATTGTGGGTATTATCTTTTCGGGTTCTTCAGAAACCAACAGAAAGAGAGTATCCTTTGGAGGTTCCTCGATAACCTTCAACAACTTGTTTGAACAAGCCTCTTTCATTTTTTCGGGCAACCAGATGATGACTATTTTCCATCCGCCTTCACGAGACTGCATTGAGAGCTTATGCAGAATCTCATTGCTCTCGCGCTCATAAATCATAGGTTGCTGGTTCTCCACATCGAGTTTCTGCAACCAGTCGTCGTAGCTGAAATATGCACCTTTTGACAACAGTTCACGCCACTCCGTTATATAATCATCGCTGATAGGAGCAGTGTCGCTTGAACTGCCCTTTCTTTTTTTCACAGGAAAGACAAAGTGCAGGTCGCTATGGATAAACTTATCCAGTTTGACACACGCAGGACACGAACCGCACACATCGCCTGAACGGTTTCCGCATAACAGATAGTTGGCAAGAGCTGTGGCAATAGCAAGCTTACCGTTGCCACGCGGACCTGTTATAAGCAAAGCATGGGCAAGACAATTCTCATCGACACAACGTCTGAGCTGCCCTACTACACCTTTCTGTCCTATTATATCCTTAAAGAAAACTCCCATCAGTAAATTGCTTTTGCTATCTCATAAACACTGTCAAATGCATTGATAGTGTAAAAATGAATACTCGGGACACCATGCTGCATAAGTTCGCGACACTGTGCTATACCCCATTCGCGACCCACTTGTGCCACAGATGCTTCATCCTTGCATTTAAGAACCTCAGAAACAAGTTCTGCAGGCAAATCCACATGGAATGTCTTAGGCAGCACATTAAGCTGTGACAAACGATGCATAGGCTTTATTCCCGGTATTATAGGAATTGTTATACCCATGGCACGCGCACGCTCCACAAACGAGAAATATTTTGCGTTATCAAAAAACATCTGCGTAACAGCATACGCCGCACCGGCATCAGCCTTTTGCTTGAGTACAGCGAGGTCACTCTCCATATTCGGTGCCTCTTCATGCTTTTCGGGGTAACATGCCACACCGTAGGAGAAAGCCTCTCCCCTCTCCTTCATTTGCGTGCCATCGACAAAGAAGCCCTCATTGAAGCGATTGACCTGCCTTTGCAAATCAATGGCATACTTGTTACCCTGTTTTGCCGGAGCTGTGTTAGCATCGCTTTTGCATCTGTCTCCACGCAGAACAAGAATATCTGTTATTCCCGACAACTGCAGGTCGATAAGCGCATATTCGGTATCCTCAAGAGTGTAACCGTTACAAAGGATATGCGGTACTACAGGCACACCGTAACGATGATGTATAGCAGTAGCTACAGCTACCGTTCCCGGACGGCGACGTATTGTGCCAAGACTGAACATACCGTTACCCATATCACGATATACAGGTTCACTATGATGAGTAGTAATATTTATATATCCGGGATTGAACTCCATAAGCCTGTCTATGTTTGCAAACAAGCCACGGGTTCCAACGCCTTTAAGCGGGGGCAAGACCTCGAACGAAAAGGCTGTTTCTGATGATGAATTTATATAATCTATTACTCGCATCGTCTTTATGTAATCTACAAATTACACAAAATTAATGCAACGAGTTGAAAAAACCTATTTTTTATTATTAAATAACAAAAAAATTCAGGCTGTCGCATACGCAACAGCCTGAATCATAATTATTACAAGGAGTTATCAATCTTTCAACTTAGCCTTGATGAACTCGCGGTTCAAACGGGCGATATTGCTGATTGAAACACACTTTGGACACTCAGCCTCGCAAGCACGGGTGTTGGTACAGTTACCGAAACCAAGCTCGTCCATCTTGGCAACCATTGCCTTAACGCGCTTCTTAGCCTCAACCTTACCCTGTGGCAACAATGCGAACTGGCTAACCTTTGCTGAAACGAACAACATAGCTGAACCGTTCTTACATGCAGCAACACAAGCACCGCAACCGATACATGCAGCAGCATCCATAGCCTCTTCTGCAA
>JAZQTU010000037.1:0-39207 GCA_045630965.1 Bacteroidaceae bacterium | reverse complement strand
GGTGAAATCACATTCGTTGTTGAAGAGCCAATCGTTGACGGTATCGAAGGTGTTGATGCAGAGGCTGAGAACGCTGTAATCTATGACCTCACAGGTCGTCGCATTGCAGAGATCACAAAGGCTGGTATCTACATTGTAAATGGTAAAAAGGTTTACGTTAAGTAAATTTTACCATCGGTGAGAAAGTAATTTTCGAATTACAATAGTTGAACGGGAGTGGAAACCCACTCCCGTTCTTTTTACAATCAAAACCAACCAACGGAAAAATTCGTTTTTCCGTTGGTTGGTTTTTTATCAAAATGTTGTATCTTCGCATGAATAAAGAGATTCACATCAAGTGTCTTTATAACCAAAAGACAATGAATCAAAAAATACAAAAATGAACAATACAAAAATAAACAACAAGGACTTTTACCAAGGCGCGCTATACAACGGCACGTTGTTGGGTGCTGTGTGGAGCATAATGTACCTGTTGCTTTTTGCCGCAACAACAAGCATACCAGCAATGTTCCTTTGCATGATACTCTTTTTTGCATCGCCTTTCATTGCAGCCAAGTTTGCAATCAGATACCGTAAGAAAGAGCTTGACAACACCATGACCTACATGCAGGCATGGATATTCATGTTCTATATGTACATAAGTGCCACACTGTTGAGCGCACTTGTATCGTACATATACTTCCGTTTCATCGACGGCGGAACATTCTTCATGACCCTGAACACCATTCTTGACGAGAGCATGAAGGTTGCCGGCACCGACGGACAGTTGCTGCAACAGGTTGAACAGACAAAAGCAATCATAGACAAAACCTCAACGAGCGATTTTGTATGGCAGTTGATGAACAACAACCTTATGAACGCCACCATCATGCCATTGGTAATCGCCCTCTTTGTAAAGAAAAAGAATTAAGCCCCATGGACATTTCAGTTATTATACCACTATACAACGAAGCCGAGTCGCTCCCCGAGCTGTCAGCATGGATTGAGCGCGTAATGCAGGCAAACAATTTCACTTACGAGATAATATTCATCAATGACGGTAGTACCGACAATTCGTGGGAAGTGATTGAAAAGCTCAGTGAGAGCAATGCAAACATACACGCCATAAAGTTCCGTCGCAACTACGGCAAGTCACCGGCACTCTATTGCGGTTTCGAGCGCGCACAGGGCGATGTTGTCATAACCATGGACGCCGACCTTCAGGACAGCCCCGATGAGATACCACCACTCTACGACATGATTACCAAGGAGGGATACGACCTTGTATCGGGATACAAGAAAAAGCGCTACGACCCGCTGAGCAAGACTATCCCCACCAAGCTTTTCAATGCCACTGCACGCAAGGTTTCGGGCATACACAACCTTCACGACTTCAACTGCGGCCTCAAGGCATACCGCAACGAAGTGGTAAAGAACATAGAGGTATACGGCGACATGCACCGTTACATTCCCTTCCTTGCCAAGAATGCAGGATATGACAGGATTGGCGAACGCGTGGTACAACACCAGGCACGCAAGTACGGAAAGAGTAAGTTCGGCATAAGCAGGTTCTTCCACGGATACCTTGATCTTATATCACTATGGTTCCTTGCAAAGTTCAGCCGCCGCCCTATGCACATATTCGGTTTGTGGGGTTCATTGATGTTCTTCATTGGATTCATAGCAGCCGCAATTGTAGGTGGAGCAAAGCTATGGTCACTTGCACATGGCACACCTGTTCGTCTTGTAACTGATTCGCCATATTTCTACATATCACTGGTAATGATGATTCTGGGAACACAGCTGTTCCTCACCGGTTTCATTGCCGAACTTGTCAGCCGCACATCGCAGGACAGGAACAGATATAACATTTCAAAAGAGATATGATGAAGAGAACCGCAACATCACTTCTTGTTATCATTATTGCCGTGTGCACCCTGTTTATTGGCGCATGCGACAGCGGATATGACTGCGGCATCGAAAAGACATCGTACAACAGGATAACCTTCTACAACATAGACGAGAACAATATTGAGAAGGAATACAAGTTCCCCGAGACACTTACAGTTTCGCTGATGGTCAACGGCGAGGAGGCGGTTGCCATCAACCACGTATCGGGTGCCAGTGCCCTGCAGCTCCCCATGAGTTACACCAACGAGTGTGACACTGTTGTGTTCAGCTACGACAGCGGTGCCACCGACACGCTGTATGTCGACCACGAGGACATCCCCTATTTCATATCCATGGAGTGCGGATTGGCCATGTACCACAGACTGCGTGGTATAAGACACACCAACGCCTTTATCGACTCAGTAGCCATAATCAACGACTACGTCAACTTCGAAAACAATGAGAACGTTAAGCTATATCTTGTTCAGTAGTATAATCCTGCTCACACCGCTGTCGATGCATGCAGCAGAGAAGGAGGATACCGCCAAAGAGAAGGAATACAAATTTTTCTCTTTCAACGGTATTGGCATACAGGCCGACCTGTTCGGATATGTATATAGTCTCATTGGAGAATACACATATGCCGAAGGTGCATTGGAGCTTAATATCGGCAACAGGCTCTACCCCATTGCCGAAGCAGGATACGGCTGGTGCGACTACACCGAAGAGAATACCGGCATGCACTACAAGACTGCATCGCCCTACTACAAGGTAGGATTCAACTATAATTTCTTCACCAAGCACGACAAGCCCAACCCCAAGAACTACCTTTACGGCCTTGTACGCTTTGGCTGGTGTAACCCCAAGTACGATATCGACACCAAGGAGATAACCGACCCAGTGTGGGGCGACAACACATCGTTGCACCTCACCGGCATGCAAGGCTCAAGCATGTGGGCCGAAGTCGGAGCCGGCATAAAGGTAAAGATTGCCAAAGGGTTCCACATGGGCTGGAGCATACGCTACAAATTCAGAGTCACCGACGAAGGCAGCCCCAATTCAAAGATGTGGTACATTCCGGGATATGGCATCAACGCAAGAACATGCTTCGGCGGTTCATACAGCCTCATTTACGACATACCGTTCAAATAAAACGAATATGAACACAAAACTTACTCCAATAAAAATTGTATTCCTTCTATTTCTTATAATAGGAACAATATACATACTTGGCAGGCAGAAGCCCTACCACACAAACAGCGGCAAAATATTCGGTACATACTATAATATATCATACAGCAGCGACACCGACCTGCACGAAGAGATAAAAAAGAGCCTGATGCAAGTCGACGGCTCACTATCGCCATTCAACAAAAAATCAATCATAACAGCCATAAACAACAACGCCGATACCTTGCCCGATGCGATGTTCACCCATGTATTTACCCTCGCACAAGAGATATCATCAAAGACAGGCGGAGCGTTCGACATAACTGTAGCCCCACTCGTCAATGCATGGGGGTTCGGCTTCAAGAAAGGAATAATCCCGGATAGCGCTACTATCGACAGCCTGTGCCGTCACATAGGTTACAAGACCGTAGCACTCACAAATGGCAGAATTGTAAAACAACACCCCGAGACAATGCTCGACTGCAGCGCCATAGCCAAAGGATACGGCTGCGACGCCGTTGCAGCCACTCTTGACGCTCACGGCGTGACCGACTACATGGTAGAGATAGGCGGCGAAGTGGTTACCAAAGGCAAGAACAGCAAGGGGGGAATATGGACCATTGGTATAAGCAAGCCTACCGACAACCCCACTACAACCAACAACGAACTGCACGAGGTCATTGGAATAACAGGCAAAAGCATGGCAACATCGGGCAACTACCGTAATTTCCGCATTGAGGGTGGCAAAAAGGTAGCCCACACTATCGACCCACACACAGGCTACCCGGTACAGCACACACTGCTGAGCGCTACAGTCATTGCCGATGACTGCGCCACCGCCGACGCATTGGCAACAGCCTTCATGGTCATGGGTGTGGACAAAGCCATGGAATACTGCAACAACGATACAACCATCGACGGTTACTTCATCTATTCCGCCGATGACGGCTCACTAAAGACCATAATGACTGAAGGATTCAGAAAGTATATCAGGAGATAAATGAATCAGAGGAACAACATATGTTGTTCCGCTGATTCATTTATCCGGTTAATTACATTCCCCCAGACATTATATGTATAAAATGCAAGAGGTTCGAAGTAAACAGCTTCACTGATATTGCAAGAAGGATAATTCCAAAGAATTTCCTTGTAAAATATATACCGCCCTTGCCAAGCAACTTCAACAGATAGCTTGTAGAGCGAAGCATTATATACACCACCACTGCATTCACAAGCAATGCAATGAATATATTTATGCTTGCATATTCAGCCTTGAGCGAAAGCAATGTAGTAAATGAACCTGCACCGGCAAGCAAAGGGAATACCAAAGGCACCATGGTTGCATTGTTAGCAGCTATAGATGAATCCTTGAATATCTCAATATCAAGCACCATCTCAATAGCCATAAGGAATATTATCAGCGCACCGGCGACGGCAAAAGAGTTTATGTCTACACCAAAGAGGTTGAGAATCCAGTCACCAATAAAAAAGAATATAAACATGAGACTGAATGAGTAGAACACAGCCTTGCCAGAATTGATAATCTTTCCCTTGTCACGGATTGACAGCACTATAGGCATGATACCTATTGGGTCAATAACAGCAAAAAGCACAATAAAAGCGCTGAGAAACTCAACAGAACTGAATGATGATAGTAATTCCATATAAGTGTATTGTTTTTGTAATAATTCACATCATGCGAAGATACAACATTTTAATAAAGAACCAACCAAAGGAAAACGTTTTTTTCCCTTGGTTGGTTCACAAATGTTAAATCTCATACATAAAAATCAAGGCCACCTTTTCAGGTGACCTTGACAAGATTTTATTGAGAGATTAAATTAATCCTCTTTGCCTTCGAGCTTGTTCTTGAGAGCTGCGAGAGCGTCGATGTCGCCGAGTGTTGTAGCAGCAGCCTGATTCTGGATTGCAGGTGCAGCCTCTTCAGCCTTCTTGCTCTTACGAGCTGCAGCAGCAGCCTTCTTCTCCGCCTTCTCCTCCTCCTTAGCAGCATCTTCGAAGATACGGCTGTGAGAAAGGATGATTCTCTTAGCTTCCTTGTTGAACTCGATTACCTTGAATGAGAGCTTCTCTTCAGCAGCAGCCTGTGAGCCGTCCTCTTTTACAAGGTGCTTAGGAGTTGCAAAACCCTCTACACCGTAAGGGAGAGATACAACTGCGCCCTTGTCGATGAGCTCAGTGATAACACCCTCGTGGATTGAACCTACAGTAAACACAGTCTCGAATACATCCCATGGATTCTCCTCGAGTTGCTTGTGACCGAGGCTCAAACGACGGTTCTCCTTGTCGATTTCGAGTACCTGAACGTCGATAGTCTCGCCAATCTGTGTGAATTCAGATGGGTGCTTAACCTTCTTTGTCCAAGAAAGGTCGCTGATGTGGATAAGACCGTCAACACCCTCCTCGATCTCTACGAAGATACCGAAGTTAGTGAAGTTGCGTACCTTTGCAGTGTGCTTTGAGCCAACAGGATATTTCTCCTCGATGCTAGCCCATGGATCTTCCTTAAGCTGCTTGATACCGAGAGACATCTTGCGCTCGTCGCGGTCGAGAGTAAGGATAACAGCCTCTACCTCTTCGCCAACCTTCATGAAGTCCTGAGCTGAACGCAAGTGCTGGTTCCAAGACATCTCTGAAACGTGGATAAGACCCTCTACACCAGGAGCGATCTCGATGAACGCACCGTAGTCAGCCATAACAACAACCTTACCTTTAACTACGTCACCTACCTTGAGGTCAGCATCGATAGCATCCCATGGGTGTGGAGTGAGCTGCTTCAAACCGAGAGCAATGCGCTTCTTCTCGTCATCGAAGTCGAGGATAACAACATTGATCTTCTGATCGAGAGCAACAACCTCTGTAGGATCGTTTACGCGGCCCCAAGAGAGGTCTGTGATGTGGATAAGACCGTCAACACCACCGAGGTCGATGAACACACCGTAAGAAGTGATGTTCTTAACTGTACCCTCGAGCACCTGACCCTTCTCGAGTGTGCTGATGATCTTCTTCTTCTGCTCCTCAAGCTCAGCCTCGATAAGAGCCTTGTGAGAAACAACAACGTTCTTGAATTCCTGGTTGATCTTAACAATCTTGAAGTCTTCTGTCTGACCTACGTATGCATCATAGTCACGGATAGGCTTAACGTCGATCTGTGAACCTGGCAAGAATGCCTCGATACCGAATACGTCAACGATCATACCGCCCTTAGTGCGGCACTTGATGTAACCACGTACAACTGCCTGCTCTTCCATAGCCTTGTTAACGAGCTCCCATGAGCGGCTTGCGCGTGCTTTCTTGTGTGAAAGGCTCAACTGACCCTTCTTGTCCTCGAGGTTCTCGATATAAACCTCTACCTGATCACCTATCTTGAGGTCGGGGTTGTAACGGAACTCGCTGATAGGAATAATTGCGTCCTGCTTGTAGTTGATGTCTACAATAACCTCACGCTTGTTGATACCGATAACAGTACCATTTACTACTTCGCGGCTTGAAACCTTGTTAAGGGTTGTGCCATAAGCTTTTTCAAGCTCTTCGTGTGAGAGACCTGAGATGTTCTCACCTTTTGCGTACTCTTCCCAATTGAAATCGGGTGTACCTGTTAGAAATTCGCTCATAATTTTCAAATAGTTAATGAGTTAGACATTATATTGATAGAATTCGGGCGCAAAAGTACAACAAATTAACGAAACAGCCAAAGATTTTAATGATTAATTGCAGGGGCAAACCCAAACCCTACAAAACAAAGAATTGGGAACAGAATTGCGATTGTGAATTTTGAAATGGGATTGTAAATTTTAAGTCTATTGTAGGGGCGGGGTCTGCCCGCCCACTGATAGCCAGCCCACTCCATTCCCTTAAAACTCACTTCAACTCCCAAATTATCAACATTTTTCACATATTTTTGTAAATGAATTGATTTTTTACTTATATTCGCACATTAATAGTACTATGCATTAAAATATCGTGCTTTGTACTATACCTTATTAGTAATAATATAGCAATAATCCTTATATTATTCCAAGGCGAAAGCCTTAACCTTAAAAACAATTTATAATAAAAAAACATTATATAACTAACCTATTTATTAACCAAAAATTAAACCTATGAGAAAATTTACACTTTTCTTGTCACTGGTTGTTGCATTCATAACAGCAACAGCACAGGAGGTGACCGTTACCAGCTTAGACCAGCTGAGTAATGACAAAACGTATTTCATTGAGAGCCAGCGTTGCTTCTTGATGAACAATACGACAGCGAATGCCGGTGGTATCTCCACCAGCACAGCAACAAATCTTGGTACTTCATCTGTTTCAAAAGACTGGGCAGATGCAAACCAGCAGTTCAAGATTGAACAGATTGACGGCAACTACTACCTTTATAGCGTAGGTGCTGCCAAGTATGTAGCAAAAGACGGTTCTTGGTCAGAGACCGCGGTTGATGCTTTGGAAATCACTCCTGCAGCAAGCAACACATACAACTGGAAGTTGTGTATTGGCGGCAATGGTATGAACTCTCAGATTCCTGGCCAAATAGCTTCAGGTATTATGGTCAACAGCTGGACACAAGAGGATGAAGGAAACTGTTACAAGATTCTTGACACAGAAGCTTCTGTTCTTGTAGTAGTAGACTACCCTAACGAGCTTTCAGAGTTCGACCAGAACAAGTGCTACACAGTTTCTACAACAACCCGTGGTGGCTGGGCTGTTCAGATGGACACCGAGGGTAACTACACAAAATTCTGCTCAACTAAAGACGCTGGCCTTGGTACAGAATCTAACCCAGAGGATGCAAGCCAGCAGTTTGCCGTTTTGAGCGTTGACAACGAGAACTACTATCTCTACAGCGTTGCTGCAAAGAAATTCGTAAATTCAGACCAGTCTCTTGTTGCCGGCATTGCAGAGCCTATTGAACTTGCAGATGCATCAACAATGGGTGATTGCCGAGTACGCGTAAACTTCAAGGGCTACGACAACAAGTACATTAACCTTGGTGGTAGCAGCCAGATGCTTGTTGACAATTGGGGCACTATTGACGGTGGTAATGCTGTTGCATTCATTGAAGCTGCAGACTTTGACCCAACAGAAGCACTTGCAATGTTGAACTCAACTCCTGAAGTTCCAGCACTTCCCACTTATAAGGTATACACATTGGATGCTTCTTACAATCCATCTCCATTGGAAGGCGCTCTTTCAAGCGTTCAGAACTTTGTTTTGACATTCGACGGTGCGGCACTCGCTCTTGCAGAAAACGCATCAGCAGGTATCTTCGACCCAGTTGCTGGCGGTTACGTAGCAGAAGCTCAGCTTGTTGTTGACGACCAGATGTTTGGACAGCCAATCTTGGGCGTTATGTTTGCAGAGCCATTTGCAACAAGCGGTAACTACAACTTGCACATCCCTGCAGGCTCATTCACCGTAAACGGTCAGGCATACGAAGAGATTATGGCTGAGTTCACAATCGAGGCTTCTACCCCTGTTGTTCCTGAAAGCAAGCCATTGGCTATCGAGAGCATCACTCCTGCTGAAGGTGAAGTTGACGAAATCAATTCAATCATCATCACATTCAACCAGCAGATCAACCTTGCTTACAAGCCAGACTATAGCGGTGTAATTTCTGCAGAAATATACCTCACTAACGGAAATGGCGACAAGATCAAGATGGTTGACGCTACAGACACTTCAGTTGGTTTGAACCAGGTTAAGTATACTTGTGGCGACATGATCAACTGGGAGGTTGTTGAAAACCCTGTTACTGCTGCCGGCACATACACTCTCGACGCATCACAAATTGTTGTTGACTACGACTACGTTAATTACGAGTACAACGCACAGGGTTATTGCGAGGGTACATACTCTTGGACAATAGCTGAGAAGGCTGTTGTAGAAGAGCCAGTTGCTGTTGACGGCGAAACATACACATTCACAGCTGTTTGGGGTACTACAGAACTCTACATCTACAACAACAATGGAACACTTGCTGTTGCTACACGTGGCGAAGAGGAACTTCCAGAGTCAGCTATGTTCGTTTGCGAATACAACGCTGACGCTGAGTACAAGTACCAGTTCAAGACTCTCGACGGTGCATACTACCTTGCATATCCTACATTGGGTGGCAGGAACTGGCTCGATGGCGAGAGCGAAACAGGTCTTGAGGCTGAATCAAGCAGAGTTACAATGTTCAACATCAATCCATATGAAACAAGCGATGGTATTGAAGGTCTATACACTTTGAACGGTTACCGTGGCTATGACAACGGAAAGCTTGTTGACATGTTCGGTCCTATCGTTGTTAAGCACTCTGCTATGACATTCGACGGAGCTAGCGATCCATACTACAACGAAAACTTCACTTCTGCTATACGCATTGAGAAGGTTGAGAAGAGCGTAGAGCCTGAAGTTCCTGCAGTTCCTGTAGAAATTACATCTGTTGACCAGATTACAAACGCTAAGTGCTATACTATCGTATCAAGCGATACTGGACGCGGTGGTTTCTATGCACTCGATGGTAAGGTAGACATGTGCGGTGTTACATACAAAGCAGGTAGCGATGCTTGCCACCAGGTTGCACTCAACAATGAAGACCCTGCACAGCAGTTCGCATTCGTAAATTACGAGGGAAAATTGTATCTCTACAGCGTTTCACAGAAGAAGTTCGTTGTAAAATCAGGCAACGTTAACAAGTTGTCTGCTGAAGCTCCATACGATTTCGTAATCGTTAACAAGGAAGACAATGGTAAGTTCTCATTGAGCATCAATGGTACAAACTACATGACAGCTTCACCAGGATGGTGTTCTAACGCAGAGCGTAACACATGTATCCAGACCACATTGACAAGCAAGAGCGAAAACGATGGTTGGGATGCAGGTGCATGGTACACAATCACAGAGGTTGCTGACTTTGACGCTACAGAAGCTATCGCAATGCTTACTCCAGAACTCGCAGCACTTGAGGTTGTAAGCTATACTCCAGCAGAGGCTGTTGAGTCATTGCAGGAAATCACTGTAACATTCAGCGACGAGATTGCTGGTGAGCAGGATCTCATGAGCATGAACGTAATCTACGTAGACAAGAAACAGAACGCTGCTAACTTCGTAGTTGAGGGCAACACACTCAAGATTACTCTCTGGACAGCTATCACAGAAGCTGGTGAGCATGCATTGTATGTTCCAGAAGGTCTTATCACACGTAAGGCTGACGGTTCTGCTATCGCAATCAACGGCGAAATCGTATTCAACGTTGTTGAGCCACTTGCAGCACTTGAGGTTGTTGAGTACACTCCAGCAGAGGCTGTTGAGTCATTGCAGGAGATCACTGTAACATTCAGCGACGAGATTGCTGGTGAGCAGGATCTCATGAGCATGTCAACTATCTACGTAGGCAAGAAGCAGAACGCTGCTAACTTCGTAGTTGAGGGCAACACACTCAAGATTACTCTCTGGACAGCTATCACAGAAGCTGGTGAGTACGGCTTGTACATCCCAGAAGGTCTTATCACACGCAAGGCTGACGGTTCAGCTATCGCAATGAGCGGTGAAATCACATTCGTTGTTGAAGAGCCAATCGTTGACGGTATCGAAGGTGTTGATGCAGAGGCTGAGAACGCTGTAATCTATGACCTCACAGGTCGTCGCATTGCAGAGATCACAAAGGCTGGTATCTACATTGTAAACGGTAAAAAGGTATTTGTAAAGTAATTTTTACTTACTATAACTGAACGGGAGTGGGTTTCCACTCCCGTTCTTTTTTTGCCCCTACAGCAATAAAAACAAGTATTGGGGGAGGAGAGTTGGGAGGCTTAAGTCAATTAAGTCAATTATGAATTTTGGAATTGGGTACCTGTAGGGGCGGGGTTAGTCCGCCCATTTGTATTATGTGGTAGTATTTAACATTAAAACATTAACGTATATTCTACTTCAAGTCTTTCTTTATTGTTCTTTTGGCGGCCAAAAGAACGAAAAGCCCCGTCACTCGTAAAAATCAGTCGTAACGCACTTCTGCTCACGAGCCGTAAACGGCATCCTTCGTTTGTGCGTTACTTTTCGCAAACAACTATTCGCTAAAACATAGGGAATGGGGCAACTCGCTTCACGCATAAACAGCATCATATGGCACAAACGCTCAAACAATCCCCATTCTAATCCTCTGTTTTATCGGTTGTTTGCTGTGATTTTATCGGTGCCGGTTTTCATTTTAATATTACCGTTGCTGGTGGGAAACTGCGGATGCACCGGAACCTTTGCTTCTTTCAGTTATGAAAGAAGAGGTAAAGAAAGACTACAATTCAAATACTAATTATAAGAAGTAATGTTAAAATCTGTAGTAAAATGCTACTGGGCGGACTAATCCCGCCCCTACATAGCCTCACCCTAGCTAAAAGAGAGGGTGAGGCTTTTTAATAAATATTTATACAATAATTACACATATATTAAAGTGATTTCTGTGTTTTGTGGAAAGCGCTTTTTTTTGTAATTTTGCAACCGTGATTCTACTTTGGATAGGAATAGGTATTGAAGTGAAACTTAATGTATAATAAATGAATAGAAGAATTTACACAACAACTTTGGCTGGCAGAATGTTCGCTGTTCTGCTTTTGCTGATGTTTGCAATGCCTCTTCTTGCTGTCGGCTCAGCAACAGTTGTTGCCGAAGAGCTTGGCAATGGCACTACCATTTATGGTGTTGTCATTGACAAGAAGACCGAGGAACCTCTTATTGGTGCGTCGGTGGCAGTGTGGAAGGATGGCAAGATGATTACCGGTGTTTCTACAGACATTGAGGGTGCTTTCCGCGTGACCTCTCCTGTGAAGGATTTTGAGGTTGTATTCTCTTTTATAGGATACAAGGAACTTAGAATTGATTCAAACTCGCGCAAGCTTGTTGCTATGCGTGTGGAAATGGAAGAGGAGTCTAACACTTTGAATGATGTTGTCATCACCGGTTTTGTGTCAAAGAACAAGGAGACTTTTACAGGTTCTGTAACTGAAGTGTCGGGAATGGAGTTGCGTCAGGTGTCGGGTACAAACCTCATCAGTGCCATTTCGGCTCTTACTCCGGGTATGGCGATGGTGCAGAATACTAGTCAGGGTTCGAACCCTAACCACACTCCTGAACTAGTGCTGCGCGGTATGAGCTCGTTCTCGAACAGCGGTCAGCAGGTCAACCAGCCTACAATCATACTCGACGGTACCGAAATTACTATGCAGGATCTCTATGACCTTGATATAAACGAGGTTGACAAAATAACTGTGTTGAAGGATGCTTCGGCTACTGCGCTCTACGGTTCAAAGGCTGCGAACGGTGTCATTGTCATCTCACGCAAGCCTATCCTTGAGAGCACTGTGCGTGTGCAGTATAACTTCACCGGTAACCTGCAGTTCCCTGTGTTGGGTGACTACAATGTGCTCAGCGCCAAGGAGAAACTTGAATATGAGCATTTGGCTGGCCTTTACAATGCTAACGGTGCTATCAGTTCTACTACAGGTCTTCCGTTGCAGTATGAATATGATGAGCTCTACAACCAGCGCTATAAGCTGATAGCTGCGGGTATGAACAGTGACTGGCTCTCGCAGCCTGCACGTACTGCATTCTCGCACGACCACTCGTTGCGTGTATACGGCGGTGCATCTAATCTCCGCTATGAACTGACAGGTCGTTTTGGCGATACACGCGGTGTAATGAAGGATGACTACCGCAAGCGTTACAACCTCGGTTTCAAGCTCGACTATTACGTGGGTACGCTCACAATATCTAACCGCACTACCTATCAGGAGGTAAGTGTGAAGAATACTCCTTACGGTTCGTTCTCGCAGTATGTGCAGATGAACCCGTATGACAGAATATACAACCTGGACGGTACAGTCAATACCAATCTTTCATGGGACATGAACAACCCGTTGTATGAGGCTAAACTGGGAAGCTTCTCAAAGAGCGGAACAAGAACCTTGAGCAACAGCACCGACCTGCGTTGGGACATCAGCAAGATGTTCCTTCTTACCGGTCATTTCAATGTGTCGAGTGACATGGGTTCAAGCGATCTCTTTACTTCGCCCAAGTCGTTGATTTACAAGAATGAAACCGACCTTACAAAGAAGGGTATGTATATCAAGGGAATGTCACGCGGAATAAGCTACAACGGTAATATTGTGGGTACATTCAATAAATTCTTTAAGGACGAGTCGCTTGTGAGCCTTTCTGCCGGTTGGGAGATAAACTACGCAAACAGCAATAGTGAGACTACAGAGGCTGTAGGTTTCTTCAATGATAATCTTTCTTACATTGGCAATGCGGTTGGCTATCCTGCAAGCAGCAAACCTTTTGGCTCGCTTTCCGAAACAGCCGATGTCGGTTTCTTTACTACCGGTACAGCGTCGTTCCGTAACCGTTACTTTGTTGATGCTACATGGCGTACCACAGGTTCGTCACAGTTCGGCGAGAATAACCGTTTCGGTCACTTCTGGTCAAGCGGTCTTGGCTGGAACGTGATGAATGAGAAGTTTATGAGACACGTCAAGAGACATTTCGATGTATTCAAGGTGCGTGGTAGTGCCGGTTATACAGGTAAGGTGAGCTTCAGCCCCTTCCAGGCTATGACAATGTATCAGTACAGCAACGACTATGAGTACAAGAACGGTATCGGTGCCGTGCCTATCACTATCGGTAACGTGGACTTGACATGGGAGCGTACAATGAACTACAACGTCGGTATCGACCTCAGTATGTTCGACCGTCGTCTTAACTTTACAGTCGATGCATATATCCGCAATACCAAGGACCTCTTGCTCGAAAAGGCTTACGCTCCTTCTACCGGTGCTACTCAGGCGATGTCTAACCTTGGCGAATTGCAGAACAAGGGTATTGAGTTCCAGCTCGACGGCTACATCTTCCGCAGCAACGATTTCTACTGGCGTCTGGCTACAACAGGTTATATGAACCGTAACAAGATTACAAAGATCGACAAGGCTCTTGAGGAGATAAACAAGGAGAACGAGGAGAATGCGTGGAGCAGCCTCGCACCGCTGCCGCAGTATGCCGAGGGGGAGAGTGTGACAGCATTGAAACTCGTACGTTCCGGCGGTATTGACCCTGCTACAGGTAAGGAGATATACATCAAACGCAACGGTGAATACACCTTTACATATGACCCTGCAGACAAGGTGCTCATTGGTGATACTGAACCTGCATATACCGGTACATTCAGTACCAATGTATTCTGGAAGGGATTCAGTGTGTATGCTATGTTCAATTTCCGCATGGGTGCTTGGGTGTACAACACTACACGTGTGAGCAAGGTCGAGGGTTCCGACCCACGTTATAATGCCGACAAGCGTGTCTTCGATGACCGTTGGAAGGAACCGGGTGACAATGCAATATACAAGGATATTGCCGACAGCTCACGTCCTGAGCAGACTACACGTTTCGCCGAAAAGGAGAATACTCTTTCGCTCGGTTCACTCAACCTCAGCTATGAGTTCAGTGACAAGGTGTGCAAGAGCATGAGACTGCGCAATATGCGTACCGGTATCAACTTTACCGACATCCTGCGCCTCTCTACTGTTAAGATTGAACGCGGAACGGATTATCTCTACAGCCAGGGATTCGAGATGTTCCTGAATTTGACATTCTAATTAATGATGACTATGAAGAAGATGAAATATATTATATATATGCTTGTTGTGATGTTCGCAACAACGTCGTGCGAGGACTTCCTCAACATCACTCCCGAAGGTCAGTCAAAGCGTGATGAGCAGTTGTCGACCGTTGAGGGTATCGAGGATGCTATGTACGGTGTATATTCGCAATTGCGCTCAACGACTCTCTATGGTCAGGAACTCTATTACCAGTCGCTTGAAGTAATGGCGCACAACCTCTATTGTCACGACAATGATGCTATAGAGGCGCTCGGACGTTTCGAATACAACAATACCGATGTGAAGTCTCTGTTCGAAGCTATCTGGACTGCGATGTACAAGAATATATCGAACGTTAACAGTGTGCTTGATGCTCCGCTGGTGAAGGAAGCAAAGGAGTTTCCTTATACAATATATCGTGGCGAGGCTCTTGGCTTGCGTGCATTCATGCACTTTGACCTTGTACGTCTCTACGCTGAGCAGTATACTCTGAACCCCAAAGCAAACGGTATTCCTTATGCGACCGAATTCTCATTGAAGACTCCCGATTTCGAGAGCCTCGAAAAGAATTACGAACATATCCTTGCCGATCTGCTCGAGGCTGATTCTCTGCTTGCAAATGAGGATGAGTACGAGGGTGTGAGCAATTATATGCTCGACCGTCAGATACACTTCAACCGTTATGCGGTGCAGGCAACACTTGCGCGTGTGTATATGACAATGGGCAACAAGGAAAAGGCTGTTGAATATGCAAAGAAGGCCATTGCGAACAATGGTAAATATATGCTCAAGGAGAAAACCGAAGTGAAGGATGACCTTGCCGGTGTGCTTTCGCGTAAGGAGTGTCTCTTTGGAGTATACTACAAGAATTACTTCAGTCTGGTAAATGCAAAGCTGCAGCAGATGTCGTTCTACTATTCTCTTGAAATACGTAAGGATTTCAAGGAGATATATGAGAATGAGAATTCAAACGGCGATTATCGTACAACTGCATATTTCTCGGAGTTGCGTTTAAGCGATAGTGATATAAGAAGCCGTTTGTGTAAGTTTACCGACATTTACGAACTGAACAATAACAGTGCTTCGCGCCCAGCTGACCTTATACTAGGTATCAATATGATACGTATCCCCGAAATGTATTATATCGTTGCTGAGGCTCTCATGGAGACTGAACCGCAGAATGCTCTTGCATACTTCAATGCTGTGCGTGAGCACCGTGGCCTCAAGCCATTCGGTGAAGAGCAGAAACTCGATGCGGCAGCCCTCAACGAGGAGTTCTTCAAGGAGTACATTGGTGAAGGACAGGTTTTCTTCAATATGAAGCGTCAGAACCTGGATATTATCTCTTTTGACGGTGGTACTACATACAAGGCTAGCAATAATATCTATACTGTGCCTATTCCCGATGTTGAGAAGGAGCACCGTTACTGATAACTAATAAAAAGAAGACTTTAATAGGTATATGTCTATGAAAACAATTCTGAACAAAATAATGGTATTGTTGCCGTTTGCCGGGCTTATGATGCTCTTCTCATGCAACGAGAACTATCTTAAGTACGACACTTCGTACAACGGTATCTATTTCACAAAGGATACTCTCAACTACTCATTTAGCGTTTCGCCTGTTGAGTACAAGGAGCATCTCTTCCGAATTCCTGTTGCTGTCATGGGTGGCGTAAGCAAGGAGAAACGTGCTGTGGCTTACGAGATTATCCCAGAAATGACTTCGGCGGTCAGCGGTGTGCATTATTCAATAGGTGAGGCCTGCATCTTGCCAGACTCAATCACCGGATACATTCCTGTGACTGTATATCGTAGCAATCTCGAAGGTACATACCCCAATTATACACGCTATACATTGGCTTTGCAGCTTGTGGAGAATAATGAGTTCGTGCCTACACTCGATTCTCTGCATCAGGTGCGTGTGTTCCGCTTCGACAATGCTATTGAACAGCCTGAATGGCTCTCTGGCGGCGAGAAGATATGGAGCCTTGAGAATCTAGGTCAGTGGCATCCTCTCAAACTTATAAAGATGGTTGAGTATTTCCATGCGATTGAGGAGGTATTACCCGAAACCTATAAGAAAATGGTGAAGGAGTACGGCGAGAATCTTGAGCACATCAGCGGTGGTTATCCTAATCAGTACAAGCTTACTTTCGTGAAGTATGTATATGGTCCTATGTACGACTATTTCAGTGATCCTGCCAATGAAGAGGAAATTAAGTCGGAATTCCCCGATTTTCCGTTTGACTTTCCCAATCCTTATGGCAAATAATTGTTGAACGATAATATAATTCAAATATGATGAAATCAAAGTTAGTCTTAATACTATCGTTGCCATTTATGCTGTTTTCTTGCTTCAGCGACAAGTCGACCGATGCAACACAGCCAATTTCCGAAATTACAATAGAGTCGGGAATTGATAGCATATATAATATCCAGAAGAACGATACATTGGTGATTGCGCCAAAAATTACACAGACCGACAGTACTAAAGCCCTTAGCTATACATGGGAAATAGACCTCGTTCCAACATCTTATGACGAGAAGTTTACCTTTGTGGGAAATTCGTTAGGTAAATATCAATGTCGTCTTATCGTAAGCAATGAGGATGGAAAAAGTTTCTTCCCATTCACTCTGTATGTCAATTCACCATATGAGGAGGGTATAACAATCCTTAGCAAGGATGCGCAGGGGAAATCCATGATCTCATTCATGCAGAAGCCTACGAACGGAGAAAAACCTGAGTTTGTATCAGGTGACTGCTTTGCCATCAATAACCCTGAATATTCGTTTGCAGCTGGTGCTGCTGATATTGTGCAGTGTGGCGGTAGTCTAATCGTTGTATGTCAGGGTGGTGGCGAAAATAATGACGATCCGACAATCTACTATCTCAACGAAAAGACATTCGATGTGGAGAATATGGTCCCGGTTACTGAATTTGAAGACTTCAAGCCAACAAAATTGGCGGCTATATCAACTTCATACAGCGCTACATCATATCCGTTACTTTGCGAGAACGGCAAGGTCTATGACCTCTCTACAACAGAGGGTGTTGTGTCAAAACCGCGTAAGTTGCATTCTACATATGAGCAGAATTGTATCGTCGTCGATCAGCAATATTATTGTATCCTTTTCTGGGACAAGGATAACAATGGCTTGAGCCTTATATATCGTGGTGACGGTCCTTACTATTGCAGTTCGGAGTATCACCTTACATTGGATAATCAGGAATTCTCAACAAAGAACTATTTTGCAAACAGGGAACTTATCGCTATGACAAAGGTGAATATGACTCCAACTCAGATTGCCAATGCCGGTAACACTGGTGAGTTACTCATAATAACGAACTATTCTGTTATTGCACGCAGTGAGGTGTTGTGTTCCGATTTCTGGGGATATGACTTTACGACCAATACACAGACATTCCCTGTAGCAAGTACACAGACAGGGGCGTTGATAAATAGCCCGATAAACAAGAATACTCCTTGCATTGCGAACAAGACATTTTATACATTGCTTTTTGCCAATGGCAACAAGGTGCGCCGCTGGAAGTATGATACTCCGTTGGCAAATCTTGCAAATGCCGAAACTCTTCTTACGGTGGGAGGCGAAAATGCGGTGATTACTCACTTTGAGATAAGCAATGACCACAAGAAGACATATGTTGCATTCTATGAGCCTGACAGTACTGAGGAACTCAACGGCAGCATGTGGGTGTTTGATACTGATACCGGCGAGGTACTCGAAGAACACAATAATATCTGCTATCAACCAGTAAAGATGATATACAAGAAGAAATAATAAAAAATAGGCTTGCAACGCAAGCCTATTTTGTTTATTTATCGTTATTCATCTCCTTGATGTCAACTTCCCACTCTTTTGCTTCGCCGAGCAGGTGTTTGCTGAAGAAGTCGGCCATCTTCCAGAAGAAGTACTCGTCTTTGGTCTCGAAGCCGTGGCGGTCGCCGGGGAGGTAGAGCATCTCAAAGCGTTTGTTGGCGCGTATGAGTGCATCTACTACGCGGGTGGTGTTCGCCGGGTGAACGTTATTGTCCATGTCACCTGTAACCAACAGCAGGTGGCCTTTCAGTCTGCCTGCAAGCTCCTGGTTGGTGCTTATGTTGTATGAGAATGTTGTGTCCATCTCAACAATGCCGTCCTTGTTCTTCTTTTCGCTCACGTTCTCCTTTATACCATGGTGCTTCTCGCTCCACCAGTTGTTGTATATGCGGTTATCGTGGTTGCCGGCGCATGATACTGCTGCCTTGAAGAAGTCGTTATATGTGAGTATGGCTGCTGTTGACATGAATCCGCCGCCTGAATGGCCGTGTATACCCACATTCTTACCGTCGATATACTTGTGGCGTGCTATAAGCTGTTGTGCGGCTGTCTTCTTGTCTGCCAAGCCGTAGTCGCGCAGGTTGCCGTATCCAAAGTTGTGGTACCACTTTGAACGGTCGGGGTGTCCGCCACGGTTACCTACTGTAATGACGATGAAGCCCATCTGCGCCAAGCGGTCTATGCGGTTCATGCCGCTTGACCAGCTCATCTCGACAGCCTCGGTCTGTGGACCCGGGTATACATATTCTATAAGTGGGTAGCACTTGGTAGAGTCAAAGTCGAACGGTTTGTACATTACTCCGTACAAGTCTGTTACGCCGTCGGCTGCCTTTACCTTGAAACGCTCGGGGAACTTGTAGCCTGCTGCAAAAAGCTGTGAGAGGTCGGCTGTGCCCAGCTCTGCGGTTTTCTTGCCGTTCTTGCTGTATACGTGGTTCACTGGTGTGCAGTCTACACGTGATGCCGAAACGATAAATGCTTCGCCGTTATCTGCTGCAGAGCAGTAGCTGATGTTCATGTCGCTGTCGTCAATCTGCTTGAGGTTACTGCCGTCGAAGTTTACGCTGAACAGGTGCAGGTAGTAGGGGTTCTCCTCCTTGTTGTATCCGCAGGCTGTGAAGTATACTTTATTCTCCTTTTCGTTGACTGCTACAATGTCGTTTACATGGTATGCGCCTTCGGTTATGGCATTCTTGAGTGTGCCGTCGGCATTGTAAAGGTAGAGCATTGCCCAGCCGGTGCGCTCCGACCACTGTATGAACTGCTTGCCGCCGTTCACAAGGCGTATCGGCTTGCTCTCGATGCTGGTGTTCATCTCTTCGCGTACAATGGCTGTGGCGCTGTCGCTGTCTACTGATACGTGGCATACTTCGATGCGTTTCATGTCGCGGCTGATGCGTTCAAAGTAGAATCCGTTGCTGTCGCCAAGCCAGATGCTCTTGCGTGGGCTCTCCTGGCGTGTAGCGTGTGTTGACGGTTGTCCGAATAGCTCGATGCGCTGGTGCTTGAACTGTGCTACGTCAATCATCTTGCTTGTCTTGTTCTCGAAGTCGAACAGCTCCATGGTCATTGTCGGGGTCTCTTCGCCCGGCATCTGGTAGCGGTAGGTCTCGAGTGTGGGACGTGGGGTGCTCAATGAGTTTATCACCCACATCTTTGCGAGTATCGAGTCGGCACGGTGTGTCAATACGAAGTGGCGTGAGTCGGGGCTCCACAAGCAGCGTGGATAGTAGCGCTTGGTGCTGTCGGGCTTCTCATCAAGAGAGTGGTAGGCATAGCATCTGTTAGGGGTGCCGCCATGGGTGAGACGGTGCTCGACGATTGTGGTGTCCTTGTCCCAAATACGCAACTTGTCAAGGTCTTCGCGTGTCATGTACCACAGGTCGTAGTCCTTTTCATATATCGCGTATTTGCCGTCCGGTGATACGTTGGCCCAGTTAGGATATGTGGGGTAGAGGTCCTCGATCTCGTACTTGGTGCGCTCGAAGAGCTTGCCGGTACGTATGTCATATTCAAAATAGAATGTCTTGTTCTCCTTCTTGCCCTTGTTCTCCTTTATCTTGGTGCTGTCGTTAAGCTGGTGGCGGGGGAGTGTTCTTTCGGTCTGTTTCTTTGAACTTACATCGAAACGTACATAACGGTTGTCGCGTATTATGCGGTTGGTACGTATTGGTACGTGCTGTGCATCATAAGGGTCACCGGTGCGCAGTGTTATCTCCTTGGCAATCCAGTCCATGTCCCACAACTCCTTACGGGTGCCTTTTACGGCATCGACAAGGTAGAACTTTGTTCCGTCTGTGTCGCTCCATGAGTATATGAACTCCTTGCCGTTGGCAAGCCATAGTGCGTTGCGTACAGTGGTCTGCTTGACCATGCGTGAAATCTTTGTCGGTGAGAAACGCTCGGCGAGTTCATAGTTGGGACGTACCTTGCTGCCCTCTTCCTGTGCGGTTGTCTTTGCCGAAAGAAGCAACAAAGGCAGGGTCATTAGTAAAATTGTTCTTTTCATGTAAAATATTGGGTGTTTCTTGCTTTATTCCTTGTTGTGTATGTGCAGTGTGTCGAGGATTTTTCTGAATCCGCGGCGTTTGTTTATGTCTATCTTGGCTATACCACCAGTCGATGTCTCCTTGTAGAGGCTCGGAAGGTCGTGGCCGGTCTCTTTCATCACTTCTACGATGCGGTCGTAATCGATCTTGTGCTTGCCGTCAGATAGTGCCGAATAGGTACATGCGTCAAGTGCACGTGATGCTGCAATGGCATTGCGCTCGATACATGGCACCTGTACCAGTCCGCATAGTGGGTCGCATGTGAGACCAAGATGGTGCTCGAGTCCCATCTCCGCTGCATATTCTATCTGGTTGATTGTTCCGCCGAACAGCTGGCATGCCGCCGCTGCCGCCATGGCGCATGCAACGCCAATCTCGCCCTGACATCCTACGTCGGCTCCCGAAATCGATGCATGTTCCTTTGCTACGTTACCGAACAGTCCGGCTGTGGCAAGGGCGCGAAGAATGCGTGCGTCGGAACAGTTGTGCGATGTATGCAGGTGGTAGAGTACTGCCGGCAATACTCCGCTTGAACCGCATGTGGGGGCTGTCACGATTGTGCTGCCGCTGGCATTCTCTTCGGATGTAGCAAGGGCGTATGCATATACCTTGGCCTTGCTGCTCACTGCCGCGCTGTACGACATTGATTTGTTCAGGTATGTGTTGGCTTTGCGCTGTATACCTAACCCGCCGGGCAGAACGCCTTCGTTCTCCAGTCCGCGATGAATGGTCTCCTTCATCGTGTGCCATACTGTGGAAAGGAAATCCCAAATCTCTTTTCCTTCGTGCTTCTCGACATATTCCCAAAAACTGCAACCGGTCTCATCGCACCAGTCCATCACCTCGTGAATGGTTGTCAACGGGTATATGTCCTCTTCGTTCTTTGTGGTCCCTTCGTTGGCCAATTCGCCGCCGCCTATGCTGTATATTGTCCATTTGTCAATTACCTTTCCCTCCTTTATTCCTTCGAACAACATTCCGTTGGGGTGGAATGGAAGGAATGTGTCTGGGTTCCATATAAGTTCTGTGGGGGCTATCGGCTTCAGTACGCTGAGTATTGCAACGTCTGTCATGTGGCCTTCGCCTGTGGCTGCAAGGCTGCCGTAAAGGGTTACTCTGTAGCTGTCAACTTCCGGGCATCGCTCTGCAAATGTCTTTGCGGCGCGGTTGGGGCCCATGGTGTGGCTGCTTGATGGTCCAAGACCAATCCTGAAAAGTGAACGCAGTGATTTCATATTATGATTCTATAGGTTTCTTATTTTCTGCGAAAATAATATTTTTTGCGATAATCACGCATGCGTGCGCATGTATAAATTCAATTATCGATATTTTCTGCAATGGTTTAATTATGAAATTATTGTGAAAAAAATATTTTTGTTAACATTGTTTATAATTTTAACATTTGAATGTTAGGCTCCTTTTTGTAAAATTGCAAAAGATAAATGGAAAAATATTTTGCTTATCAATAGATATAGGACTTTCTTCTTGGCGGCATCAGCGCCCCCGGCAGGAATGTTACAATGAGTGTGACGTATACATTTTGACAAAGAGCCTAAAAAACGTATATTAGCAGCATGAAAACAATTCTTATTACAGGTGCAAGCGGTTTTGTCGGTAGCCGCTTTGTGGAAAGGTGGAGAAGTGAATATCGTATTCTTGCTCCAGCTCATGCCGAACTTGATATTACTGACCGCGAGTCGGTGAACGGATATTTTATACAGCATACTCCCGATGTGGTGGTGCATCTTGCTGCTATTTCCAACACCGGATATTGTGAGCAGAACCCTGATGAAAGCTACCTTGTAAATGTTGAAGGTGCTGCAAATATTGCCCGTGCTGCGTCTATGTGTGGTGCTAAACTAATATTTTTCTCGAGTGACCAAGTTTATAACGGCAATGTTGAAAGTGGGTTACTCAATGAGGATGTACCTGTTACGCCCGAGAATGTTTATGGCAGGCATAAATTGGAGGCTGAAGAGAGGGTGCTCTATTTCTGCCCGGGCGCAGTTGTGCTGCGTGCTACATGGATGTATGACAGAGAACGTGCCGGAATGCCTACGCACTCCAATTTCGTCATTAACATTTCAAGGGCTGTGAAAGAACGTACTCCTTTGATATTTCCAGTACGTGAATACCGCGGAATAACATGGGTGCGTGAAGTGGTTGAATTCCTGCCTGTGACATTCCAATTGCCTGGTGGGGTATATAACTACGGGGCGGAAAATACAATGAATACATATGAGACAGCATGTTGCTACTGTGAAATGCTTGCAGGGTTACAGGCTGGTCCTCTCTTGCAACCTGACTATGACCGTTACCCTGCTCATGAACGTAATATATCTATCTCGACCGACAAGATATTCCGTTCGTCTGGCGGTACTATATGCTTCAGCAATACTATTTCGGGGCTTAGGCTGTTTGCCGAAATAGGAAGTGAAGTTTAGGAAACGGAGAATTGAGATCTGAGAACTAAAAGGTTGTATAACTTTAATGTATAACCTAATTAAACTCCACATCCGCGCCATCTGATATCACAAGGGCTGATATATCCTCAGAAAGAGTATATGTTTTGCTATTATTAAGCTCGGTGTCATCAACTTCACATCCCGTACACAACATAGCAACAACGCCAACTAATATGGTAAAAATAGTTTTCATAGTCAACTGATAAGGTTTTGTTCAATAGTACAAAGTTAAGCGAAATATTTTCGATATCAAAAACAAAGAATTAGGCGGGAGTCATCACGACTGCCGCCTAACCCAAAGCTTTCCGTTTTCACCTCTTAGTTTTCCGCTTTCACTTCGTTCATCGTTAAACTCTAAATATCGTGCAAGCGAGTAAAACATAAAGTTTACTTTAATGTTTTGCAACGAGCGTAGCTGATATTCAACGAAGTTAAACTCTACACTTTCACCTGTTTTATATATTAAACATATTATAAAATTATAATCATTGCAAATATATGTTATAAACTTGTTAAAATGTTAAAATGCATTTGGAAATATTTCTTAATTTGCATAACATTGTAAATAGTATTTTACAATTATTGTATTATGATTAAGAAATCATCTTTAATAATTATATTTTTGATTTTTGCTTTTGCAGGGAATGTGGCTGCGCAGCAGTTGTATGACCCTTATTTCAGAGAGCCGTTGCCGGCTACTGCACCCGACTGGATGCAGGCTATTGTGGAGAATCCTTCGGGAGTTAATTTCCATGATATGCAAAAGCTCTTTAATGAGTGGAAGGCGTCTGATGTCGATGTGCGTGTGAAGACTGTCGAGAACAAACCGGCAGTGAATTTCTATCGTCGTTGGATGGCTGCCTATCGCGATTTTGTTGCTCCTGACGGCTCTATCAAGCTACCTACTGTGGCGCTGTATGCGGCAAAGGTCGATTCTATGAACAACAGCGTCAAAACTGTCGCTACACGTGCCGCTACTGCGAAAATATGGCGTAACATTGGCCCTAACCGTACATTCGCGAACAACAACGGCGAGGTGGTGCGTAAGGATCATCAGGTCTGTGTGTTTCGCATCGCTGTGGCGCAGAGTGACAGTGCTACGCTCTATTGTGGTACGGAGTCGGGGGTGGTATTCAAGACTACCAATCATGGTGCTTCGTGGGAGCCTTGTGCCCCGGAACATAACTTCGGTGGCTCGATATACAGCATTGCTGTTCATCCTACCGACAAGAACACCGTTTATGTGGGTGGTGGCCTGTGGCTGTGGAAAAGTACAGACGGCGGTGACTCATGGGTGCGTTGCGGAAATATCGAACACCGTGTGAACTCCATTCGAATAAATCCAACAAATACGAACTATATTACTATAGCTGCCGGCGGTACATCTGACAAAAGCAACGGCGGTGGCTTTTATATCTCGTCAGACGGCGGTATGTCGTTCGGCTGTACTCTCCTGGGCTGTTGCTTCGACCATGAGCTACAGCCCGGTAACCCTGACCGCATATATCTTGTGCGTCGTGAGGCAGGCCCTTGGGCCGATATATATGTGTCGGACAACGCCGGTGCAAATTGGCAGCGTATGGTGTTGCCTGAAGATGTGTATGGAATGATTTGTGGACGCTTGGCGGTGAGCGAGGCTCCCGGTGGCGAGAACTATCTCTATGCTCTTGTTACTTGCGACTCTTGGGGGTATGATGCCGGACCGATAGGTGGAAAGGGTACACCGTATATCCTAGTATCAAAGGATTGTGGTGTCACATGGGAGAATCAGACCGACAAGGGCGGTAAGGCTTGGGATGTCACCTTCTCGCCTATTATGGATAGCGCAGGCGGTCAAGGCTTTTTCGATATGATGATTGGTGCTTCGGCTGAAAACCCGGCGCATGTGCTGTTCGGCCTTACATCGCTATACCGTTCTACTGAAGAGGGGGTGGCGAACTATCGCAATCACGGCATCGGTGGTTATCAGCGCAACGACTGGATGCATTGTGACATTCAGGATATTGCTGTTCACCCTTGTGGCGATACATGGATATGCAACGATGGCGGTATAAAGTATTCGCGTGACTTCTTTGAAACAAAAGGCGAGGACCGACACGATGGTGTCTATGCCTCGGACTACCAGGGCTTAGGCGTGGGCTGGAACGAGGATGTGATGGCTGCAGGACGCTGGCATAACGGCGATGTAGTGCATGCTGCCACTTATGGCGAAGGAAACTCGGTGCATGTGGGTGGTGTGGAGATTGCCACGGGCTATGTTATGAAGAGCAACCCTTGGAAGGTCTATTTTACCGACGCTTCGACACGTATCATGCCACGCGAGATGGACGGTACTGTAGGCGAGGACTTCAGGACATGGTTCAGCGACAAGAAACCGCATGAGGTATTGCGTATCAACGGCGAGATAGCTACCGACCCGCGCTACGCGCTGAAGGTGTTCCTGCAGGACATGACCGACACTTGGGGTGGCTATCTCTCATACGACGAGGGCGCATCGTTCCAGAAGGTGTTTGACAGCGACGGCGAGGATTTCTATAGCTATGAGTTCGCTCGTTCAAACCCTGACCGCTTATATGTAGCAGGAACATGGAATTTGTGGCGTTCCGACGACGGTGGTCTGACATTCAACGAATGTACGCAACCGTTCCCTATTATCGATGATTACATGCATTTTACCCGTGTGGTGGTTGACCCGCATGATGCCGATCATCTGCTGGTTATATGCAACGACCGCTATGGCGCTGTCAGCGAGAGCTTCGACGGTGGTAACAGCTGGAGCGCATACGACCTGGCAAACCTCTCGAATATAAGAATACATCAGATAATACTTGTGGGTGACGAATACAACAGTACCTATGTGACAAGCTATGACGGTGCAAAGGTCTATTTCCGTGATAATACAATGACAGACTTCATCGACTACTCAAGTGGGTTGAACCCCGGTGCGCGCATATCGAAGGTGGTGCCGTTCTACAAGAATGCCGTGTTGCGTATGGCTACCAACCAGGGTGTGTGGGAAGCACCGTTGTATCATCAGGACTTTGTGCCGGTGGCACAGCCTATGGCGTTGAACCTCGGTAGCGGAAACCTCACGGCCAACCCGCAGAAGAGTGTGCAGTTCGATAGCTACAGCATTGTGCGTCAGGACGAGAATACCCGTTGGCAGTGGAGCTTCTCGCCACAGCCGCAGTATGTGAGCGATGCAACGGTGCGTAATCCGGTAGTGATATTCGGTAACCCAGGAAACTACGATGTTACATTGACAGTTACAACTCCTGCCGGTACATCGTCGCGCACAATAAAGAACATGATAACCATTGCTGGTGAAACAGGTGTGGAAAATCTCAAAGTAGGTGAGGTGGGGCTTGTAAAGGCTCTGCTTGAGCGTGGCGAAGCATTGGAATTCATAACCTCGGGAATTGGCGAGGGGGCTGTTATAACGATACATAATATGAAGGGCAAGCTGTTGCATGAGATGAGGCTAGGGCAACAGCAGAATCTTGTGAAGGTTCCTATAGGTGAGTTGCCGACAGGTGTGTATATATACTCGATAAGTACCTCATCACAGAAATTCCTTGGACAGTTTATTGTGAAATGAAGAATATGAAGATATACAGAAATTTATTTGCGGCTTTATGCCTTATAGCCAGTTCGGTTGCCAATGCAACTGAATGCAGTGATACACTTTATACTCCTTACAGGTTGAACTACCTGCCTGCAGGGTCACCGGTGTGGATGGCGCAACTTGCCAACCCCGAAGGGCTTGACTACAATGCTATGGTGGATAGCTTTGAGGTGTATTTGTGTAATACCCCCGGAGCGATATACAAGTCGCGCGACACAAAACAGGTCGTAAACCATTTTCGTCGTTTCCAAAAGGCTTATCTGCCTTTTGTGCAGGCTAATGGCATAATAAAGTTGCCTCTGGCGAAAAACTATCATGCCGATATGCAGAATATGGGTAATGAGATAAAGGCAGCGCGTACGGCACGTGTGCGTTCGGCACTGAATGGGCGTGCGTCTGACAATACTGCGGAGTGGCAGGTTATTTCGCCGATAGTGACATACGATTATCTGCATAAGAAGGTTTCTCCGGCGCAGTCGAACATACAACGTATGAGGGCTTCACGCTCTAACCCGAATGTGCTTTATTGTGGCTCGGAAACAGGTCTTGTGTTCCGTTCGAGTGACAAGGGTGAGTCGTGGCAACCATGTAACGACGGTGAGTGGATGGCAGGTGAAATTACTACAATAGACATAAGCACTACCAACCCCGACCGTGTGCTTGTGGGGGCCGGCGGTGTCTTCTGGATAAGCAATGATGGTGGTGCGTCGTGGGATAACATCACTCCTGCAAAAGCTACTTATGCGCGAACAAGCGTTGCATATTTCCACCCGAACAACGACAATATAATTGTTGCTGGTGACCGTTCACAGTTGTGGCGCAGTACCGACGGTGGTGCTACATGGCAATGGATGCTCGGCGGTATGGTGTTTGATATTAAATTCTCGGTGCAGAACCCCAATGTCTGCTATGTTGCGATAGAACAGGAGAATACTGTCAAAATGTATAAGAGTACCGACGGCGGTGCGTCGTGGAACATTCTTACACTTGATGACCAGCCGCTTATCAGTGCGCGAATAGGCTTGAGTGAAGCGCCTACAGGTGCCGACTATGTATATCTTTGGGCTTGTCGAAGAAACCATTTGTCGCAACCCGGACCTCTTTTTTTCAGTGGCCCGGCTCTGCTGTACAAGAGTACCGACGGCGGTGCATCATTTACCGTTACCGACCCCACACCGCAGATGGAGGCGGTTGACGCCAACGGCGGACAAGGATACTATGACCTTGTTTGTACGGCATCGGCAACCGACCCTGAACTTCTGCTTGTGGGTATAATACAACTCTATCGCTCTACCGATGGCGGAAAGACACTGCAGAACATGGGTGGATATTACGGTAAGTTCGACTTGCATTGCGACATGCAGTCTATACAGACCAATGGCGTCGGTGACACGTGGCTTTCAACCGACGGTGGCGTTATTTACAGCAACGACTTCTTTGCCGATGATGCCCAGCCTAAGCTGAACGGCTTGTATGCAAGTGAGATGTGGGGATTTGACCAGGGTTGGAACGAGGATGTAATGGTAGGTGGACGTAACCACAACGGTAATATGTCGCAGCTCGACCGTTACAACGGTGTTACATTGTCTATGCGCGGTTCGGAACGGCCAACGGGATATGTATTCCTTTCCAATCCGCGAAAAATTGCGTTCAGCGACTCTGAGAATGTAATGATGCCCGACGACTGGCGCGAAGAGTTTTTGCCTTTCTACGACTTTTGGACCTATCCGAAGGAGTCGTCGCAACATGGCTTCTATTTTGAGTTCGACCCGCGTTACGCACAGTGTTTCTACATTGTACAGGAGAGTGACAGGGTGGATGCCAACACTCTTTGGCGTACACGCGATGACGGTGCTTCGTTCTCTTCGGTATATACATTTGACGACCCTATAAACGCAATAGCTCTGTCACGTTCCAACCCTGACAAGATAGTTGCTACCACATGTGGACGTATCTTCTATTCACTCGATACAGGTGAGACATTCACTGAGTATAATATCCCCGACGAGATGACACACAGCATAACCTATAAAATAGCCATACACCCTACAAACGAAAATGAAATTTGGGTAAGTGACGGCAATCCGGGAGGTTTCTGGCGCACAGTGAACAATGGCGAGACATGGGAAAAATTAGATGATGGTCTCACTATTGCCAATTGGGAAGGGAATATTGAGGCGCATAGTGTCGGACGCTTCTTCCTCACAGGTAACGAGAAGAATGCCGCTTATGCCATTGCTTTTACCATGGGTTATCTGAATGAACGATATACTACTACACGTGGCAGGGTGCTTTATCGTGATGACACTACCAACGGTTGGGTAAATATAAGCGAAGGCTTGCCAAAGGTGGTAAACCTTAACCGCATGCTTCCATTCTACAAGAATGGTGTGATACGCCTTGCCACAAACAACGGTATATGGCAACGCCCACTTGTTGACAGCGAGTTTAAACCTATAGCACAACCTATGATTTTGAATGTCGGGTCGGGCGACAATACAGTAAGCAGTTATCCGCGTGAGATTCAGCTCGACAGCTACAGTATTGTAAACCAAGTAAATGCACAATGGAAATGGGAGATAAGTCCTGCTCCGCTGGCTGTTACATCGTATGAGGTGCGTAATCCGGTAATAACCATTGCCCCAGACCAGACATACGATATTTCATTGACGGTGACTACTCCTTCGGGTAGCGATACCAAATGTATCAAAGGTATGATAAGAGGAAATATACCTGTTCCGGAAGTAACTCCTGAGCCGGAACCTGAACCCGAACCGGAGCCTGACCCTAATCCAGAACAGACTTCTATAAAGGACAACGCTTTTGAGGAGAAAGCTCTGTTGTTGCAGCCCGGAAATGTAGTTGTGGCAGGTGAGTCCTTGACTTTTGTGCCACGAATGCTCAAGGGCAATGTTACGGTTGTCGTTTATGACTCTAAGGGTAGTGTTGTGGCGCGTGTTGCCGGCACAAAGGGTGTTGTTGTCGAAACTGCAGGTTTTGTTCCCGGTGTACACTTCTATATGGCTATCGACGAGGCTGGGTATAGGAATACCGGCAAGTTGCTTGTAAAATGAGAATTTGGAGTAACAGATGATTATATTAATAACGTTTCTGTTGTCTATGCTTTTTACTTGCGTGAATGCGCAGGATGATAGCGATTCAATACGTGGATATTCACTTGGAGAATTTGTAATATCTGCTAACCGTTGGTGTGCCGAAAAAGATGTGCAACCGATAAAAATTACAGCGCTGTCATTTGAAGATGCAAACGCATATAACCCGCAGACTGCAGCCGATGTGCTGGGGCTGACAGGTGAGGTGTTTGTGCAAAAGAGCCAATATGGTGGCGGTAGCCCCATGATACGTGGCTTCTCGACAAACAGGTTGCTCTACAGCGTTGATGGAGTGCGTATGAATACAGCCATTTTCAGGTCGGGAAACCTGCAGAACGTGATTTCGCTCGACCCTTTTGCCATAGCTTCGACAGAGGTGCTTTTTGGCCCTGGCAGTGTAAGCTATGGTAGTGATGCAGTAGGTGGTGTAATGGTGTTCAACACTCTGCGCCCACGACTGGCAGTTGATAAATCGCCTGTCTTATATGGCTCGGCAACGGTGCGTACGGCTACGGCATCGAATGAGCTTACAGCACACCTGCATGCCGGTGTAGGGTGGAAAAAGTGGGGCTTTGTGACCTCGCTTACCGCGTCGTCGTTCGGCGATCTTAAACAGGGTAATCATGGCCCTGACGACTACATAAAGCAGTATATCGTCTTGCCTAATTATGGTTCTGACGGTGTCGGTGACAGTTTTATTGCCAACAACAATGTGCGTCTGCAGTCGCCAAGCGGATATTCACAGTTCAACTTCATGCAGAAGGTACGTTATGCTCCGTCCGAAAAGTGGAACATTGAGTATGCCTTTCATCTGAGCGAAACGTCGGAGTATGCGCGCTACGACCGTCATCTGCGCTTGCGGAACGGTAAACCGCGTTATGCCGAATGGAATTATGGGCCTCAGAAATGGATGATGAATCATCTGCGTGTGGAAAACGGCGGTGAGAATGTCATTTATGACTCTCTGCGTGTGAATGTGGCATGGCAACGCTTTGAGGAGAGCCGTATAAGCCGCGACTTCGGAAAGGCAAACAGGGAAACACAAGTCGAAAAGGTTGCGGCATGGAGCGCAAATGCCGATTTCATCAAGAATATTCCGGGTAACGTGAACCTTTCGTACGGTCTGGAATATGTGTACAATAATGTGGTATCGACAGGTATAGGTAAAGATGTCGTTACGGGTGATGTGTTGCCGGTTACGGCACGTTATCCCAATGCTCAATGGCACAGTGCCGGTGTCTATGCTCAGGCTGAGTGGCATGCTCACAGAACGCTTAATGTGGCTGCGGGTGTGCGCTATAACCATTATTTTATCTATAACGATTTCTCGACAGTGGGCTATGATGTTCCTTTTGCTCCGTTACAGACATCCAATTCGGGTAGTGTGAGCGGAAATATAGGCTTGAATTGGCGACCTGCGTCGGGGTGGCTGTTCCGCGCAAACTATGCACGTGGATTCCGCGCACCCAATGTCGATGATATGGGTAAACTGTTCGACAGCGTCGATGGCTATGTGACTGTGCCTAACCCTACGTTGAAACCTGAATATGCCGATAATGTTGAGCTTGGTGTAGCAAAACACTTCGGACGCTTCCTTAATTTCGATGTTACGGCATACTATACACATCTGAATAATGCTATAGTGCGTCGCGACTACACGTTCAATGGTGGCGATACTATGGAATATGGCGGTGAGATATGCAGAGTACAAGCCTTGCAGAACGCTGCCGTTGCACAGGTGTGGGGCGTGCAACTTGCTGTTGACTCCCGTTTTGCGCGCTGGTTCTATGCCGGTGCGAATGTCAATTGGCAACGTGGTTTTGAGGAACTTGACAATGGCGATGTGTCGCCTTCCCGTCATGTGGCACCGTTGTTCGGCAGGGCTGCGATAGGCTTTGATAACAGCCGACTTAAAATAGAGGCATATACGGCTTTTCAGGCCGAATGTGATGCAGACTCAATGCCCGAAGAGGAAAAGGGAAAGACAGAGATATATGCCCTTGATGCCAATGGCAATGCCTACTCCCCGGGGTGGATAACGCTTAACCTGCGTGTGTCGTACAAGGTGCTGAAAGGGCTGTTCCTTAATGTAGGTGTCGAGAATATAACCGATGTGCGCTACCGCCCATATAGCAGCGGCATCAGTGCCCCCGGCAGGAATGTTACAATGAGCGTAACGTATGGAATATAACGGAGAACTGAGATCTCAAATCTGAAAATTGAGAAGTGAAAACGATTAACGAGGAACGTTTAACGATTAGCGAATTTGAGATATGATGCCTTCGGCGATGTTGCTAATGCTCATTGTGAAATTAAAACAAGTTTTATTTCACTCGCTCAATCGCAACATTCACATCCGTTCAGGATGACAATTTCGCGTAGTTGTCATATCGACCGCATGGGAACCGAAGGTCGACGCCCGCAGGGGCTAAAGTCAACTTTGATTTTCGACGCCCGCAGGGGCTAAAGTCAATGAATCTCAAATCCACCCAAAACAGAGATACTTCGCTTTGCTCAGTATGACATAACCTTTCGGGGCAACTGCTATATTATTGCCTTTTTTATACTAGGGTAACTAGGTTTTTCTAGGGTTACAACGTAGTAATTTTAGCTATTCTAGTAATCGTAGTAATCCTTGCTTTGCAGCTGTTCTTTCCCTTTAATCAAATAAGTTCTGGCATTACCAGAACTTGTTATTCTCTGCGCTGTATTCAAACCCCACAGCGCGGAGTTTCTCTTCCAATTCTGCGCGGTTAACATCAAGGTCGGCACAGAGTTCATCAAGTGATTCATATTTGTCACGCAAATACATGTTGACTGTGCTGAAAAGCATCATAGGGTCTTTGGGTAAATCCATAGTCTGTATTATTTTACAGGTTCAAAAATGTTCATATTCTCGTTGTATATGTCGCTGGTCATGCCCAGCCAGTTCATTACGCTGTGGAATACATAATACTGTTCCACCTCGTCAAGATCCTTTGTTTGTGTTGCACTGTCATTGTGCCATACAATGAACGGTATCTCGAACTGTTCTTTGGGAGCTACATTTTTTGGCATACCATGCATGAAGAGGTTGTCCTCGCCAAGTGATTCGCCGTGGTCGGACACGAACAGCATGCAACAGCGTCTGTCGGGAATCTGCTTCAGCACTTCTATCACTGAATGTACAAGATAGTCGGTGTAAAGGATTGTGTTGTCGTATGCGTTGAGCAGTTCCTGTTTGTCGGCTGTGGATATCTCAACGGTGTTGCATACGGGAGTGAACTTCTCGAACTCTGCCGGGTATTTCTTGTTGTATGTGGGGCCGTGGCTTGTGCTGCAATGCAACACAATCAACTGTTTATTGTGGTCGCTGGAGAGTATCTCTTCCTGCAGTCCGGCAAGCAGCAGTTCGTCGTATTCTGTTTTTGCTTCGGGGTATTGCTTGGCAAGGCCTTTGTAGTTTATATATTTCTTGATATGCAATGGTGGCTGTCCCCAATTATATGAACGCCATACGACATCTACTCCGTTGCGATATAGGTAGTTTGGCAGAATTTCATACAACTTACCGGTTGGTCTGTGGTCGAGTATAGCCTTTACCGCTGCTGTGGTATATGTGGCTGCGGAATTTGCGATATATGCCTTTACGCTGTCGCCGGCAAGCAATGGGTTTGTGTTGCGTTCATATCCGTACAATGAGAAATTCTGTCGGCGTGCCGACTCGCCAATGACAAGCACCACAACGTCTTTGCTGTCGTTGGTAAATTGCGCGTCGGGGAGTAGTATCTCCTTCTGGTTGCGTTTCTTGACCTTGCCATAGTAACGGAATGTGTTTACCGTATATGACCAGGGCATAAGCAGACTGCCTAACTGTGTGGAGTTGTTGTCAATCCATAATGTGTTACGCATGTTGGCTATTACAACAAGAAGAATTATCAGTAACGACACTCCTATGTTTGCAAGGAATTTCTTGAATGTGGAGAATGTGGTCTTCTTTGCGAACAGGTATATGCAGGGCGGGATACCAAGGAACAGTACATATAGTATTGCTACCCATGAGAAGAATCCCGATGCTTCGGAGTAACGTGTGTTGAATACATTACCCATCATGGAATCTGTGATAAGTACCTCGTATGTGTTTATAAAATAGAGGCTTATGGCATCGGCTATGAATGTGAATGCGATAATTGCTTTTCCTACCGTTCGTCCAAGCCATAACAGCAAGTAGTAGAAGAAAAAGTTTACTACGAGCATCAGTACTGCAACACTTGTAAAAATAAGCGCTCCGTTCCAACCGCTCTCGATGTTCTCAAGTACAGCCTTGAATGCCGGAACGTGGAATACGAGTGTTGTGTAAATGCTCAGTACAATGCTGGTACCTTGAATGCCTTCAGGCTTTTTAAGAAAATCCAATTTCATCTTTTTATAATTGTTCTGTAGAATGTAAATACAAGTAATGCTGATAGAACGATTAGAACAGCGTTGAAAAGTATTGTCAACGGAATGTTTCTGTTATGGGTGTTCTTGCTTCCGGGGAAGTCGGAAACGCTTGCGTCATAACGTGCAAAGGGGTTTGAATAGATAACCTCTCCGCCTGGGAAATATACCGTGAAGCGTGCATAAGGGTCGCTATCCTTCATGCTGTAGCTTGCACTGTCGCTGTCTGTTATTTTCAGTAGGGTAGAATGGTCTTGCCCGAACACCTTTATGCTGTCGGCTGTCTGCGACAGTTGGATGTATATGGTGTTGTTGTTCAGTCCAATCTCTTTTACAAAGGGTAAATCTCTGTTCTTCTCTATTTTTACATCCCAATTGCCTTTGCCGTAGTCGGGTATTCTCATAGAGTAGTAACATCCGCCAAGGAGTGTTGCTTTGATATCTTCGTATGTGGCAGACGGGGTACACAGGAAGTTGCAACGGCGTGCAAATTTGCTTGTCCTGTCGGGGAAGTGAAGGTCGTCATTGGCAAGCCCGAAGCTGTAGTGCCCGGCACTCAACGCCCAGTCCCAGAACTCGTTTTCCGTGCTTTTCCCACAGTCAAGTTCCATTATGTCATACCCGCTGATATTTTCCATAAGTTTTTTTGTGGTGAGCGCAGTTCGCAACGGGTGATTGAACTGTATAATCTCACTCTCTTTACCAAGAATGTCCAGTTGGAACTGTCTTTGCGATGCCAGGAATGGCAACAGGTGGTCAAAACGGTTGACACTCTTGCTCCCGAATACCAGTTTGTGGAACTTGAAGAGGTTGTAGCCGTGTTCATATACATTGACCTGCAATGTGCTGTCAAAAGGGTGCTTGGTCAGTTCATTGTGGTTCGAGAATGTCACAATGTCATATCCTAACTTTTCATGGAAACGGTAAACCTCTTCGGGCCAGTATTTACATTCGTTGAGAGCGCCTTCCACACGGGTATGTACATGAAAGTTTGCCTTCTTCCAACAATGTGTGGTGTCTAAATTATGATAAGGGTTGAAAATGTCAGGACCGCAGAACGGTGCAGGTTCGTCAAAATCGTATATAGGGCTGACGCTTGTCGTAACAACGGCCATGAGGGCTATGATTAAAACGGCAATCAGGCTCTTAAAAACAATACGTATAGATTTCTTCAGGATTTTCATAATCATCTTATTCACAGACAAAAATACGTCTTATAATCCTAAAAACGAAACAAAGCATCTTTTTTGTACCGAAAACTAAAATTCTTTAACAATGGAAGTTGAGGAGAATATATATTGAAGAAGATTTTAATATAGTACAACTAACTGCAATAGGAATTGTGGCACATACCATGTTAATATATAAGAACTCCGGATGCAGTTTACAAACTGCATCCGGAGTTCTTATTTGAGTTTTTAGATTTTACTTCACTTCCTCGAACTCTGCATCCTGAACGTCATCGCCGTGCTTCTGCTCGTTTGTCTGCTGACCGCCTTGTGCGCCCTGAGCACCGCTCTGTGCATACATCTCTGCACTTGCTGCCTGCCATGCGTTGTTGAGTTCTGCTGTAGCTGCATCAATGCCTGCAAGGTCCTGCGCTTTGTGAGCCTCTTCGAGCTTCTGTACTGCAGCCTCGATTGGAGCTTTCTTGTCTGCAGGAATCTTGTCGCCGAGCTCGCTCAACTGGTTCTTTGTCTGGAATACCATTGAGTCTGCCTGGTTGAGCTTGTCGATCTTCTCGCGCTCCTTCTTGTCTGCATCAGCATTTGCCTCAGCTTCCTGTTTCATACGCTCAATCTCTTCCTTGCTCAAGCCTGATGATGCCTCGATGCGGATTGCCTGCTCCTTGCCTGTAGCCTTGTCCTTTGCTGATACTTTGAGGATACCGTTAGCGTCGATATCGAATGTAACCTCAATCTGTGGAATACCACGGCGTGCAGGAGCTATGCCTGTGAGGTTGAACTGACCGATAGACTTGTTCTGGTTAGCCATTGGACGCTCTCCCTGGAGTACGTGGATTGTAACCTCTGTCTGGTTGTCGGCTGCAGTAGAGAATGTTTCGCTCTTCTTGCAAGGGATTGATGTATTGGCTTCGATAAGCTTTGTCATAACGCCACCAAGGGTCTCGATACCCATTGACAGTGGAGTAACGTCGAGCAATACAATGTCACCTACACCGCCTTCCTTGTTGAGGATGGCGCCCTGGATAGCTGCACCTACTGCTACAACCTCGTCTGGGTTAACACCCTTTGAAGGAGTCTTGCCGAAGAAGTCTTCAACAACCTTCTGTACAGCTGGGATACGTGTAGAACCACCTACAAGGATAACCTCGTCAATGTCTGCATTGTTCAAGCCAGCGTCGCTCATCGCCTTCTTACATGGCTCAAGGCAAGCCTGGATGAGGTTGTGTGCCAATGATTCGAACTTAGCACGTGTCAAAGTCTTAACCAAGTGCTTTGGCATGCCGTTTACAGCTGTGATATAAGGGAGGTTAATCTCTGTTGAAGTGGTAGATGACAATTCAATCTTTGCCTTTTCTGCAGCCTCCTTCAAGCGCTGCAATGCCATTGGGTCTGCTGTGAGGTCTGCGCCCTCTTCAGCCTTGAACTCGTTTGCAAGCCAGTCGATAATAACCTGGTCGAAATCGTCACCACCAAGGTGTGTGTCACCGTTTGTTGAAAGAACCTCGAACACACCGCCACCGAACTCAAGGATTGAGATATCGAATGTACCGCCACCGAGGTCGAACACTGCAATCTTCATATCCTTGTTCGACTTGTCTACGCCGTATGCAAGAGCTGCGGCTGTAGGCTCGTTCACGATACGCTTAACCTCAAGGCCTGCAATCTGGCCGGCCTCCTTTGTTGCCTGGCGCTGGCTGTCGCTGAAGTAAGCTGGGACTGTGATGACAGCCTCTGTTACCTCCTGGCCAAGATACTCCTCGGCAGTCTTCTTCATCTTCTGAAGAACCATTGCCGAAATCTCCTGTGGAGTGTAGAGACGCCCGTCGATGTCAACGCGAGGCATATTGTTCTCCTCAACTACCTTATAAGGAACACGTGAAATCTCCTTGCTCACCTGCGCCCAGTTCTCACCCATAAAACGCTTGATAGAGAAGATTGTGCGCTGTGGGTTTGTCACAGCCTGGCGCTTTGCAGGGTCGCCGATCTTGCGCTCGCCGTTGTTGTCGAAAGCGACAATTGACGGAGTAGTGCGCTTGCCCTCGCTGTTTGTGATTACTACAGGCTCGTTGCCCTCAAAAACTGCAACACATGAGTTGGTTGTACCCAAGTCGATACCAATAATTTTTCCCATAATTCTTATTTTTTTATTTATTATTAATCGTGTTTGTCGGCGGCGAATCCCGGCCGCTTCTGCTAAATATTAAACAAAGTGCGTGCCAAAGGGTTTTCGATGTTTTTCTTTTGTCACACTCTGCTTTTGTGGCACGGTTTTCTGCCAAACGAAAAGAATTTGTGTGACATTGTGTCATATTTTTCTTTGGCTTGGCACGTCTGCCATTGCGCTGGTGCATTGGCATGGCAATCTTTGTCGGGGCTGATTGCCAAAAAAAGTAATAGTGCTTGCGCCTGCACCGTTGCATTTCTGTTTTTTTTGTATTACTTTTGTGAAAATGTACATTGCGCAGTCTACGCCGTGCGGTGTGCTGGTGAATGAAACAGTAATAATTAAGATATTTATCAACTTTTAATCGTTTAGTAAAATGGGAAGAGTTCTGATCATAGGAGCCGGAGGCGTGGCTACTGTTGCGGCACATAAGGTGTGCCAGAATACGGAAGTGTTCACCGAAATAATGATTGCCAGTCGTACAAAAAAGAAGTGCGATGCTTTGGCTGACGTACTTAACAAAAAGTACGGAACAAACGTGCAGACAGCACAGGTGGATGCAGACAGTGTGGAGCAGCTTGTGGAACTGCTTGGCTCATACAAACCCGATATCGTGATGAACCTGGCCTTGCCTTATCAGGACCTTACAATCATGGAGGCTTGTCTGCAGACCGGTTGCAACTATCTGGATACCGCCAACTATGAACCCAAGGATGAGGCTCACTTCGAGTACAGTTGGCAGTGGGCTTATCGCGAGCGCTTCGAGAAAGCCGGTCTTTGCGCCATTCTGGGTTGCGGATTCGATCCGGGCGTGACCAGTGTGTTTACCGCTTATGCTGCAAAGCACTATTTCGACGAGATTCACTACCTTGATATCGTTGACTGCAACGCAGGTAACCACCACAAGGCATTCGCTACCAACTTCAATCCCGAAATCAACATCCGTGAAATTACACAGAAGGGACTTTACTACGAGAATGGAAAGTATATCGAGACTGAACCAATGGAGATTCATCAGCCATTGAACTATCCCAACATCGGTCCACGCGAAAGCTATCTTTTGCATCACGAGGAGATTGAAAGTCTTGTAATCAACTTCCCGACCATAAAGCGTGCCCGTTTCTGGATGACCTTCGGCCAGCAGTATCTGACCTAT
>JAZQTU010000036.1:0-1552 GCA_045630965.1 Bacteroidaceae bacterium | reverse complement strand
GTAACAAGCATTGGATGGAATGCGTTCTGTAATTGCGAGATGCTTACAAGCGTTACAATAGGCAGTGGGGTGAAATATATTTATTTAAATGCATTTGCAAAATGCAGAGACCTTGCCGATGTATATTGCCTTGCTACATCTGTGCCATCAACAAACACAGGTGCTTTCAACGAATCGTACCCGGAGGATATGACATTGCACGTACCGGCAGAAGCAATAAACAGTTATAAAACAACTGCACCTTGGAGCCGTTTCGGAAATATTGTTGCACTAAAAGAAGAAATTGTTGAAACACCTAAATGCGCAACTCCGGTTATTGGGTACAACAATAGTAAACTTGCTATTGAGTGTGAAACAGAAAATGCTGAAATTGTTACAAAAATAACAAGCAATGACATCAACAGTTTTTATGGTAGCATAGTTGAATTATCTGCTACGTACAATATCAGCGTATATGCCACTGCTACAGGATATGAAAACTCAGATACCGTAAATGCCACTCTATGCTGGATTGAGTGCGACTGCAATGCAGACGACAATACCGGTATTATAGACATCCCTGCCAAAGCGGTACTTGTAACATCAAACAATGGAACAATAAACATCACTTGTTCACTCGAAGGGGAGAGTGCTGAACTATACACAAGCGATGCGATGTTCATTAAAAGCACTACAATTGAGAATGGTTGCGCTACAATAGAGAGCGGACTCTCAAAAGGAGATATTGCTATTGTGAAAATTGGCGAAAAGAGTATAAAGGTTATTATCGACTAAACAGATAATCACAAAAACAATCAGACGGCGTGTCAATTACGACACACCGTCTGATTGTTTTTATATATGCAATCTATTAATCCTTCCAACCAAGAGCCGAAGCACCAAGAACTGCAGCGTCTGCACCGGGGAGTGAAGACTTCAAAACCTTTACCTTATCTTTCCACAAGAATACCACATTGTCGTTCATATGTTTGCGGATAGGTTCAAGCAATGTTTCTCCTGCATTAGCCAAACCACCGAAGAGGATTATAGCTTCAGGAGCCGAGAATGCGATGAAGTTACAGAATGCTTCACCAAGAACCTTGCCGGTGAACTCAAAGATTTCATTTGCAAGTTTATCACCCTTTACAGCCTCATCGAAAAGCATTTTTGATGTAATCTCGTTGATGCATACATTGCGCAAAGAGCTTGGTTCGTCGCGCTCTACAAGCCATTTTTTTGCTGTGCGCACAATACCTGTTGCCGATGCGTATGTCTCAAGACAGTCGGTACGACCGCAACCGCATGAACGTCCTTCGAGGACAGGAGCTGTCACGTGACCAAGCTCGCCGGCAAATCCGTCATGACCGTAAATAAGCTGTCCGTTGGCAACAATACCGCTACCTACACCTGTTCCGAGTGTTATATAAACGAAATCTTTCATACCCTGAGCCACACCGTACTTCATTTCACCGATAGCAGCGGCATTGGCATCGTTTGTAACCTTTGTAGGAAGACCGGTCTTTTTCTCGATAAGCCAGCCGAGGGGAACAATACCCTTCCAAGGCAGATTGGC
>JAZQTU010000035.1:0-54790 GCA_045630965.1 Bacteroidaceae bacterium | reverse complement strand
CAGTACTTCCCATTCAAGCCACAGGGTTACAAACTCGTTCTTTTGAACACATGCGTTAAGCATGAGTTGGTAGGTTCACCTTACAACGAGCGTCGTTTGAGCTGTGAGCGCGTAGCTGAAGTAATCAAGGCTAAGCACCCAGAAGTTGAGTCATTGCGCGATGCAAGCTTCGAGCAGCTCGAAGAGGTTAAGGCAGAGTTGAAGCCAGAAGATTACAACCGTGCAAAATATGTTATCGGTGAGGTTGTACGCGTACTCGACGTTTGCGATGCTCTTGAGGCAGGCGACTACGAAACTGTAGGTAAGAAGATGTACGAGACACACTTTGGTTTGAGCAAGGATTACGAAGTAAGCTGCGAAGAGCTCGACTTCCTCGTTGACGTTGCTATCGACTGTGGCGTAACAGGTTCTCGTATGATGGGTGGTGGCTTCGGCGGTTGCACCATCAACCTCGTTAAGGAGGAACTTTATGAGATTTTCATCGCTGAGGCTGAGAAGCGTTACAACGAGAAATACGGTAAATCTCCAAAGGTTTACGATGTTGTAATCGGCGACGGTTCTCGCAAGATTTGCTAATTCATAAAGCAATCTCAATATTCAGATATGGCGGTCCATAACGGACCGCCATATCTCTTTTATAATACTATTACACTGTAATATTACGCTCGCCCATACTTATTCAAAAAAAAATAGTACTTTTGCAATATAAAACAATGATAAACAACAATTAAATAAAGCATAATCATGAAAAAAGCCTTTCTCTTTTTCTTTTTACTGATTATTTTCACTTTCACAGCCGGCAAAGCAGAGAATATCATCAAGACTCTTGAATACCCTACTGTGGCAACGACCGAGAACGGAAAATGGAAGTTCACCTCAAATGAGATTGAGTTTGAAGGTTCATGCAATAAGATACGCTTTACATTGAACGAATCAGGCGCATTCTACAGCAACGGTGCAAAACGCATGAGTCTTGACTATTTCGAACTACGCGACAGCAACGGCAAAAAGATAGGCATTGATGCTGAATACCTGAATGGTAACAATACAGGCAAGATATTCGCAAACATGCTCGATGGAAACAACGGCACATTCTGTGCCGGCAACTGGAGTAACTCAAGCGCCGTCGACGACAACCTTGAAATCACACTGCCAGAAGAGATAGAATTGAACAACGCCTTTTCATTCTCATTCGTAACAGAAAACACCACGATGGAGATAAAGGTACTACGTATAGATATAATAAAAGAGGAACGAGCAGAAGTCAAATACACATTCACAATAGATGCGCCTCGCGGCGAGAACATCACAGCAAAGTACAACGACAAGCCACTCTCTCCGGGCGAGACATTCAAGGAAGGAGCATTCAACGTTGAACTATTTTCGGCCGACGACATAAGCGGATATACATGGGAAGTTTTAGTAAACAATGAAACAAAAAGTATCACTTTGGTATACACCAAGACCAAAGCAATAGAGAACCCGGATGCAGTTGTAGACCTCGTAAACCGAATTGGTGGAAACGGTACTGCAAAAAAATTCAGGTTCGTACTTGACCCGTCAATTAGTTCAAGCCAAGAGACATTCGTCATTGCATCCGAAAATGGAAAGATTCTCATAAAGGGCACTACTACAAGCGCCATAACCACAGCTATTGGATGGTATTTGAACAATTATGCAAAAATCAATATAGCATGGAACTCGCTCAACGAAAAAGCAGAGGGTGATGCATACGCCGACCTTGGCAAATTGCCATTGCCTGCAACTGAGGAGAAACGTACATGCGATGCAAAATACCGTTATTTCTTCAATTATTGTACATTCGGTTACTCAATGACCTCGTGGACATGGAAGCGTTGGCAACAGGAAATAGACTGGATGGCTTTGCACGGCATCAACATGCCTTTGCAAATTGTAGGCCTTGAAGAGGTATGGCGCAAATTCCTCACATTGGAAAAGGATGGAAAACGCAAATACAACTATAACGACCAGGAGGCAAAAGCATTTGTAGCCGGCCCCGCATTCACTGCTTGGTGGGGAATGAACAACCTCGAGGGTTGGGGAGGTACTGCACCGGGCAACCTCAACGGTGGCAACTGGGAAGGTGCCGGCGGAGTGCAGGATGATGCTTGGTACGTACGCCAGACAACGCTTGCCAAGAACATTGTAGAGCGCCAGCGCGAACTTGGCATGCAACCAGTATTGCCGGGTTTCAGCGGCATGGTACCGACCAACTTCACAACAAAGACCAACGTACCCACCGATGCAAATGGAGGAAAATGGGCCGGCGGTTTCCAGCGTCCACGTATCATAGACCCCACATACAGTGGATTTGCAGACATTGCAGCAGACTATTATGCCTGCCTCAATGAGGTAATGGGTGAGAGCCAATACTATTCAATGGACCCATTCCATGAAGGAGGAAGCATAAGCAGTGGCAAATACGCCGAAGCATACAAAGCCATATACGATGCCATGGAAATGGCAAAGAGCGGTTCCAAGTGGGTTATACAGCAGTGGCAATGGGACAATAACCAAAAATTGTCAATCAATGCAGTACCGGCCGGACGCCTTGTAGTACTTGACCTGTTCTCGGACGGTTCACCTGCATTTGACAGATATAATGGATATGCTCCACAGGATGCCGTATTCTGCGCAATCCCGAACTTTGGTGGACGTTCAGGAGTCATGGGCCGCTTGAACAACCTTGCCGACAACTACTTTACATACAAGGCAAAATATGCAAGCATCAAGGGTATTGGTGCTGCACCCGAAGCCATAGAACAGACACCTGTAACATACGACCTTATTTTCCAGTTACCTTGGATGGGAAAGAAGCCCGACGTTGCAGAATGGATCAGGAAATATGCGACAGCGCGCTATGGAGCAGATAATACAGTTGTACATGAAGCATGGGAACTGCTACGTCAAGGCGTACTCAACTATGGAGCAGATGCAATACAGGGCCCCGTAGAGGATGTTTGGGCAGCACGTCCCAACCTTGATGCCAAGCCCGCCAGTTCATGGGGAAAGACACTGAACCATGCAGGAGGCACATATACTAAAGCACGCCGTCAGATGCTTATAGATGCCACATACAAATTGTTGAGCCAGCACGACATGCTTAACCTGGCAGAAGGTTCAATACATGAAAGCAACTATTATTATGATATAGTAGAGTTCGGCGGTGCAGTCATGGCCGATTATGCATACGACTTGCTATTGGGCATTAGAGACGCTAAGAATGCAGGTGGTGTAAATGATGCTACATACAAAGCACGCCGCGACGCATTCCTTGACTTGATTGCAGATGTTGATTGCTTCAAAGGAACAAACCTTAATTTCCGCCTTGGCAAATGGACACAGGAGGCGCGCGATGCAGCATTAGAAGTAAATGGTGCCACTACTGCAACTCCCGACTGGTACGAGTTCAACAACGCACGCACCATACTTACGACGTGGTCAAGCCCGAACACCAACCTTAACGACTACTCATACCGTTCATGGCAAGGCCTTATGAAAGACCTCTATCTGCCACGTTGGAAGCATTATTTTGACAACAATTGCAGCAATGCCGAATACGGTTATTTTGAGTGGAACTGGGCGCATGGAATGAAACACCATGTAGGACAGACATCTGTCAGCAACACACGCCTTGCAGCAGGAGAAGCCGGTTACAGATACAGCCGTGAACCCGAAGGAAACACCATTGAAGAGGCAAAGAAGATGTTTGCAAAATATATAATCCCTGTCAACATGGCAGATGGTACATATTATGCTTACCGTTATTTGGACAATGACCTTTCGGGCAAGATTACGATTATTTCAGAATCAGGCAAAAATATAGACCTTACAGAATACTTTGGCGAGTTTTCAGGAGCGACCGTCAGCGGTGATTTCATAAACGGCAATGCGACAGAGCTTAACAGGATTACCATCAAGAGCGATGCGGAAGAGGGTTCACACACTGGTATCATAACACTCAAAGACGGTACAATTCTGACATTTGCAGTGGTGATAAACCCGGCATTCTATGGCACATACCATATAAATTATAACGGCAAGCCAATTTATATGGCATATGACACCACCCACGACAACAGCAACAACGAAGGTTACAAACTCATTTCACCCGATAAGAATTATGCAGAGGCTGCAGCCGGTGATAAAATTGTAACTATCAGACCTTCGGGAAAAGGATATACTTTGTCAGTACAAGGAAAGATGCTGAAATCGCCTACACTTGGCAGTTGGAACCATATAATGTTTTCGGACAACGAGGACGATGCAGGTACATTCATATTTGAAGAGACTGCTGTTGCCGGAACATACAAGATACGCAGCACCGGTGAGGGCATCAACTACATGAACTGTTATAAAGAACATGGTGTATTCGGCAATGACAAAGCTGGCAAGGAGGGGTTATCCACATTCAGCACAAGCCCTGTAAATTCATATAATGTCACATTGCCGTCAAGCGGATGTGCAGCAATACATCTTCCATTTAATGTAATTATCCCTGAAGGTGTTTACGTATATGACATGACTGCGTCCCAGCTTGAGTATAACAAGAACACCAACGGATATACATGTTCCTTGAAACTTATTGCCAAACCCGGAGATACACTTAAAAGCGGAACACCGGTCATTATAAAAGGTAATGAAGGTGTATATGCATTCACTATCACAATGCAGGACAACGGAGCAAAAGGTTCACTACCACAATCCTTGCTTAAAGGAAACTATGTAAAATCCACATTGACACAGAGTGCCGATACTAAGAAATTCATATTGAGTGAAATAGATGAATACAGTCCAGTATTCTGCAACATGGAAGGTTCAACGAACATAGAGGCTAACAGCTGTTGGATGGAATACAACTTACCTGAAGTTGCAGAAATCATTATAAGCTTTGACAATTCCACTGGAATATCAGAAACAGATTCTACCCCTCAAAAAAAAAACGCGCAAGTGTACGACATCGCAGGGAGGCGCTTGGAAAAGCCACAAAAAGGAATAAACATTATTGACAACAGGAAAGTCCTTATAAAATAAGGTAAGAATAAATATCAAATTAATAGCCGGCGGAGGATAATCATTTATCCTCCGCCGGCTATTAATCACAATCCGCGCATTGACAATGAAATTCGGCGGCGCTTCAAGTCTACCTCAACCACACGCACCATTACCTGCTGACCTAGTTTTACGACATCGCCGGGTGATGAAACAAACTTGTCAGCAAGTTGTGATATGTGTACAAGACCGTCCTGATGCACACCAATATTAACAAATGCGCCAAATGCCGTTATATTTGAGACAAGACCGGGCAATACCATTCCAGCATGCAAGTCCTCAATCTCATGCACATTGGGATCGAATGAAAAAGCCTTTGCCTGATCACGGGGATCAAGACCGCGTTTGTTAAGAGCATCCATTATATCTGTCAGAGTGGGCATTCCAACCTTTTCGGTCACATAATCGGCAAGACGTACCTTCTTACGCAATTCACTGTCTGCGATAAACTGTTCAAGAGATACACCTGCATCTTTAGCCATCCTGACTACGACAGCATACGATTCAGGATGAACGGCAGTATTGTCAAGCGGATCGTCACCATTGACAATACGCAGGAACCCGGCAGCCTGTTCAAAAGCCTTATTTCCAAGGCGAGGCACCTTGAGCAAATCCTTACGGGTGCGGAAATCACCGGCGTCGGCACGGTACTTGACTATATTTTCAGCCAAAGAGGGCCCGAGTCCTGATATGTGTGTCAAGATCTGTTTTGTTGCCGTATTCAGATTGACACCCACCTTGTTCACACAGCTCTCCACAACAACATCAAGACGTTCTTTCAACTTGTTCTGGTCCACACTATGCTGGTACTGCCCCACTCCAATGGAACGCGGCTCAATCTTCACAAGTTCTGACAGCGGGTCTATCAGGCGACGTCCAATGGAGACTGCGCCACGCACAGTAACATCCTCGTCCGGAAATTCCTCACGTGCAACAGCCGATGCCGAATAGACCGAAGCACCATCCTCGTTCACAACAAAGATATCTGCTCCAAAACCCGAATTACGTATAAAATCCTCGGTTTCACGCCCGGCCGTACCATTGCCAATGGCAAAAGCCTCAATATCGTATTTCTTCACTAACGAAGAGATCACTTCCCTTGCACCGTCACGGTCATTCTGCGGAGGGTGAGGATAGATCACCGAGTGACAAACCAGGTTACCCTGAGAGTCGAGAACAACAACCTTACAACCAGTTCTGAAAGCGGGGTCTATTGCCAACACACGCTTTTGTCCCAATGGTGATGACATAAGCAGTTGTCGAAGGTTCTCGGCAAATACAGCTATAGCCTCATCATCGGCACGCTGTTTGGCAACACTACGTGTTTCGTTCTCTATTGACGGTGCAAGCAGACGCTTGTAACCGTCAGCAACAGCATTCTCCATATACTCACGCGAAGGTGAGAAACGATTCACGAAACGCCGGTTGAGCTGTTCAAGAGCCTCTTCAGTTTCAATATCTATTGACATGCGCAAAAAGCCCTCCTCTTCGCCACGCAGTATGGCAAGAAGACGATGTGATGATATACGTGCAATCTTCTCCTGCCAGTCGTAATAGTCGGAATATTTTATTCCGTCACCCTCTTTACCCTTGACAACCTTTGATGTAAGCACACCAAAACGGGAGAAAAGACGACGCACCGTAGCACGCGCTCCCTCATCCTCAGACACACGCTCAGCAATTATGTCACACGCGCCTGCAATGGCATCGTCAACCGTTGGTACGTCGGCATTTATAAAAGTACGTGCACGACCTTTGATATCGTTTACCTGCTGCAGGAATATCAAGTCGGCCAGTGGTTCCAAGCCCCTCTCCTTGGCCATTGTGGCACGTGTACGGCGCTTGGGCTTGTAAGGCAGGTAGATATCCTCAAGTTCAACAGAATCGAAACAGTTGTCTATACGTTTTTTTAGTTCAGGGGTAAGCTTACCCTGCTCCTCTATTGTAACGAGTATTGTCTCCTTACGCTGCACAATGGACTTCAGTTTATCGTGCATATCCTTCACATTACCCACGGCAACCTCGTCCATCGACCCGCTTGCCTCCTTGCGATAACGTGATATGAAAGGAACGGTCGCTCCACCTTCAAGCAGTTCAACAACGTTCTTTACCTTTTCGGGAGCAAACCCAAGTTCCTTGGCAATAATATTTATAAGTACCATAACAATCTATTTATTAGCGAAGATAATACAAAGAACAGTTACAAAATCCTAACTTTACAAAATAATTTATAAACAGCCGGAAAATCATTATCGAAATATGTTCCACATTCAAACAAAATGTACTACTTTTGTAACAATTTACGGTAAAGAGTATTCTGTCGGCAAGAAATGGTATACGACACCATGCAAAAGCCGATGAGATACATTAAAATAAAACCCTACTAACTATAATAGCAGATATGAACAGCAAGCAACTGATGAACAAGGCGGCGGACAATATCCGTATTCTCACCGCGGCAATGGTTGAAAAAGCAAAATCGGGTCACCCCGGCGGTGCCATGGGCGGTGCCGACTTCATTAACGTCCTCTATTCAGAGTTCCTCGTACACGACCCTGACAATCCACTTTGGGAGGGACGCGACCGTTTCTTCCTAGACCCCGGTCACATGTCACCAATGTTGTACTCAGTTCTTGCACTTCAGGACAAGTTCACCATGGACGAGCTCAAGCAGCTCCGTCAATGGGGAAGCGCTACTCCTGGACACCCCGAAGTAAACTTTGCAAGAGGTATTGAAAACACATCAGGTCCTCTTGGCCAAGGCCACACCTATGCTGTAGGTGCAGCTATCGCAGCAAAATTCCTTGAGGCACGTTTGGGCGAAGAGGTAATGGGCCACACTATTTACGCATTTATTTCGGACGGTGGTATCCAAGAAGAGATTTCACAGGGTGCAGGCCGCATGGCAGGTTACCTTAAACTGAACAACCTTATAATGTTCTACGACGCAAACCAGATCCAGCTCTCAACACGCTGCGATGAGGTCATGTTCGAAGACACAGCAAAGAAATACGAGGCATGGGGATGGAAGGTCATCACTATCGACGGTAATGACTGTGACGCTATCCGCGCAGCACTCACCGAGGCTAAAGCAGAGAAGGAGCGCCCAACCCTCATCATCGGTAACACAGTAATGGGTAAAGGCGCACGTCGTGCCGACGGCAGCAGCTATGAGTTCGACTGTGGCACACACGGTGCACCTCTTGGTGGCGATGCGTACATCAACACAATCAAGAACCTTGGCGGTGATGTAGAAAACCCATTCGTATTCTTCCCAGAAGTTAAGGAATTGCACGACAACCGCCTTGCAGAGCTCCGCAAGATTGTTGCAGAGCGCAAAGAGGCAAAAGCAGCTTGGGCGGCAGCAAACCCTGAAAAGGCAAAGAATCTTGAGGACTGGTTCGCCGGCAAACAGCCAGAGATTGACTGGAATGCAATTGAGCAGAAGGCAGACTCTCCAACACGCAACGCTTCGGCTACAGTACTTGGCATCCTTGCCGAGAACTATGGCAACATGATATGCTCATCGGCCGACTTGAGCAACAGTGACAAGACAGACGGCTTCTTGAAGAAAACACACGCATTCGTTCCAGGCGATTTCAGCGGTGCATTCCTGCACGCAGGTGTTTCGGAGTTGACAATGGCTTGTCTCTGCATTGGTATGGCTCTACACGGTGGTGTAATCGCAGCTTGCGGTACATTCTTTGTATTCAGCGACTACATGAAACCGGCTATCCGCATGGCAGCTCTTATGGAGTTACCTGTTAAATTCGTTTGGTCACACGACGCATTCCGCGTAGGTGAAGACGGTCCAACCCACGAACCTGTAGAACAGGAAGCACAGGTTCGTCTCATGGAGAAAGTCAAGAACCACAGCGGCAAGAACTCAATGCTCGTTCTGCGCCCAGCTGACGTAAACGAAGCGACACAGGCTTGGAAGCTCGCAATGGAGAACGATAATACACCGACAGGTCTTATCTTCTCACGCCAGAACATCAACAACCTCCCAGAAGGCACACCATATGAAGAAACAGCAAAGGGTGCATATGTAATCGCAGGTAGCGACGAGGATTACGACGTAATTCTTCTTGCATCAGGTTCAGAGGTTTCTACACTTGTTGACGGTGCAAAACTCCTCAAGGCAGACGGTATCAAGACACGTATCGTTTCTGTTCCTTCAGAGGGATTGTTCCGCACACAGTCAAAGGAATATCAGGAAAGCGTTCTCCCTGCAGGCGCAAAGATTTTCGGCTTGACAGCTGGCTTGCCAGTGAACCTCGAAGGCCTTGTAGGTGCTAATGGTAAGGTTTGGGGATTGGAGTCATTCGGTTTCTCTGCTCCTTACAAGGTACTTGACGAGAAATTGGGCTTTACAGCCGAAAACGTATATAACCAAGTAAAATCAATGTTATAATGAAAAAGATAGGACTTGCAAGCGACCACGCCGGCTACCCCTTGAAAGAGCAGGTAAAGGAATGGTTGACCAACATGGGATACGAATTTGTTGATTTTGGAACAAACAGCACCGAAAGCTGCAACTATCCGGAGTTTGCCCACGCTCTTGCCGAGGCAATTGAAAACGGCGAATTGACAACAGGTATCGCAATCTGTGGCACAGGTAACGGAATCAACATGACACTGAACCACCACGATGCCATTCGCAGTGCACTCTGCTGGATGCCCGAAATTGCAGCACTTGCACGCCAGCACAACGATGCCAACGTAATGGTAATGCCCGGCCGCTTCATTGCTACAGAAAGCGCAAAGGAGTGCGTAGAGACATTCCTTGGCACACCGTTCGAAGGTGGTCGTCACCAAGCACGAATTGACGCAATTCCTGTAAAATAATATATACATTATATAATAAGGAATCAAAGCATCTGCCTTTGGGCAGATGCTTTTTTATATATACGCATTTGCGCTTTGTCCTTTTTTCACCCCAAAAGAGAACCAATATAAACAAACAATGTTCAAATAGTGCATATTTTTAGTTAAATAAAGACTATTACTTCTTTATATTGCACAAACAACATACTTTTGTGCAACAAACAAGAGAATGAGTAAATAAAAGACTCAGAAACTTAAATTATTTAACTATGAAAAAAATTATCACAACTATTGCATTATCTGCAATTTCATTCACATCATTTGCAGGTGGATTATTGACAAACACAAACCAGAGCGCATCGTTCGTGCGCAACCCGGCACGTTACGCATCACTTGAAACAGATGCTATCTACTTCAATCCCGCCGGAACAGCATTTTTTGAAAAAGGCTGGAGAGTTTCGGCAAACTGGCAGATGGTATGGCAAAACCGTGACATTACAAGCCACATCGACAACAAGCAGTATGGCGCGAAGATTTACGTACCCGTAATGCCTTCTCTGTTGGCTTCGTATTCGACAGGCAAGTGGAGTTTCAGCGGTTTCTTCGGCATTCCCGGCGGTGGCGGTAATTGCAGCTTCAACAGCGGCTTACCGATGTTCAATCAGCTCGGCAACGGCTTCAAGGAGCTATTACCAATTTTGGCAGGAGCTCAAGCTACAGGCGATGCCTATTCATCATTCAAATCAACACAGTATGTATTCGGTCTTCAGTTAGGTGCCGCATACCGAATCCTTGACAACCTGTCGGCATACGTTGGTGTTCGTGGCAACTACACAACAGCAACATATAATGGTGGTATTTACTTCGATGCCATGAGTGCAAACGGAGCAACAAAAGTATCTCCGTTGTCACTTGACCTCGCACAGAAAGGTATTTCGGTAACTCCAATCATCGGTATCGACTACAAGGTCGGTAATTTCAACTTTGCAGCAAAGTATGAGTTCCGTGCCGTTACAAACCTGAAGAACGACACCAATAACCTCTATATCTTTGGCGAGAACTACAACAGTGGCGTTGCAAAAGCAGGAGAGAAATTCAGTACACCTGTATATCAGGCAGTATATCAGCAAGCATTGGCACAAGGTGCTCCTGCAGATTATGCCGACCAGACAGCAAAGAGCACAGTACAGGAAGTAGCAGGCAAATTGGGTATGCTCTCAACACTTGAGAACGGAAAGAGATTGAGAAATGACACTCCTGCATCATTGTCTTTGGGTGCATCTTGGCAGGCTACATCATGGTTGAAGGCTATGGTCAGTGCAAACTACTATTTTGACAAGAATGCAACCGTAGAATCACTCCTTGGCGGTGCAAACAACAACATCAACCTCGCACATGACACATACGAAGTTGCCGGAGGCCTTGAGTTCAATGTAACAAAGAACCTTCTGCTCTCTGCCGGTGTGCAGTACACAGACTTCGGTATAACAAATGAATACACAAGCGACCTCAGCTTCGTAAACGATTCATTCATGACCGGTCTTGGCGGTAAGTACAGCATAAACGAGCATTGGGACATCAACGCAGGTTTCTGTTTTGCAATCTACCAGAAGGACAAGAACACATTGAAGGCTGCTACATACGAACGCGACACATATAATGCAACTATCGGAGTTGACTTCAAATTCTAAATCCAACATACATTAAACAAAAAATCCTTAGAATTTAGGTTCTAAGGATTTTTTATGCTTAGGAAAATGCTTTTAGCAAGTTGCCATTCCGCTACCCATATTAGGTATGTTCACCTGTTCAAATTTATATCCGAGGCGTTTTAGTTCTATTGCTGCGCCAATCTTGAACATAACCTTTACAACACGAGCATACACATGGAATGCCATTGGTGATTGAGGCTCTATTCTCTCACGACGGATAAGTGTCAACGCCGTTTCACCCAAGCGACGCATCATATCCTCGATGTTACGCGCCTCTTTCGATTCAAGATGAAAACCGATGACGTCACGAACTATATGCTCGTCCATGTCATCAAAGCCTTGGCTACCGTAATACTCCTTATATTCATCTTTACAATGAACAGCCCAACCGTCATCCCATTGATGTGCTACAGCCATGCCTAAATAACCGGCCCATGCTATTGCAACAGTAGGATAATCGGCAATGTTAGGAACTGCATCAGCAACATACTCCGGTGCAAGCTGGTGCCAACGGGCATCGATATCATCCGTCGCAAGCAATGTACCTTCAAGCACCTTATACTGAGTACACAGTCTAAGAAGCTCATCCATTATACGGCTTTCAAAATTCTCAAGATATACCTTATTTACCATAATTCATTATCCATGATTTCCGCAATCGTGATGATTGCATATTTCTCCGTTATCTACTATATTGCCCGCAATATAATTCTTCACCAATTCGTCAATATCACCACTACAGCCACGAATAACCTTTATATCGTGGCTCTGAAGCACATTTTTTGCACCCTCGCCCATGTTGCCGGCAAGCATCACCTGCACACCCTTCTGACGCAACACAAGCACAATACCCGATTTACAACCACAGCCCTGAGGTGAGGGAAGAATCTCCTTCATCTTTATTTCGCCGTCATTGATTGTAAAAATTGTATAATGGTCGCAATGTCCGAAGTGATTGTCAACCACTCCTTCTCTTGTAGGAACTGCAATTTTCATATCCTTTATTTCTTTATCATTCGTGCTATATACTTGCCAATTATATCGAACTCGATATTCACCTTTGTTCCAACCTCAATGGTATGGAAATTGGTATGCTCATAGGTATATGGAATTATTGCAACCGAGAAGGTGTCATCTGTCGGTTCACAAACAGTCAGGCTCACACCATTAACGGTAACCGATCCTTTATCGACAGTCATATAACCCTTTGCTGCCATTTCATCATCCTTCTTATAACGGAATGTATAGTACCAACTACCATCAGCATCGCGCAAAGATATACATTCAGCAGTTTCATCAACATGTCCCTGAACAATATGACCGTCAAGACGACCATTCATCATCATACTACGTTCCACATTTACCTTATCACCGACTTTTAGCAAACCGATATTTGAACGTTCAAGAGTCTCTGTCATTGCAGTAACAGTATATTCATCACCTGTAATATCCACGACTGTCAGACACACACCATTGTGCGATACGCTTTGATCAATCTTTAGTTCACCAACAAACGAACATGTCAATGTCAAATGCAAGTTCCCTTGCTCACGCACAAGACGTCGTACTGTAGCAAATTCCTCAACAATTCCTGAAAACATAATACTTTTTATTATTTATCAATAATTAGAAATTTAAGTATAAACAAGATGGCAAGAACACACATTACCGGAGTAAGTTTCTTAAACTTGCCACACAAAAGATTCAACACAACATATGAAAGCATTCCAAGCATGATACCGTTTGAGATTGAGTAAGAAAGAGGCATCATTATAATACAGAGAAATGCCGGAATAGACTCACAATAGTCATCAAATTTAATTTTCCTTATAGGTTCAAGCATGAGCAAACCCACAATAACAAGAGCCGGCGTTGTTGCAGCCAACGGTATTGAAAGGAAGAGTGGCGAGAAGAACAATGCAACGACAAAGCAGATTGCAATTGCAAACGCTGTAAGACCGGAACGTCCTCCCTGTGCCACACCCGCGGCACTCTCAACATATGTTGTAGTTGTTGAAGTACCAAGTATCGCACCGGTTGTTGTTGCAATAGAATCGGCCATAAAAGCCTCTCTTATACGATATATACGCCCTTTCTTATCGAACATATTTGCCTTAGTACATACGCCAACAAGTGTTCCTACAGTATCAAAGATATCGATAAACAGTAGAGTAAATACAACAACAAGCATATCTATGGTAAAAACCTTATCAAACTGAAACTGACAGAATATTGGCTCTATCGATTCAGGTATCGAGATAATGCCCTTAAATTCGGTAACACCCATAGGAATACCTATTATCATAGTGATTATGATACCAAGCAACATTGCAGCCGGTACATTCAGAGCATACAAGACTCCGGTAATTATAATACCGATCAATGCAAGCAGCGGAGAACCAGATGTTACATCTCCAAGTGCAACAAACGTTGCATCGTTATTTACGATAAGCCCACTACTCTTCAAACCGATAAAAGCAATAAAAAGTCCGATACCTGCACCGATAGCATATCTCAAGTTCATAGGTATCGCATTTACAATTGCTTCGCGCACATTGGTGAGAGTAAGAACAACGAATATCAATCCCTCAATAAGCACAGCCGTCAGAGCAAACTGCCACGAGTATCCCATTCCAAGACATACTGTATATACAAAGAATGCATTAAGCCCCATTCCCGGCGCCAATCCAAAAGGCAATTTTCCCCAGAATGCCATTACAAGACATCCTACAACAGCAGCTAATGCAGTTGATGTAAAGACGGCCCCTCCCGGCATTCCTTCCAATTCGCTGAACATAGCCGGATTCACAGCCAGGATATATGACATCATAAGGAATGTTGTAATACCTGCTATAAATTCCGTTTTGATTGTTGTCTGTTTAGGATCAAAACCAAACAACTTCTTAAGCATATATAACTTCATCTATTATTTTCTATTATTTCAATATAAATTTACCAACAGTAGACATCGCACCAAAGTCCAGAGCATTAAAGTCAAGAAATTATTCTCTTCACCAATATTCAACCCAGTATCCAACAAGACATTACGTTAAACAAAGCGCTGTCCGAAATTTATGCGAAAATAGCAAATTTATTAAACAATAAACAACAATTCTCTATACTTTGGCAAAGTCCACAACTCGTTATCGACAACAAGTTCAAGTTGGTCAATATGATAACGTATAGACTCAAGCATAGGAGCAATTGTGTCGTGATAAGCAATAGCTTTGTCACGTTCGCTTGCAATGCGGTTGGCTACCTTACGACGTTCAACCATTTCATCGACAAGACGACGTATTTCTGCAACATGCTGTGCCATCTGTTTCACAAGTTCGATATTCTCCGCAGACAAACGGTCACCTTCAGCTTTACCTATCACCTGCTCCATCTTTATAACGTTATCGAGAAGAGAACTCTGATATTTGGTTGCAGTAGGAATTATGTGGTTAAGAGCAAGGTCACCAAGCACGCGTGCTTCAATCTGTATCTTCTTGGTGTACATTTCCCATTTTATCTCGTTACGTGCACGGAGCTCTGTTTCGGTCATCACATCCATGTTGCGGAACATAGCTACACTCTCTTTGTCAAGATAACGGTCGAAGACAAGCGGAGCGCTTGCCTCACAGTCAAGACCACGGCGCATTGCTTCCTGCTTCCACTCATCACTGTAGCCATTACCGTCAAAACGCACAGGCTTGCTGTACTTAATGTATTTGCGTATGATTTTGACGAGTGCATCCTCCTTTGTCACACCACTTTCTATCAAAGCGTCAACTTCGCTCTTGAAGATTGTGAGCTGCTCAGCCATAGCTGTATTAAGTGCAATCATTGCCGATGCACAGTTAGCTTCAGAACCCACCGCACGGAATTCAAAACGGTTACCGGTAAAGGCAAAAGGAGATGTTCGGTTGCGGTCGGTATTATCAATCATCAATTCCGGAATAGACGGAATATTCAGGCGCAACTCGCGCTTGCTGAGTATCTTCACAACATCGTCGGTTGTCTCCATGTGGTCGAGCACTGAAGAAAGATGAGAACCAAGGAAACTTGAAATGATTGCCGGAGGAGCTTCAGCTGCACCAAGACGATGCGCATTGGCAGCAGACATTATGCTTGCCTTAAGCAAACCGTTGTGACGATATATTGCCGCAAGTGTATTTACCACAAATGTGATGAAACGGAGATTATCCTTGTCATTCTTACCAGGCGCCATCAAAAGCACTCCTGTATCGGTTCCGAGCGACCAGTTGTTATGCTTACCCGAGCCATTGACACCCTTGAATGGCTTTTCGTGCAACAAGACACGGAATCCATGACGGCGTGCAACCTCTTTCATCAGTGCCATAATAAGCATATTATGGTCAACAGCCAAGTTGCACTCCTCATAAATAGGTGCAAGTTCGAATTGATTGGGCGCAGCCTCGTTATGACAAGTCTTTGCCGGGATACCCAATTTCATTGCTTCAATTTCCAATTCCTTCATGAAAGCCGCTACACGCTTGGGGATAGAACCAAAGTAATGGTCCTCGAGCTGTTGGTTCTTTGCACTGTCATGGCCCATAAGTGTGCGACCTGTAAGCAGAAGGTCTGGGCGAGCAAGAAGCATGCCTTCATCTACGAGGAAGTACTCCTGTTCCCAACCAAGATATGTAGTAACCTTCTTTACATTCTTGTCAAAGTAGCGGCAGACATCGGTAGCAGCCTTGTCAACAGCACGGAGAGACTTAAGCAATGGAGCTTTATAATCGAGTGCCTCACCTGTATATGATATGAAGACTGTCGGTACACAGAGTGTATCGTCAATAAGGAATGCTGGAGATGTAGGGTCCCATGCACTATAACCGCGGGCCTCAAAAGTACTGCGTATTCCACCATTAGGAAAAGAAGAGGCATCAGGTTCCTGCTGAACAAGTAGTTTGCCAGAGAACTCCTCAATTATACCTCCCTTACCGTCATGTTCAATGAAAGCATCGTGTTTTTCGGCAGTTGTCTCTGTAAGCGGATGGAACCAGTGTGTATAGTGTGTAGCACCATTCTCAACCGCCCAACGCTTCATACCCTCGGCAACGCTGTCTGCAATGGAACTGTCAAGAGGAGCATCGTTGTCAATGACATCTATAAGTTTGTTATACACCTCTTTTGAGAGATACTTGAACATCTTCTCACGGTTGAATACTTTGGCACCGTAGTATTCCGAAGGACGCAGTTCGCTGTCAGGAACTTCTACAGCTTTTTTTCCAAACGCTGCAGATATAACTTCAAATCGCAGTTTCGACATAATATCTTGTGTTATATTTTACAATTTGTCGTTTTACATTTTTATTGCATAACAATAAAGCAAAAGCCACATCATGACTTTTTGTAAACTCAATTAATACTATGCAAATATAGCACCATAACCATAAAAAGAAAAGTATTTTACAAAAAAGGAGAAGTTTTTAGATACATTTTTCAAAAAACAGAAGCCAATTTAAGCAAAACCGAAGTAAAAGAGGTACAAATCGCTAAATACAAGACAAATTTTCGCAAACAAGCAATTAAAACACCTCAAAACATTTTTCTTACAAAATCATCAATTCGCTTACATTTTGTAAAGCGCTATTTCATCAACCTTAGGCATTCATCTCACAAGCCAAACACTCTTTTATTCTTTTATTTTTGAAAAAAAACGTAAAAAAACTTCAACAGAAAAATTATTTGGATAATTTTGTAAAACAAAATATAAAACACAAAAAACAAACACATATAATTAACCACAATTATGCTTAAGCAAATCATCAATGCCAAGATCCTGACCCCTCAGGGCTGGCTTAAGGATGGATCTGTTATCATGCGCGATAACAAGATTCTTGAGGTAACAAACTGTGACCTTGCAGTAATAGGTGCAGAAGTTGTTGACGCCAAAGGTATGTACGTAGTTCCAGGCGGAGTGGAAATACACATCCACGGTGGTGGAGGTTGCGACTTCATGGAGGGTACCGAAGAGGCTTTCCGTGGCGCTATCAAAGCACACATGAAGCATGGTACAACAAGTATCTTCCCTACCCTTTCATCATCAACAGTACCTATGATTGAGGCTGCTGCTGAAACATGTACAAAGCTTATGGCAGAGCCTAACAGTCCTGTGCTTGGTCTTCACTTAGAGGGTCACTATTTGAACATGGCTATGGCCGGAGGTCAGTTGCCTGAAAACATTAAGGACCCCGATCCGAATGAATACATTCCTCTTGTTGAGAAATGGGATTGCATCAAGCGTTGGGACGCTGCTCCCGAGTTGCCAGGTGCAATGCAGTTCGGAAAGTACATTACATCAAAAGGCATTCTCGCATCTGTAGCACATACACAGGCTGAATTTGACGATATACATGCCGCACGCAAGAACGGTTACACACACGCAACACACTTCTATAATGCTATGCCAGGCTTCCACAAGCGTCGTGAATACAAATATGAAGGTACAGTCGAGAGTATCTACCTGCACGAAGACATGACTGTTGAGGTTGTTGCCGACGGTATCCATGTACCACCAACAATTCTGCGTCTTGTTCACCGCATCAAGGGTGTTGAGCGTGCATGCGTAATCACTGACGCTCTTGCATGTGCAGCAAGCGACAGCACAACAGCATTCGACCCTCGCGTAATCATCGAAGACGGCGTTTGCAAGCTTGCTGACCGTACAGCTCTTGCCGGTTCTGTAGCAACCATGGACCGTCTTATCCGCACATTGGTACAGAAAGCTGAAATTCCTTTGGAGGACGCAATACGCATGGCTTCTGAGACACCATCTAAGATTATGAATGTATATGACCGCAAGGGTTCATTGCAGAAAGACAAGGATGCAGACATCATGATTCTTGACGACGATTTGAACATACGCGCCGTTTGGGCTATGGGTAAACTCGTCGAAGGCACATATACGCTCTAAAAAACTGTATACACAACACACGGCTCCCGACAAGCATCGGGAGCCGTTTTTTTATGATCACGAACATTTATGAGTAAAAATCAATACATATTAAGTTTTTTTTATTGAAATTAAAGTGTTAAAAGCAATTCAAAAAGTTATCTTTGCTGTTAATTATGTAGAATTGAGAAATTTTGCATAATAATCAGGAACATACATGATGAATAAAGACAAAGAACTTACAAATAACCTATTGCTGACACCATGCGATAATCCGTTTGGCACCATACCCTATGACCGTATAACACTGAATGACTACGTTCCGGCTGTCAAGAGGGCCATAGAGATTGAGAACGAGCTTATTGATTGCATATGCAACTGCAACGGACAGGCAACATTCGAGAACACCATTGTCGAACTCGACCGCTCGGGTTTGCTTCTTGGAGAAATCACAGGAGCCTTCAACGCCGTTGCAAACGCACAGAGCAACGACGAAATACTTGCCATTGAAGAGGAGATAGAACTGCTTTGCACAGCTCATCACAATGACATATCACTCAACGAGAGATTGTTTGCAAGAGTAAAAGAGGTTTACAACAGTGACACATCAAGCCTTGATACAGCACAGAAGCGTCTCCTTGAACAGACATACAAATCGTTTGTACGCAGTGGGGCAAACCTGACAGAACCTGAAAAAGAAGAGTATCGCAAGTTGACAGAACGTTTGTCAGTTCTTGCAATAAAATTTCAGGAAAACAGCATCAAGGACACTGACGAATTCACTTTGCATATCACCGATAGTGATGCAATAGAAGGACTCCCCGAAGATGTAAAGGAGGCTGCATCCAACAATGCAAAGGAAAACAACAAGGATGGTTGGCTATTCACATTGCACCGTCCCAGCTACTTGCCTTTCATAACATTCTGCCGAAACAGAGAACTGCGCAGGCAAATGTTCATGGCATATAACACCATAGGTTCAAAAGGCAACAGCCACGACAACCGTGCGATTGTTGAAGAGACTGTCAACACAAGACTGAAACTTGCACGATTACTGGGATACAACACATACAGCGACTACATACTTTCTGAACGAATGGCACAGAATACCGACGCTGTATTCTCCATGCTCGGCAAGCTGACATGGTCATATCTGCCATTGGCTAAAAAAGAGATTCAGGAGATAAAAGAACTTGCAAGAGAACTGGAAGGAGAGGGTTTTGAATTCAAGCCATGGGACTTTGCATTTTACAGTGAAAAACTGAAAGAGAAGAAGTATGCCATAAGCGACGAAATGACACGCCCCTACTTTGAGCTTAACCAGGCTATATACGGCATGTTCTACCTTGCCACACGATTGTACGGTATAACTTTCAAACAAAACCATGACATACCTGTATTCAACCCGGATGTAAAAGTGTGGGAGGTTTACGACTATGACGGCAAATATCTAGCACTGCTATATTGCGATTTCTATGCGCGTAAAGGCAAACATGCCGGAGCATGGATGGATTCGATCAAGCCACAATACAAAGACAAAGACGGTACCGACCACCGTCCACATGTAACATTATCGACCAATTACCGCAAGCCCCTGCCAGGTAAACCGACACTTTTGACTTTCGATGAGATGAATACATTGATGCATGAATTCGGTCACTGTCTGCATGGTATATTATCCGACGTCACATACCCCGGTCAATGCAGCCCGAACGTCCTTTGGGACTTTGTAGAGATGCCATCGCAGATAATGGAAAACTTCGCGACAGAGGAAGAGGTATTGAAACATTTTGCGTTCCATCACCAGACAGGCGAGAACATACCAAAAGAACTGCTTGATAAATTAAAGGAGGCACGCATGTTCAATGCCGGATATCAATGTGTACGTCAGGTTGGGCTTGGACTCATTGACCAGGCTTGGCACAACATACAGGAACCGTTCAATGGCAATGTATTGGAATATGAACACTCTGTCACCGCAGCATTGCGAGTCATGCAACCCGAAAAGAACACCGGCATAACAACCAACTTCGGGCATATAATGTCAGGAGGATACGCAGCCGGTTACTATAGCTACAAATGGGCTGAAATGCTTGATGCGGATGCCTATGCACTATTCAAGGAGAAAGGCATACTGAACATGAAGATAGCACAGTCATTCCGTGACAACATACTTTCAAAAGGAGACAGCGAACACCCCATGGCACTATACATGAAGTTCAGAGGACACAAGCCGCAGGTAGAGCCTCTGCTTGAACGCGACGGCATAAAGACCATTTGCCCACATTTATAAAACAAAAATGGAAAAGAGAGCGAACAGAATAATAAAATTTGCAGCACTCCTTATATTTGCCTGCACAATGGCCGCATGCAATAATACGGACGACATCAATGCCATATTTCGCGAACACACCTGGTACCTGACCTACATAAAGGACAGCAATACAGAACGTTTCCCTAAGGAGAAGCTATACAGCATAAGCTTCAAAAACGACAATTTCGAAGCATATATGCCCAATGGAGCGACGATAAAAGGCAAATGGTACGCCGACGGTAGTACACATGCATTCCATTGCACCCAGACAAGAGTGGAAGGAAGCATCAGCGGCGATACTATTGCCGAAAGAATGTACAGCATCATCAAGAATGCCCAGAGTTACAGCGGCGACACGAATTGGTTGCAGATTAAACAAGACAAAAACATATACATGCAATTCTATAATTGATAACTACTATGGAAAACAAAGATAAACAGTTGGAACTTGACAAACGATACATGCGAATGGCTGCCATTTGGGCCGAAAATTCATACTGCGTACGCCGCAAGGTCGGAGCGCTGATAGTCAAGGATAAAATGATAATATCGGACGGATATAACGGCACACCGGCTGGATTTGAAAACATATGCGAGAACGACGAAGGCTTCACAAAGCCCTACGTACTGCATGCCGAAGCCAACGCCATAACAAAAATCGCACGTTCAAACAACAACAGCAACGGCGCAACATTGTACGTTACAACATCGCCATGCATCGAATGCGCGAAACTGATTATTCAAGCCGGCATAATACGAGTCGTTTACGGTGAGGAGTATCATATAATGGACGGAATAGAACTACTCAAGAGAGCCGGCGTAGAAGTACTGTATCTTAAAAATTACTGAAAATGAAACTGCACACAGGAGTTATTGTCGTCACATGTCTGGTTTGCAGTTTCTTTGCTGGACTGAAGCTTGCCGGCAACAGGAACACCATAATAATAAATGACGTTGACAACAAACTCAACGAAATGTTAGGCATAATAGAGACAAATTATGTCGACAGCACAGACATAGATTCACTCGTAGAAAAATGTCTCCCGGAAATAATATCCGAGCTTGACCCACACAGCGTATATATCCCACTCAAGGATGTGGAAGAGACCAATTCGGACCTGCAGAGCAGTTTCAGCGGAATAGGCATACGTTTCACAATTCAGGAAGACACGATACATGTCAGTGACGTAATTCGTGGAGGCCCGTCCGAAAAAGCAGGCATGCTTGCCGGTGACCGCATAATAAAAGTCAACGACACCCTGTTTGTCGGCAAGGACGTATGCACCAACGAAAGAGCCTTAAAGAAGTTGAAAGGTCCCAAAGGCAGTTTCGTCAAGTTAGGAATTGAACGCTACGGCGAAAAAGAGTTGCTTGACTTTAACATACGCCGTGACGAGATACCGGTGGAAAGTATTGAAGCCACATACATGATCAACGACAAATGGGGATATGTACAGGTTGAGCGCTTTGCCGAAAACACATTCGCAGAGTTCATACATTCCCTGGCAATGTTCATCAGCAACGACGCAAAAGGAATAATCATAGACCTCAGGGGCAACGGTGGCGGATACATGGGCATAGCCATTGAAATGGCAAACCAATTTCTTGGCAAGGACGATATCATTGTATACACCGAGGGCGAGCACAGTGCAAAACACATTGAAAGCGCCAATGGATACGGAATGTTCCAGAGCATGCCTCTGGTGATACTTGTTGACGAGACATCAGCATCGGCAAGCGAGATTCTCGCAGGAACAATCCAGGACAACGACCGCGGTACGATCATAGGACGACGCACATTCGGCAAAGGACTCGTACAGCAGCCGTTCGAGTTCAGCGACGGTTCAATGATGCGACTGACTATAGCGCGCTATCACACCCCTTCGGGCAGATGCATACAGAAGCCGTATACCAAAGGAGAAAAAGAAGAGTATGAGAAAGATTTGCTTGAAAGATACAACAGAGGCGAATTCTTCTCACAGGACAGCATACATCAGAACGAAGAGCTCATATACAAGACACGCAAAGGCAGAACTGTATACGGAGGAGGAGGCATTATGCCCGACATATTCGTATCGAGTGACACTACAGACATGACATCGTACTCTCAGGAAGCATTTGCACGAGGCCTCATATCACGTTATGCGCTACAGTACAGCGAACGCAACCGTCAAGAACTTTCAAAGTACAAAAGTTACGAAGAGATGGTACGCTACCTTGAAACAGAGCCGATATTAGAGAATTTCGTAGAATTCGCAGCCAAGAAAGGGTTGAAACGCCGCAACAACCTTATTGCGAAATCAAAAGAGGTGCTGACACACTCTTTGTATTCGAATATAATATACCAGATACAAGGAATGCTTGAGCATGTCAAATACATAAACCTTGAAGACCCCACAGTCCTCAAAGCCGTAGAGATACTGGAAAAGGGCGAAGCATTTCCCAAGGTCACAGACTGAACATCGTCAAAACACCATTGGATAGAGAAATTGCAGGAATTGCATGAAACCTGAATAACCGTTTATTTCAGGATAATTGCAATTTCTGCGATTTTTTTCGCAAAAAAAACAGTTTTTGTTTATTTTTTTGTACATTGCACCAGAATAAAGAAAAAACATAGTAATAACCACAAAAAAACTTACTATTATGAAACGCCAGGTCAACAATGCACAATCAAGAAGCAGAATCATGCAAACAGCAAAGCGCCTACTGCTATTGTCCGTAATGATAGCCTTCTGCGGAGCAGCCACAGTGCAGGCACAGTCAAAGGAGAACAAAAAGAACCCATTGGCAGGATTATGGCAGTTCACAGAGGAGGTTACACGTCCCGACGGCCAGAAAGTATACGTCGGCAAACAGATATATAAGACCATCACTACCGACAACCGCTACTTCGTCATGCTAGGCATGAACATACCTTTGAAGGAAGCCGATAGTGAAAAGACCGACATGAGTACCGTCACCTTCATCACTCAGGAAGGCGAGATAGACATGAAAAAAGACAACACATACCTTGAATACATCAACAAACACTATCTCGACAAGAGCCTCAACAACACAATATCCAACCTACGCTACAAGTTCCACGAAAAGAACCCCAACATACTCTACATAGAGTACAACCTCAGTGGCGACGACAGCAACTGGATTAGCGAAGTCTGGATGAAAGTAATGCCCTACGGCGCAAGATAACAACCCAAACGGAGAGGGTGACCCGCAAACAGAACGGGTCACCCTTTTTGCAGATATTCTAATCAAAATAGCCTTTTTAGTCAACTTCCTCTTGTTTGCCCATTCAAAATAAAATAGTACATTTGCACGTAAAGAACATCAACCGGCAATGCATCCAACAGTTGACACAACCGAACTATTCTTTACCCTTATACGCTGCAGCATAGGCAAAGAAAAGAGACTTCCCAGCACCCCTACCGCCGAAGAGTGGCAGGAACTGTTCGCAATGTCAAAGAAACACGCACTCGCCGGCATCACATTCTTTGGTATAGAGAACCTTCCCCAGGAGCAACGTCCACCCAAGAACATACTCCTTCAATGGTACCTCCTTCGCGAGAATATCAGGAAGACAAATGCCGTACTCAACAGCAAGGCATCGGCAATTACGGCAAGATTCAAGGACGAAGGTTTCAGCAACTGCATACTCAAAGGACAAGGCATAGCACAACTCTATCCCGACCCAACCCTGCGCACCCCCGGAGACATAGACATCTGGCTGGACGGCGGATGCCGCAAAGTGCTCAACCACATACGCCACATATCCCCCAGCAGCAAACCAACATACCACCACATCGACCTCAGCATTCCCGGCGAGGTTGACATAGAAGTACACTACCGTCCCACATGGTTGTGCAACCCGTTCCTGAACGCAAAGCTACAGAAACAGTTCAAAGCCCTCGCAAAGGAGCAGTTCGGCAACACACTCCACACCCCCGAAGGCAGTTTCCCAGCAGCCACCACACCCTTCAACAGGCTGTACATACTGCTGCACATCTATCGCCACCTCTTTTCCGAAGGCATTGGTATACGGCAGATACTCGACTACTATTACGTCACCATCCAGCCCACCACGCCCCAGGAAAAAGCAGAGCACATCAAGCAACTCAAGCAGTTCAAGCTCCACAAGTTCGCCGGTGCCGTAACATACGTCATGCAGCATATGTTTGCACTTGACGACGCACAGACGCCAGTAGCTCCCAACGAACGAGAGGGACGGTTCCTCATGCGTGAGATTATGCTTGCCGGCAATTTCGGGCACCACGACACCCGCTACAAAGCCACATCACGCGGCATCAACAGCGCCCGCATGCGAGACATATCCAAACGCCTCTTCGTACTTCTCAAGCACTACCCCGGCGAAACCCTTTGGGACCCGTTTTTCAAAGTCTGGCACCTGTTTTGGCGCATGCTCCACTAAAACAGCACAAACATTCATCAAAATTAGTTGTTTATAAATACTATAAACAGTATCTTTGTTTTTGGTACGCATACTAACGACCGCCACACGCATGGCATGTCCGTAACGCATGAAAAACGAATGCGCACCACAACAAACAGACAAAACGAAACATAGATATATGAAAACCATAATGCTCGTCTTCGGAACTCGTCCCGAAGCCATCAAGATGGCTCCATTGGTAAAAGAGTTCCAGAAACACCCCGATACATTCAAGACCATAGTCTGCGTCACAGGCCAGCACCGTCAGATGCTCGACCAGGTACTGCAACTGTTTGAGATTACCCCCGACTATGACCTGAACATCATGAAGCAAGGCCAGGACCTCTACGACGTCACAGCCCGCGTTCTTGTAGGCATGCGCGACGTACTTAAAGAGGCACAGCCCGACGTTGTACTAGTGCACGGCGACACAACCACAAGCACAGCAGCCGCCCTTGCAGCCTTCTACCAGCAGATACCTGTAGGACATGTAGAGGCTGGATTACGCACCCACAACATCTACAGCCCATGGCCCGAAGAGATGAACCGCCAGATTACAGGCCGTATCGCAACATACAACTTTGCCCCCACCCCATTGAGCAAAGCCAACCTCCTGCGCGAAGCTGTCGGCGAGGCGAGCATCACCGTCACCGGCAACACAGTCATTGACGCGCTCTATTGGGTAGTGAATAAAATCAAGGAAGACAAAGCGCTCAACAGCGAGTTGCAGGCACTGCTTGTACAGGCAGGCTATGACGTCACACGCCTCGACAACGGCAGAAGACTCGTGCTCATCACCGGTCACCGCCGCGAAAACTTCGGCGAAGGTTTCATCAACATGTGCACCGCCATACGCGACCTGACACAGAAATACCCCGACGTAGATTTTGTCTACCCAATGCACCTCAACCCCAACGTACGCAAACCAATTGCAGAGGTCTTCAGCCTCCCCCCAACCCCCTCCCAAAGAGGGGGAGGTCAGGTAGGGGCCAACATGTTCTTCATCGAACCATTGGAATACCTCTCATTCGTGTACCTCATGGAGAAGAGCCACATTGTCCTCACCGACAGTGGCGGCATTCAGGAAGAAGCCCCAGCCCTTGGCAAGCCAGTACTTGTCATGCGCGACACCACAGAACGCCCCGAAGCACTCGAAGCTGGTACAGTCAAACTTGTCGGCACCGACTACAACAAGATTGTAGCTGAAGTATCTGCCCTGCTTGACGACCACGCACACTACGACGCCATGAGCAAAGCCGTCAACCCCTACGGCGACGGCCTCGCCTGCAGCAGAATAGTAGATGCATTGAAATAATACCAATATTGGCACAGAAGACAATAACCAACCTAAACAGTCATCCCGACGAAAGGAAGAATCTCATATACACAAAAGAGATTTTTTGCCTTCGCTCAAAATGATAAACAGCATTTATATTAACAACATGAAGATAGCAGTAGCAGGAACAGGCTATGTAGGCCTCAGCATCGCCACACTGTTGGCACAGCACAACCAAGTGACAGCCGTCGACGTCATCCCCGAAAAAGTAGAGATGATCAACCGCAGGCAGTCCCCCATTCAGGACGAGTATATCGAAAAATTCCTTGCAGAAAAAGAACTTGACCTGCGTGCCACACTCGACGGCAAAGAAGCATACAAAGACGCCGATTTCGTCGTCATTGCAGCCCCCACCAACTACGACCCACAGAAGAACTTCTTCGACACCCACCACATCGAGGATGTCATCGACCTTGTACTGGAGGTGAACCCTGAGGCAACCATGGTCATCAAAAGCACCATCCCTGTAGGTTACTGCCGCAGCCTCTATGTAAAGTACGCCAAGAAGTTCAAAGAGATGGGCTGGGACAGCACCAACAAGTTCCGCCTGCTCTTCTCTCCCGAATTCCTGCGCGAGAGCAAAGCCCTCTACGACAATCTCTACCCCAGCCGCATCATCGTAGGCTACCCCAAGATGATTGAGAAGTACGACGAAGAGAACGAAGCTATCAAAGCCATCGCCGGCAACCACCTCGATGACGCCGCCCGCACCTTCGCCCAACTCCTGCAGCAAGGCGCCATCAAGCAAGACATTCCCACCCTATTCATGGAAATGAAGGAAGCTGAAGCCGTCAAGCTCTTCTCCAACACCTACCTGGCACTACGCGTCAGCTATTTCAACGAGCTCGACACCTACGCCGAACTAAAAGGCCTAGACTCAGCCGCCATTATACAAGGCGTCGGCCTTGACCCCCGCATCGGCAACCACTATAACAACCCCTCGTTCGGTTACGGCGGCTACTGCCTTCCCAAGGACACCAAGCAACTCCTTGCCAACTACCAAGAGGTTCCACAGAACATGATGAGCGCCATTGTAGAGAGTAACCGCACCCGCAAAGACTTCATCGCCGACCAGGTGTTGAACAAAGCCGGCTGGTATGGCTATTCCAAAATGAACCAGTTCGACTCATTGCGCTATGGTTCCACAACATCAAAAAATCCCTCTTCGGGAGGGGTTGGGGAGGCCACAATTCCCATCATAGGCGTCTACCGCCTCACCATGAAAGCCGGTAGCGACAACTTCCGCCATTCATCAATACAAGGCGTCATGAAACGCATCAAAGCCAAAGGCGCCGAAGTCATCATCTACGAACCCACCTTGGAAGACGGCTGCACCTTCTTCGGCAGCCGCGTAATCAATGACCTTGCAAAGTTCAAATCCCTCTCGCAAGCCATCATCGCCAACCGTTACGACCCCACGCTCGACGACGTAAAAGACAAAGTATACACACGCGACATCTTCCAGAGAGACTAAAAATACCAAGCACAAAAATCCGTCATATTTCTATGACGGATTTTTTGTGCCCAACACTCATGTCATATCAACCGTAGCGGAGATATCTCAGGCTGTCAGGGTGAGGCCAAACTTTAATTAAAATTAATTGTTTATATATAATATAAACAGTATCTTTGTTTATTACCTTCTTCCTTAAGTTCTGGGATGCTTGGTCGTATCTTCTGTGAACGGGAGAAGCAGGAGGGGCGGGATGCCCTGCCCCTCCGTTTTTTAAGAAATATAGAAAATTTCGTGACAACCATAATGAAGCCCCAATTAACAAATCATCAAAACAATGGAACCATCATTATTCAAAAATAGAGATTGCATATTGGCGATTTTGTTATATCTGATGATACCAATATGGATAGGGTTGGCTCCAGAGTGGTACACATGGTATAACCAAGACAACAACGCACAACACATCAAATGGTTATACACACTTATCGACAACCGTTGGCTTATTAATATTCCAATATCAACAATTCTCACATTTATTTCTTATTGTTGGTATGTAAGGATTTACAGAGACAACAATTTCCGAAGCTTCAGATTCCCTTTGGCACTATTGGGCCTTATTATTCTAAATTACGACAGCAAAGTCGTATATGCGAATATTATATACAGGTTCGATTATCGAATGCTAATGACCACATTGTTGAATATTGCCACACTATTGATACTATTCAAAGACATAAAAAAAGCAGTATCATACTTTAGGCAAAAGAAAAACAAGCAGACAAACGCCCAATCAACAGGTTTCTCCACCGACTGTTGCTGCAACGGCAGAATACCTCAGAATTTGATCAGCTACGCTTCAGCAATTGCCGAAAGACTGATTGCCACAGACAACGGACAACACTCATACGCAGCAGGAATAACCGGAGAATGGGGATGCGGTAAAACCACATTCCTGAACCTGCTGAAGGAACAATTGAGGGACAAAGCAGAAATCGTTGAATTCAATCCCTGGATGTGCCGCACCCCCGAGCAGGTGACACACGATTTCTTCGCAGCGTTAAGACACCAACTCTCATCCAAATACAGTTCACTGTCAAAACCCATCAAGAAGTATGCAAGATACATCAATGGCCAGACAATAACACCTAACAACACGTTAGGCATCAACCTCTCACTTTCAACCCAACACGAGAGCCTGTTCGAGAAGAAACAGGAGCTATCCGATAAAGTATCACGCCTGCCCCGCCCCATTGCAATCTTCATTGACGACATAGACCGCCTTGAACGAGAAGAAGTCTTCGAAGTCATGAGGCTTATTCGCAACACCGCCGACCTGAGCAACACCATATACATTGTAGCATACGACAAAGAATACGTAACGAGCGTTTTGGAAGAGAAGAACATCAAAGACGCATCATCCTACCTTGAAAAGATATTTCAGGTCGAAGTACACCTGCCCAAAGTCAATGAACACCTCATTTGGGAAGCGTTGAAGGAAGACATCAAAGAGCAGGACAACATCAACGACAATTTCACAGAAAAGCTATTCATGCACCTGGGCAACAGTGAGTACAAACTCATATTGAAAATTCTCGACAACTACCGCCGCGCAAAACGCTTTGCACGCATCTTCATGCTGAACATCAAGTACCTCAGCAACCAGTATAAAGGCGAGATTAAGATTCTCGACCTTTTCTGGCTCGAGTTGCTGCAAATGTACGACAAGCAGACATACGACCGACTGGCCAATGACCCCTATAGCCTGTTATACAGCGAAGATGAAAGATTCAATATACGCCCAGGAGTTCAAAGAAAAGCCACAGAAAAAGAAAAGAATGCATACAAAGGAGAAAAATTCTGGAAAGAAGAGACCCCGAAAATATTAGGAATGATATTCGGCAATTATATAAAGACAAAAAAATCCAGCATATGCTATACCGAGAACTATGACAAATATTTCGCATTGAGTGTATCACCGTACAAGCTATCATTCAAAGAGACAAAAGAACTGTTCAACCATGCAGAATCCATAGAAGAGACAATAATACAATGGATTAACAACGGTAAATACTTCAGTTCAATAACATACCAACTCAAGCAGATAGACCCCAACAGCCTTAACAACGAAAACCTCAAAGTACTCACAGAAAGCATATTGTGCTTTGGTATAAAGAGCATGGCACACCGCATAAGCCGTGTTGGAGAAACCAAAAAGATGCTAAGGAAAGAACGCTACAACACAAACCAAGCACACGACATAGCCCTGTCATACCTTGATGCAATGATAGAGAAGGGAGAGGAACTGCTCCACACAAGCAAACTCCTAAAAGAGTTATATACAGCAGAAGTATATGACCAAGAAGGCCATCTCGAAACCCAATACCCGCTGATAATAAGCAAGCAAGAGATAGAAGAGAAGCTTTGTAAAGCCATAGAACGATACCTTGGCAAACATAGCGAGTTCACAGCACTTGATATTATGAACGAAGAGAGCGAACTATTCCACTTTTTTAAGAATTGCTGCATACTAACAGCCGACTTCATGCTTTATGACAATTGTTGCTACTACAAACAAACCGCCTTCGACACCGTAATAGAACATTTTGCAAAGAAGGATATTAAACCAACCATGGAACAGTACCACAAAGCATATAACACCCTGTTCAATACCGAAACGCCCACTTTTGCTACAGCAGAAGAGGAAAACGATTGGTGGATGTACTACCATGAATTTACCGAACACCAATTGGAAGAGCATTTTGGAAGTTCATATACTAACAAACTGGAAGAATTCAGAACAAAATGTTTTTGTTGACAACAAAATTGATAACAATTGTTTTTTAATAATTATATTATTAAATTTGTAAGAATTGGAGGACAATCGCCACCCCACCGGCGATATTCAACAAAGAGAGGAAAGTAAAGAAGAACAATAAAAGAGAGGTATAACATTCTCAAAAAAGCAAGACAATAAACAGAAGTTTAACATGTCAAATACAATAAAGAAGATTAAAAGCAAGTTCCTTTCAGGTAGCGAAAGAACCGTTCTTATCAAAAAGAACATTATGGCATCATCAATGTTAAGAGTCATAAGCATACTCATTTCACTGATGGTTGTACCTGCTACCATCAACTATATCAACGCAGAACGTTATGGTATATGGTTGACTTTGAGTAGTATTATTGCATGGCTGTCATACTTTAATTTTGGTATGGCAAGTGGATTCAGAAATAGATTTGCAGAAGCTGTAGCAAAAAACGACCATATGCTTGCACGCAAATATGTAAGCACCACTTATGCCGTACTTGCATTATTGTTTGCAACATTGATGATAATAACATCAATAATCAATAACTACGTTAATTGGAGCAGTATTTTGAATGTAAGTTCTGGTCTTGACGTAGAATTAAGAGCCGTTTCTCAAATATTGATAGTTTCCTTTTGCATAAACATTGTAGCAGAAGTTTTTACAACAATGCTAACAGCAGCCCAAAGACCTGCAGCATCAACAGCTATTAAGACATTAGGGAATTTTATTTCATTTATTGTTATAGTAATACTCACGTATACAACAAAAGGAAATCTTGAATATTTGGCCATTGCATTTTCAGGAATCCCCTGCATACTAACTATTATCATTTCAATTATTGCATTCTGCAAAGGAAGATATAAAAAATACGCACCATCCCTCAAACAGATTGATTTCTCGCTTACAAAAAGCATTATCGGCATGGGGGGGCAATTCTTCCTCATTATGATGTGTATGTTGTTTATTTTCCAATTTACAAACATTATTATATCAAGGGAATTAGGACCAGAATCTGTAACACTGTACAATGTAACATATAAGATTTTCAGTATTGCGGAAATGATAATAATGATTATACTCACTCCTATATGGTCGGCATATACCGACGCTTACACACGCAAAGATTTTGCATGGATGAAACGTTGTGCCGCCAAACTTGAAAAAATGGGACTTATGAGTTTATCGGCACTCATATTACTTACAATTCTATCACCGTTAATCTTTGATTTTTGGTTAGGGGACGAAGTAATAACTTCAATATATGTTTCAGCCGCAATGGCATTCTTCATTTTCTGCAAAATAATGGGTAATATCTATATGCATCAGATTAACGGGACCGGCAAAGTACGCATTCAACTTATAACATATTTTATAATTGCTATTTTTGCAATACCTGCTATGATATATAGCAGCCGCCAATGGGGACTTATTGGAATTGTAATTATCCCATCAATTGCGTTCTTCGCACAATTCATTATTTGCAGAATACAGTTGAAAAAGATAATTAACCAAACAGCTACAGGAATCTGGAATAAATAAAACTGGAACAAATAAAAGATGAGTTTTAAATAACCAACACAAGAGTGCGCCCTAGAATAGTTTATAAAAAAATTGATTAATGACAGAATATAGAACTATACCTAAGAAAAGAAGAAATATTATCAAATATTTCATTTTCATCTTGTTTATAATTCCTACAATACAAGTAAGCGGATTATCAACTGTTGTAAATAGATTCATTCCAAATCCATTAGGATATAATCTGCTTGCATTTATACTTTCGGTACCACTCTGGCGCAGTTTCAACAAGAACTATGGAAATTTAAAAGGAGTCGTATTTGCTATTGCGATATTAATGCTATATATATTTGTTACATTTATATCCACAATTAATAACACTTCACTCTTTGAAGCATTAACAGTATTCAGGCATAGCTTCATGCAAGCATTAAACCTCTTTATTCTACTGCCATTTATGTTCAGCCTAAATAAAGAAGAGGTTAATTATGCACTTAATAAAATATTCAAATGTTTTATAATATTCGTCTTTATTTATCTTTCCAACAACCTTGGTTATGATTGGATGGGCGTTAAGGGTGGATTAGTAGAAACCCATGGAGTATTTTCTGTTGACCGTAGTATTATTGGATTGCCATTATTTGATCCGTTGTGGACGGCATTACTTATAACATATACAATAATGAAAGTACCCAAAGCAAACAAGTACCTAATACTAATATTGCTTATTGTCATTATATCGTTCACAAGAAATTTACTTTTCTCAACATTAATTATTGCAACAGTTGTTATAATGTTGACAAGTCTAAAGAATCCGAACAATTTTGGGAGTAGCATTAAGTTGTTAACTTTAATACTCGTCGGCAGTATTGTTATATGCATAATTATGCCTGATGCCATTGGATTTTGGAGTAACAAACTTTCTGATACATTTAACGAAGACTTAAAGTATGATATGGGCACGTTTGCATTTCGAGAAAGACTTATTGAAGATGCTATTTATGCCATAAGGCATGACCCATTATTCGGGCTTGGGTATGTACGTGATGTAGCAAAAGGTGAATACAGCATAGTTTTGGGAGGTGACACGTACATAGCCCCAGTATTATGGTGTGAGGGATGGATTGGTATGATATTAAGAATACTACCATTTGCTATACTGGGATTTAATGCACTTACAAATTTTTTTGTAAAGAAAAAAGGCTATTGGTTAGATATTGTCATTATAGCCGTTATTGTAGCATCATCAGTTAACTATGTACAAACAAAAGCATTAACAAACTACCCATTAATACTTGGAATAATAATACTACTTAAGATAAAAGACAATTATGACAGGAAAGCTCAAAATTTCGGTAATTACAGTATCATATAACCAAGGACGTTTTATTGAAGAAAACATCCTTTCAGTACTTAACCAGAACTATGATAACTTTGAGCACATTATTATTGATGCCTGCTCAAAGGACAATACTTTGGATATCCTCAAGAAGTACGACCACCTGAAATGGACATCAGAACCGGACAAAGGGCAGAGCGACGGTCTTAACAAAGGTTTCCGCAAAGCAACCGGTGACCTTATTGTTTGGCTTAACAGTGACGATGTAATGTGTGAAGGCGCGTTCGACACATTGAACAAATTCTTCACAGAGAATCCCGACAAGCATGTTGTTACAGGAAACCAGGTTTTCATAAACGGGGACAGCGAAATCACGCATACAGTAAAAGCAGAGTCCTTTACATACGAAAGACTATTGAATACACGTTACTGCAGCGTAATGCAGAACTCTACTGTGTTCCGCAAATCTGTTCTTAACAAGGTTGGTTTGCTTGATGAAACATTGCATTACACTATGGATTTGGATTTATTCATTAGAATTGCAAAAGAATTTACATCATACACTATTGATGCAGACATTGCCAAATTTAGAGTTTGGGAAGATTCAAAAACAACAACAGCCCAAATAAAATTCTACAAGAATATGCTTGTTCTAAAGAAAAAGCATAAAGCACGTATTTTTTCATCTGGCAATATTTGGTTGATGTGGCAATTTGTAAAGTATCCGATAAAAAAGATTCTCAAGCGTTAAATACAAAATGAATAAGATAATTAAATTATTACAGATATTACGTAGTTTTCATAAGACACTTTATTTCAACTTCAGATATCTACCATTTAAACAAGCTGTAAAACTGCCTATATTATTATATAAACCTCAATTTATAAAATGTAAAGGAAAAGTTATAATATCTTCAAATAAGGTTAATACAGGTATGATTAAATTAGGATTTAATCATGCTCACGCATATCCACATTCTGGAATTGTTTTTGAAAATTATGGTGGCACTATTGTCTTTAAAGGAAGATGTGTAATAGGAAATAACTCATCAATTTCTGTAGGACCTACTGCAAATTTGCAAATTGGCGATAATTTTAACGCAACAACAACCTTCAAATTAATATGTTGGTACAATATTAATTTTGATTACAATGTTAGATTTGAGTGGGAGAATATGGTGCTTGACACTAATTTTCACCGATTAAAGAACAAAGACGGAGGCTATGGAAACAAAGGTTATGGAAAGATAAATATCGCACATGATGCATGGTTTGCTACAAGATGTACAGTTTTGAACAGCACAGAGACTCAACCGTATACTGTCGTTGCGACAAATTCATTATTGCAAAAAAAATATAACAATTCTTTTGTTCTGCTTGGAGGTTCTCCTGCAAAAATAATAAAAGAAGGAATATATAGAGATTTGAACGATGATAGGATTGTATACGAATAATAAATATCACATTCTAACTTCCCCAATATGCAACCAGCGATTTTATACCTGTTAACCTCATTAGACACAACAGGCGGCACTGTATCAAAAATAAAATCAACACTAAAATACACTAAATACAAAGTGTATATTGGTGTACATTATGAGCAACAGAATAATGCATTCCTCGAAAGTTGGAAAAAAGAAGAAAATGCACATATAATCAATATGCCCCAAAGAGGTAACACTCTTAAATCTGTGTTACAATTGAACAGGAAGATAAAACAAGAGAATATTCGTATAATACATTCATTTTTTCCAAATGAAATGTTCATTGCCTATTTTCTGAAACTTCTTAATCCGAAACTTAAGATAATACGCTCTTTTGAAGGTAATGTAAAAAGGAGCTACTTTATACGTCTATTGTCTAAAATGATGTTATCAAACTTTGATAAAGTTATATTTATATCCAAGTTTGTAGAAAACTTTTACACAGACATTACAAAACGATGTAAAAGCAAAATTGTTGTCGACAATTCTGGATACCATATATGCGAATACAAAGAACGTTGTTTTAAAGACACCTGTAATATTGTATCGGTTGCAGGACTCAATATTATGAAGAATGTGTTTATGTACGCCGAAATAGGTCGCGTTCTTAAGCATAAAGGATTTTCATATAAAATGGAAATTATTGGAGACGGTCCTTTATACACAGAACTTAAAGAGAAAATCAAGAATTACAACATTGAAGATTCCGTCATTCTTTTAGGGCGTCAATGTAACCCTAAACCATATTACGAAAAAGCTCATATTTATATTCATCCGGCCGACAAAGAGGGATTTGGTATTACAGTAGCAGAAGCAATGAGTGCCGGGATACCAGTAATTGTATCAAATAAAGGAGGAGTCCCAGAACTTGTTGAAAATATGACAGATGGTATAATTGTTGATGCATATAATCCTAAAGAATGGGCTGATGCTATAATTAAACTATACCAAGACAGAGAACTATATAATAAACTTTCAAAAAATGGTTTCGCAACATATAATGCAAGATTTACACCTGAAACGTATGCAAAAAAATTGGATTTGATATATGACACAATTATGTCTGTTTGATAACACATGAATTCTACAACATAAATTTACAAAAAACATAAATATCTTATTATGAGCAAACTACTCGTGTTCCATCAATCAATTGCTCCATATCGCATAGATTTTTTCAATGCTATATATAAAAAATACCAATGTAGTATTTGTGTATTTAAGAGAGGTGTAAATGGACAGACTTTAGATAATTCAAAACTAGAAGAAAGACATCTTTTCAAAGTAGAATATTATACTGAAAGGAACAAGATTTTGAAATTTATACCTAAAGGCATTTGGAGCAAGCTAAACAAAGAAAAGCCCAACGTTATACTTGTAAATGAATGTGGTCCTGTATCAATTTTAGCCATTATTTACAAAATGATACAAAGACTTCGAGGAAAAAAACTAAAGGTTGTAAGTATGATTGATGATAGTTATGATATGACTATCAATAAAGACAAGCAGTTCACTTATAGACATACAATAGCAAAAAAAATACTTATTCCATTATTTGATGATATTATATGTGTCGATCAGGATGTTACATCATATTACAGAGCAAAATACAACATCGGTACATACATGCCTATTGTCAATGAAGACAATGTCGCCAGAGATAGATATAAAAATGTTTTAAACATAAGTAATGGATATCTAGACAAATATAATCTTAAGAATAAGAAAACTATTATATTTGTAGGAAGACTTGTTAAACTTAAAAACCTGCAATTTATAATTCCTGAAATACTTAAATCAAAACATAATGATATAAGATTAATAATTGTTGGAAGTGGAGATTACGAAAGTGAATTAAAAAAAATAGCCAATGATTCCAATAGAATAATTTTTGCTGGGCAACAAGAAGACGATAAACTGTTTGCATTCTATAATATTGCACAAATATTCATTCTCCCAAGTTATCAAGAAGCTTTTGGTGCAGTTACGAATGAAGCTTTATTGGCTGGATGCTATTCACTTGTATCTAGTAAGGCTGGATCAAGATGTCTCATTCAAAATGGTGTAAATGGTGAAGTCTTCGACCCATACGATAGTGAATCATTCAACAAAATATTAGATAAGATATTAAATAAGACTCAACCAATAGAGTCCCCATTGAAATTAAAGCCCAATCTTATGCCAAAGACATTTAATGAATATTTTAAAAATATTGAAAATATAATATAATCCATAACAATGAAAACGATAGTTCTATTTTTATATTATTTCATTTTAAGACATATACCGATGCAACCAATGCCTGGATACAAAATCGGTTACAAACTCAGATATTGGGCCGCACGCAAGTTACTTGCATATTGTGGAAAAAATGTTGTTGTAAAAGATAAATGCTATTTTGGCAATGGTAAAAATCTTAAAGTAGGAGACCGTTCTCAATTGGGACAGAATGCAAGATTGGGTGGCACAATTACACTTGGAGAAGATGTTGTGATGGGCCCTGATGTTGTAATGATGGCAACAAGCCATGAATTCAAGGACTTGAATACTCCAATAAACCAACAAGGAGCAAAACCAGAAGAGCCGATTGTAATAGGAAACGACTGTTGGATTGGTACACGAGTAATTATATTACCTGGGGTACATTTGGGCAACAAATGCATTGTAGCAGCAGGTGCTGTTGTTACAAGGTCATTTCCAGACAACAGTATAATAGGCGGAGTACCTGCAAAACTAATAAAAACAAGAAGCTGACTTTATGAAATCCAACAATTTTGTTTACAATCTATTCGCAGAACTGAACAGCAACAATATAAATTATGCCGTTCTGCGCAATTACAAGTTGCTTCCCAACAGTTGCGGAAAGAGTGATTTGGATATATATGTATCGGCAAAGGACATCACTCAATTCTACGAAATTGTATCACACATCTCAAAGATAACAGACAGCCCTTTAGTATCATATACAAAAGACAACAACAGCCCCAAGTTATGTTATTTGGGACTGTCGGACGGCATTCAAATGGACGTGTTTGTAGGAGCTATCACATACAAATCGTACGTAATGATACCCGAAGAGACCATTAAGGATAATACTATTGCTTATAATGGCATTCGTGTTCTTAACAAGGATTTCGGCAACATTATTGCATTGATAAAGGAAATTCTCAATAACGGTAAATGCGATGAAAAGTATATTGGCCCCGTCATTGAAAATAAGGATAAATATACACTGGATTATCTTACACGCAATCTCAAAATTTTCAGCAAAGAGTTTGTTAATGCACTCTATGAGTCGATAAAGGACAAGAAAATAAAAGAATGTATACATACATTGCACAATAACGGAAAAAGCTGTTTCAAGTCTAATTTTACAAACAAAGCAAAAGCTATATTGTCAAAAATCAAACGGCTTTTCAGACACCCTGGTTATACCATTGCTTTTCTTGGCACAGATGGTTCAGGCAAGAGTACCGTAATCAATGCCATAACCCCAATACTTAACGAAGCATTCCACAACGGCATACGATATGAACACATGCGTCCTAACCACATACCATCATTGGCTGTTGCTATGGGAAAGAAAAAAAACGATGAACCAACTGGTGTCTGCAGTAATCCGCACGGCTCAAAGCCATCAGGATTTGCAGGTTCATTGCTGAGAGTAAGCTATTATATGCTTGACTATACTTGGGGATATTTCCGTAAAGTATTCTTGGACAAAGCCTTTAAAACTCATATATGGCTTTTTGACAGATACTACTACGATTACCTTATAGACCCAAGAAGAGGACGAATTTCATTGCCTAAATGGATACTTAAATTTTTCGGTTTCTTTGTTCCAACACCGGATATTATACTTTGCCTTGGTGGTGACCCAGAAAAAATATACGCTCGTAAACCCGAAACATCATTAGAGGAAGTTACCCGCCAGACAAATATCCTAAAGGAATTCAGCAACAGCAATAAAAAAGCTGTATGGATTGACACAACCACTACTCCACAGGAATCAATTGATGCAGCTATGATTGCTATACAAAAGATGATGGAAAAAAGATACTCAAAAACAAAAATGTAATTATGAAAATTCTTGTTAATTGTTATGCTTGTTCACCATATAAGGGTTCAGAGCCTGGTATGGGTTGGAATTTCGTCAGTTCCTTGGCAAAACACCACGAACTGCACATAATTACAGAAAGCAAGTTCGAACAAGATATTACTAGATATTTCAAAGAGAACCCTGAAGAAAAGGAGTATTATAGATTCTATTTCATCAGGAAAGAACGTCATAAGAAACTTAGAAAGATATGGCCACCGTCATATTATTGGTTCTACAGAAAATGGCAGAAAAAAGCATATCAATTAGCCCTAGAATTACATAAAAAAGAAAAATTCGATGTGGTACACCAACTGAATATGGTTGGATATCGTGAACCGGGATACTTATGGAAAATCAAGGATGTTCCATTTGTATGGGGACCTATAGGCGGTTTCAACATCACTCCTTGGAACATATTACCATCTATGGGATTTTATGGGATGGTGTTCTATGGTTGCAGAAACACCATAAACCTGTGGCAGATGCATACTATGCAACGCGTAAAAAAGGCTATGCAGCGTGCCGATGCCATAATATCTGCAACACAAGACTGCAAAGATGCCATTCAGAAACTTTATAACAGAGATTCTATAATCATTCCAGAAGTAGGAATGGTAGAACAAAAAGAAGTTATCGCTACAGAACGTAAAACCAATGAACCATTAAGGATTTGTTGGAGCGGGGAACATACTCCTAGAAAAGCTCTATATCTATTGATAGAGGCAATGGCAAAAATCAAAAACGCAAATATAGAGTTACACGTGGTTGGAAAAGGCCGAGAGACAAGAAGATGGCAAGAAAAAGCTAAAAAACTTGGTGTCGAAAATATTATATGGCACGGTTGGATAGAGCGTTCAAAAGCTTTATCCATTATGCAAAAAGTACATATTTTTGTAATAACATCAATGAGCGACTTGACATCGACAGTCATCCTGGAAGCATTATCCTTTGGTTTGCCAGTTGTTACAATGGACCATTGCGGTTTTAGCTATGTTATCAATAAAAATTGCGGTATCAAGATTCCTGTCACCAACAAATCACAGATAACCGATGAACTTGGAAAAGCCATAACCAAGATTGAAAAAGACGAAGAATATAGAAAACAACTTAGTAAAGGAGCTATTCTAAGAGCTAAGGATTTTGCCTGGGACGAAAAAGCAAAGACATTGGACAATATTTATAAACAGGTTGTAAAAAAATGAAACTATATAAATTCCGTACATTTACCACATCGTACTATTTCCCCACCCCAACAAAAGAAACAAGATTCCTTTATGGGCTATACAGTCCATTCGGTGGAATTTTGTCAAAGGTTTATTGGACGTTGTTCAAAAACTTTGGACTAGTACGTTGTTTTTCCGGTATCGACACAAAAAAGGTTGATTTCCCATACACTAAAATAATGGATGTCGATGGTACGGATTCTATCCTGTCATTCAACATGGGCTCACCAGGTGTTGAGCAGAAGATATCAATTCTTGGGTGGAGTAAAGATGAGAAGAAACCCTTTTTTGCAAAATTTTCACAAAAGCCTAAAGCTATAGAACTTACAAAAAACGAAATAAGTGTTTATAAGTTATTAAGCAAGACAGGTCTTGTGCCGCAACTGTTAAAAGAAGATATTGGGCAAGGCTATGCCTACTTAAAAACAGAGTATGTAAAAGGCAGTAGACCACAAAGCACAGAACTAACAAGGGAGATTATGCAATTGAGCCTGACATTGAAAGATTATCATTTAGGTGACAGTAATACAAAGGCAAACAATATCAAGACAGCATTGAGCCATGGTGACTTCTGCCCTTGGAACATGCTTGAATATGATGGAAAAATAAGACTGATTGATTGGGAATTGGCTGCAGAAAGACCATTAGGACATGATTTGTTCACATATATTGTACAGACTTCACTTTTATTGACACCGGAATGTAACCTGAAAGAAGCAATAAAATCAAACGAAGATATAATCAGTGAATATTTCAGTTCCTTTGGTATTGAAAATTACAAACCTTATCTAAAAGTCTTTGTTGAAGAGAGATATAAATACGAAATAAGCAAAGGAAATGATGAAAGGGGAAACAGAATCAACGAAATAATTGAATAATGAAAAAACTTTGTCGAAAAAATAAATTACTAATTAAACAACCTTAAAAAATAAAATATTACTATTTTTGTTGCAAATAGCATTTTTTGCTCACTCAATACCATATACATCTATTTTAATATAACAAATAGGTGACGTGGTGTGTTTCTATAAAAAATAGATATAAAGATAATATGGAAATGATTAAAGACTTTTGTTTTCTCCTTACAGAGAACCAAAAATCAGAAAAGGTAACATTAGCAGACAAAGAAGGTGAAGGCGATATGCATTTTACTTTCAGCATAAGATATATTAATAAAGAACAGACTGGAACAACCCATATTGACTTGAAAGACAAATTCAATGCGAATATAACTATAGAAACCAGGCCTGATGCTATTACTACATTAAAAGAGGCCTATAAAATAGGTACATATGCAAAAGGACGCAAACTGTTCATTAATTTCAAAGTCGGTCCTTTAGAGAACAGTAAACACAATCTAGTTGTAAACTTTTACGCAGAATAAATATGCCATTAAAAACGAAAAACAACAAGATTGCCGTTAATGAGGAGATATCAAACGTGTCTGTCAATATTATAAGAATTACAGAGGATAAACTTGTAAATATTCTAAATACTCACATTAACAAAATAAAAAAGAATAATGATTGGATAACTTCAGGATCATTATTCATTTCATTGGCATGCGTAGCAGTTACATCGGAATTCCATAATACATTCGGTTTGAATGCAGACGTAATAAAAGGAATATTCTATGCAGGTTTATTTGCATCGTTCATATACTTTATAGTAGTGATTATACACTGCATAAAAAATAAGGACAGTATTTCCAAAATAGTAAAGGAGATAAAAAACGAAGAATAAAGGAATAAGAGAAATTCACCTATCTTTCTTTTTCTAGATTGTTGGAAGAAGGTATTACGATTCAATATACACAACTAGATTACACGTTATGATTTTATCTCTTTTGTGCGGAAAAAAGATAAATATTATAGATAATTCATACGGTAAAAACCTGAATTTTGTTAACACTTGGCTAAATAACATTGATGAAATAAAAATATATAAATAAAGAGCCTTAGCCATCTATAGATTTTATTATACAGCATAAACAAAATTTACACTTATAATGTCCTTAATTACAACTAAAGCATCAAAAGCTATAAACGAATGAAATATAAGAAAGAATTATATAAAACAGCGAAAAATGGTGCCAACGAACAAAAATGAAGTTTACTTCAATTCTTTACAGCAGCAACGCGAAAAAAGCGTTGCTTGCGACGACTGAACCTTTAGGTTTACAAAGGAGTGCCGCTCGCGGTCACAAAGCTTATCTTCGCTTTTGCAAAGATATTGCATCAATTTTACACTTGCATACATTTTAGCCATTTTTTGCTATACTGCATAAAATTTGTTTTCTACTCGACATATTTGAGATATCTCGCATGCGCTCGATATGACACATCGCGCATTTAATACGAGATTTTTCGGGGAGAGCCCTCAACAACATAACTGGGCGCAGTGGAAATATCTATATTATTGCTTAAAAAGAAACAGGCACCTAAATTTTAGACACAAGAAATATGGAATTTTAGATTTAATAAATATGGAAATATGGCAAACGGTGCCTGCTTCAAACACATTGCAAAGATATATGCATCACCGGCGCGCAAGGTTGCTGTTTTGCCACTTTTGCTGTTGTGGAAACATCTTATTAAATACACAAAAACATCGTGCCGCGTTATGCAACGCGGCACGATGTTTTACCTTTACGGAATTCTGCTTTTTTAAAATTGTATAAGGTGCGAAGATAGTGCATTATCTTGAATAATACTTTTTCAAGATCTTATCGAGAACATCCTTGTGAGTTTGTTTTGTATATGGGCTTGAATACATTGCATATATCAATTCTATATATTCATTTTCATTTAATATGCATACGACTTTAGGATTGTCAAAATTCTGTAAAAATCGTTCTTTAGTACTCTCAATTACACCATAATCAAAAGTTATAACAGTGCGTTTAGGAAATGAGAAGTCAATACCAGTTTCAGGGTTTACACCTATTACGACATCTTTCTCAAAAACATAAGAAATGCATTTCTTATCATTGTAAATAGCACCGTGGTGTATTTTCCCTTCAGAAACACCAGCCCTTTGCTGCGATGTTGTAAAACTAGCAACTATATTCAGATTTTCATCACGATAAATAGTTACTATGTATTTATTATGAGGATTGTGTAATCCTTTTGCATATCCATATATAATCTCACGGGGCTCAAACATTAGATTATATATTATCTTGGTTTAATACTGCCTGAAATCCCATATTCCATTTAGCCTCTTCGTAAATTTCGTTTTTGTCAACATCGTCACCATTAAGAAGGTATAAAGGAATCTCTATGTCTGATTTTCCATCTACAAAAGTAACAGAATGTTTTTTCACCATTTCAAGCCACAGTGTACCTTCCTCGTGTGTTAACGACGTAAGTTCGTCAGGCGTTTTACTTTCATTCTCGGAAATGACAGCGTCTATAACTTCTAATTCAAACGGACTAAAAATTTCCATTTGTTTCTGAATCTGATATTTTGCAGATAAAACTGATTCTACAATATTACTTCCTTCATTATTCTTACGACACAATACATAATCACCAAAAGCTCCATTTTTAATATTATAGACTTCGGGAGCGACAGGACCTTTTTCCCAAACATAATAATCAAACCATGTAATAGGGAAATTTCTCATCTTCATAAATTTCTCATCAATGAGATAAACTATTTTTAGTAACTTACGAAGATGTATATTGGGAATACTATTAGCAATGTACGCCAATAACGCCCCATTCTTTTTGACATTTGCTGTAATACCTAAACTCATAATTTATAATTTAGTCATCATATAAAAACAACAACTAATACTTATTTATTTGAGAAATCGCAACTACTTTTCAATTATTCATTGCAAAATTACAAAAAAAAACTATGCCACAAAGTTTTTTCTATTTAATATATATAGCCAATAAGGAGAAACTATAAAAAAGAGAATAATTTTGGCAACGCAATTATTTATTTCAACAAAACGTGTGCTACGTTGTGAAACATGGCACACGTTTTCCTTTCTCAGAGATTCTGCTTTTTTATACCTGCAAATATTTTAGCCTTTTTTTACTAACACGTTTTAATTAGCAAGCGGACCTTGCCCCATCCCGACAAGCAAAACTATTTGCGAATACAAACATAGTAACTACGTTTGTATCGACAATGCCAACTGGTCGCAACCCAAACGGTATAACCTACGACTACACAGCGTTTGACGAAATGCTGTTGGCATTATCGAGTTTGTGTTGCAGTTCCTGCTCGGCCTGATATGCTTTCCAAGCATCAATTTGACAATGCCAACTAATCGCAACCCACGGGGCACAAACTACGGCTGTGCTACCCGTGACTATATGCTGTTGGCTTTGTCGAGTTTGTGTTGCAGTTCCTGCCAAGCACAAACTTCATCAGCAGTCGCCACCCGGTAGTGTTGACAACACTTGCTATCCGCAACCCGCACGGCGTGACCTTACCACGCTACGTGCGACCATTTGCTGCAAGTGTTGTCGATATTATCATATAAGTTCTACACTATCTTGCTGTTTTTTGTACTCAACCCAATCATTCAACTCCGCAGTTGTTGCTCGGCGATAATATTCACTTGTGGCACTTACGCCTTTTCCTTCGCGGAAAAATACTCTTTCTTCAATGGGCAAGTTTTCAATGTTTTGGGTGTAGTAAACACCCTCTTTTTTTTCTAATGTATGCATGGACTATCGTTTTTTTTGTATTATGTTTTGATTTTTACTTTTCCGTTTTCAGATTTGACAATGCCAACTGTTCGCAACCCAAGCTGTGCAAAATTATGCTGCACTACGCTTGACAAGATGCTGTTGGTGTTATCTAAGTTGCAAGCAACTTTCATTTTTTTTAGTTTTATATGTTATTATTTGATATAAGTTAATAGAGATCTCTCAGTCGCTACGCTTCATCGAGATGACATTTTGTTGTTTGATTTCGTCAGGCACTTACTAACGAAACCAAAGGTTGTGCTTCAAGCGCAGCGACAATATCCGCATCATCGGCAAGGCGTGCGTATGCATCGGGGTGCAGGGTTATTGTTATTACTGTAGCTGGAGATGCATTTTCTATAAGACACAATACACTTTCTTTTGAGACTATCGCCGACTGCCCTATTTTAATATTTGATTTAAGATTATGCAAAGTAAAAGCAAGTAATGCCCTACAATCCTTAAATTCAATCGTAGAGCATTTTTCAACGCTCAACACACCAATAATACTTCGCAAGGACGATGCACTATAGAAACTATTTTCCATTCCAGTAACGACAATTTTAACGCCAGTCTTTGTATGATTAATAGCCAATACCTCCATCACAGTATTACTATAACAAGCCGATTCAAGACTAAGCACACCACTACCCCCAATTCCGGTAAACTGATTTCTATTTCTAATATTGGTACGTACAGAAATATCTGTGGCAATCTGAGTTCTAAACGCTTTTGTAAAGTCTGTGGCACAATACAAAGGAAAAGTTTGTATAAATATAAGATTCATCTGCTCCTCGGTTATATCACCCAATCCATTTAGGTAGTAATGTCCGGCTTTGTGAGTTACTGTTTCACCCCAAGGAGCTGTCTTTGTTTTGTCGGTACCTGTATCGTTGTACTCCGCTCCTGCCGCGATGAACAGTGGGCGCAAGGGGTTGTTGATTTTTTCTCTTACCTCAGCAGCCAACTTTTCGGTTGTAACACTGTTGGGTTTTATATCCGATGTTGATTCGGCAGTAAGATAGCTCCATTCGCTCCATACCTGAGTGCCGTTGACGTTACGTCGTATGCGTGAATACGTAAGCACTTCGCCTGTCTCTTTTTCAACGCGTGTAACAGTCTGTACCACCACCCTTTGGGTATCTGTAGCATCTTCTCTCTTCTGCGCCTGGTCCTTGACAACAAGATTAACCGCTTCGTTGTCGGCAAGCGTAAAGGGCAAGCCCCATGAGCCGTTGTCGTTAAAGGCACGGATAATGTACACTCCATTCCATACAAGCCCATCGAGGTTGGTCATTGGCTGGTACACCATGCTGCCGTCATCGTTCAGCTTGTGACATTCAATTTTCAAATTTGTGTTTTCCATATAATAGTTTTTATTGGTTTGCAAAAACGCAGGTACTGCTTAAAGATTATTGTAGGCAAATTATTTATGAGAAAAAGCAGTACCTGCAACACCCAGAGCAAAGTTAATGTGCAAACAAAGCAAAAAGGTTGTTGTTTACCCAATTATTGCTAATGTGCAAAAAAAGAAGAGAAGAGAATTATTAAGAGTTTTAGGTCTATTGCAACAAGTTGCGAAGACAAGCTGCGCTGAAAGCAGTGCATTGCTACGGTATCGCAATGCCTCCAAAGGAGAGAGGACTAAAACAATTCAAAAAAACCTGCAAAAATATTTGTTTTTCGTGCGGGGCTGTATTACCTTCGCACAAAGAGTGAAAAAAGCAGAAAAAACACTTTGAAAGGTGGAACATTTTATATTAAAGAGAATGTTTCACCTTTCTTCATTTAAGTTGTTATACTTAAGCTTGAATAAAATGCTAAAGCCACGCATACTTTTCATTACCCCACTACCGCCACCTATTCACGGCTCGGCGATGGTGAGCCAATACATAAAGGAGAGCAAGGAATTGCAGGAGAATTTCATATGCGATTTTGTTAACCTATCAACATCGCGCAACATTGATGAAATTGGCAAAAAATCGCTAAAGAAATACTTGCGTTTCATTGGAGCCTATTTCCTTGTGTTTTGGAAACTGCTTACGCACCGCTATGCGCTGTGTTACCTTGCCATAACCTGCCATGGCATTGGTTTCTTGAAGGATGCACCGTTTGTATTGCTATGCAAGCTATTCCGCAGAAAGGTTGTTATACACCAGCACAACAAGGGAATGAGCAAGTGCATAAACAGGCAACCGTATAAATGGCTTTTACCTCTTGTTTACAGAAATACTAAAGTCATTCTGTTGTCGTGGCATTTGTATAGGGATATAGAAAATGTGGTCAAGAAAGAGCAGATACTCATTTGCCCCAATGGTATTCCTGAACTATTTGAAACAGAACCACACTTTGAACGCATGGCCGAAGTTCCGCATTTGCTTTTTCTATCGAACCTTATACCAAGCAAAGGGGTTTATGTATTACTTGATGCCTGCAAAATACTAAAAGAGAAAGGTTACAAGTTTGTATGCAACTTTGTAGGTGGCGAAAGCAAGGAAATTTCCAAAGCAGCTTTTACAAAGGCTATTGAAGAACGTGGTTTAACAAGGGTTGTCATATATCGTGGTCCACAATACGGCGATGACAAGAAAGAGTTCTTTGCAACTGCTGACATTTTCATTCAACCGACCTACGAGGATTGTTTCCCATTGACTCTGCTTGAAGCCATGCAATACAAATTGCCAATTATATCAACCGATGAAGGTGCTGTTCCAGACATTACAGTACATGGCAAAAATGGTTTTGTATGCAAAAGAATGGATGCTGTTTCAACCGCTAATGCTATTGAGACATTACTCAATGACAAAAACCTGCGCACAGAAATGGGAGAAAACGGTTATAAAATATTCAAGGAAAAATTTACCTTGGAGGTATTCAACAAGAATATCACAAACATCCTGAAGGAAATTATATAAAGAATGGATGCACCGTGTTAACACAACAGGGTGCATCCTCATCCCCTCACGGAGATTCTGCTTTTTTATAGAAAATTGTAACAACACAAAGGTATAACAAAGTTTTTGCCCTTGCAAATATTTTAGCCACTTTTTGCTAGCGCGCAAAAAAAAGAGAATTATTGGGAATTTTGGGTCTACAGGGTCTATTGTGAATTTTGGATTGGGGTGTGGGCAGGCGGAGCGTAAAACAATTCAAAAATATCTGCAAAAATATTTGTTTTTCGTGCGGGGCTGTATTACCTTCGCACAAAGAGTGAAAAAAGCAGAAAAAACACTTTGAAAGGTGGAACATTTTATATTAAAGAGAATGTTTCACCTTTCTTCATTTAAGCCAATAACAGATATTGAAGGTTAGTTGAATAACGGTATGGAGCAATTTTTCAATATTCGATATGAATTTGATGTACTTACAGTACACAAAACAATTGACAAGTTGGTAACTGAATGTGTACCTGGTTATATTTGTGTTGCCGACGGTAACATCCTAAACATGGTTTACCATAACGAGGATTATAGAAATGTCATCAATGGCAGCATCTTTTCCATTTGCGACAGCAGTTGGGTTCCGAAGTTTGTAAAGTGGATATACGGCTACAAGCGTAACCACTACTGCGGAAGCGACATTTTCATTGACATTGTACGTGCGCGTAAGCACAGAATGATATTCCTTGGCACAAAGCAAAAGGTTCTGGATGCACTACAGCAAAACCTCTCAAAGGAGAACCCTGACGTTGCCGGAATGACATTCAAGGAGTTGCCGTTCTGTACTGTTGACGAGTTCGATTACAAAGAAATTGCCGAGATGGTTGAACAGGATGGTGCTGATATCATTTGGGTCGCCCTTGGTGCTCCAAAGCAGGAGATTTTCATGAACCGCCTGCTACCACATTTGAAACGTGGCGTAATGATAGCCATTGGCGCAGCTTTTAATTTCTACAGCGGTTTGGCCGATGCTCCGCAACGTTGCCCTGCATGGATGCGCAAACTGCATCTTGAATTTGTACACCGTATATTCAAGGAGCCTAAAAAGCAGATTAAGCGTTGTTGGGGTATTGTTGCAACGCTACCAAAGATTCTGCACAAAGAATACAAAGCAAAGAAACAAGGAGGCATTTGCTGATGAAAAATATATTCCTGCTGATACTCGTTTACACCCTGTCGCTGTCCGGCATAAAGGCGCAGACCATTACCGAAAGGCAGGAGCTTACTGCTACATGTGGAGCTGGTGAGTATGCTCCAATGTGGCACATGGCGAACAGGCAGGGTTTGGGCAGTGAAAAGCCGGGCATGGCGTATGCACGCGTGGGTACAGGAGGAGACTACCTTATGAAGGGGTCCGGGATAACATTCGACTGGGACATTGATTTCGTTGCGGGCTGGAACATGGCTTCGTCTGTTTTTGTGCAACAGGCGTATGTTGACATCAGTTGGAAGAGAATTAGGCTCTCTGTTGGCCAAAAGGAGCGTTGGGGCAACATGAGTAACCACCGCTTGACAACAGGTGCGTTGCTTGAGAGTGGCAATGCGCGTCCTATTCCACAGGTGCGCCTTGAGCTACCGGAGTACTGGAATATTCCGGGATGCAAGGGGTGGTTCGGCATAAAAGGACATATTGCATACGGCATGTTCACCGACGGCAAGTGGCAGGAGAAGTTTGTTGCGCCTGAAAATCTTCATACAGCCAGGGCGCTCTACCACATGAAGGCGGGTTTCATGCGGTTCGGCAACGAGGAGAAATTCCCGTTGACAGCTGAGATTGGGCTTTGCATGGCAACACAGTTCGGAGGAACGATATACAACAGATTTGGCAAGCCGGTAGATTACAACCCTACCCGTTTCAAGGATTATATGCTTGCGCTTATTCCGCTAAAGGGTGACGAGCAGTACAGTGGCGCGGACCAGGCGAATGTTGCTGGAAATGTGCTTGGTACATGGTGCGGTGCCATTACATGGAACGACAGGGAGTGGATGCTTAAGCTACATTACGACCATGTGTTCGAGGACCATTCGCAGATGTTCTGGGAGTATGGCCTGTGGACGGAACAGTTGGTAGGGCTTCAACTGGAGCTAAGAAAGTTCAAATGGATAAAGGGGGTTAATATTGAATACTTCAACCTGAAGAAACAGAGCGGCCCCGTCTACCATGACAGCACTGCGGAAATACCCGACCAGATAAGTTGCTGTGATAACAATTATTGGCATCATACATACGGTGGTTGGTTCAATTATGGAATGATGATTGCTACACCGCTGTGTACTTCACCAATATATAATAAAGACAAGACGCTTGATATATACAATAATCGTGTGGAGGCTTTCCATGCTGGCATCGAGGGCGAGTTGCTTACATGGCTGGAGTACCGCATGCTATTCACGCACAGCAACAACTGGGGCACATACGGCAAGCCGTTCAAATACATCAAGCATAACACTGCTGCGCTTGTGGAACTGACATTCAAACCTAATATTCCGGGCGGTGACTGGGCTATAACGACGTCATTCGCCTTTGACCGCGGCGACCTCTACGGCAACAACCACGGCGCCATGCTCACAATCAAGCGAAGCGGAGTGTATTGTTTTGGGGAATAACTTAATTTTTGTTAAAAATTTCATTTTCTTAAATCTTTGGTGAACAAAACGGTGTGCCTCGTTGTTATATTTATAAAATATAAAAGACAAACAATGGAGGAACACGAAAGGGAGCTTGTCGACATACAGGCTCTTCTACAAAGATATGCTATATCTCTTACTCATGACGTGGAGAATGCGAATGATCTCTTGCAAGACACGTTCTTGAGAATTCTGACCCAAATGGAAAAATATGAAGAACAGGGATGCTTCGAGGCATGGGCAAAAACTGTGATGAGAAGGACGTTCCTGAACAATGCGAAAAAGATTTCAAGAAAATGTGAAACGATTGTCGACGGGTATGACTATGTGGAAAATGACAGGGAGCATCCTTTGGCGGCGGACTGCGAGAGTATTCTCATAGGAGAGGAGATTTGCAATGCGGTAAAGATGTTGCCACCGAAACACTCCAAGATGATTGTAATGAGAATAAACGGTTACAAATATGAGGAGATAGCCTCGCAAATGAAGCTGTCGGTGGGGTGCGTGAAAAGTACAATCTTCTCGGCAAGGAGTAACCTGAAGAGTATTCTAAAGAACTAAAAATCCATGAACGGTCCGTTCATGGATTTTTAAGCTATCAGCAACTCATTGCTCCGCAACAATTGATTACCTGTCCGCTGACATATGCCGACATATCGCTGGCAAGGAACAGGGCAACGTTTGCCACATCCTCGGGATTACCGGCACGGCGCAATGGTATGGTCTTTGCCCACTCGGCACGCATCTCCTCGGGAATGGCGGATGTCATGTCGGTAACGATAAATCCGGGGGCAATGCAGTTGGCACGGATGCCACGAGGCCCCATCTCCTTGGCTACGGACTTGGCAAGGCCTATGAGACCGGCCTTGGATGCAGAGTAGTTGCACTGGCCGGCATTTCCGTTCTCTCCAACAACGGATGACATGTTGATGATGCTGCCGCCACGTTGCTTTGCCATCACCGGCACTACGGCGCGGGTGAAATTAAATGCGGACTTGAGGTTGGTGGTGATGACAGCGTCCCACTGTTCCTCGGTCATGCGAAGGATGAGTCCGTCCTTGGTTATGCCGGCATTATTGACCAGCACGTCAATGCGTCCGAAGTCGGCTACGATCTCCTTTACGACGGCATCGGTTGCGGCGAAGTCGGCAGCATCGGCAGCATACCCTTTGCACTGAACACCAAGCGCCTCAATATCCTTGATGAGTTCTTCGGCATTATTGTTTATCTGACGATATGTGAATGCGACGTTTGCTCCCTGCTGGGCGAACTTCACTGCTATGGCACGGCCTATGCCTCGTGTTGCTCCTGTGACAAGAGCTGTCTTTCCTTCCAATAGTTTCATAATCTCATTTTTTGCTTTATGTGCGAAGATAACTCTTTGACGGAAATTTATGGCATTTTTAGAGAAAAAAACATCAAGCGGCAGCCATTCGGCTGCCGCTTGATCAATTATTGTATATCAGGGATTACTTGCTTGAGCTTTTTACGACAATATTCTTAATCTCCCATGTGCTTGAATTGGCTGTTGTTGACATATACTTGAATGCAATAACTACACCACTCTTGCCCATTACGCTTGAAGGAAGAGATATTTCACCGGTGTTGTGGAATGTCCAGTTATTGTTGTTAACTGCACCGTAGTTTACTTCAATCCACTCGGTTGTCGCTACATCACCTGTGTAGTTGCTTGTTACAAGCAATTTGTGGTTAGCTGCAGCTACACTTGCATCACCCTTGTTGATTACATAGTCGAAAGCGATAGTTGCTGCAGTTTCGTTTGTAAAATCCATAGCAGGTGAAATCATCCAGCTCTCGGCATCCTGGCTTGCACTGTTGGCAAAACCTGAAACCTTTGCACCGTAGTTAGCAGCATATTCCCATGGGAAGTTTCCTACAACCTCTTTTGTTGTAAATGCGCCAAGTGAAGATGAGAATGTTTCGTTGAGATACTCTCCGCTCGCCGGTGTCTCAGGCTCAACAGGTTCCTCTTCGTCCTTGTTGCCACCTTCACCTATAGAGCCATTGCTGGTTGTCAATGTAGCTTCGTCAACGAGGAATGAAGCACTATTACCGGTTTTGTTATTCATTACTACAAGTGCCAACTCGGTAGTTTCTGTAAGAGTAAACTCAAAGACTCTTGCTGTCCAGTCGGCGCTAACTGGTGAAGCAGCAGCTTCCTCATACTTGTATGTACCAGCCTTGCCGTCAACAATGGGCACATATCCCAAACGGCAATGACCTGCATCGGCACCATTCATCTTTGTATATACACTGAATGTATATGTACCGGCAGAAAGTGTGTAACTCTTTGTTGCAAGACGTTTATTGGTTGAACCACCGCCTACAACTACTGAAGAGTTGCCGCTGTAAGCATCAGAACTCTGCTCTATTGTTGCATTGTGACCGATGTTACCGGTTCCCCATGACAATGGATTGCTTCCGTTCCACTCCTCGAAGCCGCCGTTATCAAGCATGTTCTCACCTTCTGGTACTACAGGAGTATCGGGTGTATCTGGAGTATCTGGAATTTCTGGCTGGTCAGGAGTAACTGTTGTTTCTACCTCGCCGCTTGCAACAGTGAAGTTCTTAACCTCCCAAGTACCGGCTTTTGTGGTCGCAGTATAACGCAATGCGAAGACGACACCGCTCTTGCCCATGAACTCGGCTGGAACGTTTACCGATGCCTTTGAGAATGTTACCCAATCGACACCTTCTACTGCATTATAAGGTATATTCACCCATGTTGCACCAGCAACATCGCCAGCATAGTCGGAACATACAAGCAACTGATGATTTTCAGCAACCTTACCACTTTCGGCGTAACGGATAATATACTCGAATGCAACATGTGCTGCTGTTTCGTTTGTAAAGTCTACAGCAGGTGAAACGAGCCAGCTTGTTGCCTCCATATCTTTATCTGTCTTACCGTCGCCGTCTGAATCAATGTATGATGTCATCTTGGCTGTGCTGTAATCAATTATCCAAGGATAATTGGCTACAGTTTCTTGAGTTGTAAACGCACCGAATTCAGTTGCGAATGACTCGTAGATATATGCATCCTTTGGAGTTTCTGGCTCTTCGGGTGTAACGCCGTCGATTACATACTTTGTAACGGCCTTGAGACCTGCTACGCCAAAGTATTTCTCAAGGCTACCGGTGAGAGTAACCTGTTTCTTGTAGTTACCTGGATTGTCAACAAGGTTCAATGCATTACGTACTGCACCTGAAGGCAACTGTACCGGCATACACTTCGCAGGGTCGGACTCATCGGGAGTGTCTGCAATAAGAAGGTTGGTATTTGCCTCGGCTGCTGAACTGAACACGCAACCTGATTCGTAAACCTGACCTTTGATTGTACCTACGATGTAAGCTTTAATAACTGCTGGTTTTGCAGAACCTGAAAGTGCTGCTTTTGCCTCTGCTACTGTATATTCACCAGCCTCGGATGGTTTCTCTTCCTCGGTAGCGTCACCGGCCTTGCCCTTTGCGACCTTGAAGTTCTTTACTTCCCATGTGCCGGCTTTTGTGGTAGCTGTATAACGCAATGCGAATACTACACCGATCTTGCCCATGAACTCGGCTGGCACGTTTACCGATGCTTTTTCAAATGTATTCCAATCGATACCTTCTACTGCATTATAAGGCATGTCTACCCATGTAGCTTTTGTCACGTCACCGGTATAGTTTGAACTGATGAGCAACTGGTGGTTGGCTGCTACCTTGCCACTTTCGGCATAACGGATGATGTACTCGAACGATGCGTAAGCCTCTGTCTCATTTGTAAAGTCAACAGGGCCTGAAACAAGCCAGCTGGTAGCTGCGTTATTGTCGTTCTGACCGTCGCCGTTACTGTCAACATAAGATGTTGCCTTGGCTGTCTTGTAGTCGATTATCCAAGGATATTCACCTACTGTCTGTACAGGAGTAAAAACACCAAAACTGCTTGCGAATGTTTCGTTGATATAA
>JAZQTU010000034.1:0-17348 GCA_045630965.1 Bacteroidaceae bacterium | reverse complement strand
TCCTTGTCCATTATAAACTTTTGGTCAATTGGGAACGTGTAATGTTTTTCAAAATCTGTGGTAACAAGATCTGCGATTTCTCTTTCTGCGATAGTGTATGCTTGAACTTTATTATCTTTTATGAATAGAATGGTTGATATTGTTTCTGAAACAGTATTTATGTTGCAAAGACTTTTCAAGCCATTTGACATATTCAGATTGGCGAAGACTGCTTTTCCTGTATCAAAGTATGGCTGAACTATAAAGATTCTGTCATATCTTTCTATGCAATATTTCTCTAATGTGAATGGTTCTTCAATAATAACCTCGTTAAAATTAAGTTCAAGCTTCGGTTCACTTGGAGTTTCTGCAATACATCCTATTAGTAAAAATAATAATGTTGTGTAGAGTAAAATCTTTTTATTTAATAATCTTGAGTTTCCCATTGTTTGCAGCATTTATTACTTGATTTAATAGTTCTAGTTCACTCCAGCCATTGATAATGGCCTGGTTGCCTAAATAATATCCAACGGAATTGTTGTGTAAAACTATTGTATGGCTTGCGTGGCAAGGTTGCTGATTTGTCACTTTCTTTTTGTTACCACAAATATATAACGCCCAAAATGCCTTTGTCAATATATTCTTTCAAAACACCCTTCTTTTTTGACATGTTTTAACACAAAAGAAAATCAGGGAGTGACACGATTACTGTTTACAGAAAATAATGGATTATGCCCCTCAAAAACGACAAATTGGGCAACTAATAGTTGCCCAATTTGTGTGCTTAAAGCGTTAGTTAATAGAGATTCAAGCAATTAGTACTCTTCCTCGTCAAAGAAAAAGTCTTCTTTGCTTGGATAGTCTGGCCAAATGTCTTCAATGCTTTCATAAACATCTCCTTCATCCTCTATCTCTTGTAAGTTCTCTATAACTTCCAAAGGTGCACCTGAACGTACAGCGTAGTCAATGAGTTCATCTTTAGTTGCTGGCCATGGTGCATCTTCCAATTTTGAAGCTAATTCAAGTGTCCAATACATATCCAAATAGTGTTTTTTGTTAAGTGCGTGCAAAAATATAGTAAATTTGTTTATTTACAAGGCTTTTCCCATTTTTTTTCCTTGTTGTCATTCAGTAGCCTCTGAAGCAGGAACAGGTAGTCCGACAATCGGTTCATGTAAATCATGATATTCTGCTCTACATTGCATTCGTGTTTAAGGCTTACAAGTCTTCTTTCTGCCCGGCGGCAAACCGTGCGGCATACATTGGCGCGTGCCGCAGCTTCGGTTTCGCCTGGGATAATGAAACTGTGCATAGGCGGCAATGCTTTTTCAAGTCTGTCTATTGCATCCTGTAGCTGTTCAACCTCCTTGTCGCCAAGGGTGTACCCACTTTTGCCTTCGTTGGCAAGGATGCAACCAATTGTCAGCATGTTGTGTTCTGTACGCTCAATGAAGGATTTTATATCTGCGTCATCAATGGTAACCGACAACAGTCCAAGGTTTGCATTGAGCTCGTCTATAGTACCGTATGCCTCTACGCGCAAGTGGTCTTTTGTGACTCTTTTGCCTCCAATCAATGATGTTGTGCCATCATCGCCTGTCCCGGTGCTGATTGTAGCCTTTTTCTCCTCCATGACCTATCGTTTTAATGTGTAATGCTGTTTGCGCCTTTCTCTGTTGAACAGCAGGAAACCATAGCTGTACATGTCATAAGTGATTATTGTTGCAGGGTTTTCAATTATACTCTGCCACCATTTCCTCGTGGCGGAATCGTTCTGTACTCCTTCTATCACAATAATGCTCTTTTCTGTTGTATAACGCATGGCTGTCTCCAATATTGCTGCTCGCTCGGGGCTGTTGCCTATATATAGCATTCCTGCGTTCTTCTCCTTTTCCAGAACATCATTCAGTAGCTTTACGGTATTCCCATGCTGTACATTGCACCCGGTTTCGGCAAGCAGTACTTCTGTTGTCGCTTCTGTGGGTTTTGTGGAAATACTGTAACATGTAGCCGACGGCTTTGCTACCGTCATTGCGCATGCAACAGCCGGTGAATCTACTGCAATGCAGTTCTGTGGCTTGTAATGGTTTGTTATGCGGAACAACTCCTTGAGAAGCCTTGGCCTGAGATTGTTTTTTCTTGCAATCTCATCGAGCAGTGCATAAGCGTAGTAGGGCAGGTGCTCTTTCAGCACCTGTGTGACAAAGAAGAACTCCGATGGGGATTGTATTCCGTATCCTCTGTTATGTCTTTGTCTGTTTACCCAATCGCTTATCTTGCCCATCTTTTAGATGTTGAACGCCTCTTTCACCTTTTCGACATAGTCGAGCTTTTCCCATGTGAAGAGCTCTACCTCTATCTCTTTTGCATCGAGGTAACGCGAAGTGAAACGCTTTGTAACAATCTGTGGTGTACGTCCCATGTGGCCGTATGAAGCTGTTTCGCTGTATATTGGATTGCGAAGCTTCAAGCGCTCCTCAATGGCTTTCGGACGCAGGTCGAACAACTGCTGTACCTTCTGTGCTATCTCTCCGTCTGTAAGAGCTACCTTTGATGTGCCGTATGTGTTTACGAACACGCTCACAGGCTGTGCAACACCAATTGCATATGACAACTGTATGAGTGCTTCATCGGCAACTCCTGCAGCTACGAGGTTCTTGGCGATATGGCGTGCTGCGTATGCTGCGCTGCGGTCTACCTTGCTGGGGTCCTTGCCACTGAATGCGCCACCACCGTGAGCGCCCTTGCCTCCGTATGTGTCAACGATTATCTTGCGTCCTGTAAGGCCGGTATCGCCATGAGGTCCTCCAATGACGAACTTACCTGTCGGGTTTACATGATATTTGATATCATCGTTGAATAGTGCAAGAACGCTTTCCGATGTTATCTTTGCTTTTACGCGTGGCATCAGGATATTGAGAACATCCTCCTTGATCTTTGCAATCTGTGCAGCGTCTGCAGCCAACTGTGCAGCGTCGCCCTCTTCTGTGGGGAGAATGAAATCGTCATGCTGTGTAGATACGACAATGGTGTCAATACGTACAGGTTTGTTGTCGTCGTTGTATTCTACTGTCACCTGGCTTTTTGAGTCCGGACGCAGGTATGTCATCACTTTGCCTTCGCGACGTATCTCGGCAAGTTCTGTCAAAATCAAATGTGAGAGGTCGAGTGAAACAGGCATATAGTTCTCTGTCTCATTTGTTGCGTAACCGAACATCATTCCCTGGTCGCCAGCACCCTGTTCCATTGGGTCTTCGCGTTCTACGCCACGGTTGATGTCGGGGCTCTGTTCATGTATGGCTGAAAATATACCACATGAGTTGCCGTCGAACATGTATTCGCTCTTGGTGTATCCTATCCTGTTGATAACACGTCGTGCGATGTCCTGCAAATCAACGTATGCCGACGATTTTACCTCGCCTGCAATTACTGCCTGTCCTGTTGTTACAAGTGTTTCGCATGCAACCTTTGAATTGGGGTCAAATGCGAGAAGTTCGTCAAGGACTGCGTCTGAAATCTGGTCTGCTACCTTGTCAGGGTGTCCTTCCGATACTGATTCTGATGTGAATAGATATCCCATAGTCTTTAATTTAGCCCTGTTGGGGCGTGGTTAATAATTCTTGTAAGATGTGATGGGATTTGATGCCGGCAGAATGCCACTACTATGCTCGTTGAAAGAGCTTTTAGCATTTTTTACTGTGGTTGCAAGCAAGTCAAATCTCTCCACATGATAAAACACATTATTGTGTCTGTTATTTCAATTCTGCAGATATTTATTGTGTCGTATCTGCAGTGTATGTATCTTTTTACTGTCTGGTTTTCAGTTTTGGCGGTCGCAATGAAGCTACGATGTCGCCGGAAACTGATTTATCAGTTCCACAAGTTGCCCCACTGTCCGCGGTGACCTCCTGAAAGTTGACCTCCGGGTGTTGTTGTATCTACCGGTTTGTTGCTAATATTCAACGACGCTGCAAGCATGTTTGTCGCCTCGATGTTTAGCTCTGTTGCGAGTGGTGATATATAGCTCTTTTTCATATATCGTGTTGTTTATCCTCTTTTCTTTTGCAAAGATAGATATAAATAATAAAAAATCAATCGGTTTGTATAAATATCTTCATTTTCACCAGTGTGAAATATTCACTCCTTCTCCTTCTGCTCTTTCAATAACTGTGCAATATTCTTTCTGTAGCCGGGGTGAATAGCCTTCGGTGCAATTTCGGCAAGTGGCGCCAAAACAAAAAGGCGTTCATGCATCAATGGGTGAGGTACAGTCAATCTCTCGTTTTTTATGATTTGCCCTCCGTAAAGCAGTATGTCAATGTCTATTATCCTGTCATGGTATATACCGTTGCTGGACTTGACTGTGCGTCCAAGCGCCTTTTCTACGGATTCAGTAATATTGAGCACTTCAATAGGTGTTTTGTCGGTCATGAACATTGCTGCACAGTTCAGGAAACTGTTATCGCTGCTGAACCCCCAAGGCTCGGTTTCGTGATAGGATGACAGTGCGATACATTTGCCCAACGCGAGCGATAGTTCTTCTATCGCCCGCGTCAGGTTTTCTTCTCTGTTGCCGACATTAGTGCCAAGCCCAAGATATATTGTGGTTTTATTTTCCATTAGTCAATGATGAGCATTGCATCACCGTACAGTCCAAATCTGTAACCCTCTTTAAGTGCCACATTGTATGCATTCATGACATTGTCGTATCCACCGAAGGCTGTTGTCAGCATGAGCATGGTTGAATATGGCGCATAGAAGTTGGCAATCATGCAGTTTGCTACCTGGAATGTGTGTTCAGGGAAAATGAATTTGCTTGTCCAGCCATCGTACTCCTTGAGCATACCGTCTGTAAGTGTTGCGGTCTCAAGTACGCGCTGAACAGATGTTCCTACTGCGCAAATTCTGCGTCCTTCAGCCTTTGCCTTGTTGACCTTCAGTACAGCTTCGGTATCAACATTGATAAGGTCGCTGTCCATTTTGTGCTTTGTAAGGTCCTCAACGTCAATTTCGCGGAAACATCCGAGACCGGTGTGCATTGTTACGAAGGCTGTATCAATACCTCTGATCTCCATGCGCTTCATCAACTCTCTGGTAAAATGAAGTCCTGCGAAAGAGGCTGTTACAGAACCCTCTTTCTTGGCGAAGTATGTCTGGAAATTCTGCAGGTCCTCTGGCTCTTCGTTTCTCAGTCGCTTGAAGTCCTCCGGTAGTGGTGCCACTCCAAGATTGTACAATGCTTTCTTGAACTCATCGTGCGGGCCGTCGTAAAGGAAACGCAATGTACGACCACGTGATGTGGTGTTGTCGATAACCTCTGCAACCATTGAATTGTCCTCGCCAAAATAGAGCTTGTTGCCTATACGTATTTTGCGCGCAGGATCAACAAGTACATCCCAAAGGCGGAATTCTTCATTGAGCTCGCGAAGAAGGAATACCTCTATTCTTGCATTTGTCTTCTCTTTGTTGCCGTACAAGCGTGCAGGGAACACCTTGCTGTCATTCATTACAAAGATGTCCTTCTCATCGAAGTATTCAATGACTTCCTTGAATATGCGATGTTCTATCTCTCCTGTTTTCTTGTGCAGTACGAGCAAACGTGATTCATCTCGGCATGGTGCCGGGTAAAGTGCAATACGGTCATCAGTAAGTTTGTACTTGAACTGTGACAGTTTCATGTGTTGTCCACCAATGATAAAATTTTCGTCAATCATAGCGCTGATTGTTTTTCGAGCCATTCCGGGAAGGCGTCAATTGTTATACAATTCTCTATATTATACTCTCCAACTTGTGTTCGTGTCAGGCCGGTAAGGTAAGCCCCGCTCTGCAGAGCCTCTCCGATGTCGCGTGCAAGAGAACGTATATATGTTCCCTTTCCACATGTGACACGAATCTTTATTTTTGGCAATTCGCATTCAAGCAATTCTATTGCATCAATGCGTATTGTTTTTGCTTCCAGCTGTAAGTCGCTCCCTTTGCGTGCCAGGTCGTATGCTCTTTTGCCGTCAACCTTGCAGGCCGAAAAGAGGGGCGGGCGTTGAGCGATATCTCCAATGAATTGTGTCAGAGCGTTCTCGACCATTTCTCTTGTGATATGTTCATAAGGATATGTCGCGTCTACCGGATGCTCCATGTCATATGATGGGGTTGTTGCTCCAAGCATTATTTCCGCTTCATAAACCTTTGTATGTTTCTGAAGTTCTTCAATCTTCTTTGTGGCTTTTCCGGTGCATAACAGCAATACTCCTGTCGCCAAGGGGTCGAGTGTTCCGGCGTGTCCAACTTTGAACCGTTTTATTCCATACTTACGGCTTAACTGGTACCTTATCTTGCTTACAATCTGGAATGAGGTCCAGGTGTATGGCTTGAATACGGGTATTATTTCTCCTGCTGCAAAGTCCATTGTGATTATGCGATAGTTAAATTATGTCCTGTAAACAACATTGCAAGTATTATACCTCCTATAATTATTCTGTACCATCCGAATGCCTTGAAACCATATCTTGTAACAAAGTTTATAAAGAACTTTATTGCAAGCATCGCAACAACGAATGCAACGACATTGCCAATAATCAATGTTCCAGCATTGTCCCTAATTATTTCCATGCCGTCAGGTTCTGTGAAAATCTTGAGCATCTTGAACAGCGTTGCTGCAAACATGGTTGGTACGGCAAGGAAGAAAGAGAATTCTGCTGCTTTCTTACGTGTCAGTTTTTGTGCCATACCTCCGACAATCGTTGCCATAGAACGTGATACGCCGGGTATCATGGAAATGCATTGGAACAAACCGATAAGGAAGGCTCTATTCTCGGTAAGTTCGTTCTTTTCATCGCCCTTGTTGAATATCTTGTCGCAAAACAACATGAATACACCTCCGAGTATGAGTGTGACTGCTACAACGGTTACGCTCTCCAGCATTGCATCTATCATGTCATTAAAAAGCAAGCCTAGAACAGCTGCCGGTATGAATGCTATAAATAGCTTCCAATAGAAGTCATACTTGTGGATGAAACGCTTGAATGCTCCGGCACCTTCGGGGGCTGGAGTGTGGTTGAGTTTGAAGAAACGTTTCCAGTAAAGAACAACTACTGACAGGATTGCGCCAAACTGTATGATGAATGTGAAAGCCTTGACAAATTCTGTGCTTTCTATTCCTAAAAGGTTCTGGGTAATGATCATATGCCCGGTCGATGAGACAGGAAGGAATTCGGTAAGTCCCTCAACTATGGCTATAATGATTGTCTCTAATGTACTCATTCTTTATTGTTTCTTGGTTTATGCATTATCGCATATATGACAAATATGAACCCGAAAAAGCAGATTGCCGGTGCCAGTTTTATTCTTCTGAAACTGAAAATGTCCGGTTCAAAATGTGTCTCGGTCGATCCGGGGCCACCCATAAGGATGAAACCAAAGACAATTGCAATGATGCCTATGATGAGCAGAATGTAGTTCTGTTTACCGAAAGCGAAATTTGATTTATCCATTATTGTTCTGTTTTATATGAAATACAAGTCGTTTTTGCGCATTCGCAAGAAGCGGAGTACCGATAAGAACGCGCAAAGCATGCATATTGTCATACCGAACAGCATGACCCCTGCAGCTACAGTTGCCAGACCTGTTGTCGGTAACATCGTGATGATTTCCGGCTCGTTCTGTCCCAAAAAGTATAATCCCGTAGCCAATATACCATTTGCAATTATTCCAGAAAAGAATCCTATCCACATATTCCTGAAAATGAATGGTCTACATATGAAACCCCATGTTGCGCCTACGAGCTTCATAGTGTGGAGCAGAAAACGTTTTGAATATATCGACAATCTTACAAGGTTGCCTATGAGGGACCATGATATCAGTGTAAGCATCGCCAATAATGCCAAAAGCATCAATCCTGCCCTTTGTATGTTTTCGTTGATTGTGTTTACAAGGTCCTTTTGGTACAGCACCTCTTTAATACCGACTTTCTTTATTAGAATCTGCTCGAAATTCTCAAGCTCTTCTGCGCTGGAATATTCTGGTTTGAGTGTCAGTTCTATCGAAGCCTCATATGGGTTGTAACCCAAAACGTCAACAGGGTTGGTCTTCAGTGCTTTGGTTTCCTCTTCAAGAGCCTGTTCCCTAGAAATATATGTACTCTTGAGTACTCGTTTGTCGTTTTCAATGCTTTTCTTCAATTGTGAAATCTCACTTTCTTCCAACTTGTTGCTGAGAATGACTGTAACAGACAAATTCTCCTTGATATTCTTGGAAAGTGACATTGCGCCAATGAAGAGGATTCCCATTGTGCCAAGCAGCAGCAATACGAGGGTTGTGCTTATGTATACACTTATAGTCTGGACCTTAAAAAATCTCTTTTTCATTTTATAGTTTATGATATATGGCAGATGCTTTTGTTCTTTTTTAGGCATACTCCCCCATAATTTGCTACAAAAATACACCATAATAGGTGATTTTGTACTCGACTTTTTGATTTTAACTCAAAAAAGCAGGTTTTATAGCATTTTTTAACATTTCAATGAGTGATTTTTGGCATATGTTACCAATAAAGCCTACTGTTGTTGTAAAATATTTAAGCAGGTTTGATGTTGTTTTGCTCGTTTATTGCTACCTTTGTATAAGTCAATATTATTACGTCTATAAAAAAGTAAAAATCATGAGTAAGTTGCTTCGTTCAAAAGATAAGGTTATAGCTGGTGTTTGCGGCGGTATCGCTGAATACTTTGGTTGGGACGCTCGCATGGTGCGTCTTGTATGGTTGGTGATGATTTTGGTAGGTCTTGGCAGTCCGGTTATCTTCTATCTGATATTGTGTCTGTTGATGCCCGATTCTTCTAATATGAAAAAAAGCTATGAGGAGCGTATGAAAGATCGTCTCGGAAAATGATTTTTCATTGATATAAACAGAGCGGTGATGCAAATTGCATCACCGCTCTGTTTATATCAATCGACGATTTCACCAAGTAGCGTCGCTGCTGTACTGTCGTAAATTTTTACTTTTACAAAATCTCCTATTTTGTACCCCTTACGGTCGAAAACCGCTGTACGGTTCTGCTCTGTTCTGCCATAGAACTGTTCTTTTGAACGTTTTGAAATGCCTTCAATCAGCACTTCGTATGTTTCTCCTATGCACTTCTTGTTGTTCGCTGCCGAACACTCCTGTTGCAGTGCGATTATTTCGTTCAGTCGTCTGACCTTCTCGCTCTCTTCAATGTCATCCTTGAAATGACGGCTGGCAAAGGTGCCCGGGCGCTCTGAGTACTTGAACATGAAGGCTGCGTCGTACGAGCAGTATCTCATCAATGACAATGTCTCCTTGTGGTCCTCTTCGGTTTCGCCACAGTATCCGGCTATGATGTCGGTTGAGAGTCCGCAGTCGGGGACAATGCGTCGTATTGCTTCAATTCTGTCAAGATACCATTCTCTGGTGTATTTGCGGTTCATTGTCTTCAGCATGTTGTTGCTGCCGCTTTGTACAGGTAAGTGTATGCTCTTGCATACATTCGGTTCTTCGGCAATGACTCGCAGAGTCTCGTCGCTCATATCCTTAGGGTGTGATGTCGTGAAGCGTATGCGTGTCTGAGGGGCATGGCGTGCAACGCGGCGCAATAACTCGGGGAATGTGATGATTGTGCCGTCATTCTCTTCAAAATTATATGAATTCACATTCTGTCCGAGCAGTATAATCTCTTTGAATCCCTTTGCAACAAGGTCGCTCGCTTCATTGAGTATGCTGGTTATGTCTCTGCTCCTTTCGCGTCCTCTTGTGTAAGGGACAACACAGTAATGGCAGAAGTTGTTGCATCCTCTCATGATTGAGATGTAGCCCGAAACCTTACCGCTGCATATGCGTAACGGTATCACGTCATGGTAAGTTTCTGTGGTTGATAGCTCTATATTCATTGCCGGGTGGCCAAGTTCTGCCTGAGCGATGAGTTCCGGCAATGAAAGGTATGTATCAGGGCCTGCAACGATGTTGACTTTGTAATTGCTTATAAGCTCTTCCTTTACGCGTTCAGCCATGCATCCTACAACGCCGATAAGTGTATCCTTGCCTCTTCTCATGGCATTCAATTGGTCCAAGCGTCCGTAAATCTTCTGCTCGGCATTGTCTCTGATAGAACATGTGTTGAGAAGAATCAGGTCGGCATCCTTTATCTCGTTACAAACACTGTAACCAGCAACTTCGAGTATTGAACCGATGACTTCGCTGTCAGCTACGTTCATCTGGCAACCGTATGTCTCTATAAATAGTTTTTTGTTATTTTCCACAGTCTCTTCTGTTTGTTGAATTCGGTGCGAAGATAATGATAAAAAATGAGATTTTACTCTTTGTGGGCATGTTGTTGCTTTTAAATAAAAGATATTTATATATTATTAATTAATATTCGGATTTATTATTTGAAATTTTTTCCTTTTTCTTTTACCTTTGTGGTGTTTTGAGATAATTTATGAGTATGCAGAGTGATAGTGTTATAATAATTCCTACCTACAACGAGAAGGAGAATATAGAAAATATGATACGTGCCTTGATGCGTCTTGAGCACGATTTTGATGTCCTTGTCGTTGATGACGGCTCTCCGGATGGTACTGCGGCTATTGTCAAATCCATGATGGAGGTTTTTCCCGGTAGGGTGAATATCATAGAGCGTTCAGGCAAATTGGGGCTAGGTACAGCGTATATTGCTGGCTTCAAATGGGCTCTGGAGCATGGGTATGAATATATATTCGAGATGGATGCGGACTTTTCCCATAATCCGGCCGATGTCCCTCTGCTTTATTCTGCATGTGCAAATGACGGTTACGACCTTTCTGTCGGCAGCCGTTATGTATCGGGTGTGAACGTTGTCAATTGGCCAATGGGCAGAGTGTTGATGTCGTATTTCGCGTCAAAGTACGTGCGCTTTATAACCCGTCTGCCGGTTTTTGATACTACTGCTGGTTTCAATTGCTATCGCAGGGAGGTTCTTGAAACAATTGATCTTGACAAGATCCGTTTTAAGGGCTATGCATTCCAGATTGAGATGAAGTTCACAACATACAAGTGTGGTTTTAAGATAAAGGAAGTTCCTGTGATTTTCGTAAACCGTGCTCTTGGTACTTCAAAGATGAGTGGAGGCATCTTCAGTGAAGCTTTGTTCGGAGTGGTAAAACTGAAGGTTGGCAGCTGGTTTCGTAAATATCCCCAGAAGAAAAAATAAAATTGATATAATGGCAAATAATACAAATAAACAGTTTGAGACGGTTTTGTCAATCTGTCGCGAACTTTTCAGCAAGAAGTTATATGATTACGGAGCATCATGGAGAATTATGCGTCCGGAATCGCTCACAGACCAGATCTTTATCAAGGCAAAGCGTATCCGCACTCTTGAGACCGGTGCTGAAAACCTTGTCGGTGAAGATATAAATTCTGAATTGATAGGAATTGTGAACTATGGTCTTATATCTCTTGTGCAGCTTGACTTGGGATATTCCGACAGTTGTGATATTACTGCAGACGAGGCCATGGCTCTCTATGACAAGAAGGCTCTGATGACTCTGGAGTTGATGAAAAAGAAAAACCATGACTACAATGAAGCATGGCGTGGAATGAGAACAACTTCGTATACCGACCTCATACTGACAAAGATATGGCGTACTAAGCAAATAGAGGAGCTTGGTGGTGAGACTAAGGTCTCTGAAGGTGTTGATGCAAATTATATGGACATGATAAACTATGCTGTTTTCGGTCTTATAAAGAATGGGCTCGCGGAATAAAAAAAGTATTTTCTATACAATTTCAACGAACATCTGTCGTGTTGTGTTGGCATTGGTTCTGGTGTTGTCGGGTTTTGTAAAAGCCGTTGACCCCAAGGGAACCATGTACAAACTGCAGGAGTATGCCGAAGCTTTCTCTATCGATGTCTTCTCTAACGATTGGTTGCTCTTCTTTGCGATAATGCTTGCAGCAATGGAATTCCTTATAGGAGTGTTCCTTTTCATGGGAGTATATCGCAGGTTCATTGCGACTGTGGTGTTCTTCCTGTTCGTCTTCTTTACTCCGTTTACGCTGTATGTTGCTATAGCAAATCCTGTGGATGATTGTGGCTGTTTCGGGGATGCTCTTGAGATGTCCAATTGGCTATCGTTCCTGAAGAACCTTTTCCTTATGCTTCTTGCCATAATCGTATTCCTCGGGCGCAGACGTTTTGTATGCAGCATAAGTTCAAGAAGCCGTTGGGCGGTGGTGCTGTTTGCGGTCTCTTATGTATCGTTTGTGGAGGGAATATCCCTTTCTTATGTGCCGGTACTCGATTTCCGTAGCTATGCTGTAGGAAAGGATTTGCGTGAACTTGTTCAGGGTAAGAGTGATGTGTATAAAACGGTCTTTACCTACGAAAGGAATGGAGAACTTCGCGAATTTGCGCAGGATAGTCTGCCCGATGAGACCTGGACATTTGTTGAAAGTCGTCCGGAACTTGTGGAGGAGGGTGTAAAGCCTCTTGTCGGTGATTTCTCCATACTGGATTGGGAAAACGACTATGATGTCTCGGAGGATATACTTGCTGATACCGGTTTTGTGTGTATTATGCTTTCCGAGATGCTGGAAGATGCGTCAGTCGGGCGTGTCGACAAGATTAATGATCTTTATGACTATTGCTTGGAAAATAATATATCGTTTTTTGCCGCAACATCATCAAATGAAGATGAGATTGCTTTGTGGCGTAAGCGTACAGGTGCTGAATATCCGATATATTGGGCTGACAATATGATGTTGCGTACCATTACACGTGCCAATCCTGGGGTGATGGTCCTGAATGACGGTGTCATTGCCGGTAAATGGAATGTTGAGAACCTACCGGAATGGGAGCGGATGATGTCGCTTGATACTGTTGAAAGTAGGGCGAAGGCTGAAGTCTTGGGAATTCCCGGAATATACTTCTGGATATTTGTTTTTGTATTGCCACTAGCAGTGATTTCATTGATAGATCTGCTGGCTGCACGGAAACGTCAAAAGAAAAATGTTGATGAAACAGAATCTATTAACACATAACATTTAATATAAACCATTAAATTTTAACAAAATGAGAAAGAACATTGTTGCCGGTAACTGGAAGATGAACATGAATCTTCAGGAAGGTATCGCTCTTGCAAAGGAGCTCAACGAGGCTTTGACAGCCGACAAACCAAATTGTGATGTAGTAATCTGTACTCCATTCATTCACCTTGCTTCTGTAACTCCTATCGTTGATGAGGCTATAATCGGCGTTGGTGCAGAGAACTGTGCAGACAAGGTTTCTGGTGCTTATACAGGTGAGGTTTCTGCATCTATGGTAGCATCTACTGGTGCTAAATATGTTATCCTTGGTCACTCAGAGCGTCGTGCATACTATGGTGAGACTGCTGAAATTCTCAAGGAGAAGGTACAGCTTGCTCTTGCTAACGGTTTGACTCCTATCTTCTGCATCGGCGAGGTGCTTGAGGAGCGTAATCAGGGTATCCAGAACCAGGTTGTTTATGAGCAGCTTGCTGGTTCTCTCTATGACCTTTCTGCTGAGGATTTCTCAAAGATTATCCTTGCATACGAGCCAGTATGGGCTATCGGTACAGGTTTGACCGCTACACCTGAGCAGGCTGAAGAAATCCACGCTTATATCCGCTCAACAATTGCTGAGAAGTATGGCAATGAGGTTGCTGAGAATACATCAATCCTCTATGGCGGTAGCTGCAAGCCAAGCAATGCAAAGGAACTTTTCGCAAATCCTAACGTGGATGGTGGTCTTATCGGTGGTGCAGCTCTCAAGGTTGCAGACTTCAAGGGTATCATCGATGCTTTCAAATAATTGAATGAAGCGAATAGTTATAATAATGTCAATGCTGTTCTGTGCCTTTGTTGTTAAGGCGCAGAACAACATTGTTCATGAACTCGAAGCGGAAATGCCGGGGCAGGGGCATGTCAAGGTGAACCAGCCTGCGCGTCTTTTTGACCTTATGGGGTCTATGGTTACTATAGATGGCAAGACTCCCGAAGTCGAAGGGTATCGTGTTATGGTTTATTCCGGCAATAATTCTCGTCAGGCTCGTGATGAGGCTAATGCCATGGCTGACTATATGCGTACAAAGTTTCCGGGTTCCGAGGTTTATGTGGTATTTGAGCCGCCTATCCGTTCATGTCTGTATGGTGATTACCGTACACGCGAAGAGGCTGAGGCTGTAATGTATAGGCTCAAGGCTACCCGCAAGTTTAAGGAGATTTCTGTAAAGAAATGTATGATTAACCTGCCTTATTGATATTATGAACATGGATGAGAAGGAAACCCGTATCGAAGGGTTGAAGGAGTGTTGCAGTAAAATGCTTGGGCTTATAGGTGAGGATACCGGCCGTGAGGGGTTGTTGAAGACTCCCGAACGTGTTGCGCGTGCAATACTTGATACAACATCGGGGTATAATGAGGATCCTGAAGCAATACTTCGTGCGGCAATGTTCAAGGAAGACTATAGCCAGATGGTTATAGTCAAGGATATTGATTTCTATTCTTTGTGCGAACATCACATATTGCCCTTCTTTGGAAAGGTGCATGTTGCGTATATCCCTAATGGATATATAACAGGTTTGAGCAAGATTGCCCGTGTCGTCGAGGTCTTTTCCCGACGTCTTCAGGTGCAGGAGAGGATGACATTGCAGATTAAAGAGTGTATCCAAAAGACGCTCAATCCACTTGGTGTTATGGTTGTGGTCGAGGCACAGCATCTCTGTATGCAGATGCGAGGTGTGAAGAAACAGAATTCCGTTACTACTACATCCGATTTCTGCGGAGCCTTCAATCAGGCCAAGACCCGTGAGGAGTTCATGAACCTTTTGCGTAACAGATGATGCATCCGACTGTGTGTCGGGGTTAGGAATAACCGTTGGAAATAAGGCAGGTCGCACATTTGTGCGACCTGTTTTACCTTATTAATATACGCGCGCGTGATATTCGTCTTACGTTGCTTCTTGTTGCCGGAGAATTGCTCTAAATGTTTAGAGCAACATTGCCGAAACCGTATCCTTTTAGTACGTCATTAAGTGCGCCTTGTGTCTCTTTGAGGTATTTGAAATCCTCCATGGCTTCCTGTAATGCATTCGGGTCAGCTGCTGTTGTAGGGGCTTTTAGTCTAGCCATGGTCTCTTTCAGCATTTCATCTACAATGCTCAGTTTATATGCAATTGCAAGGCGTGTCGTTTGCTCAAAGAGAACAGCCTGTTCGTTGCGCTCATCATTGCCTTGTTCGGTAAAGAATTTGCTGAGCAGGTATCTTTCGCCGCACAGTTCTGCTGTGAGACTCGAAATTTTATGATCAGGGTGTGCTATGAAATGCTTCTCCGGGTTAAACGCCTGATCGCTCATGTGTTCGGCGGCCTCCTTGAATATTTTGGCATATAATGGATGGGATATTTCAATGCCGTCTTCTTCAAAGGAGTAGTGTAAATGTGATATTACGGTTTCTGTAAAGGAGGGTGTGCCAGTCTCTTTGTTTTCGGGTACTTGTAACAATTTGCTTCCGTTCTTTAGCAGGAACTGAATGATTGCTTTCTCCTTGTGGTGTAGGGCGTTGTTATAGCTGTTTATAATATCTTTCTGTAACTCATTCACAGCGTTTTCTGTTTCTGTTCCAGCGGCAGCCTCTGCTTCAACTTTGTTATTGCGTTTGTCATGCTCCTCGGCACGTTGCATGCGTATCTTGGCGATTCCCTTTACCAGTATGTCCTCGCCGACATTGAGCATTTCGCTACATCTCTTAATGTATTCGCTCCTAAGAATATCGCTCGGGACGACAGCGATGCTTTTGGCAATATCTCCTGTCAGCTCTGCGCGACGGACCGGGTCGTTTCCGACTTCGTCAAGCAATAGGTTTGTCTTGAAGCGTATGAAATCGACTTTGTTGTGCTCTATATACTGCTCTACCTCTTCGGTTGAATGGCTTTGGGCAAAACTGTCCGGGTCTTCGCCCTCGGGTAAAAGGACTACGTTGATGTTCATTCCCTCTTCGAGCAACATGTCAATACCTCGTATTGATGCCTTTATACCGGCTTTATCGCCATCATACAATAGGGTGACGTTGTTTGTAAAACGGTGTATCAGTCTTATCTGACTAGTTGTGAGTGATGTGCCAGATGATGCTACTACATTCTTTATCCCTGATTGGTGCATCGATATTACATCAAGGTATCCCTCGACGAGTATACAGCGGTCCTTCTGTATTATCGCCTGTTTTGAAAAGTAGAGTCCGTATAGGTGGTCGCTCTTATGGTAAATTTCACTCTCTGGTGAGTTGACATATTTCGCAGCTTTTGGGTTGTTCTGCAGAATTCTTCCTCCGAACGCAACAACCTTGCCCGAAATGGTATGTACTGGAAATATTACTCGCCCCCAAAAACGGTCTTGAAGTCTGCCGTCTTCGGTGCTGTAACAAACTCCTGTCTTTGCTATGAGTTCCGGCTTGTATCCTGCAGCAGTGGCTGTCTTTGCGAATGAATCACGTCTTTCGAGTGAATAGCCAAGGCAGAACTTCTTTATTGTCTCGTCACGTAATCCGCGATGATGGAAATAATTCAATCCTATAGCTTTCCCCTCATCGCTGTTGTGTAATGTCTCTGTGAAATGTTGCAGTGCATATTGGTTGATGACAAAAAGGCTTTCGCGCATGCTCTCCTCACGTTTCTCCTCGTCGGTCATTTCGCGTTCCTTTATTTCGATGTGATATTTTTTTGCCAGCCATCGCAAAGCGTCGGGGTAACTGAGCTGTTCATGCTCCATTATGAAGTGAACCGGGTTTCCTCCTTTGCCGCATCCAAAGCATTTGCACAGGTTTTTTGCGGGTGAAACGGTAAATGACGGAGTTTTCTCGTTATGGAAGGGGCATAGGCCAATCAGGTTTACGCCTCTTCTCTTGAGTGTGACAAATTCCCCGACAACCTCTTCAATCTTTGCGCTGTCAAGGATGCGTTCAATGGTTTCTCTGTCAATCAAGTATTTGGAATTGTTGAAATCTGCCATTACCTTATTAATATATTTGTTACGGTAAAGATACGGCAAAGCAACCGTTGTACAAAATAAAATCATTTTCTTTTTTCTGTTGTTTGGGTAATGTTCTGTTTTTGCTAAATATTTATCAATTTTGTTAGAGATTTAATATAATTGCACATGCTTTTGTGGTGTGCATAATTTTTTCTCGACTTTTTTGAAAAAAATCCTATTAATAGTTTGCAGGTTTCAAAATTTGCCTTACCTTTGCACTCGCTTTCGGGAACGAACAAGTTGCGTTGCCGATCAAGCAAGATGATCCTTGAAACCATTCCATACAGACAAGCAGTACAACGGTCTTTGTTTGTTTCGATGAACGAAGAAAAA
>JAZQTU010000033.1:0-2999 GCA_045630965.1 Bacteroidaceae bacterium | reverse complement strand
GCTGACTAAAAAGGCTCTTTTGTCGTTACACTCGCCCTCAAAATGCTCATTTACGCTTAGTAAACTACGCTTTTTCGGGCTTCGCAAGCCTTAAAATAGCTCTTTTTATACAACCTCTCAAAAAGAGAACGACCCAATTTTACTTTTGGGTCGTTCTCTTTTATGTTTGGTATAATTTTTTTATCAACGTATCCTTTTGGGTATGAATTTTATATTTAATATGCGTGGAAATGTTTTTGTTAATTGCATTTTGTTGATATAAAAAATCAATTCTGTGATAGAATATGCTTCTCGCTTAGATATTTCCCAAATTATTTCTATCTTAGCAAAGATAAATCAAACAAATAATGAAAAAGGATATAATTTGTGAAAGAATAAAATTATTCCGCTCATACATGAGCGAAAAAGGATTGAATGCTTTTATTGTTGTGAGCAGCGACCCTCACAGCAGCGAATATGTTGCCGACCGCTGGAAATGTCGTGAGTGGGTGTCTGGATTCGACGGCTCTGCCGGCACTGTAGTAATTACTGCCGACAAAGCTCTTCTCTGGACCGATTCGCGTTATTGGCTTGCCGCAGACAAGGCTCTTGCAGGTACAGGCATTGAGCTTATGAAGGACGGTCTTGCTGAAACTCCTTCAATAACAGATTGGCTCTCGGAGAATCTTAAAAAAGGAGATGTTGTCGGTGTGGATACAACTGTATGTACTGTTGTCGATTTTGATGCATGGAAAGCACCGCTTGCCTCATGTGGCATTAAAACAGAAACGGTAAATGACCCATTTGATGAGCTATGGCACAACCGTCCTGCTGTTCCGTTGTCTATGGCTGAGATAATGCCTGATGATGTTGCCGGTGAGAGTGCTTCATCAAAGATTGCCCGCCTGCGCGAAGCTTTAAAAAAGGAGGGTGTTGACGGCATGGTAGTGACTATGCTTGACGAGGTTGCATGGCTTACAAATCTGCGTGGCAGCGATGTGGAATACAACCCGGTTCTTGTTTCATATATGCTTGTTACAGGTGAGGATGCAGTTTTGTATATCGATGATTGCAAATTGACAGATGAAGTAAAGGCTTATTTGCAATCACAGGGTATATCCGTGGCTCCTTACTCAGGAATATGGCAGGCATTAAAGGAGTATAAAAAGGACACTTTAATGATACACCCGAACAAGTGCAATGCAGCTGTAGCTCTCTCAATAGGTAAAAAGGTCGTTTATCGCGGTAACTCACCTATAGCACTTATGAAGGCTGTAAAAAACGAAGTTGAGATAAAAGGCTTTGAACGTGCCATGCTAAGCGAGGGAGTGGCAATGGTAAAGTTGTTGAGATGGCTGAAACCTGCGGTAGATAAGGGTGGTGTCACCGAACTTGATGTTGATGCTAAACTTACAGAATTGCGTAGCGCTGATACTGCATTCAGGGGCTTGAGCTTTGCCACCATTGCAGCATACGGTGAAAACGCAGCCATTGTACATTATGAACCTACTCCTGCAGAAAATGCGTTGCTTGCACCAAAAGGTTTCTTGTTGCTTGACTGTGGCGGACAATATCTGCACGGCACAACGGACATTACACGTACCATTGCGTTAGGGCCTCTTACTGATGAGGAAAAAGAGGATTATACACGAGTGTTGCGCGGACATATATCACTTGCAATGGCAAAGTTCCCCAAAGGTACTTGCGGAACGCAGCTTGATGTGCTTGCGCGTCAGTGGTTGTGGCAGGCGGGTGAGAATTATCTGCATGGAACAGGTCATGGAGTGGGGCATTTTCTGAATGTTCACGAAGGACCGCATCAGATACGTATGAACAATATACCCACACATCTTGTTCCGGGAATGACCGTCACCAACGAACCGGGATTGTATAAAGCCGGTCGTCATGGAATACGCATAGAAAACACTATGGTGGTGAAATATTATCGCGAAGGGGAATTCGGCGAGTTCTATGAGTTGTCGCCGTTGACACTTTGCCCGATAGACAAGACTCCTATTATTCCGGAATTGCTTGGTGATGATGCTCGAGAATATCTGAACAGCTATCATGCAATGGTTTATGAAAATCTTTCTCCATATCTCGAAGGAGAAGATTTGGAATATTTGAAAGAATCATGTTGCGAATTATAATAGAAATAGAGGAGTGTTGAAATGAACCCCAAAAGTTAAACAAAAAACTTTTGGGGTTCATTTCATGAGTAAGAAACACGATCGTTCAGCATTGCTAAAATACATGCATATGCTTAAAGATGGTTATTCCATCAATTACATTCACAGCAAGTATGGTATAGGTAATTCCCAATTAGAAAAATTGTGGTTATTGTATCAAAAAGAAGGAGCAAAAGTATTGCATCGCCAACCAAATGTTCGTGCCAACGGAGAGTTCAGGTATAAAGTTGTATTGGATATTGAAAACAATGGTATATCTTTGGTGCAGGCCTCGATAAAATATGGAGTAAGTGTCAGCCGTCTGGTTGTATGGTTGAGGACATACAGGACTGGTGGCATTGAAGCTCTGTCAACAACCAAGAAACGAGGCCGACCACCAGGTATGGGAAGACCAAAGAAAGTACAAAAGCCGGAAACTGAACTTGAACGCCTCCGTAGGGAGAATCAAGAACTAAAGACGGAGAACGCGCTGCTAAAAAAAGTCAAAGCCTTAGTCGAGGAGAGAGAAGCCCGTCTGCGCGCGATTGGGCGGGGGCAATCCGAGAACTAAGGCAAGAAGGACACGACCTATACTTTATGCTCAAACGCATAAAGATGGCACGCTCAACCTACTATTACAATGTAGCACACCTTGGGAGTACTGACAAGTATCAGACTGTACGCAAGCGCATAAGCGAGACATTTGCACAACACCATAAACGCTATGGCTATCGCCGTATATGCGCCCAACTTCGCAATGAGGGGTACGCACTCAACCACAAGACTGTGCAGAAACTGATGCAGGAGATGCACCTCAAATCAGTAGTGCGCAGAGTAAAATATCGCTCATAT
>JAZQTU010000032.1:0-50895 GCA_045630965.1 Bacteroidaceae bacterium | reverse complement strand
TTGGCGACGAGGTTTCTCTCCCTGATTTTATATACTTACTTTATAATCTCTTTTATGCCGTTGATTATATATATCCCTCTCCTCAAACCTTCAGTTGCACTTTCTTTGTCTGTGGCTTTACGGATAAATGATCCGCTTATTGAATAAACTTCGTAGAACTCATTTTTGCAATTGATTACATCAATCGCGGTCTGAATCCTTTTTTTGAGGTAAATGTTTACATCCTTCTGGCCGCTTTTGTAGCAAGAAAAACGAGGTGAAGAGGTGTTGTATTGTAGTATGTTGCGAGTCTTGTCACCCTGTGCCTTTATTGTTGCCAAACCGTTGTTATCAATAGTTATGCTCCAACTTGCATTGTCGTCTATATCAGATTTGGTTACGACATGGTTGCTGCTGCTTGATGTCGCCGCAAGATATCCGTTACCTACATTCAGTGCAAATGTGTTGGCTTTTGTGCCTGTTTCAAGAACAATCTCCTGTGCATCTTCGGGCAGGTATGTGACAACGTTGTCCGCAATGACAATGCCGTCGACTTTGCTACGATAGTTGTTTGTTTGAGCACCCATGACGTAGTTTTCATAAACTAATATTATGTAGTCGCCTATGGAGAGATGCGAAGCATCCGTAACAAGAACATATTCACCATCTCTGTAATTATCATTGTTGTTTTCTTTGTCATCTTCTGTGTCTCCACCCTCTGTAGAACTGTCATTCGCGCCTTCAGCAGCAATGACTGTTACATTGTCAACCTCGAATGTTCCGGTGCGTTCTTCTGTGCCGATGTATTTGAATGCAATAACGACATTGTTGCATCCCATGTATGCTGCAGGTATGACAATCTCATTTGTGGTTGTTCTCTCCCAATTGTCTTCGTTCTGCTTTGCATCAAAATCCAGAACCTCCCACTTCGCTCCTGTAATTGTACCTGTGTAATCCTTGCTTATGAGCAATTGGTTGTATTCTGTGACCTTGTCGGTGGCACAGTTGCGTATTACATAATCGAATGTGATTTTTGCGATGCTGTCATTTGAGAAATCTAAAGTTTCCGATATCATCCAGCTCTCTGCGGCATGCGCTACATCATCATCGTCATATGATGTCACTTCGCCACACTGGTACTCGAATATCCATGGAAAATTTCCCACTTTATTGACTGGAGTAAATAGGTATTTGCCATCTTCGAAATCCTCAAAAAGTTTCAGCTTGTAACCGTCCGGCAATTCAATTTTATTTTCATCATCATTGCCGGTGTTTCCTCCTGTGCCATTCTCAATCTTTCCGTTTATGTGGAAAACATGGTTGACAGAATCACCCCAAACATAATCGGCAAGTTGCGGGTAATCTACAAATGGGTTGCGGTTGCCCTGTACCTCGTAAACGGCATTGTTGCGGTTTACCTCCTTCTCGCTTACAGGGTCCTGCTTGTGCCATTTGAGCAACATCTCAACAGCCCAGGGCTTGAGGGTGGGATATGTGCTCTTCTCATAGTTCATCCATGTGTATTTCCATGTCAGGTCCTGATAACAAGTGAACATATACATGAATACACGTGCAAAATCACCTTTGTACTCATCGCATGGTTCGTATGCATTCTGTGAACTGCCGTCAATATTTGCCTTGCCAACAAATGTTACTCCATTGTTCCAAGAAACACTTGTAAGTTCCCCTAATGGATAGTTGCTCTTTTTGCTATTGGCGGTCTGGTCCGAAGGATTAAGGTGATGTATGTCACAATAGGCTTTGTTTTTGTCTCCACCCCACCAACTTTTGGCAACGCTGTGTTCAATGTTCATGCCTGATACGGCTTCACCTTTGCTGCCAAAGTAACGTTTTTCATTAGAATACATATCAAGTACGCGACGTTTGCCGTTCTCAACAACTGCATCGGTGGTGTAGAATGCGCTCCATGTGGCATCAGTTCCACTTCCGTAACTAATCTGTTTATGTTCTTTTATAAGGTTGTGTAATGCTGTTTTTAATGCAGCTCCACCTTTTATACCGTCTACCGAAGTGTAATATTCCTGTTGTGCGAAAGTTGATATTACAAATATGTGTAATAACAATGCTGTGTATAAGAGTCTTTTGATATTCATGTTTCTGTATTGTGTGTTCCTTGTTCTTCTTTTTGTTTCAGTCGGCAAGTTCAATGATTTCAAGTTCTTTAATCTCCTTGCCATCTATAACGAACTTTACCAATGTCCGTACCTGTTGCCATCCCTGTTTTCCCGCTGCTCCCGGGTTTATGTGCAGGCAATCTATCAGATTGTCATATTTTACCTTAAGTATATGTGAGTGTCCTGCAATGAATATATCCGGTTTCTCCTTATATATAATACCTCTTATTGAAGGGTCGTATTTCCCGGGGTATCCTCCTATGTGTTTCATCAATACATTGCACTCTTCGACTTTGAACCGTTGCAGCTCGCTTAACCGCAACCGTAGTTCCTGCCCGTCAATATTGCCATATACTGCGCGTACTGGACAAATCTCTTCAAGGCGGTCAATTATTAACCTACTGCCGATATCACCGGCATGCCAAATCTCGTCGCACCCTGCAAAGTGATGTGCATATTTTTCATCCCACCAGCTATGGGTGTCTGACAGGAGACCAATTCTTTTCATCAGGCAAAACGGTTCTTTATGTAGTTGTAAAGGAAGTTGACCGTGCCCTCTATTCCCATTCGTGATGAATTCACGCAGATATCATAGCTTTTGGCTTCACCCCAACGCGTTGTAGCGTAATAGTCATGATATGAACGGCGCTTTTTATCTCCCTTTTCAATGAATTCAATGGCCTTGTCATATTCAATCCCCTCTTTTGCCATAACGCGTACTATGCGCTCGTTGATGTCTGCTGTGATGAATATACTTGTCATGTTCGGATGTTCGCGCAGAACATATTCAGCGCATCGTCCAACAACTATGCAGCTCTCCTTTTCAGCAACTTCCAGAATTGTCTCGCTCTGAATCTCGAACAGTTTTTCGTTTGTCATGCAGTTCTCCCCCGGAATATAATCGCTTATTGAGCCATGTATGCTGAACAGCCCTCCGAAGAAACTGCTTGTCTCCTGCTCATCTGCCTTCTCAAATACGGTGGTATCCAGTCCGCTCTCCTTTGCTGCGACTTCTAACAATTTCTTGTCATATACCTTTATGTTCAAACGCTCACCCAGTTTCTCGGCAATCTCTTTGCCTCCGCTTCCCAATTGGCGTCCTATGGAAACAACAAAGTTCTTCATGGTTATTGTCTTTGTATGTTATTACCTTCTCTCTTCCACTCTCTAAACTGTATGTATAACATTACGGCTGTAAGCATAGCCGCAATTATATCAGAAATCGGCATGCTGTACCATACGCCCATCTCGCCAAAGAAAAGAGGGAGAATGAGCAATAGAGGTATCAACAGCATTACTTGTCTTGTCAGTGAAAGGAATATTGATCTTTGTACTTTGCCTACACTCTGGAAGAAGTTTGTGGTTACAAGCTGGAAACCGATCAATGGCATGAATATTGACATGATACGCATGGCCCGTGCTGCCATGTCTATAAGTCTTTCTTCGGTTGTGAACGCTTTTGCAACAGTTTCTGGCATGAACTCTGCAATGATAAAGCCAAGAGTGGTGACTGCTGTTCCCCAGAATATTGTAAGCATCAATGCACTGCGTACTCTGTCGTGGCGGCGTGCACCGTAGTTGTATCCTACAATAGGCTGCATGCCCTGTGTCAGTCCAAGAACCACCATTACAAAAATGAACTGTACCCTGTTTGCGATACCGTATGCTGCAATTGACATGTCTCCGTCGCTGCCGTAGTTACGCAAGCCTTTGTTAATGATGATAACAACTAAACAGCCGGCAGCATTTATAAAGAATGGTGACATTCCTATACTCAGGATGCCGTTGACAATATCCTTCCTGAGTTTGTATATGCCACGTTGCAAGTGAAGCAATTCGTTGGGGTTGCTCAGCAGTCTTATCTGCCACACAAGAGTAATACACTGTGCCAAAATGGTTGCTGTTGCAGCACCTTTGATGCCCCAGCCAAGAACATATATGAACAACGGGGCAAGAATTATATTCATGACAACGGTTATTATGGTAGCATACATGGCCTGCTTGGGGTGTCCCGATGCTCTCAATGCCGCGTTGATTCCAAAATAGAGGTGCGTTACAACATTTCCATAGAGGATAATTGTCATGAAGTCCCGTGCAAATGGCAGAGTATTCTCGCTTGCTCCGAAGAAATGCAGTATATCATCAAGGAATATAAGTGATATGCCGGCAAACAGGACACCCACAATTATATTAAGTGTGACAAGATTGCCAAGTATGTTCTTTGCCGAATCGTAGTCGCGTTGTCCCAATCTCACCGATAATTGGGTGGCACCGCCTACACCAACCATTGCACCGAATGCCGCAGACAGGTTCATGAAGGGGAATGTTGTTGCGAGTCCGGAAATTGCTTCTGCTCCCACATCCGGAATATGTCCGATGAATACGCTGTCAATCATGTTGTACAGCGAGGCTGCTGTCTGTGCAATAATGGCCGGTATGGCGTACTGCATCAATAGCTTACCTATCTTTTCCGTTCCTAATTCGGTGGGGACTTTCTTGTTCTTTGTGTTGCTCATAAAAAAAATATAAATATTGCATCGCGCATCAAACTCTATCCAAAAAGATATATCTTTGTGAGGCGCATATGATATATGTGTACAAAAATAAACAAAAAAAATCAATAATATATACATGTCGGCTGAAAAGAGTGTATTGGTTGGGATGAGTGGCGGCATAGACAGTACTGCGGTGTGTCATATGCTGTTGTCACAAGGCTACAGGGTTGTGGGGTTGACCTTTATCACCTGTAATGCCGGTGAGGCGGCTGCACAATCGGCAAGTGAACTTGCTGCGAGATTGGGTATTGAACATCACATTGTTGATGTACGTGACGATTTTCGTAGACAGGTCATTCAGCCCTTTATTGACAGTTATCTAAAAGGATTGACCCCAAATCCTTGTGTGGACTGCAACCCGACAGTCAAGTTCCGTCTTCTTGAAGAGTGGGCAGATAAACTCGGTTGCAGACATATTGCCACGGGACATTACGTAAAGGTTGTCTCTCTGGGTGAAGGTGATGAAAAGAGGTATTATATCGTTACCGGTGATGATGACCGCAAGGATCAAAGCTATTTTCTCTGGAGGCTTAATCAGAACCAGCTTTCAAGACTTCTTCTCCCACTCGGTGGCATGGATAAACCTGCGGTAATCGAGTATTTGAAATCCAATGGTTACGAGGCACTAGCCAAAGGCGGAGAGAGCATGGAGGTTTGCTTTATACCGGGCGATTATCGAGAATTCTTGCGTGATAATGTGCCTGATATTGATAGTCAATACGGTGGCGGTTCTTTCGTGGATAGTGAAGGACGTGTGTTAGGCAAGCATAAAGGTTTTCCTTTCTATACAGTAGGTCAGCGCAAAGGTCTCGGTATTGCTCTTGGTTATCCGGCTTATGTCATAAAGATAAATCCTGCAAAGAATACTGTTATGTTGGGGCATGAGGAGCAACTTACGACACGATATATGCTTGTCGATGAACCACAGTGGGTTGGTGGTGTACCCGAAAAACTTACGGTACGTGTACGTTACCGTAGTCGTCCTATCGAGTGTGATCCCCCTGTGGCAGTAGGTGACGGACGATGGCTTGTGGTGCTTCATGACAAGGCATCGGCAATAACACCTGGACAGTCGGCTGTATTTTATTGTGGAAACACTGTTGTCGGCGGAGCATTCATCGCCGACCAGCGTGGTATTAACCAGTGGATTCCAAAAGAATGATTAACGATATCGAAAATCCTTTCACTCTTTATTCACTGAACAACCTTGTGCGCGAGGCTGTAAGTAATGCTTTGCCTTCACGCTATTGGGTGACCGGCGAACTCAGTGAGGTGCGTGAAGCTGTCAATGGGCATTGTTATATAGAGCTCATACAACGTGATGAGGCTACCGGCGAACTTGTCGCAAAGGCGCGCGGAACAATCTGGTCACGTATATATACTCTTTTGCGTCCATATTTCATGGAGCAGACTGGGCAACCATTCGCACAAGGGCTTAAAGTGTTGTTGCAGGTAAGTGTCAATTTTCATGAACTCTACGGCTACACTCTTGATGTGTGTGATATTGAACCGGCATATACCATTGGTGACATGGCACGAAGAAGACAACAGGTTATCAAACAATTGACCGATGAAGGTGTCATAAATCTCAATAAAGAGCTTCTTTTTCCTTTGTTGCCACAACGTATAGCCGTGATATCATCATCTACCGCAGCGGGTTACGGGGATTTCTGTGATCAGTTGCATAACAATGGTTATGGCTTTGTCTTCTATACAAAACTTTTTCCTGCACCCATGCAGGGTAATGGCGTAGAGCAGGGCATAATTGCAGCTCTTGATAAAATAGCCGGCAATATCGATTTTTGGGATGTCGTGGTTATAATACGTGGCGGAGGTGCAGTCAGCGAATTGTCCTGTTTCGATACGTATGAACTGGCCAATAATTGCGCACAGTTTCCTTTACCAGTGATAACAGGTATTGGTCACCGCCGTGATGAGAGTGTTCTTGATATGGTAGCGCATACAAGTGCAAAGACACCAACGGCCGCGGCAGAATTGCTTGTACACGCAATGCTTGCACAGGCACAATGGCTTACCGATATGAAACAAGGTGTGGTGTCTGCAGTATGTAATAAGGTCGATGGTGAGAAACATCGTTTGAAGTCGATTGTACAACGTCTTCCCGTATCAACTGCACTTTTTATGCAGGGACATCATCATAAACTTGATCTTTGTCAAAAATATATCGATGCTTCGTCTCCTGAACACATACTTGCTCTTGGCTACAGTATTACAAGAGTTAACGGTAAGGTGGTGCGTTCATTGGATTGTATAGTACCAGGTGATGAAGTGACTACAAAAGTCATTGGAGGAGAATTTACAAGCATTGTCATAGATAAAAACAATATATAATGGAGAATTTGACATATACACAGGCCGTAGAACGTCTTGAAGAGATTATGAACTCGATACAGGGTGGTGGAATGGATGTTGACAGGTTGGCTGTTGTCCTTAAAGAGGCATCGGAACTTGTCCAGTTCTGCCGTAATAAACTGTATAAGGTTGATGAAGAGGTGAAAATGTTACTAGAGAATATTGACGGTGAAGAATAAGATATTTTCTTGTCAGGATAAGCATAATCATGTAAACTTTTTTTGTTCTGCTTTTCTTTTTACGTCAAAAAACTATAACTTCGCAAATTAATTGTAAAGTTTTGAATAAGATATGAAAAATCTGGATTGGTCAAATATTGGCTTTGGATACAGAAAAACCGACTATAATGTCCGTTGTTACTACCGTGACGGTGCTTGGGGCGAAATAGAGGTCAGTTCTTCTGAACATATAAATATGCATATGGCTGCAACCTGTCTGCATTACGGACAGGAGGCTTTTGAGGGTCTTAAGGCTTTTCGTGGCAAAGACGGCAAGGTTAGAATTTTTCGTCTTGAAGCAAACGCAGAGCGTTTGCAGAATACTTGTGACGGTATTCTTATGCCACAGGTGAGTGTAGACTTGTTCCGCAAGATGGTTGCAAAGGTCGTAGAACTTAATAAGGATTATATTCCACCTTATGAGAGCGGTGCTTCACTCTATATACGTCCGTTGTTGATCGGTACAAGTGCGCAGGTTGGTGTGCATCCGGCATCAGAATATCTGTTCATAATATTCGTGACTCCGGTTGGTCCTTACTTCAAGGGAGGTTTCTCTACCAACCCGTACGTGATTATTCGTGAGTATGACCGTTCTGCGCCTCTTGGTACAGGTAAGTATAAGGTTGGCGGTAACTATGCAGCAAGTCTTCGTGCCAACAAACTCGCTCATGACAAGGGCTACTCTTGTGAGTTCTATCTTGATGCAAAGGAGAAGAAATACATTGACGAGTGTGGTGCTGCCAACTTCATAGGCATCAAGGATAATACCTATGTAACACCTCTTTCAACATCAATACTTCCTTCTATAACCAATAACAGCCTGCAGCAGATAGCAAAGGATATGGGCATGAAGGTTGAGGTGCGCCCAATACCAGAAGAGGAACTTTCTACATTTGAAGAGGCTGGTGCATGCGGTACAGCTGCAGTAATCTCTCCAATCGAACGTATCGATGACCTTGAGACCGGAAAGTCATATGTTTTCTCTAAAGATGGCAAGCCAGGTCCTGTATGTACCAAGTTGTATGAGCATCTGCGTGCAATTCAGTATGGCGATGAACCGGATTTGTATAATTGGGTAACAGTTCTTGATATCTGATATTTATGGGTAAAGGAAAGCTTAAGAAGTTTGCCGACATGGCGCAGTTGGAGAATGTTGTAGAACACCCGTATTCGATAATTGATGACGTTGCCTTCCCGTTGCGTGGTAACTGGAACCGTGACTTTTTCAAGAACGACAATCCTATTGTGCTGGAACTTGGCTGTGGTAGGGGTGAATATACCGTTGCTCTTGCGCGCCGTTTCCCCGAAAAGAACTTTATAGGTGTGGATATAAAGGGTGCACGTATGTGGACTGGAGCTACTGAAGCCAAAGCTGAAGGTCTTGTCAACGTAGGTTTCTTGCGTACCAACATTGAAATAATCGACCGTCTGTTCGCACAGGGTGAAGTGAGCGAAATCTGGCTGACATTCCCCGATCCGCAGATGAAAAAATATACAAAGCGATTGACTTCATCCCTTTTCCTTGCTCGTTACAGGAATATCCTCTCCGGTGATGCTGTTGTTCATCTCAAGACCGACAGTAACTTCATGTTTACCTATACCAAATATATAACAGAGGTAAACAAGTTGTCGGTTGTCGAATGTATTGATGATGTCCACGGTCAGGATGTGGTCAGCGACATAATGCAGATACGTACGTACTACGAATCGCAATGGTTGTCACGCGGTATCACAATCAAATATATCGCATTCAACCTTCCTTTCAAAGAACAGTACGAAGAGCCTGATGTTGAAATAGAACTTGATGAATACCGTAGCTACAACCGCAGTAAGCGTAGTAGCCTTGAAACAAGTAAGTGAAAATGTTCAAACATATAGTAATGTGGCGTTTCATTGATGGCGCCAACGGGAAAACTAAGGCAGAGCATGCGCTCTGGGTAAAAGAGAATCTTGAAGCTCTTGTAGGTGTTATACCTGAAATAAAATCTCTTGAAGTGGGTATCAATGTCTGTACTGCAGGTACGGCATTTGACGCAGTGCTTGTAAGTGTCTTTGACGATGCTGATGCGATGGAGCGTTACAAGGTGCATCCTGCACACATGGCGGTGGCCGCATATTTCAAGGGAATAACCGAAGGTCGTGCCGAAGCCGACTACAATATCTGAAACAATCATGGCACTATATCCAAAACTAATACTTGATGCACTGGAAAAGGTGCGTTACCCCGGTAACGGCAAGAATCTTGTTGAAGCCGACATGGTAGATGACAATATACGTATCGACGGTAATAAAGTAAGTTTCTCACTAATCTTTGACAAACCGACCGACCCGTTCATACGTTCTGTAGTGAAGTCTGCCGAAGCTGCAATACATATGTATGTTGGCAAGGAGGTCGAAATAGAGGGTAATATCAGTGTTGTAAGCCGTCAGGCTGCTCGTCCCGAAGTGGGAAAGTTTCTCCCACAGGTAAAGAATGTCATTGCAGTCTCTTCGGGTAAAGGTGGTGTAGGTAAGTCTACAGTCTCGGCGAACCTTGCTATTGCGTTGGCACGTCTTGGATATAAGGTGGGCCTCTTGGATGCCGATATTTTCGGTCCTTCTATACCTAAGATGTTCAGTGTTGAGGATGAACGTCCCTACAGTGAGCACATCGATGGACGTGACCTCATACAACCTATAGAAAAATTCGGTGTAAAGATTCTTTCTATCGGTTTCTTTGTTGATCCCGAACAGGCTATCCTATGGCGTGGAAGTATGGCAAGCAATGCTTTGAAACAGCTTATTGCCGATGCAAACTGGGGCGAACTTGACTATTTTCTTATTGACCTTCCACCAGGAACGAGCGATATTCACTTGACAATAGTGCAGAGTCTCGCTATTACGGGTGCTGTCGTGGTAACAACTCCTCAGGAGGTTTCACTTGCTGCAGCAATAAAGGGTGTCAATATGTTCATTAATGACAAGGTTGCTGTACCTATCCTCGGTCTTGTGGAGAATATGGCATGGTTTACTCCAGCCGAATTGCCGAACAATAAGTATTATATTTTTGGCAAGGAGGGAGGCAAACGAATGGCTGAGGCTTATAACATACCGCTTATAGGGCAAATACCGTTGGTGCAGAGTATCTGTGAAAGTGGTGATGCCGGAATACCGATAGCTATGAAGGCAGACACTCCAGACGGACAGGCATTCATTCAGGTTGCGGCTGCGTTAGTCGAAAAGACAAATAAACGCAATGCAGAACTGCCAAAGACAAAAATTGTAGGACAATAACAGAAATCCCCTTGAAAATTTCAAGGGGATTTCTGTTTGTATATATTAGAATTCATCTTTTTCTTCTCTGTTTGCCGTAAAGTTTTTTTATCCATAGATAGTAACCCGTCAATGGGAGTGTCGCTCCCAATAATGCTGCAAAAAAGGTCAATAGTTTTGATAATAAACCTCCCCATAGTCCGCAATGGATTGTGTATACCCAGCCGCGCGCTTTGGAACGTTTTTCGCTATCTTTGTATAAGGTTACAGATTCTATCTCTCCTGTTGTTTTGTTGAATATATATTTGTCGCTTGCACGATAATTCCCAAAAGTTGATTTGTTGCGTAAAGATATAGTTCCGTCCGAAACTGTGATTTGGCTGAAATCTTTGTTTTTGGCAATGACAGCGTCAAGTGCTGTTTGCCATATTGCAGTCATCTCTTCTTGTCCGTTTTTTACGGAACCTTCCTTGTTCTTTTTGTTTTCAGTGGTATTCTTGTTCTTTGTGCTTTGTTCTTTGCCTGAGAAGATATCATAAAAACCTTTACTGTACCAGTCGAACGACCATGTAAGTCCTGTGAGCGCCATTGCAAGCAGAAGAAGGAACGCATAGAAACCTCCGGCAACATGCAAGTCGTACCATAAGCGATTCTTGCCTTTTGTCAGGACAATGTTCAAACGGTTCTTTAGCATTTTTCTGTTTCTTGGCCACCAAATGAGAATGCCTGTAACAAGTAACAGTATGAATGCGATAGTACTTGTTCCTACTATAATCTTTCCCCAAAATATACCATCTTTTCCGGGGTTGCTGTCCATAAGCCAACGATGTAACCGCATAGTGGTCCTGAAGAACGGGAGGCGTCTGTATTCACCTTTTATCTCACCTGTATATTGATTTATATACACTGCAGCATGGCGAGGTTTTGATATGTTTACTTTGTATGCTTCAGTATCATCAGAAGATATGGTAACTCCTGTAATCTTTACATCATCGGGCAGTATGCCGGAAACTTTTTCTACAAGCTGTTCCAATGGTAATGTGTAGCTATTTGGCGTAACCCGTGTCATGTCAGATATTACAGCATCTGTAATATCTTTCTCGAATACCAGTAATGCACCTGTAAAACAGATAACAACAATAACAATACCAAATGGTATTGAGATCCACAAATGTAAATGGTGAAAAATCTTTCTCATTTTAATCGGTTCTTTACATTGTATAAAACAGATTATGGCAACAATTTTCCAACTCCGTCAAGCGATGTCACTTCTACGACAACTCCTTTTGTGGCTTTTGCATCATCGGGAGATATCTTGTAAATGGCTGGATATCCGTTCGTGGTACTTACTGGCATATATGCATAGCCATTCTCCATAAATGTGTTCTTACCGAATGATGAAATCTCTTCTGGCAGTCCGGTCACATATTTCAATGTACCCTCAGTTGCATTGAATATTGCAAGGGATAGTGCCGTCGGGGCTTTTCCACCAAGAGTGAAAGGGGTATCATACATTTGCAAAAGGAAATAGTTGTCTCCAATATACCATGAACGCATGAATGAGCGTCCACCGGATAATTCTTCAATGTTTACATAATAATTGTTGTCGAATTGCTCCTCTCCGGCTTTGATACGCATTGCTGCTGCAGGCAAAGTCGTCTGTTGTCTGCTGTCTGTCATTGTTTTTGCATAGGATGGCGACAATACATAAATATCACCGGCCTCAGTTGCCCAGATCATTTGATAATATTGTGACTTGTTTCTGCCGCTTGCATAGCTTATCTTGTCGGTGGATATTATTTTCTTGGAGCCAAGTGTTGCATCATCAAATATCGCGATATGGCATTCGTTCGGGTACTGTGTCCACTGCAGTTCTCCCTTTTTGTATGAACTGCTGTTTGAACCGCCATCTTTGGTTTTTACAAGGTCTGGATATTTAATATATCTGCCATTCTCTGCAGCTGCTCCATATTGGCTTAATCCCATCGGTACCGCTGTAGCGAATAGTTTTTCTCCACTTTGCTGAAATCCTGCTAAGGTTACATATTCTCCATTGCCAAGGAAGTTTTCCGATAGGAATTTCCAGTCAGCTGTGTTCGATGTGTATGTCTCGGCTTTGGTGTCAAGTCTTGAAACAAGGAACATCTTCGGTATATAACCATTGACGTCGGCCCACTCTGCGGAACCGTTGCCTGTAGAGGTGGTGATTATTTGGTCTTTGTATATACCGTAAGTTGTAAAACGGTTTATGGCGTACTCCTTGCTACGTTCTGTTATATTATAGTTTCCACTCATTGTGTAAGAGCGTGTAAGCCCGGCATTGCCGTCATTATATGTAAGGCCATATAGGTAGTCGGTACCGTGAAAGACCCAGTAAGATGCCGCGTCTACTACTACACCTTGATTGACAGGGGATATTGTTCCACTTTCAAGTGATTCGGCATTGAGTAATACCGGTGTGCTGTTGTTTGACATTGTTACAGTTGCTGCTATGACATAAGGCCTCGCGCTGTTGGAGGGTTCTTGAGGGTCGAAACCATTATCGTTCTCACATGATGTTGATAATAATGCCACAACTGCTGCGGTCAGTACGTTTGTTAAGAGTTTTCTTTTCATAATATATATATACTTTGTGGGTGAACTTTTGCTTGTGCGTTATTTATTCTCCTAGTCTTATGCGCATTTTTCCATAGAATGCTCGTCCGGGCTTTTGTAAACTGAAATTGTCATACAATCTCTCGTTGGTTATATTGTTGCATACAAAAGAGAAATTGTATCTCCCGTTCTTCATACTGTATGAGATTATTATGTCATGCGTGAATTGCTTGGGTACAATATAATCATTCTTGTTTGCACCAATCTTTGCTGAATAATAACTGAACTCTTCAACAAACCTGCTTTCATAGGTCAAGGAGAGCATATCTTCTTTTCCAATCAGGTTCTTGAATTTGTAGGTGGCATCAAAGTCGGCAAAGAGAAACGGCAGGTTGGGCATCTTTTCTCTATATCCAAGGTTGGGTACGGAACTGTTTATTGCGGTTTTCATATTGTCAAGAACCTTCATGTCAGTGAAGTTTCCTCCAATCGAAAGCTTGTCGCTTAAATTGTATCGTAGTGTGATATTGTAGCCAGCTGTCAGTACTTTTCCGTAATTGATATATGTTGCAGCCTGTTTACCACCGCTTATGTCCACAATGTTACGCTGTATATAATCACGTGTGTCACGATATACCAATCCAAGTTCGGTATATATACCATGTCTGTTGAAATCATGACTATAACTGATGCTTATATTCATGTTATGGCTTTTCTCCGGTTTGATACCGATATCTCCCATTTCAAGATCTTCGTCTCCGAACATCTCTTCGATTGTGGGGAGACGCAATGCTTTTTCATAAGATATTTTCGCCTGGAGTTCCTGTAAAATGAAATATGTACCGGCTGCACCGTATCCGAACGCATTTGTGGAACGTGTCTCCCTTATATAATTATCGGCATTGCTTGTTGTAGCTATAGGGCCTGCAACAAACATGCTGTAATGTTTTCCAAAGAGAGTGAAGTTGCATCTCTCATTGGGCATAAGGCGGTAAGCAACTCCTGATATCCCCTTGCGTGTTTCTTTGTTTATGGGGTCTTTTGCAAGGTTTGAAGGGAGCAAGGAATGGTTCTTTCGCTCAAACGCGTTGAAAAGATAATGCAAAGTGAATAGGTGTATGTGCGATTTCTTCGGACGATAGTTGATTGTGAATGATGAATTCCAATTGTCATTGTCGGAACGTAAATGCTGGTATGATTGCTCTCCGGGAGTGTTCAGCAGTTTTGTTTCTCCAAACCAGTTATATTTATAGGAAGATGTGTCGATGTTAGTTACACAATTATGGTTGTAGTTTGCTGTTGCAGAAAGGTCAAGACCTTCAAGCAAAAGATTCTTCTTTGAGAATTCTACCGACGGCATCAATGAATACGATCTTCTATGCTTGTCGCCATAGACAATCTCCTGACGGACTCCGTTCTGTATCTCTTTGTACATCTGTGAAAATCTTACCCCAAAGAGCAGTTTGTCAGCCCATGTTTTGCCTGTAAATCCAAACTTCAATGACAGGGATTCATTATGGAAGGTGTCGTTGAACCTTTCTACAATGTGTAGTTTTTTCTTTTCAATACTACCTGTTTCAAAATTCTCGACCGGAACATTTATGCTGTAGTTGTTGTCAGAGTAGTTCTGGAATGCGTTCACTTCGTAAGTGAATCCGTTTTTGCAAGTCTGGTTAAAGTTAAGGAACGATTTGTGGGTGTTGAATGATCCGTATGAATAGGATGCTTCGGCATTCCACCCTTCTTGCTGCTTTTTTGTGACGATGTTTACAATTCCTCCCATGGCGTCTGTGCTGAATTCCACAGGAACTACACCACGGTAAACCTCAACGCGTTCAGCGATATTTACCGGAATATTGCTTATGGCAAACGAATTTCCGACACCATCCTGTGGAACACCGTCAATGAATATCTTTATATTCTTGCCGCTGAAACCGTCCATCATAATGTTCATTTCTGAACCTTCGCCTCCCGATTCGCGTAGTTTTACTCCGGGGGTTGTCGCAAGAATGTCTACTAGGTTCTTTATTGTATTAAGATGCTCCTTGGTGTCTATAGCCAAGGCATTGTATGCCGAACGGCGTAAACGGGAAATTCCTGAAGCCGTTTCTGTGATGACAATATCGTCCAGTTCTGTAACAAATGTTTCAAGCTCGATGTTATGTTCCAGAGCTTGGTCTGCATTCAGCTTGATACTCTTTTTATAAGGAGTATAGCCCATTGCTGTAACAATAATTACGTATTCCCCTTCGGGTAATGTAATTTCATATCCTCCTTCAAGGTCTGCGTTGGTGCCGAACATTGTCTGTTCAATCCCTACGCTTGCGAAAGGAACACCTTCCTTCTCCTTTGATGTTATTGTTCCATATATTCTGCAACCATCGGCAAGAACGTTATGTGAAACAGCTAATAACAGTATTGAAATATAGTAATGCAACTTCATATTCAAATTATTTTTCGAATACAAAGTTACATTCATGCAACACCGTCTACAATTGCAAAAAATAATGAAAAAGGAACTCTGTGTTGCACTGTTCTTGTTAACAAAATATAGCTAGAGCTTCTTTGTCGTATAACAAATAATGACTAGATGTGATTATAAAATCAATGCAGGCTTCAAAAGCCTGCATTGATTTTATAATAGAAATATACTGCGGAAAATATGAATACAACTCCTATTGCACCGTATAACCAGCGTGCTCCGTTACGTCCGAGTCTCTTGACTGCAAATTTTGCATTTTCACTGGTAAAGAACCACTCTTTGTTCAGTAACGATGCCAATAGGGATGTTATTCCTGTCAGTAGGAATATGGCTTGGACAATGTAATGCATTGTCATGCCTGTTCATTTTGCTGTATCCAACCCTGCGCTTTCAGCTCCATTTCCACACCATCGCGTGTGATGAGTGCGAGTCCCATGTTGTCGCTTACAATGTGTCCTATTACACGTACATCCTTCATTGCGGCAACCTTCTCATGGTCAGCGATGGGGACAGTGAACAATAACTCGAAATCCTCACCGCCGTTCAATGCACATGTAATGACATTGAGATTGAACTCTTCTGCCATTATTGCTGTCTGGTAGTCAATGGGGATGCGCTCTTCGTATATACGGCAACCGACACCGCTCTGTTTGCATATATGCATCAGTTCAGATGAGAGACCGTCGCTGATGTCAATCATGGCAGTAGGTCTGACATTCTCTTCGCGAAGCTTTTCTATGACCTCCTTGCGTGCCTCTGGTTTCAACTGGCGTTCAAGAATATATTCTTTTCCTTGGAAATCTGGTTGTATATCCTTGCCGGCTGTAGCAATTTTTTCTCGTTCAAGCAGTTGTAGTCCCATGTAGGCAGCTCCAAGGTTGCCGGTTACACATATCAGGTCGGTCTCTTTAGCCCCGTTTCTTTTTACACTTGTACCTTTAGGGGCTGTACCTATTGCTGTTATGCTTATGGCCAGTCCGGTTAATGACGATGAAGTGTCACCTCCGACAATGTCAACACCGTACTGCTGGCAAGCAAGCTGCATACCAGCATAAAGTTCTTCAATGTCTTCTATACAGAACTTGCGGCTCAGAGCTACTGATACTGTGATCTGCTTCGGAGTTCCGTTCATGGCGTAAATGTCCGAAATATTTGCAATTACGGCTTTGTAACCAAGGTGCTTCAAAGGAAAGTATGTGAGGTCAAAATGTACGCCTTCCATAAGGAGGTCTGTGGTTACAAGAACCTCCTCGTCATTGTCGAACTGCAGTATGGCCGCATCATCACCGGCACCCTTTACTGTCTCTTTATTGCTTGTCGTCAAGTTATTGGTAAGTCGTTCAATGAGCCCGAACTCGCCCAATGATGAAATTTCTGTTCGTTTTGTAGTGTTCATCGTTTTTTATGCTCTATTGATGATTTCACGGAATATTGTTGTCATTTTGGGTTGTGCCTCATCTGCAGCTTTCTGTACCTCTTCGTGGCTGCACTCAACTACAATTCCTTCTACTCCAAGGTCAGTAATTACCGAGATACCGAATACTCTTATGCCACAGTGGCGAGCTACTATAACCTCGGGTACGGTTGACATGCCAACAGCATCTCCTCCCATGCGGTGGAACATGCGGTATTCTGCCGGTGTTTCAAATGTAGGACCTTGTGTACCCAAGTAAACACCTTCAACTACACGTATGCCTTTCTCTTTGGCAATCTCTTTGGCCATTGCGATGAGCTCTTTGTCATAAGCTGCGCTCATGTCGGGGAAACGGTCTCCGTATGGGATGTTCTTGCCGCGTAACGGATGTTCGGGGAAGAAGTTTATATGGTCGTTGATAATCATGAGGTCACCTATCTGGAAATTGGGGTCCATACCTCCTGCTGCATTTGATACGAACAGAGTCTTGATGCCTAATTCACGCATTACACGTACCGGGAATGTAACCTCTTTCATTGAGTAACCTTCGTAGAAGTGGAAACGGCCCTGCATTGCCATAATCTCCTTGTTTCCCAATTTTCCGAATATCAACTTGCCGGAATGGCCTTCTACAGTAGATAGTGGAAAGTTCGGTATATCCTTGTATTCTATCTCATACTTCTCTGTAATTTCATTGACAAGGCTTCCGAGTCCTGTACCTAATATTATTGCAGTTTCGGGCGCTGTTGTCATTTTTCCTTTAAGGAATTCAGCTGTTTCTTGAATTTTCTGTAACATAATCCAATATTATTTTGTTAAACATCTCTTTTTCTCCATTCAGGATCTCCACCTCGATTGGCAGTACATGGATATTGGCCTTTACTCTTTCCGGAACATGTGGGTGCTGCAATATCCTTGTTGCGTCCTTCTCGGTCGTTACTATTATCTTGTTGCCGTTCTTTATGCTGTTGTATTTTTGTTCAATATCCAACATTTCGGTGGCCGTAAAGTTATGATGGTCGGCATACCTCATAACTGTTGTCCTTGTGCCACGTTCTCTTATTGCGTTCTCCAGAGGCCCGGGGGATGCTATGCCTGTGACGAGCAAAACATCTGTGCCAGGGGATATCTCTCTTTTATCTTTGGTGAACAAAGGGTAGGGAGTGCCGTATTTTATCTTAGAGAAAAATACCGGAATATCTTTTATACCTTTTATATAATTCCTACACCACACCTTTTGTTCATCGGTAATTCCACAACATTTCGTGATAATGACAATATCTGCACGCCTGATTCCTTCTGCACTCTCCCTCAAACGCCCGAATGGAAGTATGCAGTCCTGCCATATTGGGTGCATGCAGTCGATAAGAAGTATGTTAAGTCCTGCTTTTACATGACGATGTTGAAATGCATCATCGAGCAGTATCACGCCTATATCCTTTTTAATTGATAGTATTTTGTTTATGCCCGTGGTACGTCTCTCGCAAACGGCAACGGCAATGTCTCTGAACTTGTTTTTTATCTGAAACGGTTCGTCACCGATTGCTGTCATTGGTGTATCGTTGTCGGCAAGAATGAAGCCTTTGCTTCTGCGCCCGTATCCTCGGCTGATTACAGCAGTGTGATATCTATCCATGAGAAGCCTTACAAGGTACTCGGTATGTGGCGTCTTTCCTGTTCCGCCAACAGAGATATTGCCTATACATATTGTAGGAACGGTTGGTTTATGGCTCTTCAGGAGACCTCTGTCAAACAGCCAGTTCCTTATTCCCGTAATCCATGAGTACGGGTTGGTCATGTCTGCAATTCTTTTTAGTATACCTCGTTCTTTCTCTATCATCATGATACGGCTTTGCTCCTATTTGCAAAATTAGACATTTTATTTGGTATGCATTTAACCTTTTTCATAAGTTTTATGTTTTCGCGATGTCTGAAATGTTAAAAAAACTTATATTTTGTGTTTTGTCAGTTTTGCTGCAATCATTTTTTAAGAAAAGTTTAATGATTTGAAAAAAAAAATTACCTTTGCCATGAAATAGGGTGAAATAGAGTGCGGTTTTACAAAAAAAGTTGTAACTTGCACCCGATTAGCTATTGGCCGTAGGTGTAAAGGAAAGATGCTCGAGTGGTTGAAGAGGCACGCCTGGAAAGCGTGTATACGCCAAAAGCGTATCGGGGGTTCGAATCCCCCTCTTTCCGCAATGTTTTTTGATAATATTAACTTGAAATACTAATTCTAAAAATTACACACAATGAAAAAGCTTTTTGCAATCGTTGCAGTATTGGGTATGTTCACATTCGGTACAACCCATGTATTTGCTCAGGATGCTGCTGAGGCCGCTCCTGTAGAAACAGTTCAGACAGAAGAGGTAGCTGCCGAGGCTCCAGCTCAGGTTGAGGCTCCAGCAGAGGAGGCAGCTCCAGTTGTAGCAGAAGAGACTGCTGGTGTTCACAAGTCTCTTAAGACAAAGTTCATCGAGGGTGGTGCTGAGTTCATGGCGTTGGTAGCTGTTGCTATGGTTATCGGTCTTGCATTCTGCGTAGAGCGTATCATTTACTTGAGCATGGCAAAGGTTAACACAAAGAAACTTATGGAGGCTATCGCTGAGGCTCTCAATGCAAAGGATGTTGAGCGTGCTAAGGAAATCTGCCGCAACACAGCAGGTCCTGTTGCTTCAATCTGCTATCAGGGTCTTCTCCGTATCGACGAGGGTCTTGACACAGTAGAGCGTTCTATCGTTTCTTATGGTAGCTTGCAGTCTTCTAACCTTGAGAAGGGTTGCTCATGGATTACATTGTTCATTGCGATGGCTCCATCACTCGGATTCTTGGGTACTGTGATCGGTATGGTTATGTCATTCGACGAAATCCAGCAGAAGGGTGATATTTCTCCTACTATCGTTGCCGGTGGTATGAAGGTGGCTCTTATCACAACTATCTACGGTATCGTTGTAGCTCTTGTTCTTCAGGTATTCTATAACTTCATTTTGACAAAAATCGAAGGTTTGGTTGCAGATATGGAGGATTCTTCAATTACTCTTCTCGACCTGTTGACAAAATACAACCTCAAGAAGTAATAACAGCTAAATAAATTTGTATATTATGAAAGCTGATTTGTGTACAAAAGTTTCAAAAATTTCATTCTACGTTACAATGGCGGTTTCTTTAGTGATTATCGCATTGTTCTTCTGTGTAGGATTTGGAAACACTGAAACTATTAATAACAATGATATGCGTGCGCCGCAATTTACCGACGCATTGATATATTGGATATATGCCTTGACTGCATTGGCTATTGTGCTTGTTGTCGGTTTTGGTCTTGTATCTTTTGGTAAGAACTTCAAAGATAGCCCAATCGGTGCTATTAAAGGTTTGCTTGGCGTTTTGTTGTTGGTAGCACTCTTTGGTGTTGCCTATGCGTTCTCTTCAAGCGATCCAATCTTTGTAAATGGTAAACAGCTTGCAGACTCGGATGGTAATCCAATAGCAGCTTCTTCTTATATTTTGACCGATGTAGTGATTTATGTGCAGTATGCATTGTTTGCTGTTTGTGCTTTGGCAACATTGTTCGGCCTGACAAATTACTCAAAACCGGTAAAGAAGTAATAACGGAAAAAAGATAACAAAATGGGAAAAGGTAAAAGAAAAGTTCCGGGAATAAACGCCAGTTCAACTGCTGATATCTCGTTCATCTTGCTAATCTTTTTCTTGGTCGTGACTTCAATGAACTCATCAACGGGTTTGAATGTACGTCTTCCGGAGCCTCCTGAGGATGAAGATCTTCAGAATCCTCCTAAAATCAAGAAGCGTAACAGCCTTATCGTGTTGGTGAATATGGATAACCGAATCATGGTTACTCAGGGTGAGAAAGCTCCATACGAAATTGATATCGCTGACTTGCGTCAGTTGGTAAAGGAGTTTATCTCTAATGACGAAAATCGTGCCGATTATCCCGAAAAGCACGCCGAAGATGTTGTATTTGAGGATGGCGGTGTTGAGCATGTACTTCCCAGTGGACGTCAGCAGAATATCACAAGTAAGCATGTGATATCATTGCAGACCGACCGTGGTACAAGCTACAATACATACTTCGAGGTTTCTAATGAGTTGTACCGTGCTTATGACGAGCTCCGTGATGAGCTTGCTCAGAAAGAGTTCGGAAAGCCATATAATAAATTGGATGAGACCCAGCAGATGTTGTGCCGTCTCTATTACAAGACTATGATTTCAGAGGCAGAGCCTCGTTCTATTGGAGGATAAAATTATGAGTAAGTTTAATGATAAAGGAAAGGCAGAAATGCCCGAATTGAATACCTCGTCACTTCCTGACTTGATATTCTCTATCCTGTTCTTCTTCATGATTGTAACTTCAATGCGTGAGGAGGAGGTTAAGGTTGAATATACTTTGCCTAAAGGAACAAATTTGGCTAAAATAGAGCGTAAGACTGCTGTTGTTAACATCCATATTGGTTCTCCTTCAAAGCAGTATGTATCGCAGTTGGGTTCAAGTGCACGTATTCAGTTGAATGACCGTTTTGCAAATGTTAAGGAGGTTGCTCCTTTCGTAGTGAACGAGCGTTCATTGATGCGTCAGGCTGACCAGGCTGTGATGAAGGTTGCTTTGAAAACCGACCAGAACGTTAGAATGGGTATCATTACAGACGTTAAGATGGAGTTGCGTAAAGCACGTGCATTGTCTTTGATGTACTCTGCTGACGAACGTAACAAACAGTAATGTGATACTGATATAAACAAGATGCCGCAATCCATAAGGGTTGCGGCATCTTGTTTATATACTATGTGTTGTTTTGGAAACGGTGCGTTTTTATTTATTACGCCTTAGATATGTGACAAAACGGTAGTTGAAATCGTGCTTTTCGTCAATGCTGTGGTGCTCATCCTCAATAATTTCCCATTCGCTCTTTGTGAATTCAGGGAAGAATGCATCTGCTTTTTCCGGGGTGTTGTCAACCTCTGTAAGGCAGAGGATGTCTGCAAGTGGCATCGCACTCTTGTAGAGCATTTCGCCTCCGATAATATATACCACCTCCTCGTTGATGCAGTTTGCGAGAGCCTCCTCTAATGAACGGAAGGTCTCGGCTCCCGGGAAACTTGTCTCTTTTCGTGACAGGACAATGTTTCTGCGATTAGGGAGTGCGCCTTTGGGTAATGAACGGAATGTGTTGCTGCCCATTATTATTGTATGCCCAGTAGTTAGCTCCTTAAATCGCTTCAAATCGTTTGGCAACCAGTATATGAGTTTGTTTTCCAAGCCAATCGCATTGTTCTTTGCTATGGCTGCTATTAGTGCTAATCTGTTCATGTTTTATACGGCTACAACGCCTTTAATGTGAGGGTGGGCATCATAGTTCTCAAGTGTAAAGTCCTCGAACTTGAAAGAGAAGATGTCCTTTATTTCAGGATTGATTGCCATTGTAGGCAATTTCTTTGGCTCTCGTGTGAGCTGGAGCTTTACCTGTTCAATATGATTGAGGTATATGTGGGCATCGCCGAGAGTGTGTATAAATTCTCCAGGCTTGAGTCCGGTTACCTGTGCCATCATCAATAACAGCAGTGAGTATGATGCTATATTGAAAGGTACTCCAAGAAAACAGTCTGCGCTGCGTTGGTATAGCTGCAAACTCAGTTTGCCTTCTGCAACATAGAACTGGAACATTGCGTGGCATGGTGGAAGGTTCATGTTTTTGATGTCTCCCACATTCCAAGCGTTGACAATGATACGTCGTGAGTCGGGATTATTCTTTATTGTTTCAACAACCTCTTTGATCTGGTCAATATGCTCACCGTTGTAGCCTGGCCATGAGCGCCACTGGTATCCGTAAATGTGTCCTAAATCACCATTTTCGTCGGCCCACTCGTTCCATATGCGTACACCGTTGTCCTGCAGGTATTTTACATTTGTGTCTCCATTAAGGAACCATAACAACTCGTGTATGATAGATTTTAGATGCAGCTTCTTTGTTGTGAGGCATGGAAAACCCTCTTCAAGGTTAAAACGCATCTGGTGTCCGAAAACACTCAATGTGCCGGTGCCGGTACGGTCCTCTTTTTTCGCACCTTCTGTAAGAATCCTGTCAAGTAGATCAAGGTATTGTTTCATGTTGTAATTTGTTCTTTAATAAGTGGTCAACAATAAGTTGTCTCTTTATGGCAAAGATACAAATTCGTTTAATTTTTTCCTAATTAAACTGTTATTTAATATTCTTGTCAAATAAATAAGGTGTAATATGTCTTTGGTGAGAGTTAAATTTTGTTGCTTTTTTCACAAAATTGCTATCATGGGAGGTTTTACCGATTAAAAATGCTATATTTGCAAATTAGGAAAGTCTGTTTTATATACTTGGGGAATGGAATTGAATACTGATTTTATAAACAGGAGTGAGTTGCTTTTTGGAAAGGAACTTTACTCGGAGTTTGCTCGGGCGCTTGAAAGGGAGCCTGTTGTCAGTATCCGTTATAATGAACCAAAGATGAAGGCAGATGAAACATTGAGCAATGTTCCATGGGCATCACAGGGACGCTACTTGTCTTCGCGCCCGGTTTTTACTGCCGATCCGCTGTTTCATGCCGGTTGTTACTATGTGCAGGAGGCGTCTTCGATGTTTGTCGAACAGGTCGTAAGGCAATATGTGCATGAGCCTGTCAGAGCGCTAGACCTTTGTGCAGCGCCCGGCGGAAAATCAACGCATCTGCTTTCTCTCTTGCCTAGTGGCAGTATGCTTGTCTCGAATGAGCCTATGCCGTTAAGAGCGCAAGTGCTTGCAGAGAATGTTGCAAAATGGGGTAATGCATCTTCGGTCGTGACAAAGAATTTGCCATCGGACTTTTCGCCCTTCCGTGATTTCTTTGACTTGATTGTCGTTGACGCTCCATGTTCGGGTGAAGGAATGTTCCGTAAAGAGCCAAAGGCTGTGGAACAGTGGAGTGTAGCCAATGTGGAGATGTGTGCGGAACGCCAAAAAGAAATTTTGTCTGATATATGGCCTTCGTTGCGCCCCGGTGGCTTGCTTGTTTACAGTACCTGCACTTTCAATAGTGAGGAGAATGAACATAACGTGCGTTGGATTGCTGAAGAACTTGGTGCTGAACCGCTTGCTTTGGATATTGATGCTTCATGGAATGTAACTGGTTCTCTTGTTGGAGACAACATGCCGGTATATCGTTTTATTCCTGGACGTACAAAGGGGGAGGGCTTCTTTCTCGCATTGTTGAGAAAGAATGGCGAAGCGCCTTTGGCACAGCCCCGTCAGCAACGTTGGCAGCCTGTGGCTGAAAAATTAAGAAGAGAGGTTGAAGGATGGCTCCGGAATTCCGAATCTTTCAATTTTGTGCAGAGCGGTGAAGTGATAACGGCTTTACCAAAAGAACATACGGCGGCGATGTTGGCGTTGCAACAAAAACTTTGCCTGTTGCATTGCGGGTTGCCGTTGGCGACAGTAAAGAATAATAAGCTATTGCCTATGCATTCTTTGGCGATTAGTACATCTTTGTGTAAGGATGCTTTCACATCAGTGGAATTGGAGCATGAACAGGCGTTGGCATATCTGCATCGCGAGGCTTTGTCCTTGCCGTCATCGCCAATAGGATACCTTCTGGTGACATACAAGGATGTACCGTTGGGGTTTGTAAAGAACATTGGCAATAGGGCGAATAATCTCTATCCGGCAGAATGGAGAATACGAAAAAATCCATTGGATTTATAATTAAAACTTAATATATGAAAAAGATTTTATTTTCTTTGATGTTGTTGATGACAACATTGCAGTTGAGTGCTCAGTTCGGTAATTTTGAGCCTGTAACCTTTGAAGAGAATGTAACTGTTGACGGCGCGGACGGTATTATTGAGTTCGAGGCCTATATTGAATCCGGTTACCATCTCTATTCAACAAATATTCCCGAAGGCGGACCCGCTCCAATGGAGGTGTCATTCAGCGTTCTTGAAGGTGCTGAACTTGTTGGAGAACTAGTGCCCGGTGAAGGTGCTGTTACTGAAATGGATCCTATGTTTGATATGATGGTTTCCTACTTCAATGAGTCTGCACTTTTTACACAGAAGGTTAAATTCCTTGGCGGTCAGTACCGCATTAAAGGAACTTTGCGCTTTCAGTCATGTAGTGACTCTAACTGTGTTCCTGGACGCTATGACTTTGAAATAACAGGTGAAGCAAGTGTACCGGCTCCTGTTGTCAAGGAGGTTGCAAAGCCTGCAGAGCCAGATGTTAAAAAAGAGGAAAAAGCCGTTGTAGAACCAGTCAAGAAGGAGACTGTAAAACCTGTTCAGAAGGTCGAAGAGGAAAAACAGGCCCCTAAGGAGGAAGTTGTAACTCCTGTTGTTGAAACTGTAGAGGCTGCACCTGTTGCCAAGGCTGAGGAGAATGTTGCTCCTGTTGTCGAGGAGGCAAAAGAGGAAAACAGTATTTGGGAACCAGTAATAGACAAGCTTGCTATGCAGAATGAGGCTGAGGACTCAAGCAACCGTTCAATCTGGATTACATTCATTCTTGGTTTTGGTGGTGGTCTTCTTGCTCTCCTTACTCCATGTGTATGGCCAATCATTCCTATGACTGTGAGCTTCTTCCTGAAACGTTCAAAGGGACGCAAGCAGGCTGTACGTGAAGCTGTCATATACGGTGCTTCAATCATTGTGATATATCTTGTATTAGGCTTGGCCGTGACACTTATATTCGGTGCAGGAGCATTGAATGCGCTGTCGACAAATGCAATATTCAATATTATATTCTGCCTGATGCTGCTTGTGTTCGGTGCCTCTTTCCTTGGTGGTTTCGAGATTACATTGCCATCATCATGGACAAATAAGGTAGATGAGAAAGCTGGTAACACCAATGGACTTTTGAGCATCTTCTTTATGGCATTCACCCTTACACTTGTTTCATTCTCATGTACAGGTCCTATCATCGGTTTCCTTTTGGTGGAGGTTTCTACATCTGGTGAAATATTCGGTCCGGCTGTAGGCATGTTGGGCTTTGCACTTGCTTTGGCATTGCCGTTCACACTCTTTGCATTGTTCCCTTCTTTGCTTAAGCAGACACCACGCTCTGGTGGTTGGATGAATACAATCAAGGTTGTTCTTGGCTTTGTAGAAATTGCATTTGCCTTGAAGTTCTTCTCTGTAGCCGACCTCTCTTATCACTGGGGACTGCTCGATCGCGAAACATTCCTTGCTTTGTGGATTGCACTCTTCGCAATTTTGGGCCTTTACCTTTTGAAGGTTGTACACTTCCCACATGACGATGAGAGTGATAAGAAGGCTTCTGTTCCTGGATTCTTCATGGGACTTGTTTCCATTGCATTTGCAATATATATGATTCCTGGTCTTTGGGGTGCTCCATGTAAAGCTATCAGTGCTTTTGCACCTCCTATGAGTACTCAGGACTTCAGCTTGTATGACAATAGTTTCAAACCTCATGTTGATGACTATGAACTGGCTCTTGAGATGGCACGTCGTGAAGGCAAGCCTGTGTTGCTCGACTTTACAGGTCATGGTTGTGTAAACTGCCGTAATATGGAAGCTTCTGTATGGAGTGATGACCGTATAATAGACATTATGCGTGACGAATACATTGTTGCTTCATTGTATGTAGATGACAGAACACCGCTTGCAGAGCCTTTTGAGGTTGAAGTAAATGGCAAGAAGGTGCTACTTGAAACAGTAGGTGATAAATGGACTTATCTCCAGAGCCACCGTTTCGGAGCCAATGCTCAACCATTCTACGTACCTGTTGACGGAAATGGAAATCCTCTATGTGGTTCATATTCATTTAATCTTGATGTTGAGGCATATATGGACTTCCTTGAAAGAGGATTGAAAAATTTTGACAAATGATAATTGATACAGCATGTATCTAAAAAGTAAGCTATGAACTTTACACCAATTACAAAACCGGTTCTCAAGCATAGAGTAAAGCAAATCGCCAAGTATGCTACCAATGCAGAACAGATACAGCGTGATGTACTGAAGCACCTTGTAAAGACTGCGTCTGGTACTGAATGGGGTATTAAACACGCATTTTCAAGTATCAGGGATTATGAGCAGTTCGCCAAATCTGTTGCTGTACAGGATTATGAGAGCCTTAAGGCTTATATTGACCGTATGCGTCATGGTGAGAAGGATGTCCTTTGGAAAGGCCGTTGCAAATGGTATGCAAAATCATCGGGTACAACCAATGACAAGAGTAAGTTTATTCCTGTTACACCTGCAGGTCTTCATAACGTTCATTATAAAGGTGGTACCGATGTTGTTGCACAATACATCGCCAATAATCCTTCAAGCCGACTCTTTGCTGGCAAAGCCTTGATTCTCGGTGGAAGTCATGCTCCTAACTGCAATCTTCCGGGTAGCCTTGTAGGTGACCTCAGTGCTATTCTTATTGAGAACTGTAATCCTTTCGTGAACATGTTCCGTGTTCCGGGAAAAGAGATTGCTTTGTTGAGCGATTTTGAGGAGAAAATGGACAGAATTGCACGTACGACATCGTGCATGGATGTAACAAATCTTTCGGGTGTACCTTCATGGATGATGGCAGTTCTCAAGCATATGCTTGACATAACAGGAAAGAATTCGATAGATGAAATCTGGCCCAACCTGGAGGTCTTCTTCCATGGTGGTGTTGCATTCACTCCTTATCGTGAGCAGTATCATCAGATAATAAAGAATCCTGATATGAAATACATGGAAACTTATAACGCAAGTGAAGGTTTCTTTGGTATACAGAATGACCCGTCAGACCCGGCAATGCTTCTCATGATTGATTACGATGTCTTCTACGAGTTCATTCCGTTTGAGGATCTTGAGTCTCCAAACCCAAGAGTTTTGCCATTATGGGAGGTTGAAGTCGGCAAGAACTATGCAATGCTGATATCTACATCATGTGGTCTGTGGCGTTATATGATAGGTGATACAGTGCGTTTCACAAGCAAAGATCCATACAAAATTGTTATATCAGGAAGAACAAAGCATTTTATTAATGCATTTGGTGAGGAACTTATTGTAGACAATGCAGAAAAGGGACTTGCAAAGGCTTGTGCCGAAACTGGTGCTCAGGTGCGCGATTACACTGCTGCTCCGGTATTCATGGATGCCAATGCACATTGTTGTCACCAGTGGCTTGTAGAGTTTGCAAAGGCTCCGGAGTCAGTAGAACAGTTTGCTGAAATCCTTGACAATGAACTTCAGCATATAAACTCTGATTATGAGGCCAAACGTTATAAGAACAAGACCATGCAACGACTGGAGATGGTTGTTGCCCGAGAAAATCTTTTCAATGATTGGCTCAAGAGCAAGGGCAAACTTGGCGGTCAGCATAAAGTTCCCCGTTTGAGCAATAGTAGACAACACATAGACGAGCTATTGTCTATGAACAATGCGGAATGAGATTATACGATAAAATAATTTTATCTACGGTAACCCTGTTTGTGCTTCTCGCTTGCGCCAGCATGGCTACACCTGACGGAGGTCCTTATGACGAGGACCCTCCGGTGCTTATGGTGGCTAAGCCTGCTATAGGTGCAACGAATGTAAAAACAGGTAAGATAACTCTTGATTTTGACGAGAATATCAAGCTTGTAAATGCTTTTGAGAAGGTGATTGTCTCTCCTCCACAATTGCAGATGCCAGAAATTAAATCATCGGGAAAACGTGTTACGGTAGAACTTGTCGATACTCTGCTGCCGGGTGTTACCTATTCCATTGATTTCGGTGATGCAATAGCGGACAACAACGAAGGTAATCCTTATGAAAATTTTGCCTATTATTTTTCTACAGGTGACAAGGTTGATACGCTTGCAGTGTCAGGAACTGTTGTCAATGCCGAAAACCTTGAGCCAATCAAGGGGATGATTGTAGGTCTACACTCATGCCTGGATGATTCTGCATTCACCAAACTCCCTTTCGAGAGAGTATCAAGAACTGATTCCAAAGGACATTTTGTCATTAAGGGAATTGCTCCGGGCAATTATCGTCTGTATGCATTGAATGAAGCCAATCAGAACTATCTTTTCGACCAGAAAAGTGAAATGATTGCTTTTGGCGATACGCATGTCTCGCCTTTTGCAACTCCTGCAATACGTCCCGATACTGTTTGGCGTGATAGCGTTACAGTGGATTCGGTCATGTATGTACCGTATACCCGCTTTCAGCCCGACGATATCGTTCTGCGCGCATTCAAGGAGAATTTCTATGCGCAGTATCTTGTCAAGTCACAGCGTGAAAGCCATAATAAACTGATGCTCTATTTTGCTGCACCCAATGATGAGTTGCCGCTTATTGAAGGGCTTGGTTTTGAAAACGACGGAGCATTCGTGCTGGAGAATTCAGTAACGAATGATACTATAACCCTTTGGTTCAAGGATTCAACTGTATATCGTTCAGATACTCTTACAATGAGAGTTACATACAAGGTTATGGACGACTCGATAGGTGCATTGGTCGACAGGTCCGATACAATTTATGCAACACCAAAGAAACGTTGGGAAAAGGTTGTGGAGGAGCAGAACGAGAGATTTGAAAAGGATCGCAAGGAGTTCCTGAAAAAGGAAAAGCGTAAAGAAGGATACGATGAGAACAACCCACCCGAATATATTCCGGAAACAGAGGAACTGAAGGTGCGTTTCTCCGGTTCATCCAGCATGGATGTGAACGGAAATATCCAGTTTGTTTTTGATGAGCCGCTTGAACGTCTTGACACGTTGGGAATACGCTTGTCAAAGAAAGTAGATACATTATGGGTTCCAACAGACTTTGTTCTGCAACAGGACAATAATATTAGGAAATATAACCTGTATGCAGAATGGCGTCCCGGTGAGTCATATCGTATCGAGGCCGATTCTGCAACCTTCAAGGGCATTTATGGCGGTGTGTCAATGAAGTTCCAGCAGGAGATGAAGTTCCGTACTTTTGATGAATATGCAGTATTGTATCTCAATATTCCTGGTACCGGCAGCAATGCGCATGTACAGCTTCTTAACAAAAGCGAAGCTGTTGTGCAGACCGAAATCACGGAAAATAACCGTTGTGCATTCTATTTCATAAAGCCTGGTACATATTATCTTCGTCTTTTTATTGACGATAACGGCAATGGAAAGTGGGATACAGGAGAATATGAAAAGGGGCTACAACCCGAAAAAGTGTTCTATTATGACCGTCCGTTGGAATTGAGGGCCCTGTTTGAATATTCGCAGGACGATTGGGATATTAACTCCCCTCTTGACAAACAGAAACCTCTTGAAATAACAAAACAGAAACCGGACAAGGAGCGTAAGAAGATGAACCGTAACGCTACACGCAAATTCAAGACAAAGGAGAAAACAGATTAATAAACAATATAGAAACTATTAAATATAAGTGATATGGAAAACAAGTTCATGATATACAACACACTCAATCGTAAGAAAGAGTTGTTTGAACCTCTGCATGCGCCTAACGTGGGCATGTATGTGTGTGGTCCTACAGTTTATGGCCCAGCCCATCTTGGACATGCGCGCCCTGCAATTACATTTGATGTCTTGTTCCGTTATCTTCAGAATATCGGCTATAAGGTGCGTTATGTACGCAATATTACCGATGTCGGTCATTTGGAACATGATGCCGATGACGGTGAGGACAAAATAGCAAAGAAAGCACGTCTTGAGCAGTTGGAGCCAATGGAGGTTGTGCAGCATTATACATTGCATTACCATAAGGTTATGGAAGCTCTAAATGTGTTACCTCCAAGCATAGAACCTCATGCTTCAGGTCATATAATAGAACAGATACAGCTTGTAAAGGAAATCCTTGACAATGGATTTGCCTATGAGAGTGAAGGTTCTGTCTATTTTGATGTAGCAAAGTATGATAAAGCACATCATTATGGAATACTGTCAGGACGTAATCTTGATGATGTCCTCAATACAACACGCGAACTCGACGGTCAGAATGAGAAACGTAATCCTGCCGATTTCGCTTTGTGGAAGTGTGCTCAACCCGAACATATCATGCGTTGGCCATCACCATGGAGTGACGGTTTCCCTGGCTGGCACTGCGAGTGTACAGCAATGGGACGCAAATACCTTGGCGAGCAGTTCGATATACATGGTGGTGGAATGGACCTTGTATTCCCTCATCATGAATGTGAGATAGCTCAGGGTATGGCTGCAATGGGCAAGCATGTGGTCAAGTATTGGATGCACAATAATATGATAACCATCAACGGAACAAAGATGGGTAAGTCGTTGGGTAACTTCATCACTCTTGATGAGTTCTTTAACGGCACACATAAATTGTTGGCACAGGCTTACTCGCCAATGACAATCCGTTTCTTTATCCTGCAGGCTCACTATCGTAGTACAGTCGATTTCAGCAATGAGGCATTGCAAGCAGCAGAAAAGGGTATGCAACGTCTGCTTGAGGCATATAAGACACTTGGTAATCTTGTCGCTTCGGGTGAGACCACTGTCGATGTTTCATCGCTCCGTGCAAAGTGCTACGATGCCATGAATGACGATATGAATACAGCCTTGGTAATATCTCATCTGTTTGATGCCTGCCGTGCAATCAATCAGATTGCCGATAAAAAGGCTACAATAAGTGAGGCGGACCTTGCTGAACTTAAAGAGACATTCCATATGTTTGCATTTGATATCCTCGGTCTTAAAGAGGAACGCGGTTCGGACAGCGGACGTGAAGAGGCTTTTGGTAAAGTTGTAGACATGCTTTTGCAGCAGCGTCAGGTAGCCAAGGCCAATAAGGACTGGGCAACAAGTGACAAGATACGTGATGAACTCGCTGCTCTTGGTTTTGAGATTAAAGATGGCAAGGACGGCTCTACCTGGAAATTGAACCGTTGATAAAGGCTTTTTGAAATGAATTGGATATATCTTTTTTTTACATCACTGCTGTTTGTCTGTTGCGGAGCATCGCCTGGCAAGCAACAGGGTGTGAAAACAGAACAACCGCAAAAGGTACAGTCTGTAGTAGAACCGGCTGTTGTCGTACCGATATTTGATGCCGACAGTGCATATAGTTTCATCGAGGCACAGGTCGGCTTCGGTCCACGTGTGCCGGGTACCACCACGCACCGTAAGTGTGCCGACTACCTTGTCGCAAAACTGGAGTCTTATGGTGCAACAGTTGTTACTCAGGATGTTGATCTTAAAGCATACAACGGCGACATTCTGAAAGCATGCAATATAATAGCACAATTCCAGCCCGGAAAGCAGCAACGTGTAATGCTATGTGCCCATTGGGATACACGTCCATGGGCAGACTCCGATCCCGACAAAGCCAACCATTACAAGCCATTGCCAGGTGCGAATGACGGTGGCAGCGGTGTTGGCGTGTTGCTTGAAATCGCACGTCATTTGGCTAATGTGAAATCAAATGTGGGGGTCGACATTGTGCTATTTGATGCCGAAGATTACGGATTGCACGAGAATGACTCACATTTGTGGAACAAGAACAGGCATTCATGGGCGCTCGGTTCACAGTATTGGTCCATAAATCCCCATAGTCCGGGATACAGTGCAAAGTATGGTATTCTGCTTGACATTGTAGGTGCTCCTGACTCAAAATTCATGTACGAAGGTTATTCTACCCGCTTTGCCAACGATGTCGTTACAAAGGTGTGGCAGTATGCTGACAAACTGGGTTATGACAACTATTTTGTGGACGAGGATGGCGGAACAATAACTGACGATCACTATTATGTGAATACTATTCTGGGCTTGCCCTGTATCGATATAATCAACTGTGATCCTGACAGTCCCAACGGCTTCGGACCTTATCACCACACAATGAAGGATGATATGGACTGGATTGACAAATCAACGCTTAAAGCTGTGGGACAGACAGTGATGACCGTAATATACAACGAGAAATAATGGCTACAATAAAGGAAATACAAGAAGAGATAATAGAGGAGTTTATAGGTTTTGATGACTGGCTCGACCGTTATCAGCTTCTCATAGATATGGGTGGCGAACAGGAATCGCTCCCCGACGAGTACAAGACAGACAACAACCTTATCGAGGGGTGTCAAAGTCGTGTGTGGCTGCAGGCAGACCTTGTCGACGGAAAAGTTTTTTTCCGTGCCGAAAGCGATGCATTGATTGTAAAAGGAATTGTATCGTTGCTTATAAAGGTCTATTCAGGACGTACACCCGATGAGATTCTGGAATCCGAACCTTACTTTGTTGAGGCTATCGGCTTGAAGGAACATCTCTCTCCTACACGAAGCAATGGTCTTCTTGCAATGATAAAGCAGATGAGGCTATATGCACTGGCATACAAAGCAAAGATGAATATATGATAAAAGCGGCAAATTGCCGCTTTTATCATATATTCATCTTAAGTATGGTGCCGTTTTCCGAAACATCCAGCGTGGCATTGGCACCTTCAATCAGTGGCATATTGTTGTCGCAATGCCCAACAGGGAATCCGAAGCATGCAGGAATGTTGTGTCTGCTAATAATATTATGTATCAGTTTGTAAGTGGTTCCTCCAAAGCGTTCGTCTTCGTTTATTCCGTTGAACTCTCCAACAATAATACCTTTTATCCTTGACAATGCTCCCGAAAGTTCAAGTTGGTACATCATGCGCTCAACACGGTAAGGCTGTTCACCAGTCTCCTCAATGAACAATATTGTATTCTCCTTGAATATGTCATATTTTGATCCGGCAAGGGTTGTCAGAACCGAAAGGTTCCCTCCAACAAGCACTCCGTCAATTGCTCCTTTTATATTAAGTGCGTGTGGAGTAGTGTGATATGCCGGATTTCCACCAAACAGAATCTCCCTCAACTTCTCTGCAGCCGTGCTGTCAGGAAGTCTTGACAAATGATTGCACTGTGGTGAGTGTATCGACATTGTTCCAGCAGACAAGCATGCCGCGTGCAGTGCCGAGCAGTCGCTCATTCCTATAATCCATTTGGGGCGTTCTGCAATAAGCGGAGCGATACTGTCCAAAAGATGTACGCAACCGTATCCACCGTAACTGCATAGAATTGCCTTTACATTATTATTGTTGAGACATGCAGTAAAATCATCAATCCTTTCTTCAACCGTTCCACTGTAGTATCCGTTGCGTGTTAAGGCGTGTGGAGCAATGTAAACATTCAGTCCCCAACTTTCCAAAATAGCTTTGCTCTTTTCTACAACAGTGATGTCACGCAGTGCACCGGCTGGTGATACAATAGCGATGGTATCGCCTTTTTGCAGTGTGGCAGGGCGTATCATGTAGTTATTCGCAACAGCCGTGTTCAGTCTTGACAATCTTGTACAATTTGTCGCTTGGACGCACTTTGCATGGAACTTTGAAAGAAACCCTGTCACCCTTGTGAACCGTCTCTACAGTCTCCAGGTTGACGCGTGGATCTTCCAGTTCAAGATATATTGCACCAGTAGTGGGGCCTGTAATAAGCATCTTCTCTCCTGCATTTATCTCTCCTGCCTCAATGTGGAACTCTCCCACACCCAGTTTTGAGAAATGCTTGATAGCCTTGCCGATATATACCTTGCGCTCTGTAGCCTGTGAACCGTAAATGTTGCTCCATTCGCCTAGTTTCTGTCCCTGATAATAACCATCCCAGAATCCGCGGTTGAACACTGTCTTCAATCTTTTGTCCCAAGCATCTTTCTTTTCTTCGGTGAATTCACCGTCAAGATATGCCTGCAAAGCCTCATTGTAACATCCGGCAACAGTACTTACATATTCAGCGCCACGTGCACGTCCCTCAATCTTGAATACACGTACTCCGCTTTCAATCATGCGGTCCATGAAACGTATTGTCTTGAGGTCTTTGGGTGACATTATGTACTTGTTGTCAACCTCCAGTTCAATATCGCTTTCGCGGTCTTTGACAATGTAGCCACGGCGGCATACCTGCATGCACTCGCCACGGTTCGCGCTGCGTCCCAACTGATGCAATGAAAGATAGCACTTGCCCGATATCGCCATGCACAATGCTCCGTGGCAAAACATCTCAATTCTTAAAAGTTCACCCTTTGGACCGCGGATATTTTCGTCTATAATTACCTTGTGTATTGCTGCAACCTGGTCCATGTTCAGTTCACGTGCAAGCACCACCACATCGGCAAACTGCGCATAGAACTTCATTGCCTCGCTGTTGCTTATGTTGAGCTGTGTTGACAAATGCACCTCAACACCCACCTTGTTGCAGTATTGTATAACAGCCATGTCAGCTGCTATCACCGCAGATATTCCGCTCTCCTTTGCTGCATCAATGATGCTGTGCATCATCTCAATATCATTCTCATAGATGATTGTGTTTACAGTCAGGTAGCTTTTTACATTGTGTTCATCACAAATCTGTGCAATTTCGCGCAGGTCGTTTATGGAGAATGCACTTGCCGAATGGGCACGCATGTTCAGGTGTTCAATACCAAAATATATTGAATTGGCACCGGCTTGTATCGCAGCAGAGAGGCTTTCGCGTGAGCCGACAGGTGCCATTATCTCGAAATCGCTTCTTTTGTAGTTCATAAAGGTGATTATTTGGTTGCAAAGATATATCTTTGCAACCAAATAACAAACCGAAAGTACATTAACATATATGAAGATTGGCAATATTGAATTCGGCAAATACCCGGTGTTTCTTGCACCAATGGAAGATGTAACCGATGCGGCTTTTCGCCTGCTGTGCAAACGCTTCGGTGTAGATATGGTATATACCGAATTCGTGTCTAGCGATGCACTTATACGTGATATAAACAGTACAGTGCGCAAGCTTCAGGTGTATGACGCAGAGCGTCCGGTTGCGATACAGATATATGGCAACGAGGTTGAGCCTATGGTAGAGGCTGCTAGGCGTGTAGAACAGGCTCGCCCTGACATACTTGATATAAACTTCGGTTGTCCTGTAAAAAAGGTGGCACGTAAAGGATGCGGTGCCGGTATGTTGCAGAATATTCCCAAGTTACTTGAGATAACAAAGGCTGTTGTTGACGCAGTGAATATTCCTGTAACCGTCAAGACACGTTTGGGCTGGGACGAGAATAGCAAGTGTATCGTTGACCTTGCAGAGCGCCTGCAGGATTGCGGTATTTCAGCTCTTACTGTCCATGGACGTACAAGAGCGCAGATGTACACAGGTGATGCCGACTGGACACTTATAGGAAAGATAAAAGAGAATCCACGTATGCATATACCAATTATAGGAAATGGCGATGTGCGTACCCCCGAGCGTGCAAAGGAGTGCTTTGACCTTTATGGTGTTGATGCAGTGATGATTGGCCGTGCAAGCTTTGGCCAGCCTTGGATTTTTCGTGATGTAAAGCATTATTTGGAGCATGGCGAGCCAGCCGTGCCGTTCACATTCACTGAATGCATGGATATTCTGCGTGAACAGGTGCGTGATAGTGTAGAGTGGCTTGGCGAACGTCCCGGAATACTTCATGTGCGCCGTCATTTGGCTGCAACTCCACTGCTTAAGGGGCTTCCCGACTTCCGCCCTTTGCGTATAGCAATGCTCCGTGCCGAAAAGATGGATGAACTCATGGCAATCCTTGATAGGATTGTGGATTCATATGGTGTGTAGATTATAATACACTTACTTATAAACATTAAGCCCGGCTTTTGCCGGGCTTAATGTTTATTTTATAGCTTCAAGATAGTTCTTGACAGGGTTTGCATACATCTCCATGATTTTTGTTCGGCAGAACTCTTCATCACGGTTGGGCAGGTCTACTTTTGCAATCTGTCCATTCAGGTATGCATCGAGTTTAGCTTTGTCTTCGGCTGTATATCTGTCGGCAAATTGTGTGTCACCGGTCAGCAGCTCATAATAATAGTAGTTGATAGGCCAGAACTTATAGTTCTTGTGTATATGTCTGTCTATTATACGTGCTACTGCAGCTGTCTTCTCATTCTTGCCCAAAGAGCGGTCGATTTTGTCAATCTCTTCATTGATGCAGTCTGCAATGTGGTAATGTATTCCACCTTTGTAACCGAACATACCAACTTTCATATTTTCAAGGTCATCGCCGGGAGCCTTCTTCCATTCCGGGTTATCGCGTTTCAACTGGAACTCTTTAGCCTTGAGATAATCGCACGGGTCAAACTCGTAAGATATTGTTGTTGGCGCAATGTTAAGTTCCATCAATGCATCAATGATATCTCCGCTGCTGTACATTGATAGCATCTTTATCAAGCCCTCCTGTGTGCGGTCGTTGCTGTCCTTGGCGCGTCCTTCGCGCTGTGCAAGCCAAATTGGTTGGTGGCGTTCAGCAATGGTATAGTGCATGTATGACGACAAACGCTTTGAAGAGGCGAGCATTTCTCGAATTGAAGCAGAGCGCTGTACAATGAAGCTTCGGTTCAGACGTACCAGTTTCTTAATCCATGGACGTATGAGCAAATTGTCGCCTATGGCGATTTCAACGGTGTTGCCTACTGCCTCTACAAATACCACGCTAAGGAATGCGGAATCCATGATAATGTCACGGTGGTTTGATATGCACAATGACTCTTTCATTCTCTCCTTGTTTTCAAAGCTGACGGTCAAGCCACTTGACAGTTTCTGTAGAACTCCCTTCATGAAAGGATAAATAAGGGCTTTCTGGAACTCAAGACTGTCTTTCGATGCGCGCATACTTGCTGCAATATGTTCAAAAGGAATGTCCTTAAAGGCATATCCTATCACTGCCTGAAACTCAGGGTCTGCAATAAGTTCTTCGCAAATCTGTGGAATTTCTTCGGCTACATACGGACGAATTTCGTCATATTCTGCAGGAATCATCATATGTTTATTGTTTTAGTAATAGCGTTATTTATTGTTGTTGGAATCAAATCCAATGCAAAGTACGGTAAAATATTTCAAAAAGCAAGTATCCGCACTCTTTTTTGTTCCAATCGTTGTATAGTCTCTTGCCACTTGATGTTGTAACGAACAAATAGAACGTTCTTGTTGTTATATCTTAAGGTGCATGTTTGCCTCACAATCATTCGCTTCCGTGTTGATTATGTGCTGTAGTTTCAAGTGTCTGATTGTGGGACAGCACCTCTTTATTGGCATGTGTTGTATCATTTGTTGCCGTGTAGTTTGTCGTCTCGAATTTTACGATTATTTTTGTAAAGTTTAATAAATCTGTTATATGAAAATCCGCAATTTGCTCAAGAAATTCTTTGGCTTGCTACCTGCCGGAGTAGTATGTCTTGCTATCTTTTTCTTGATTTTTGGTTATCTGGCACATAAAATGGGAACAGCAAATATGCTTAATACCATTATGAATAATGCACACGATTTGTTGCTTAACACCGTATTTTACTTAATGGCGATATGTGTAATTACAGGTGCTATTGGTAAAATTTTTGTTGAGTTTGGTGTCGTTAATCTGCTTGAGAAGTTACTTCGTCCTTTGATGAAACCATTGTTTAATCTTCCCGGCGTGGCTTCGTTGGGTGCTGTAATGACATTCCTTTCCGATAATCCTGCAATTATATCCCTTGCACAGGACAAACGCTTTGCATCATATTTCAAGAAGTATCAGTATATTTCGCTCAATAACTTTGGAACAGCCTTTGGTATGGGATTGTTAGTTATTGTGTTTATGATAGGTCAGGGCTATTTCATGGAGCCTCTTGTAGGATTCATAGGCGCGTGCATAGGATGTATTGTTTCCACAAGACTAATGCAGTACTTTGTTGTAAAGGCATATCCACGTTATAAGGAAGAAAATGCAGTAGAGTTAGATATAATCGAAGATGAAAAAGAAGTACATAGCAGAAAACCCCTTTTTCAACGAATTCTTGATTCCTTGCTTGATGGCGGTCGTACCGGAGTCGATGTCGGTATGCTGATAATTCCAGGTGTACTTGTAATATCTACATTGGTAATGATATTGACATTTGGACCGGATAAGGCAACAGGTGAATTTACAGGAGCAGCAAAGGAGGGTGTTGAATTGTTGCCTTGGATTGGTGAAAAATTGAGTTTTCTGTTTGAGTGGCTTTTCGGCTTTACCGACCCACACCTCATTGCATTTCCTATAACTGCGATTGGTGCTGTTGGTGCAGCGTTGGGTCTCATTCCTGATTTTACGGCTCAGGGTTGGATTGATGGTAATGCCATAGCGGTGTTTACGGCTATAGGTATGTGCTGGAGTGGTTTCCTCAGTACTCATACAGCAATGCTTGATGCTCTTGGTTATCGTCGCCTTACCTCAAAGGATATCCTCTCTCATACAATAGGCGGTTTGGTTGCCGGTATTGCAGCACATTGGATTTATGTATTGTTTGTAATGGTCTTTTGATTGTATGAAAATAGGAGTATTGACAGCCATGACATCGGAGTATGAGCAGCTTGCAGGGTTGCTATCCGGTGCAGAACTATGCGAAAAAGGTGGTATATCGTATCTTGTAGGGCATATATCAACCAACGAGATTATATTGCGTCAATGTGGTATAGGCAAGGTGAACGCCTCTTTGGGAACGGCAGAACTTATACGTTCGTTCTCCCCCGATGCCATTGTCAGCACGGGCGTAGCTGGTGGAATCGATACATCGTTGGATGTAATGGATGTTGTTGTAAGTTCATCGATCGTGTATCACGATGTATGGTGCGGTATGGGCTGTGAATACGGTCAGATACAGGGTATGCCGGCTGTTTTTGCGGCGAGCGAGCCATTCTATAAGGTGGCACTTTCGTTGAATGATGCACCGGACAATGTGACACGCATACATGCCGGTCTTATATGTACAGGTGACCAATTCATAACAAATCGTGACGAATTGGATAAGATAAAGTCCAATTTTCCTGCCGGTCTTGCAGTAGATATGGAGTCGGCTGCCATAGCTCAGACATGTTACATATATGGTGTGCCATTTGTCAGTTTCCGCATAATAAGCGACACTCCGGGTGTTGATAAGCATATCGAACAGTATGAGAATTTCTGGGGCGAAATGGCTGACCGTTCGTTTGCGGTAACACGTAGTTTCCTTTCTAAACTTTGATATAATGGAGAAAATTCCAAGCTTTACAATAGACCATTTGCGTTTGAAACGCGGTATTTATGTATCGCGTAAGGACATTGTAGGCGGTGAGGTTGTAACAACCTTTGATGTGCGCATGAAAGAGCCTAACCGTGAGCCTGTATTGAGTCCAAGCGCAATACATGCTATGGAGCATCTTGCTGCTACCTTCTTGAGAAATCATCCTGTCTGGGCAAACAGAATTATCTATTGGGGACCTATGGGGTGTTTGACCGGAAATTATCTCATAGTGAAGGGTGACTTGACCTCTGCTGATATACTGCCGTTGATGCTTGAAACTTTTGAGTTTGTAGCATCGTTTGAAGGTGAGGTTCCTGGCGCTTCTGCGCGTGATTGCGGAAACCATCTGCTGATGAATCTTCCCGAAGCCCGTTGGGAAGCACACAAATATCTGATAGAGGTGCTCTGTTGTGCAACAGAAGAGAACTTGAACTATCCTGTCTGATTGTCATGAAACATATACAACACAAAAGGTCAGCTTTCGCTGACCTTTTGTGTTGTCCTACCCGGATTCGAACCAGGACAAACAGAACCAAAACCTGTTGTGCTACCATTACACCATAGGACAATCCTCATATGCTCTCTTTTGAAGAGCGGTGCAAAAACAGAACTTGCCAACCATGCAGGAATCAAATTTCATGCTTATAGGGTTGTATAGCCTGTTCTTGCGGTGTTTATCTCTGCAAAGATATGCCTTTTTGGCGTAAACGCCAAATGTTTTATGCTGTTTTTGATTATGGCTTAAATGAATTCACGGCTTCTATGACAGCCTGTACCTCTTCATCTTTCATTGTGGGGTTGCATGGAAGGCTCAACTCTTCATTGTGTATAACCTCGGTTATAGGATAATGAAAAGCGTTGTACTCTTTCATAGCCTCTTGCTTGTGTGGAGGAATAGGGTAGTGTATGAGTGTCTCGATGCCACAATTGTAAAGGTGTTTCTGTAACAAATCCCTCTCTTTGCAAAAAACAGGATATATGTGGAATACATGCTCTTCATCGTTGTATGTTGCAGGGAGTGTTACATAAGGGTTGATTATCCCGGCATTGTACCTTTGGGCGATATTCCTGCGTATTCTGTTGTCCTTGTCAAGGCGTTGCAGTTTTACCGACAATACAGCGGCCTGTATCTCATCAAGTCGGCTGTTTACACCTTTGTATATATTTACATACTTTTTTTCTGAACCGTAGTTTGCAATGGCACGTGCAGTTTCAGCAAGTCTGCTGTCGTTGGTTGTGATGGCTCCGCCGTCTCCCAGTGCTCCTAAATTCTTACCCGGATAGAAGCTGAATCCTGCTGCATCGCCGAGGCTGCCTGTACGTTTGCCGTTAATCATAGCACCATGTGCCTGTGCGCTGTCTTCAATGATTTTGAGAGAGTGTTTTTTTGCAATCTTCTCTATCTGTGGCATGTCTGCGCAACGTCCGTAAAGGTGTACGGCCATTATCGCTTTTGTGCGTTCGGTGATGAGCTCTTCTATCTTCTCAGGGTCTATGTTGCAACTGTCCGGTAGTGGCTCGCAAAGAACCGGTTTTAGCCCGGCCTGTAAAATGGAAAGTATTGATGCTATATATGTGTTCGCGGGAACAATGACCTCATCGCCATCTTTCATTATGCCCAATTCCTTATAGGCGAGCATTATTATTGTGAGTGCGTCCAGTCCATTGCCGGTTCCTATGCAGTGCTTGCAACCGCAGTACTGTGCAAATTGCTGTTCGAACTCCTTGACCTCATTGCCCAGAAGGTACCACCCTGACTGTATGACTCTGTTTACAGCTTCGGACAGTTCGGGTTCGTATGTCTCTGTTGTCTTTTTGAGATCGCAATATTTTATCATGGCTCGGGTGTCATTTCTTGTTGATGTGTTCCAAAAACTCTTCATATGAGTTTATGTACGCGCTTGGGTCATAGCTGTGTGATGCAAGTACAAGCAGGACTGCATCAGGAGAAAAGTTCTTTAATTCATCCCATGTGTCAGGTGGAATCAGCAATCCTTTCTCTTTTGAATCGAGGTGATATTCGCGTCGGCCATTGATGTCTTCAAGGGTTATGTCTACACTGCCATTGACTGCCACGACATATTCATATATCTCCTTGTTGGAATGTTTGCCGCGCTCCTCGCCTTGTGGCACGCTGTGTATCCAGTAGACACGCTCAATGTCAAAAGGTATCTCATGCCCCTTTTCTGCAATGGTGAGGCATCCTCGTTTGTCGGTATATGTTTTTAATTTGTCCATTATCTCTTTTGCAGTGCATTACAAAAATACAAACAAACGAGCGAGAAACAAGAAGTTTACTTCAATGTTTTTCACAGCGAGTGTAGTAAATTTTGGAGTTTGGTCTCAAAAATAACGAAAAAAATGTAAGCAAATTGTTTTACTGCCTCTTTCTACAGATATATGCCACAATTTTCGGCATTTTGTATAACTTGAAGAGCAAGTTCTCTCATCTCAACTCCTTTTTTCTTTGCAATCAGGCTGTATATATCCTCGACTCCGGTGGTACTTTCATCGGTTTCAACAAACAGCATCTCCAACGGTGTGGCCCTTAGACTGTCGTCGTTGAATTTTTCGCCATAAGACAAATATACGCCAGCTTTTGTGAGTTGTTCTGCCTGTTGGGGTTTTCCTCTGAATCCGTGTATTATCCATGCTTGTGTCGGGGCAATCTCCTTGCGTACTGAAAGTATATCGTCATAACCCTTCACGCAATGTATAATCAATGGTTTCTTCACCTCTTCGGCAAGTAGTGCATGTGCTTTGAAAATCTCCTTTTGCAGAGTAAGTGTTGCGGGCGACTTTAGCCTGTCTATTCCACATTCGCCAATGATTATGACATTCTCCTTTTGTGCGTGTTCTCTTATTTCAGTAAAAAAGGAATTCCACTCTTCGGTGATGTTCCATGGATGTATTCCTATGGATATGTTCCTTTCTGGGATGAAAACAGAACTGCAGAGAATAGAATCGGTGCTGTCTGTGCAGGTGTTGTGGGTATGTATATCCAGGAGTCTCATACTTTTAGCTCTTATGGTACTGGGTCATATCCCGACCCTCCCCATGGGTGGCAACGCAGAATGCGTCTTATTGCAAGATAAAGTCCCTTGATTGGTCCGTGCTTACGCAGTGCTTCAATTGCATATTGTGAGCATGTGGGGGTAAATCGGCATGACGGGGGTGTCATGGGGGAGATTACATGCTGGTAGAATCTTATTGGCAGTACAAGTATGTAGACAATCACTCTTCGCATTTTATTCCGGCTTTTGCGATTATTCCGTCAAGCAGCTTGCCCATCTTGCGTTTAAGGTAATCAGTGCTGCTTGGCTTTGTGTCGATATACATTATTGCAACAGCCATTTTCTTGCCGTTGTTTTCAAGTGTCTCTATGAAATCGTGTTTGCCGGTGCGGTAAGCTTCGCGTATTCGTCTCTTCAGCAGGTTGCGGTCAACTGCATGGCGGAAACGGCGCTTTGCGACGTTTATAAGTATTGCGGCAGTCGGTTCCTGAGATATTGGCTGCTCAAGGAATACGGCGCGCAAAGGGAATGCAGTCACAGATGCCCCGTTTGCATAAAGGCTCTCTATGACGTTCTTGCTTTTTAGATGCTCTTTGAGAGGAAAAGTGTTTCGCCTCATCTGCTGTCTGTTATTAAATGAACAGCCCCGTCTTTTGGACGAGGCTGAATAAGTATCTGTTTATTTGTTGTTTGCTGTCAGATAAGCGTCCAAAGCTGCCGGCATGTTTGTTGCTGCTGCTGAAGGCGCTTCAAGGTCGAGTCGCAATCCATTGTCCTGGATGCACTTTGCTGTTACGTTTCCGAAGCAGGCAATCAACTGGTCACCCTGAACATAGTCGGGTACATTCTTCTTCAATGAATCAATACCGTGTGGGCTGAAGAATATAAGCATGTCGAATGACTTGATGTAGTCAGCTTCAATTTCAGTGCTTACAGTTCTGTACATTTCTGCCTGTGAATGTGCAATTCCGTATTTGTCCAGAAGTGCGTTTATTTCGGCATTGTGCACGTTTGATGTAGGAATGAAGAACTTCTCGGTCTTGTGCTTTGCGAACAAAGGGTCAAGATCCTGAATATGACCGTTGCCAAAGAATACCTTACGTTTGCGGTACTGTACATACTTCTGAATATAAAGAGAAATTGTCTCAGAAAGACAGAAATATTTCATGTCATCGGGAATAGTTACTCTCAACTCCTTGCATAGAGTAAAGAAGTGGTCAATGGCATGACGTGAAAGGAATACTATGGCAGTGTGGTCTAAGATTGAAACCTTCTGCTGTCTGAACTCCTTTGATGTTACCCCCTCAACTTTAATGAAGGAACAGAATTCAATCTGCACCTTATGCTTCTCCGCAATATCAAAATATGGAGATTTTCCTGTAGCCGGTTTTGGTTGAGAAACCAGAATCTTACTTACCTTCAATGTCCTAATTTTTTGTTGTTAAAAACTAACTCATCTGTAGTATGAATTTCCATACAATTCCCATTGGTAGAAATTCAAGTGCGCAAAGATATAAAAAAATATCCAAAAAGTTGCGTCTTTGTGGAAAAATGATTTTAATTAGGCCGGTTATAATGGTGTATACGTATATTATCAGGACAAAAAGTAGATAAATTTTCACAAAATTAAAAGAAATCTCCGGGAAGAAAATTATAGTTACTGCTGCCGGTGCAAGAAAGAAACCGAGCAATTTTATTGTAAAGAAATATAAACTTCTCCATTCTGTAACAACTTGTCGGTTGAACAGTATCGTGTTGACAGCATCATAACTGAATCTCTTGAAGATAAGTGCTCCGGCAAAGCAGAGTACAAGCAAACCTGCAAGTGACAGTACGGTGTCGCTTGTACGGGCTGCATCGTCTTTTGTTATGAAATCTACAGATATTATTGTAGCATAGAAGAGGGTCTGCATGTACATGAGTACGTTGCATATCCTGGTGATGTGTGTCCTGTCATTGAATGGAGTCGATTTGCTCTCATAGTAGAACATACATTTCAAGCGCTCCAGAATGCCTGCTCCGTTCATAATGAATACATACGACATTGCAATGATGTTGACGATGAACAGCATCATTACAATGTTGTCGTTTATCATGCTGTATGGTGCCAGCTCCGCTATCATAGGGCAGCATATTTTCTGACACCCACATCCCAACGTGGAGTGTCCCTTATGATTTCAATGGCCTCGGTAGGAGTTGTTGCCACGCTCCATATGCGGCTGTGTATCTCACCCATGAAGTGCTCCTCTACAGCCCTCTCAAGCTGTGCTATGAAATGGTCATAATATCCGTTGATGTTGAGTATTACAATGGGGTTGAAGTAGAGGCCAAGCTGCTTCCATGTTATTATCTCGCTCAACTCCTCTATTGTACCACAACCTCCTGGCAATGCAATCACTGCATCGCTTAGGTCTGCCATCATCTTCTTGCGCTCATGCATGCTCTCTGTGATGCGTAGCTCTGTCAGGCCGGTGTGGTGCCATCCCTGTTCAACCATGAACTGCGGAATGATACCTATAGCCTTTCCGCCGTTTTCCAATGCACCGTCTTCTACCTGACGCATCAGCCCGATGCTTCCGGCACCTGTAACAACGGTTATGCCTTCTTCGGCTAGCTTTGCACCAAGTTCATATGCAACCTCTCCGTAAATAGGTGCAACCTTGTTGCTCGATGCACAATATACGCAAATTGTATTTATCTCCATAGTTGTGTATTGGTGTTGATGATAATTTCAACTATCTATGGGTTCGTTAATAGCTGTTGAATTAATAATCTATATCTTGCCCTGCGACCTATCGCTGCTCATGTTATCGAACTTGGGGCATTATGTCCCCCAATTACCTCTGTCGAGGTTACGGTAGCCAATTGCTTCGGCTATGTGCTGGAACTGTATGTTCTCGCTTCTGTCAAGGTCGGCAATAGTGCGGGCAACCTTCAATATGCGGTCGTATGCACGTGCCGAGAGGTCGAACCTTGTCATGGCGGTCTTGAGCATTGCAAGGCTGGTCTCGTCGAGCACTGCATACTTTGCTATGAGCTTGGGTGTCATCTGCGCGTTGCAGTATATGCCCTCTTCGTTCATGAAACGCTCCTCCTGTATCTTGCGTGCAGCAATGACACGCTCACGTATTGCAGCACTTGGTTCTCCCGGCGCGGTGCTTGAAATCTCCTCAAACGGTACTGGTACTATCTCAATCTGCAGGTCAATGCGGTCAAGCAATGGGCCGCTAATCTTGTTCAGGTATCTCTGTACCTGTCCGGGGCTACATGTGCAGTCCTTGGTGGGGTGGTTGTAGTAACCGCAAGGGCAAGGGTTCATTGATGCGACAAACATCACTCCGGCAGGGTATTCCACTTTGTAGTTAGCGCGTGCAACACATATCTTGCGGTCCTCAAGCGGTTGTCTCATAACCTCAAGCACGTCACGGTTGAACTCTGGGAGTTCGTCAAGGAAAAGCACTCCGTTGTGTGCAAGTGAAATCTCTCCCGGTTTAGGGTTTGCTCCACCACCGCACAGCGCTACCGATGAAATCGTGTGGTGAGGACTGCGGAACGGACGCTGTGTTATCAACGATATCCCGTCTGGCATCATTCCGCTGACCGAATGTATCTTTGTGGTCTCAAGGCTCTCCTGTAATGTCAATGGAGGCAGAATACTTGGCAAGCGTTTTGCCATCATTGATTTTCCGCTACCCGGAGGGCCTACCATTATCAGGTTGTGTCCGCCTGCAGCGGCAACTTCAAATGCGCGTTTTACGCTCTCCTGTCCGCGTACTTCGCTGAAGTCAAGTGTGAAATTGCTTTGTCTTGAATAGAAGTCCTTCTCAATGTCTGCATTGTAGGGCAGGATATCCTCTTCGCTGTTCAGGAATTTTATTACCTGTATGAGATTTTCTGCACCGTATACATTGATATCATTTACAACTGCAGCCTCTGCAGCATTGCCTTCGGGCAGGATAATGCCTTTGTACCCAAGTTCCTTGGCTTTCAATGTTATTGGCAATGCTCCTTTTATCGGCATCAGCTTGCCGTCAAGCCCCAGTTCGCCCATAATCAGGTAACGCCCGAGTTTCTCCGTTGATACGACCTCGTCTGCAGCAAGAATGCCTATAGCTATTGGCAGGTCATAAGCCGACCCTTCCTTCTTGATGTCGGCCGGTGCCATGTTCACTATAATCTGCTTGCTCGGGAAGCGTAGACCGTTGTGGTTGAGTGCTGAATTTATACGTTGCTGGCTCTCCTTCACGGCATTGTCGGGCAATCCAACGAGGTAGAACTTGATACCCCTCAGGGCATTTACCTCAATGGTGACAAGTGTCGCGTTTATGCCTTGTATAGCAGCTGCAAGTACCTTGACCAACATTTTTGTTATTTCGTTTTTTTGTTTTTCTTCTTTTTTAACTTCTCTTTTTCGCGCTCCTCTTTTTTCTTTCGCTCCTCTATAGTCTTGTCATGCTTCTTTGTCAGGGAGTCTATGAGCGTGATATCCTTTTCGAGGTCGACTTTGTATCTCAACACGCGCTGGTATGGGCTTACAAGAATGGAGTATGGCAGGCTGTCTATATCGAACTTTGATGCAATCTCGCTGTTGAATGCCTTGCTTTCGCATACATTACATCCGGCAATGCTGTCGTTGGTAACAATCTCCTTCCATGCAATTGTATCGTATTCAAGGGCAATGTTGAGAATTGCGAAATTTTTGCTTTTGATACTGTCGTCGATGATGCTGAGTGCTTTCATCTTCTTGCGGCTTGCGTTGTCCCACGAAGCCCAGAATGTTACAAGAAAATGCTTTTGGCTGAATGATGTCAGTGTAACTTTTTGGCAACTGTCAGCAGTGGTGTATGTGAATGACGGGAACAGTTTGTGCAATGTGTTGTGCGTTCTGCCGTCAATCTTCTTTTTGGTAATTGCGATGTACTCGTGGTCCTGCAGAATACCGCTCAACTTTGATATTGTTGACCTTATCTTGGCATTGTCTTGCCCCGGCACGTCAATCATATACCTGCGTATCAGTTCAATGCACGTTTCGTCCATAGGATTTCGCTTGATGAAATCTTCAATCAATTCAATCCTTTTTTCTTTGTCGGTGCACTTTTCTATCTTAAGGGAAATGCTGTCATGCGCTGTCTGTACAGGCCCGCCTGTTACAATCCATCTCTCTGTGCCGGTGCTGTCGTATGACAGTTCGGCGGTAACACCCGGTTCTGCAAACAGTGTCTTCTGCTTACCATCAGGGAGGAACAATAGCAACGGAACAACAGAACCATTGTCTATTGTGTATGTGAACTGTCCTGTTTTGTCCGTTACAATGGAGTCGACCTTTTCAAATTTGTCGTTAAGCCCGGCAATCAACATCCTGCATGTTTCGTTGCCGACTTTTCCGCTTATGGTATAGCCGGTTATCTCCTTTTTGCCACATGAGGCAAAAAGGAACAGTATAAACATGTATGTCAGGACGCGCTTTGCCATCTGGTGATTTGTGGTTTGTTCAGGTATGCCCGGCAAGCTTACTGCTTGTTCGCACGTTTGCGCTCCAATTCATCAAGGATAATCTTTCTCATGCGCATTGACTTAGGAGTAACCTCGAGGTATTCGTCCTCTTTAATGTACTCCAAAGCCTCTTCAAGCGAGAATATGATTGGAGGAATGATTCTTGCCTTGTCATCGCTACCGCTGGCACGCATGTTTGTCAACTTCTTACTCTTGGTAACGTTTATTACTAGGTCATTCTCGTGAATGTGCTCACCTACCACCTGTCCTGCGTATACATCCTCCTGTGGACTTATGAAGAACTTTCCGCGTTCCTGCAACTTGTCAATAGCATATGCAAATGCCGTACCGCCCTCCATTGCTACCATTGAACCGTTTGTGCGGCGTTCAATCTCACCTTTGAATGGCTGATACTCCTTGAAGCGGTGTGCCATGATAGCCTCTCCAGCCGATGCTGTGAGAACGTTCGTACGTAATCCGATGATACCGCGTGACGGAATGTTGAACTCGATGTTCACTCTCTCTGCCTGTGCCTCCATAGACAGCATTTCGCCCTTGCGGCGTGTGACCATATCTATGATTTTGCTTGAAAAGTCGGTAGGAACGTTTATTGTAAGCTCCTCTATCGGCTCGTGGCGTACGCCGTCAATCTCTTTGTATATAACCTGTGGCTGTCCCACCTGCAACTCGTATCCTTCGCGGCGCATTGTCTCAATGAGTACCGAAAGGTGAAGCACACCACGTCCAAAGACTGTCCATGCATCCTCTTCCGGGTCTTTCTTGACACGTAGCGCGAGGTTCTTGTCAAGTTCCTTGTCCAGACGCTCCTGAATGTGGCGCGAAGTAACGAACTTGCCCTCCTTGCCAAAGAACGGTGAATCGTTGATGGTGAAGAGCATGCTCATGGTTGGCTCGTCAATGGCGATTGGCGGCAGAGCTTCAGGGTTTTCAAAGTCGCATATAGTGTCGCCGATTTCGAATTTCTCAAGTCCAACAATAGCACAAATATCACCAGAACTTACGCAGTCGGTCTTTCTGCGTCCGAGTCCTTCGAATGTGTGAAGCTCCTTGATTCTCATCTTGCTCTGTTCGCCGTTACGGTTTACGAGAGTGATGTTGGCACCTTCGGTCAATGTTCCACGGTGTACGCGTCCTATGGCAATACGTCCTGTGTAAGGTGAATAGTCAAGTGAGGTGATGAGCATCTGCGGAGTTCCCTCCAGGTGCTCCGGTGCAGGAATGTGCTCCAAAATAGCATCGAGTAGTGCAGTGAGGTCAGTTGTCTCCTTGCGCCAGTCAGTGCTCATCCAGTTGTTCTTTGCCGAACCGTAAAGAACCGGGAAATCGAGCTGTTCCTCGGTCGCGTCAAGCGAGAACATCAGGTCGAAAACCATTTCGTAAACCTCCTCGGGGCGGCAGTTCGGTTTGTCTACCTTGTTAACAACAACAATGGGCTTCAATCCAATCTGCAGAGCCTTTTGCAATACAAAGCGTGTCTGTGGCATTGGGCCTTCGAACGCATCGACCAGGAGTATACAGCCATCCGCCATGTTCAGCACGCGCTCAACCTCTCCGCCGAAGTCGCTGTGTCCCGGAGTATCGATGATATTGATTTTTGTATCCTTGTATTGTATTGACACGTTCTTTGACAGGATTGTTATACCTCTCTCTCTTTCAAGCTCATTGTTGTCGAGTGTAAGCTTGTCGTTGTCCTGCTCTTTGAGCAGGTTCCCAGCCAACATCATTTTGTCAACGAGAGTAGTCTTTCCGTGGTCAACGTGTGCAATGATTGCTATGTTGCGAATTTTCTGCATATAAGATTGTTTTTGTTGTAACTTTGCATTCAAGTTGCAAAGTTACAACAAAAACGGCGAAAATCGTCTTTTTGCGTTGATGTTTATATGTAGTTGGTGAAAAAATAGAGTGCTCTGTGGCTTCGTTTCGGAATGGTATGCAAAAAAAGCGGTAAAGTGATTGTCAATCCGGAAAAAGGTTGTATCTTTGCATCCGCGTTGGCAACATAGTGCGCTCAAGCGCATTCATTTGTCGGCCAAAAGATATTTTTTAACCCTTAAAACTTCAAATTATGTATTTGGATTCAGAGAAAAAGAAAGAGATCTTTGGCACATACGGAACGTCTAGCACTGACACTGGTTCAGCTGAGAGCCAGATTGCATTGTTCTCATACCGTATTGCACACTTGACGGAGCACCTCAAGGCTAACCGTAAGGATTATAGCACACAGAGAGCTTTGACAATGTTGGTAGGTAAGCGTCGTTCACTCCTTAACTATCTTAAGGACCGTGACATCGAGCGTTACCGTGCTATCGTAGCTAAGCTCGGCTTGCGTAGATAATCTGCGTAA
>JAZQTU010000031.1:0-101586 GCA_045630965.1 Bacteroidaceae bacterium | reverse complement strand
ATTGCCAGGAATAGTTTTCAAGAAATCATCGTTATTTATGAAATTAAAAAAATCCTTTCTTTTGCCCTCATTTATTAAGTCAACAGCTGTCAAAAATACCTTATCAACAGTATTTCGTCTCACAAAATCAATAATAGAATGGTCTTCACTGTCCCTTCTCTCAAGATACGAAGTATATTGCTCTATTAAAGATCTTTCAAAGAAAAACTCTTTTCCATCAATAACTAATCTTAAAGCTGCAAACTTAATATCTAAAAGACGTTTATACGAATGTGTAATTAAAAAATTAAGTGCATTTAATATGCTTGTTTTACCGAAACCATTCTCGCCTATTACAATCAAGGTTGGATGATTAAATGTAATACATACATCCTTATAGCCAAAAAGACCAAGAATTTCAAACTTCTGAATAAATGAATTTGTCATAATTTTAACATATAATTATTTTCTTATCTATAAGCATCATTATTTTGCTGAATATGTCATTTTACCTACAATCTATAAGTAATTTAAATCTTATAATAAGACTTCTTAATCTCAACTACAAACCTCTTCAACAAGAACGTCAAAAAGTAAGGGAAGGTATAGAACCTACCATTGAAACCGATATTCTTATATCCCAACTTGATGCCGTACTTTACATCTTGGTATTTGTCATCACTTAGCAATTTGTTCAATGATGCAGTTGCACCATCGTTAGCCTTTACTTCTACAGGAATAAGTGAATCGGCATCGCGCACGAAAAAGTCCATTTCAAGTGAAGGTTTATCACTGCTATAATAGTAGAGATTATAGCCTTGCTTTACAAGCATATCTCCTACAATATTCTCATAGATTGCTCCTTTGTAAGTCCCCATATTCTTGTTTGCTCTCAAATCTTCCTGAGCTTCTTCGTCGAGCGAAGCAATCAAAAGTCCAGTGTCCTTATAATAAATCTTGTATAGTTTGGGGTTATAGTTTCCTTTAAGCGGAAGCTCCGGCAGATTCAGACAGTAGCAGACATTTATGACTCCTGCATCAGCAAGCCATTCTACGCAACCGATATAATCTCTATTGCGCGCATTATTTGCAATCTTGGTGATTTGGAAACGTTTGTTCTCTTTTGCCAAAAAGGTGGAAATGTGGTTATATACGGCCTTGACTTTTGCCTTGTCTAAGCCTTCTACATATTTGGTGATGTCTTCTTCATAGTCTTTGAGCAATTGTTTCTGTATGCCCAATGTTCCACTGAAGTTTTTATTCTTAATGAATGTATTTACCACCTCGGGCATACCACCAATAGTGGCGTAATCGCGAAATAGGCCAAAAAGGACATCCATCTGCAAGGGTGCAAGAGGCTTGACCTCCAACATGTGTTGGAATAGTTCGTTTATAAGCTCCTCGGAATATCCATTTGCCCAAAGGAATTCTTCGAAATCCATGGAATGCATTTCATAATCCTCCTTGTAGCCAACACTGTTTGATTCAATCTCTCTGTAATTTATTCCCATCAATGAGCCGGAACAGATGACATCAAATCGTCCGTCAAGCTTAAAAAACTTCAACGAAGTGGCGCAATTAGGGCATGCCTGTAGTTCATCAAAGAAGAAAATTGTTTCACCGGGTGTAAAATCCAGTTCGGGGTTAAGTAATGAGATGTTTTTAAGGATCGCATCGACTTCAAATCCTTCTTCAAAGATATTCTTATATTTTGTTTGCTCTACAAAATTAATTTGGATAACATTCTTATAATTCTGATGTGCAAACCATTCAATAGAGCGTGTCTTTCCAATCTGACGCGCTCCTTTTATTATAAGAGGCTTTCTGTCTGGATTATTTTTCCAAGCAATCAAATAAGCATCAATCTTTCTTTTAAGCAGTTTATCCATGGCTACATTCATGTGTTTCAATTGCAAATATAACGGATTTCACATAATTCGTATCAAAAAGTGCTTGAAATTTCACATAATCTGCATTGCTTTTGGCTGAAATTTCACATAATCCCACAAAAATGCCACTCGCGGCGAGCTTCACAGCGGGCCGCGAGTGGTCTTTAATGATTGGGGAATTTTCAAACATTCACTTTTTTCAAAAGGAAGTTTGTTATCTCGTTTTTACTGAAATAGTATGTCTTGTGTTGTTTATGAAAGGGTAACTGTCCTCTATAGCACATTTGTTTGATTGCAGCTTCGGACTTGCTTAATTTTATAGCTACGTCCGAGAGAGACAACACCTCATCATTCAACGCGTACATTTCTAATGCAACTTGCTTGGCAATAGCTTTTATGTCGGCACTTTTCAACATGGGCTTTTCGAGATGGTATTAAATTGCTGTATTGTATAATTTACTGCAAAAATAGATGTCGTATTTGTGTTGAAAAAGACCTTTGGCATAAGATTTTGCAGAATAATACAAAGAAGAAATAACCGGTATGACCAGGTTGGTAAGGTTTGAAAAATGTAAATAAAGTAAGGTCCTGATTTTATCTTTTAAATCATTTTTTGTACCTTTGTCTAACAAACAATCAAACGATGCGTACCTGATATGCGTACTTGATAAAAATTAACTTTAAAAAACGAGATTAAATTAAGGACAATTTTACACCGGAAAAAGTGAGTGTAAGACCCCTGATTTTTAGATAAAAATGGCCTCACAGACCGCTGTGGAATGGTATCGCAAAAAATGCTTTCCTTCTTGGTCGATTGCATTTTCCAACGGAATCACGATAATTCCAAGCGAGTCACCACTGGAAAGAGGACCATGCAGTCCTCTTTTGTTTTTTATATAAATTCTCGGGTGACACTCTTTTGGAATATGATAACACGTTGCTATCTTGAAATAACAAATATCTGTAATCTTGACTGTCTGTTCTGTCCCAAGACCGACAGGGCAAAGCGACGTCTCTCTCCCGAAGAATTTGATGTTCTTACATCTCGTTTGCAAGGTAAAGTTCAGTTCCTCTATTTTCATTTGATGGGTGAGCCGTTGCTGCATCCTCATTTACCACAGTTCCTCTCCATGGCGCGTGCGAAAGGTTTTGTTTCTGTCATCACTACCAATGGTACGCTGTTGTCTAAAGCGCGTGGTGTTATAAATGCATCTCCTCATAAAATACAGATATCGCTTCATTCTCACGAGGGCAATGGCAAGGATAATTTCCAGCAATACATAAGTGAGGTTATGTCTTTTGCCTGCGAGGCTGCTGAAAAGGGTGTTATAATTGTCCTGCGTCTATGGAATGTGGGCGGTTATGATGCGGAGAATGAACGTATATTGGATATCATAGCACAGCATACACCCAAACCTTGGAAGGAGTGCTACGACGGCTGGAAGGTTGCGGAGAATATATATATCGAGTATGGCCGTATGTTTGAGTGGCCAGACAGTGAACGTCCTGAAAATGAAGAGAAGGTTACCTTCTGTTATGCTTTACGTAATCAGATAGGCGTGCTTGTAGATGGTACTGTAGTACCGTGTTGTCTTGATCACAATGGGGATATTGCACTGGGTAATCTCTTTGATCAGCCATTGGATGAGATTCTTGCATCTACACGTGCCCGTGCAATATATGACGGCTTTACACGTCACGAAGCTGTTGAGCCGTTATGTAGGCGCTGTGGCTGTGCTACGGTAATGAATAAGATGCTGCGCAATGGTGTTCCTAAATGATATCTTACAAGAGTTTTGTTATCTCATCGTGGTATTTCCTTGAAATGGGAATACTCTCGAATTGTTCCTGTTTTAAGTCGGCTACAATGAGTCCGCTGCTGTTCCTGTGTATAATCTTTATATATGCCGGGTTAATGAAATATGATCTGTGACAACGTACCAGGCTATGCTTGGCCAGGGTGCTCTCCAAAGCTTTCATTGAAGAACGTAAGGTAAACTTCTTTGTTTTTTCCTTGTCCATGTAGTGTATCTGTACATAATTCTCCTCCGACTTTATAAATATTACTGCTTCGGGAGCTATTATAAAGCGCAGTTTCTTGTATTCGTCGTAGAAACGTAGCAGTGAACTGTTGTCTGTTGTTTCCATTCTGTCGTTATCTCTTGAATGCAATTCGAATTCCAGCCAAAGAAAAAGGTATGGATATATTCCTGCTGTTGCAATCAATACCATCATTGTTCCGGCTGTCTCGTAGAAAGGTACTGGTTCTTTCAGTATCAGTGTGGTGTAGAGTGCTGAAAATAGTGATGCTATCACGGTTTCACATACACACCATGCCACGTATATCTGCTTTGTGATGTTCCGGTGTCTGCCTATCAGGTATAGCCAGCCACGTGTAATGGAAACGGATACAAGTATTATGCAGAACAGTATTGTTACATTGAATGTAAAGCTTGCATTCTCCATGTTCAACAGTTCGTATATTCTGCGTGGCCTGTAGAATATAATGAAGAAAAGGATGAATAGAGGTACTGCCAGTGAATGTAGTATCGTTGATACGCCACCGACTATCCTGTTTTTATTTGCACTCATATATTATATATTTTGTAGGGACAAATATAAGAATAAATTGTCATTAATCCCTAAAACTGTTGTTTTATCCCTGAATATTAAGGTTATTTCATCAAACGTTTGTCCCTGTGACTAAAATTATTCCCTTTCTGCCGAGTAGTGTAATTTTGCAGGCGAATTAAAAACATACAAATGGAACAGATACGTATAGCAGCACTTGGTGACTCTCTGACAAAAGGAGTTGTGTTGAATGAAGAGAACAGAACAGATATTCTATACTCAAGCAGAACTTTATTGGTATAATAAGTGATAAACTCGATCTATGCATAAGGAATTATGCCAAGTTCGGATGCACAATAGGTTTCGGACATAATGTGATTGAGCGTCATTCCGACGAAATATCATCCTCCGATGTCACCTTTCTTGAATTCGGTGGAAATGACTGTGACTTTGATTGGAAAATGATTGCTGACAATCCTGATACGGAGCATTCTCCCAAAACAATCCTCTATTCTTTCAAAGAGCAATTTTTTGTCTTGATAGAGAAGGTACGTGCTTTAGGTTCGAAACCTGTGATATTATCTCTTCCACCGATACATTCTGAAGCTTATTTCTCATTCATCAGCCGTTTTATGGACGATGTACAGAAAACGAATATACTTAAATGGCTCGGTGGCGATGTCGGTATAATAACCCGTTGGCATGACATGTACAATAAGGCGCTTTTTGAAATATCCAAATTGACAGGGACCTCTATAATCGATATAACAACTCCGTTTGAACAGTACGAAGGTGATGTTAGGGCATTGCTTTGCAGTGACGGAATCCATCCGAATGCTTTGGGGCATGAACTGATTGCGTGCTCAATCACGGATGCAAGTGTAGCTCTGCGCTGATAACGGTGTTACTAATTTTATGTAATATTTTCATATCTGAGACATTTTTATTAATTTGCAACGAAAATGTATTTTCAGAGCGGACCGGAATACCAAAAGATTAATCAATATACTATGAAACAACTTTACAGACGTATGCAGAAGATGCGCGAGAAGTATATCGATACTCTCTCGAAACTATATGAATATTCAACAACGGTATATTCAAAGAGAACATACACTCAATGGTACGACACAAAGGAGGGCAGTTATACTTATGCTTCATTCAAGAGTGAATGTGATGCTCTCTCAAAGAAATTGACACAGTATGGTATTGGAACCGGTGACAAGGTCGCAATTCTTTCGCAGAGCATGCCTAACTGGTCTGTAGCATTCTTCTCTACAGTAGCATTCGGTAGAATCTCCATACCCATTCTGCCTGACAGTTCGGAGAACGAGGTTACAAACATAATCAATCACTCCGAAAGCAAGGTGATTTTTGTATCAAAGAGGCTTGCAGGTAAAATAGCGCCGGAAGTCATGGAAAAGATGACACTGGTGATTGAATTGGATTCATTCGATGTACTTAAGTCCGATGATGACAAATTTACCTGTGACGGCAAGACATCGAACCCGACACCGGATGACATTGCTACAATCATATACACATCGGGAACTACAGGAAGTGCAAAGGGTGTGGTGCTCAGTCATCGTAACCTTGCTTCGAATGTTATCACCTGTTATCATTCATGCAAAAGAAATGAAAAAGACCGCTGGCTCTCAATTCTCCCAATGGCACATACGCTGGAGATGACCCTTGGTATGCTCTATCCTATGTACACAGGTTCTTCGGTCTATTACCTTCCAAAGCCTCCTGTAGCATCATTGCTGCTTAAGGCTATGAAGATTGTCAAGCCGACAACAATGCTTACTGTGCCCATGATTATTGAAAAGGTCTATAAAGGCAGCGTGTTGCCGACAATTGAAAAGAGCCGTACATTGCGCTGGATGAATGAACATATGAACGGCTTGATGTGTCGTATCATCGGCATGAAGCTAAAAAAGACATTCGGTGGACATATCTCTTTCTATGGTATCGGTGGCGCAAAGCTTGACCCTGAAGTGGAAGCATTCCTGCTCAAGGCCCGTTTCCCTTACGCCATAGGCTATGGTTTGACCGAAACTTCACCACTTTTGGGCTATTCCATGAAGGGATGGAGAAGTGTGGGAACATTCGGTTATCCAGTCTACAACGTAAAGCTCAAACTGCATAATGTTAATCCGGAAACCGGAGAAGGAGAAATAGTAGCCAAAGGACCGAACGTGATGCTTGGCTATTATAAAGATCCTGTACGTACAAAGAGTGTATTTACCGAAGACGGTTGGTTCCGTACAAGTGACATCGCTGTTCAGGATGCAAAAGGCCGTTTCTATATCAAGGGACGTAACAGCAATATGATTCTTGGTCCTTCGGGTGAAAATATCTATCCCGAAGAGATTGAGAATGTATTGAACAATGTTGAAGGCGTAAGCGAATCCATTGTCGTTGAACGTAACGGACGTCTTGTGGCGCTTGTTGCTCCAATTGAGAATTTTATAGAGTGGAACAATGAGAGCGAGGATAAAATCTATGAGAATATAGACAAGTGGAAGGCCAAGATTCTCAGCATCACCAATAAAAATGTGAACAAGTCATCTCAGGTAAGTTCGGTAGAGGTGATGAAAGAGCCTTTTGAAAAGACTGCAACGCAAAAGATACGACGCTTCAAATATAAGGATTCGGCTCCTACTGTTGAGGAAGAAAAAAAGAATAAAAAATAAAGATATAAAGGATGAAGGCTCCCAAGTGGGAGCCTTCATCCTTTATATCTTTATTTGAGAAGTGTTACCTGGAATAGTGAACTGTCGGTATATTTACGCTTTATAATATCTTTCATTATGTTTACTGTTTTTCTCTTTTTTGATGAAGACATTGTAAATCTTTATTACGAATATAATACAGCTGCAAAGGCATGTAACAGCATTTGTCAGGAACATCGACCAGATGATGTTCGGTTGGTGCAGTAGTCCTTGCAGCATAAAGGCGAATGCTCCGACAGCCATCATAAGGAATGTAGGGATGGTTATACCTTTGGTGTTGCGGGTACGTATGGTTGCAATAGCTTGTGGTAGAAAACCCAGAATAAGACCGATACTTGCGACATAACCGCAAATTGTATAAAAAAGACTTTGTTCCATAATCTTTTAATTGCTAATTGATTATGGAACAAAGTGTGTGCGTAATATGTTCTGTTGTCGTTACTCTTTTACAAAACGCATCATTGCCCATCTGTTATCCTCGGCGTAATCGATGTAACGCAATCCATTGCGTGCTGCCTCCTCTTTTAGAACATCCATGTCATCGGTGTAGAATCCGCTGATGAATATCTGTGAGCCGGGGTGCATGCATCGTACATAATTGTGCATGTCCATTAGAAGTATATTGCGGTTTATGTTGGCAATGACAAAATCAAAACTGTCATCAGCCTTTATTGCTTCTGCTCCGCCAAGACGTACATCGATATCGGGTGTCCCGTTGAGAAAAATATTTTCTTTGGCATTCTCATATGCGAACTCATCGATGTCGATAGCTACAACATCGGTAGCACCGTGCTTGCGTGCCAGTATTGCGAGCAAAGCTGTTCCGCATCCCATGTCAAGTACGCTCTTGCCTGTCATATCACTGGCTAGTATGGCACGTAGCATGTGGCATGTGGTCTGGTGGTATCCTGTACCGAATGCCATCTTTGGGTCAATAAGTATGTCGTAACGTGCTTTGGGAACATCGGTGTGAAATGTGCTGTGTATTACACACTCTTCACCCAATACTATTGGCTGGAAATAGTTCTTTTCCCATTCGGCATTCCAGTCCTCGCCTTCGATGAACTCGCTGTCGTATGTTATTGTATACCCTTCCAAAGGAAAGTTCTCAACAACAGCAGCAATTGCAGCATCGTCATACTGGCTGTGGGGAACATATGCCTCCATGCCGTTTTCGCCCGGTACGAAACTTTCGAACCCTACTTCGGCAAGCAATGCTGCAAGAATGTCTGTAGCAACCTCTTCATTGGGAGTTACAGTAAATTGTATTTTTGTGTAATCGTTCATGGTATATTGTTTTTATATTTTTGTCTTTGACATGAATCTGAAGTAGAACATTGCTCCTGCCATTGTCAGCCCGAACGGGAACGACATCCATATTCCCATAAGTCCCCATCCTAATGTAAAAGCGAACAGGTATCCCAGCGGCAAAAGCACCATTATATATGATACAAAAGCATATTTCATAACAGGCTTCACATCGGCAATACCTCGCAGGGCATTTGAATAATTGCATTGCAGTCCGTCACCGAACTGGTACAGCATGAACGGCAAAATGAGCTGGGCTACAAGCATGGCAACCTCTTTCTCATCTGTGAACATATACCCGATGTGGTTGCGTACAAGGTAAACAGTTATTGAGGCAAAAACAGCCATTATCAGTATGATGTTGAAACCGGCACTTGCCGCGCGTCGTATGTTGCCCGTGTCACCGCAACCGTTGTAGTTGCTTGTCTTTACAGCAACAGCCGCCGCCATGCCGTAATATATCATAAATCCCAACTGTCCCACCGTACACATTATCTGATGGGCTGCAAGTGCATTTGTTCCAATCCATCCGACCATTATTGTAGCAAGGCTGAACGACGCAGTCTCCATACCCATCTGCAATGCAACAGGCAAGCCAAGTCTGTTGAGTCTCTTCTGTTCTGTTGCAGTAATCTTTCCACCGAAGAAACCCTGCATATATGTGCGGTACCGTCTGCTTCGCAGGAATACAGTCAGGGCAAATGCCAGCATCGCCATGCGTGACAGCACTGTCGCTATACCGGCGCCAAGGAGTCCCAATTCGGGAAATCCGCATTTACCAAAGATAAGCAAGTAGTTACCTACGATATTTATAACATTGCCTGACAGCATTATCCACATTGCTGTCTTTGTGTCTGTGATGCTGTCGATGAACTGTTTGCAGGCATTGAACATCATCGCAAAAGGCAATGATAGGAGCAACACTATAAAGTAGGGACGTATAAGCGGCAATAGTTCTTCAGGCTGTCCCAAACGGTCTATGTTCTTGTATAATATGCCCATTGCGGCAATCACCAGGAGTGACATGACACCATTGGAGAGCAGTGCGTTTTTCAGTACCACACCGGCCTCTTTCTGTTTCCCCTCGCCAAACAATTTTCCTACAATGGGGGTCAAACCATAAGAGAATCCTATGGCAAAGATAATTGCGAGGTTGAAAACGTTGTTTACGAAACTTGCTGCTGCAAGGTCTTTGGTTCCATGCCAACCTACCATGAAAGTGTCGGCAAAGGATACGAGTATAACACCCAACTGCCCGACGATTATAGGCAGTCCAAGTTTCAACAGTTCCTTGTAATGTTCGCGGTAGGTTTTCATCTCCTGATATTACATTATAGCAACCAGTTTAACCTCGAATATCAGTGTTGAATATGCCGGGATAGGGCCGTTAGTACGTGTGCCGTAACCTACTTCGTATGGAATATATACCATCCAGTGGTCGCCTACATGCATCTGTGTCAGAGCTATCTGCCAACCCACGATGAGGTCGTTCAGGCGGAATGCTTCGGGGTAACCGCGTTCCCAACTGTTGTCAAACACTTTGCCGCTGATAAGGCTGCCTTTGTAATGCACTGTCACCACATTGTTGTTGCGAGGGCAACGGTCGCCGTCACCGCTCTCAATGATTTTTACAAGTACGCCTTGAGAAATTTCAAGCAACTCCTCCTCGCCGTCACGCAAAGCCTGCATGAAGGCTTCGTTCTTTATCTTGTATTCGTTGTTCTTTACTTTTTTTGCCATGATGCGTTGGAGTTATTCCTGGTTCATCAGTTCTTCTATTGCGCGACATAACTGGTCGGGGCATGATGTAGGTTTGCCGTTGCAACTGATACCCTTGAGGCGTGCAATTACATCTTCGTATTTCATTCCCTTTACAAGTTTGCTTATTCCTTGCAGGTTGCCATCGCAACCGCCAAAGAATTTCACATCTGCTACTATGCCGTTTTCACCGGTTACTTCAATAAAGCGGGAACATGTTCCCTGTGTACGGTATGTAATGGTTTTCATATATTTGTTCTCTATTCTGGGGTAGGCTAACCCTACCCCTACATTATACGCGGTTGTTTACTTGTAATTTATTTAATCAGAATCTTTTTACCTTCCTTAATGTATATTCCCTTTTGAGGGGCGGTAATCTTTCTGCCCTGCAGGTCATAAATCTCTCCGGGTAAAACAATCTCTTCGTTGCATACATTTCCAATGCCTGTTGCCTTTTCACAGTATGTAAGTGTCAGTTCTATGTTTTTCTTGACGTTGGCAAGTTCCTCATATACGGCATCGCACTCTACAAAAGTGTATTCATCCATTATAGGAGCAAGCAATGTGTAGGCGTCGCCACCCTTTACATAGCGCGAACCGCTTGCCAATTCATTGCCTAGCTCATCCACGCACTTGTAAGTAACGGTGAAATAGGGGTGTGGCTTGTAGCTGTATATGATGAACGGGTGACCGTCGTCCCAGCCGGTGAAGGTGTTGTCAGCATTACCGTTCCAATAGTAGTTGTTGCTTGTGCCCTTTACACTCCATGTATTCTGCTCGGCATTGAATGTGAATATGAAGGTTTCGGGGCTGTCGCCACCTTTTACCAATGAACCGCGTAAAAGCTGTGGTATGTATATGTCGTAATTGTTCTTTACAGTAAAGCGGTTGCCGTCGCCTTCGAAATTCCATACAAAACCGGGGTTTGCCTCGCTTATGCCGTTGGTGGTGGTAATGCCTGCTCCCACTGCGCCTACGCTGAGGAAACCGCTGCGTGATGTCTCATTCTTTGCGTTATATATCACATACGATGCTCCTGTTTCGAGTTCCGTTACGGCCTCTCCAATGGATGCAACACCAATAATGCCTTCTGTGTCGTAATATGCTTCAATCACTGTGTCTCCGGTTGGGGTAATGACTTTGCTCTCTTCTTCTCCGCCAACTAATGTAAAGAAATCCAATTCGGGATATTTTACAGTGTGGTTTTCTCCAATGATGCATAGGGTGGTGTAGTCGGCGATGTGGTTGCCGTCCAAGGTGTAACAACGGTATGTGATGCTGTTCGATACACGCTTGTATGTTACATTTACAATTCTACTTTCTGTAACATTTTCTAATACAGGTGCGTCAGCACTGCCGGTATCTTCGTACTTCTGAATTTCGTAGTTTTCAATAGCTGGCGCAACGGCTGTAAACGGTTTACCTGCTGTTGCAGCCTGGTAATCGACCTTGATTAAATTACCGTTCTCATCAATGCATACGTAGCATACAGGGTATGCCTCTTCAAAAATCCAGCCTGTTCCCTGTGGGTATATACCTCCCTTGCCAAGAGTGTTGGGGTTTGTTGCTGCACGTTCCGGTGTGGGGCACAGTGCCTCTTCGCCCATTCTTATGCTGAAGTCACCGCTCTTGGTGTTGTAGACATTGGTGAGCGTTACGCCGTTGTTGCCCAAGGCTATTGGTGCAGTGTTGCTGCTAATGTAAAGGCCGGTTGTTGTGTTCTGCAACTTGAATGTCTGTCCCGCGGCGGTTGTCTCACAATCGGTAAGCACCCAAATATCGGCGCCATATTGTTGCTTTGCTGCTGTTACTTTACCGTCGTTGTTGTCATAGATTGTCCAGCCCTTGAAACGTTCGGTGTTGTTTATTATGCGGTAGAACTTGCCCTCTACAGGGTAATTTATTTCTATCTCTGCATCTTGTGCTTCCACAGGGCGGAATTCCCAAATACCGCCGTTACCGTCGGCCGGGTCGCTCCAAAGGTTGATTGAATGATTCTGTCCTGGGCCTGCGTAGTTGAGGCACATGTTGCCGTTCGAAACCTTTTGGCTTCGTATGCTGTAGTTGTAATTGCTACCGTTCTTTGCGTACGCCTTGTCGCCAAAGATAAAATCGTAGTGACGGTTGTTGTCGTCATAATCCCAGCGTCCGGTATTGTTCTCGGCAGTAGGTGTGCCCTTTACCGAACCATTTGGTTTTGCTTTGTTTACGATAGCCCAATGCTCGGGGTTGGCAGGGTCTTGCATGAACGCCCATTGCTGATAGTCGTATCCGGCATTGCTCTCATCTTCTATGATTTCGCTGTTCCACAGACGGTTGGCAGGTGCAGTTCCTGTCTTGTCTGCAATCTCCATTCCTTCGCGCAACAATTGTATGCAACGTCCGGCACGTGTATCGGTAGCTGTTGTGACAATGCGATACCAAGTTTTGCTCTCGTCAGTCGATGGAGTAGGCATAACCTTGCCGTTATCGCTGTTATTGCCGTTGAGAATATAGTGGCGGCCGTATTCATAGTTGTTGTAGTTGAGCAAAAGGGTATCTTTTGTTATACGTTGCTGGAAGTCGCTGAAATTCTTTTTGCTTGCAGGTGTCCAACCAGTTTCGGCAATGGCAATAAGACGTGGCAGTGCAAGGTATTCAAGCAGGTAGTTGCTCTGTACGTGTTCTGTCCAGAATGTACCTTGTACGCCAATGTAATATTTCTGCAGTTCGGCAGGAACGTCGGCAGGGACTGGTACGTAATTGTATGTTGCTTCAACAGTGTCGTCACCGTAGCCAGCTCCTGTAGGTTCGCCCGGGTCTTTGCTCTGCTTGCGGTTGATGTAGTATGGGCCCCATGGGGTGATTACAGAATTCATTCCATATTCGGCTGCTTTGCGTGCGCAAGGTTGCACCTGTCCGCTCTCCCAGCACATCATCATACCGTTTGTACCCTTGATAAGTTCCTCGTTTGTACCACCTGCTGTGAGGCTCTCGTTCCACATTATAACGGTACGTTTCTTGTCGCCCTCTTTAGCTGTTACATAGTCCGAAATCTCGCGTACAAAGTGTGACTGCAGTTCGCGTATATTGCTGTAGCCCATTTTCTGCATCAATGCCTGGCACTCTGCATTGCCTTGCCATGCGCTTATCGGTGTCTCGTCTCCGCCTATATGTATCTGGTGATAAGGGAATACATCGATAACCTCATCGATAACATCCTTTACGAACTGTACTGCGTGTGGGTTGGCAACGTTCAGCACATCGCTGAATATACCGCCGTTCACTTGTACGCTGTGTGCTCCGTCGGGCCAACAGCTGAATTCAGGATAAGCAGCGTTTACGGCACATGAGTGTCCGGGGAACTCCACTTCGGGAACTACCTCTATGTGACGTTCGGCTGCGTATGCCACAATGTCGCGGCACTCCTCCTGTGTGTAGAAATATGGTCCGTAAGGCTCGTTTATGTAATAGCCACCATATTCAGGGTCTACACTCCATGAGTTATTACGTGTAGCACCTACGGTTGTGAGGCGAGGGTATTTCTTTACCTCGAAGCGCCATCCTTGGTCGTCGGTAAGGTGCCAGTGGAAACGGTTCATCTTGTAGTATGCCATCACATCAATCATGCGCTTTATCTCGTCAGTGGTGAAGTAGTGGCGGCTTACATCGAGCATGAATCCTCGCCATTCAAAACGTGGGGCATCAACAATGCTCACAATGGGTAGTGAATAATTGGTGATGTTGTCATCCTTAACCTCTGCCATTACATTTGCCGGCAACATCTTCTTTATGCTCTGGAATGCATAATAGAAACCTTTTGCGTCGTTTGCAGCAATCGATATGCCGTTGGCTGTAATGTCCAAAGTATAGCCCTCGTTGCCGATAGCTTCGTTACCGGTGTACTTGTGCATTTTTATGAAGGCATCATTGTCGCTTGTCACAGTAACAGAATAGCCTGTCACCTCGTTAAACAACTTGCTGAATTTGGTTGCCTCTTCAGCCATTGCGTTGTTGAGATCACCGGTTGAAATAGTAAAACTCTCCGGCAATGTCAAATCCCCGTTCCCTACAGTCATTTTCATGGGAAGCGGTGTCAGGTTGATACGGCTGTCTGCCATAATAGTCATAGGCAGGCAGACAAGAACCATAAGTATTGAATGTATAATCCTTTTCATTGCTTTTGTGGTTTATTTATGATGTTTGTGTTTGTATTATTTATGGTCACTTTCGGGCTTTAATGTAGGAAGGCAAATCTGGTACTTGACAGCCAATACGCGTGTCAGGAATACCGATGCGCCGCAGGTAAGGTGAGTGATCACGGTCGGCATCTCCAGTATGTAGCATAAACCGAATACAAGACCGCCTACAACACATGCCATGGCATAAATCTCCTTGCGGAAAATGAGCGGTACCTCGTTGATGAGTACATCTCGTATGATACCTCCTGCAACACCGGTCATTGTACCCATGACTATGCCTACCCAAACAGGCAGCCCGCAGTCAATGGTCTTTTGGATACCTACTATGGTGAACAGTGCAAGACCTATGGCGTCAAAGATAAAGAATGTTATGTGCATCTTGATCATGTACTTTCGGAACTGGATTACCCATATCAGGGCTATAGCTGTACACACAAGGTAAACTCCGTCGTGCATCCAGAACACTGGGACGTCGAGCATTACATCACGCAATGTACCTCCACCAATGGCTGTGGCAGCGCCGACAACGTATGCTCCGAACCAGTCGAACTGTTTGGCAGACGCCAGACGTATACCGCTTATGGCGAAAGCAAATGTTCCTATAAAGTCTATTATTTGTAGGAAAGTTATTCCTCTGAACCATTCAATAAAGATATTTATGACATTCATAATTTGTGTATTTGTGAAAAATCATGCTAATATAACCATAAAATAGGATATTTCTCAGAAATATCTACAAAATAAAATTTACTTATAAAAAATTGTGCATAATAGCTGATTGTACTATTTTTGTAGAACAAAGATTGAGTAGTTCTTCTGTTCTGAAATTAATGTATAACTCGTAAAAATTTTTATATGGAATTTTATATTGTAGCATCAGTTCTGATTCTGTTGGCTCTTGTTACAGCCACAGGTAAGATCGATTCCTTGTATTGCAAGAAATATGGTCCGGGCTTAAAGAATGGTAAGTTCACTTGGTGGAGAGAATTCAATTTTAATCCACGTCGTATACGTCCGCTTTCAGTGGTGTTGCTCTTTATTATAAGCTTGCTTATCTTGGCAATTCCCTTGTTCAATATTTCCGAACTGTTTATATCAATAGCCGTATTGTTCGTAGCTGCTGTATTCTCTGTGATTGCCGTGCTGTGGGCGCTCGAAAAGGAGTGAATATGAAAAAAATGTTGTTGATGATGCTTGCTGCAATGCTGTCGTTTGTCACAGCTGATGCACAGACGAGCAGGAGTGTCGACCTCTCTACCGATGTCGCCATGTTCGTCCCAGCTGCCATTGGTGCAGGAGTGTCATTGTGCAAGGGTGACTACGAGGGCTTTTTAGAGCTTGGAAAGACCGTTGCCATATCAACAGCCGTGACATATATACTCAAGTACAGTGTTGAGAAGAGCCGCCCCGACGGTAGCGGTTTTGATGCCTTCCCGTCAAACCATAACCAACTGGCATTTGCCGGCGCAACATTCCTAATGAAACGCTATGGCTGGAAATGGGGCGTTCCGGCGTATATTGTGGGCGGTTATGTCGCATGGGGCAGAATGTATGCGCGTAAACACGATATTTGGGATGTCGTTGCCGGTGCTGCAATCGGTGTTGGAAGCGGCTTGCTTTTTACCACACCGTTTGCAAAGAAACACGACATGACGCTTGCGCCGACATTTACCGGTGACGGTGGGTGCGGTATCTATTTTTCAATGTCGTTATAATATACTCAAGAGTATCCGAAATATCTTGAAACATGAACACGAAATCACTAAAAATAGCATGCTGGCTATTCCTGTGTATTGTCTCTTTGGATGTCTGGGCTTTCTCCTCCAATGACGGACATGTACCGACAACCCCTATCATGAAACCGACATTGTCAAACAAGACCGGTATTGCTCCCGAATTTTTTGGCCCAAACGCCTTCCCTGTTCCGGAGGTGCTGAACGGTGACAGGCTTATAGGGTGTAAACTGGAAATCTATTCCGACAATTACTTTGGAACAACAACTACAGCAAAGGAAGATTTCACAACAGATATATTTGCAAGGCTTACAGTTCCGTTGTTCAGTTCCCGTGTAAACCTTGTCTTGTGGGGTAATATGTTCGAGTATTACTCAGTTTCTCCGGCCGTTAATAGTTACAGGCGTGTTGAAAGCGACGGATATACAACAGGCCGGTTGACCGGTGACATATATGTCTCTACAGATATAGCAATGCTCTGCCAGGAGAAGAACTGGCTTGATTTTATATTGAGGGTTGCATTGAAGACTGCGTCCGGCGGTGATTATTACTTTGCCCGTTATTACGACAATGCTGGGTATTTCTTTGATGCTACATTGGGCAGACGATTTACATTGCCCGGTGGCAACAGCTCTTTGAAACTGGCGGCCTCCTCGGGTTTCCTTTGTTGGCAGACAGACAATGGCAGGCAGAATGATGCAGTAATGTACGGATTGCGTGTCGATTATAACCTTAAGTCATTTACTGCCAGTGCCGAATGGAGCGGATATGTCGGTTGGGAACGTTATGGCGATGCTCCTATGACCTTCAAGTTCGACACCTCCTACAACTGGGGCGATTTCGGTGTTACAGCCGGTTACAGAGTGGGGTTGAATGATTGGCCGTTTCATCAGGTGAGGATAGGAGCAACTTATAATTTTTCCTTTCCATTCAATAAAAGAGAGGGCAAGTAAGAACGTAAGTTTTTGAAAATACAACATCTTCTTTTGTTTTTTTGCATCTGTTATTAAAGGTTATATCTTTCAATAAAGTTTTTTCGTGTAGGAAAATGTTGTATCTTCGCAAAGTAAATATTTACAATCATGATAAAACAGGAGTGGATAGAAAAGGGATACATCGATGAGGCTGTTCCCGAAGGTATTGACCTCAAGGCGGAAATCAGACGTCTTTGCGAGGAGAAGAACGCAGTAGTGCTTGCTCATTATTACACCGACGGCACAATACAGGATGTAGCCGACTTTGTAGGTGACAGTCTTGCTTTGGCGCAGATAGCCGAAAAGACAACAGCTGATATACTTGTTATGTGCGGTGTACATTTCATGGCCGAAACAAACAAGATACTTAGCCCCGAAAAGAAGGTGCTTATTCCCGACCTCAATGCCGGCTGTTCGCTTGCCGAAAGCTGCCCGGCCGAAGAATTGGCACGTTTCAAGGCCATTCACCCCGACCACAAGGTCGTAGCCTATGTGAATACATCGGCAGCAGTGAAGGCATTGACCGACATCGTTGTGACCTCTACCAATGCACGTGCTGTCGTAGACAGTTTTCCAAAGGATGAAAAGATAATCTTTGCTCCCGACAAGAATCTCGGCGGTTATCTCAATGCTGTTACACATCGCAACATGTTGCTTTGGGACGGTGGCTGTCACGTTCACGAACAGTTCTCCATTGAAAAGATAGTGGAGCTCAAGGTAGCCAATCCCGATGCTAAAGTTCTTGCTCACCCTGAATGTAAGAGCGGAGTGCTCGCCCTTGCCGACTTCATCGGCTCAACGGCGGCAATACTCTCATTTGCCGAAAAGAGCGAAGCAAAGCAGTTCATTGTAGCAACAGAGAGTGGAATTCTGCACGAAATGATGAAGCGTTGCCCCGACAAGGAGTTTATCCCCGTACCTCCAATGACAGGTCCTTGTGCATGCAACGAATGTGGCTATATGCGCCTGAATACTCTTGAGAAATTGTATAACACACTTAAATATGAGTGGCCGGCAGTTGAACTTGACGAATCTCTGCGCGAAGATGCAAAGAAACCGATAGTCAGGATGCTGGAACTTTCAAAGTAAAGCAATAGAACAAATCCCAAAAGTCATGACTTTTGGGATTTGTTCTATTGCCAAAGATTTCCCCACTTGTCTGCAGGGCTGTTCTTTTCGCCAATAATGCCGCCTCTTCTTTCGTTAGCGATTTGTGGTATGCTGTTGGCGAGTATGAACGTCTCAAGCTCGTAATTTGTCATTTCGCATTGTGGAGGAAAATAGACTCTCTTCATTTTAATATCATTTTCGTTATTAGACATCTGCCTGCATTTTCATGAGGCCTGTTTAATGAACAACCGGAATGATATTTTTGTTCTTATAAAAAAGCGAAGGCAACTTAATTATAGTTGCCTTCGCTTGTATTTTTTACTTATTGAATCTTTCGCGTAGAGTCTTTATCATGTCCTGTGTCATGGAATCAAGGTCGTAGCTTGGTTTCCAATCCCACTCTTCGCGGGCGCATGAGTCGTCCATTCTGTTTGGCCATGAATCGGCGATAGCCTGGCGCACAGGGTCAAACTCGTAATGCATTTTGAAGTCAGGGATATATTTCAGGATTGATGCCTTTATAATCTCCGGGTCAAAGCTCATCGATGCCACGTTGAACGCATTGCGGTGAATGAGTCTTGAAGGGTCGGCATTCATGATGTCTACAGCCGCCTTAAGCGCGTCGGGCATGTACATCATGTCCATGAATGTACCGGGCTGGATGGGGCATGCGAAATCCTCACCCTTGACTGCAGCATAATATATCTCTACAGCATAGTCTGTTGTGCCACCGCCGGGTAGTGTCACGTTTGATATGAGTCCCGGGAAACGTACGGCGCGTGTGTCAACACCATACTTGTTGAAGTAATAGTCGCTCAATAGCTCTGTTGCAACCTTTGTCACTCCGTACATGGTACGTGGACGCTGTATTGTATCCTGTGGGGTGTTGTCGCGTGGAGTGTTGGGGCCGAATGAACCGATAGAGCTTGGAGTGAACACCGCACATTTCTTTTCGCGTGCAATCTCAAGAATGTTTATAAGGCCATTCATCTGAATATCCCACGCCAGCAGAGGCTTTGATTCGGCAACAGCCGACAGCAACGCCGCAAGGTTGTATATGGTGTCAATCTTGTATTTCTCTACAATGTCGGCAAGCTGCTGTACATTCTTTACGTTAGCCTCTTCAGCAGGGCCGCTTTCAAGTAGTATGCCTTTGGGCTCTGCTCCGGGGATGTAGCCTGCAACAACGTTTCCATTAGGAATCATGTTACGCAACTTCATTGTGAGTTCCGATCCTATCTGACCGGTAGAACCTATGACAAGTATATTTTTCATTTTTGTATATTTTCTAAATTAAAGCACTCCCAGCAGGCAGAACATCAGATAACCGATGTAGTTTCCTACGGCATATCCCAAAAGACCGTTGGTGATACCTGTGACAATGACATCCTTGTTCTTCATGGTTGCCGCAATCATTGGAACACAGATAGGGGAGTTGACAAGTGTGTCCGATGTAATGACTGCAGTGTCGGCATCAATACGGAACAGTCTGGCAAAAATAATTGTCAGGAACAGTGAACCGAATATTATTATAGCCTGGAAGAGCAATATGTAAAGGCTCTGTTCCCAATCGATGGTGCTCAGGTCGGCCATTGTTGCCATTACAAGGCAGAACACATATATAAGGTACATGCCGGCGTCGTAGCTCTTGTCCCATGTGCGTACCTCTTTCCAACTTGTCAACAGCAGCGACAGGGTGGTGATAGAGAGAATTAGCGCAACCATTGAAATGCCGTTTCCACGTCCGGCAACAGTGCCTACGTAAACAGAAATACCCATGATGACAACCGATGCCACCAATACCTTCAGCAACTGTATAATGCTCTTTTTCTTTCCGAAATCCTTGTATGGGTTCTCCTCGGTATACTCCTCTACGTTTACATTCTGGTCCTTTCCACCGCGCTTGCCAACAATCTTACGTGCAAACTTTACACCACCTCCCATGAGGAACATCAGGTAGAAGAATGATATAATGAGGTTACAGGTCGACAGAATTACAAAGTTCTCTGTGCTCAAGCCAAGCATCTGCTTGATTGCTGCAAGGTTTGCAGCACCTCCAAGGTACTGTCCTGTAAGAGCTGCACTCATCATTGGGCCCTCCTCACCAAGATTCTTCCTGAGCATGATGAATCCTACTAAAACAAAGGCAACTACAGATATTACACCAATTACAAATGCCCCCATCGACTTACCCAATGAGAATTTCTTGAAATTGCAACCGAAAAGCAACATAGGCAGAGCCAGTGGAATGAGAACTTCCGATATTGTCTCCATGAAGCCGAACATCTTGGCATGTGCAACCTCCTCGGTTGGGAAAATACCAATGTTCGCAACTACAACTCCCAACACGTATAGTGTCAATACAGGACCAATCTTGTTGAATACCTTAGTCTTGCGACATACCAAAAGAATCAATGCCGGTGCTATCAGATAGAAAACAAGCAGCAGAATATTTCCTAACATCGTTTGTCTGTTTTAGTTACTTATGTCAAGTATATTTCTCGCAAAGGTACAAATTTTTATTAATATATCATAAAAATAGTGTAAAAGCACGCACCGCCTGTCTGTTTTTAGTTTTAACGATTCTAATAAAGAGAGGCCGTACCTCGCGGCACAGCCTCTCTAACAAATCAAATTTAATATTTATGAGAATAAATATCCTTAATTAATTTTTCTCCCACAGGTTACCCCATGTTCCGCGGTGACCTGTTGAAAGCTGACCACCGTTGCTTGTGTCTACAGTTGTATTATTGTTAATCTGTATTGATGTGGCGAGCATATTTGTTGCCTCAATGTTTACCTCTGTGGCAAGAGGTGATGTATATACCTTTTTCATATTAATATATCGGCCCCCTCCGTCTCCCCCAAGAGAGAGAGTTTGAAGGACTTTTCTAATCCATTACTTAACCAATTCTTTGACAACACTCGCTATTCGCGACCCACGAGGCACCACTTTCGCGGTGATACTCGCGACCTTTCGCTGCTCGTGTTATCGAAGTTTTGGTCAATTACTTGACCAAAACTTTGTTACCGTTAACAATATAAATTCCTGCCTTTGTAATCTCGCTTACGCGGCGGCCCTGGAGGTCGTAGATTGCCTCTTTGTTGTTTTCAACAACAACCTCTTCAATTGCTGTTGTACCACCGAAGTCAAAACGGAGGTTTGTGCTGTTCTGTGCTTCACCCTCTGCCGGTGCATCAAGTATAAGGTAAGCTTTGTGGCCTTTATTCTTTAACTGTGTTGCACTATCCTTGAATAGACCAATACCTTCTGTTTCATGGTTCCAAAGTACATAGTATTCCTTGTTTGCTTCCTTGGTAATATACTCTGTAGCAGTTGTACCCTTAAACAAGTTTCCTTCAATTGCAGGAGCATTTGTGTTACTTATTGTAAACTCATATGTCTTTGCTTCTTCGGCAATAAGGATTACTGCAGTATTTGCAGGGATTACACTCGTAATTTCTGTCATTGAAGCAGTTTTGTTGATTATGCCTTCCTGAGTCAAGTACCATGCTTTTACTCCTGTTGGAATTTCAACCTCTACAGGAGCGCAGAATGTTGAATAATATCCCTTGTCATCGCCAGCGCTGAATGTTACAGGGAGAGAATAAACATGTTCAAGAATAAGATCATGGGCGCTATGACCACCATCTTTGTCACAGTGGTCACTGAAATAATTTTGACCACTTGAATTCGCATGAATATATGATGAACAAGCGATGTTGTATTTTGATGCATTGCGGATACTAATAGAGAATGTTGCTTCTTGTGTTACACCTACACCTTGAAGACCGCGTGTACCTCCAGCTTCTTTAACACACAATCCTTCATTGTATGAAAGAAGCGAAGTTCCATCATAGAGCCATATAGATTCAGAACCTGTTTCTGATGTAAACTGCAGTCCTTTTACGCTTGATGCAACACTTTGCATGTATAATTTACCAATTGTTCCACCATAATCGTATGCTACGCGGAAATATTCTCCAGTTTCAGGCATGTTAAGAGAATATGAAACTTTTACTTCGTTAATCATTTCAATATAGCCTTCGATGTCAGAAACCAGTGTTGTTGAATTGATGTTTTTATAGAAGCTTTCCATGCTGCTAAACACGCTTTCTATTTCGCCTGCAGAATATGTTCCAGAATATTCACCTACACTATTGCCAATTGTTATTGTTTCAAAATAAGCCCTTACTTGTTCAATAGCAGTTGCAAGATTTGCTTTTGCTGTTGCAACTCCGTTTTCGAGCATGGCGATTTTTTCATTTGCTTCTGCAATTTTTTCAGTATAGTCTGTTGTTGGAGCAACTGATGTAAAGGTCAATAGTGTTGCCGCTTCCTCATTATTTGTCAACCAACGTACAGAACCGTAATCGCTATTTGGTGCCCAGCCACAAGAATATGAAAGATAGTAATTACCGCTCTTTACACTTATATATTTCGTGTTGTCATTAGTTCTCTCTTCCAATACAAATCCATTGGCAATAGCCTCTGCACATGTAGCCTTCTCTGAAGCTTGTTCCTGCAAGAATAACTCCTTGCCAAGATTGTATATGTATACACCCTGATCTGTTGTCTTTACATACCAAAGTTTATTGGCTTCATTTTCTACGGTAAGATTATTGCCTGTGCATCCACTCAAGGTAATATTTGTTAAACCAAAGTATTCTGCACTATTCCAGGTTCCGTAAGCCATGGAACCACGATTATTAAATTTGTTGTCAATGGTATAAACGTTTTCATGAATAAAAACTTCAATGAATCCCCAAAAACGTTCAATATTGTTTATCCAACCCGACGATTCGTGAGTAATAGGGCTTGTAGCAGTACTATTGTTATACAAGTAGTCAGTATCTACTTTAATTGAATATTTAGTTCCGTTTTCAGTATTGATTTGTGAATCACCAATAACAACAGGCTTTTCTGTATCTACATATGATATAGTAGAACCATTCATTCCAAGATATTTTCCTGTTGAGACAACACGGAATCCATTTTCTGTTTTTTCAAAAATTGCTGCATCAGCCTCATTGCCCGATACTTTAATCGAGTTACTGCTTAATTCAGGAGTTAACCAGCAAAGCGAACTATGGTCTCCCTTGATTTTGTAATAATGTCCCACTAGTGGAGTCACAAATGTCTGCGCCATTGCACCAATTGTGAGGAACAGTGATGCGATAAATAGTGTGATATTCTTCATATAAATGATTTTTAATTATTTGCTGTTAAGAGCTGTTTTTGAGGTGAATTTTTATGTGTTTTTAGTATATCACCAGTTTGTTGCTCTTTATCTTTGATAAAGCGGGGCGAATTTAGCTAAAAGAGAACAAATTACCCCCCCCGTTGGGTTAAATAAAGTTAAATAATGTTATTGCATATAAATTTGGTTATGGTTGTGTTTTTTTTAACTGAAAAAGGGTACTTTTGCAGGTGGGTTTGAAATTATTAACTTTCGTTCAGAATGACAATTCTAACAATAAAAGGTTAACTATTTATTGTTGCTATCAAACTAAAACTATTATAAAATGTACGGTAAATTTCAACAGCATTTGCAGAATGAACTGGCGGCGATAGAGGAGGCTGGTCTTTACAAGAAGGAGCGTAATATCGCATCGCAACAGTTTGCAGAAATAACTCTTGAGGATGGTTCAAAGGCGCTTAACTTCTGCGCGAATAACTATCTTGGTTTGTCCAACAACCCACGTCTTATGAAGGCGGCGCAGGAGGCAATGGAGGCGCGTGGCTTCGGTATGTCTTCGGTACGTTTTATCTGTGGAACACAGGACTATCACAAGGTATTGGAAAAGGCTATTGCTGACTATTTCAAAACCGAGGATACAATCCTTTATGCGGCTTGTTTTGATGCTAACGGTGGTCTTTTTGAACCTCTGTTCACAGCCGAGGATGCCATTATCTCCGACTCGCTCAACCATGCTTCAATAATTGACGGTGTGCGTCTGTGCAAGGCACAGCGTTACCGCTATGCCAACGCCGACATGGCCGACCTGGAGCGTTGTCTGCAGGAGGCTCAGGCACAGCGCTATCGCATAATCGTAACCGATGGTGTATTCTCTATGGACGGAAATGTCGCTCCTATGGATAAGATATGCGACCTTGCAGAAAAATACAATGCGCTTGTGATGGTTGACGAGAGCCACTCTGCCGGTGTGGTAGGTGCTACAGGTCGTGGCGTTGCCGAGCAGTTCGGTTGCTACGGACGCATCGATATCTTTACTGGTACTTTGGGTAAGGCGTTCGGCGGCGCAGTAGGTGGCTTTACAACAGGCCGCAAGGAGATCATTGACATGCTCCGTCAGCGCTCACGTCCTTATCTCTTCTCCAACTCATTGCCACCATCGGTTGTAGGTGCGTCAATCGAGGTGTTCAAGATGCTTGCCGAAAGCGATGCGTTGCACGCCAAGCTGCAGAGCAATGTGAACTACTTCCGTGACAGAATGTTGGCTGCCGGTTTTGACATTAAGCCTACACAGTCGGCTATATGCGCGGTGATGCTCTATGATGCTCCGCTCTCGCAGGTGTTCGCACAAAAGATGGCACAGGAGGGTATCTTCGTTACCGGTTTCTACTATCCTGTTGTTCCAAAGGGCGAGGCCCGTATCCGCGTACAGCTCTCTGCCGCTCACGAACAGGAGCACCTTGACAGAGCTATCGAAGCGTTTATTAAGGTTGGAAAGGAATTGGGAGTGATTAAATAATCATTACAATCAAATGAAAAAAGGCGCATAAGCGCCTTTTTTCATTTGATTGTAATCTCAAAAGTACTTGCCGGTAGGTTCTCTTCATTTACAAGATTTGCGTCGGTGTAGGGTTTCCACGCATAGCGAACGCGACGTAAATTGCTGTAGCCCTCAATGATTATGCGGTTGCCATCGAACTTAATGTTCTCACTTGGAATCTCCTGTAATGAACCAACAGCCCAACCAATCTCCAAACCACGCAAAGCCTTGCCGTCGCTAGTCTTTAATCCTGCAGCATTGCTGAATTCGATAGTTATTTTTCCTTTTATCTCTTTTGCACTCACCGGGGTGGGGCCGTGCTGCGCCACGTGGCACATACCGTATGTCTGGTTCAGTGCAAGACGTGCAAGACGTTCTCCAACGGGGGCTTTCTCCTTCGGGTGAACATCATACGGGTCACCTTTGTCGCTCGACACGGCAAAGTCGCAGTTGGGAATTTCTGCAGCCATTCTGCGTTGTGAGTCGCGGAAGTGTGGCCACGACGGGCGGTTTATGCTCGATAGTTGAACAAAATAGAATGGCATCTCAGCATCGTTCCATGTTCTGCGCCAGCTGTCGATGAGTGTGGGGAATATAATTTCGTGCAGTTCCACGTTGTGCGCGTTCGATTCACCCTGATACCATATAGCTCCCTTTATAGGATAGTGTGCTATTGGCATTATTCCTGTTTCATAGAGGTAGCAAGGTTCGTATGGGTGACGTTGCAGGTTATTTGTACTCTTGGCTATGTTCTTGCTTGCACGTCCTCGGCACCAGTCCTGTATCATGTCGTTGCCTCTCCAATTATATAATATGTCAACAAGTACGGGGTGAAATTCAAGTGTCTTGCGATCGATGTATGCTTCGGCAGGTGCGCCACCAACAGCATTGCATATAAGTCCAACAGGAACACCGAGCGAGTCGGCAAGCATTGCACCGAAGTGATAAGCTACAGCTGAAAAGTCTTTCACATTCTGCTCGTTCTGTAGCTGCCAGCTTGTGGGCAGGTAGTAGTCGTGGTTGTTGAGCTTTACAAGGTCAAGCGAATCCCATTCTATGTTGTTTGTGATGACTCTTGGCTTCATGTCGTAGAGGCGTATATCCTTGCCTTTTACATTTGCAAGGCTCTGCTCTATGTGCGAACTCTCCTTTACCATAAATGCCATGTTCGACTGTCCTGAACAGAGCCATACCTCACCTACAACAATGTTGCTGTATGTGATTTTCTCTTTACCGCATTCAACAGTCATAGTGTAGCTCTTTCCGTCGGCTTCCATTGGAGGGAATGTGGCTTTCCATTCGCCCCACTCGTCGGTATGTGTTTTTACCTTCTTTTTACCAAGTTTAATTGTAACCTCGTCACCGGCATTTGCTATTCCTTTTACAACGAATGGCTTGTCGCGCTGGATTACCATGTTGTCACTGTATATTGCCGATAGTGAAAGACCGCCAAAGTCGTCGGTTATTGCCGAATATACCTGCTTGGCAATGATGCCGGCTCCCTCTGCATCGGGGTGCAATGCATCGGGCATAAGGTCGGGGCGGTGGTACAAATAACGGCTGAGGTCTATGAGTTCAAAATTGTCATATTCGGCAATGTACGGAATAAGTTCCTGTATCTGATGATACCAATCGCGTGTTCCGCTCTTGAAACGGCGATGCCAATGGAATATAGGTGTCATTTGGCAAACATAAATCTCGACATCGGGGTTTGCTTCGCGCAATGCTTCAATAATGTTTATGTAGTCGCCGTAGAACTCGTCGCGATAGTTGGGCCAGTTGCGTGGGTCGGTGTCATTCAGTCCCAGATGGATAACTGCAATGTCAGGCGCGAATTCAAGCGCAGCCTTGTACTCGGGCAGGTTGATGTATGGGCGGTGTCCCTTGCTCAAAAGCGTAGCACCCGAGTGCCCGAAGTTGCGTACCTCATATTTATCGCCCAACATCTGTTGCAGTTGGGTGGGGTAAGATGTTGCTTTTGGTTCTTTGTGTCCATATCCGTATGTTACACTATTGCCTATGCATGCAACTTTTGTCTTCTCCTGTGCAAAACCCAATAGAGGTAATGCGAGTAAAATTGTTAAGAGTATCTTTCTCATTGTTCTGTCGTTATCTCTATTTATCCGCGAATATAGCTCATAAAATCCGAAAAAACAAAAGAGGAACAGCTCTGAGCTGTTCCTCATGGATATGTATGTGTTTGTCTTTTACTTGACAAGCACCTTCTTGCCGTTGATGATGTAAAGTCCCTTTGTCGGGTTCTCTACTTCTCGGCCTTGCAAATCGTAGATAGCTTTCACATTTGCGTTTTCAGTTTCAACCTCTTCAATAGCAGTCGGGTTTGTCGATTTGATGGGGTAGAATGGTGCCTCTTTGGTGAACTTGTAAACACCATTGCTTGCCCAATCGAGTGAGAAACGTACAAAACGCATGGTGAAGCCACCGAATACACCGTTCTCTTCGTAGTAAACACCAAGTGTTCCATCAGGCAGTACAACAGCTGCGCTGTATGCCGAACCGCGTGGGCAAATGGTCTTTGGTGTACCAAAGGTAGCACCTTCGTCTTTTGACAATGCAATACTTACGTTCTGACGGCTACCGCTGTTCGGCAATGTCTGGAATGCAATGTCCCATGGGTTACCTTCTACTGTAGAACACCATACCATGTATTCTCCGTCGCATGCGTTGCCCGAAATTCCGGTTGTGAAACGTGTCTGTGATGGCATGTGCCATGTAGCACCGTCGTCCGATGTGTAGTTGTAGTAGTTGTAGCCACCTGCACGTACGCTGATTGCAAGGTCGCCGTTGTTACGCTCCAAAGTCTTTGGCTCATCAGCACCGCTTGTACCACTTGTACCGCTTACATACCAGCTCTGTCCACCGTCCTTACTCATGAAGAAGTAGAAGTGCTGGCTGTTGTCGGCCTGACGGTTTACGAAGCTTGAAACAAGTGTTCCGTCACGCTTCTGGAGTGCTGCACCTGAACCCGAGAAACCGCTCTTCCATGTTTTTGTGTCGGGGTTAGAGCAGTTTGCACCAAAGAGATCGTCGGTGTGGTCAACAGGTGTCTCCCATGTCTCTCCATTGTCACGGCTGACAATTGTTTTCCAACGTGGAGGCTGTGCGGCTGTTCCTGCAAAGAATCCGTGTCCGTATGTTCCGGCACTTGTCATGATACCTATAATCTCGCCGTTGTCACGGTTAGTTACTATTGATGCGTCACCATGGCCATAATTACCTCCGGTTTCAGCTGTTCCTGCTACAGTTACAGGGTCACTCCATGTCTTGCCAAGGTCATCGGAATACTGTGCAACAAGGTAGCAGTGGCTTGGGAGGTCGCTGTTGTGATGTTTGCGGTCGTCGGTGAGGGTTACAAGACGCTTTCCGTCCTTTGTTACTGTGATAGCGGGGATACGGTAGTATAGTGAACCCTTGTCCATAGGCATGAGTACTGCACCCTCTGAAAGGAATATGGTCACGCTGTAGTTGGGGTTACCATTACTTTCTGCAACCTCTTTGTCGTCGATTGTGTATGATGTAATGCTTGCATCAACAGTGTTGCCTTCTTTTGCTGTTTCTGCAATGTCGTATGTAATCCATAGGTAATTGTCACCCGGTTTCATGTCATACTCGCCTGTGATGTGGAATGTGCCGTCAGCAGCAAGCGTAACGGCCTCGCCGAACAGCTTGCCGTTCTCCTCGCGCCATTCCATCTTCTTCTCCGAGTTAACGAACAGCTCGCGTGAGTTGGTAGCAAAGTATGCCTTTACATTTTTGATGTCGTTCCTGTCTGTTCCTGCGAACGCACCCTTTACGCCTTGGAGTTTGATGCTACCGTCAAGTCCTCCTACGCGGATTGTAGAGCGCACGATAGGCTGGTCGGTGTTGCCGATACCGGTGCAGATCTTACCTTGTTCCACTCTTGTATATGCAAACTCTGCCATAGCATTGCTTGTGTCAACTTTATCGAATTTCCAAAGTGAAGCATTACCGGCAGCTGAACCCCAACGTACAATCACTGAGTTGTCGTTTTGTGCATGCAACTCAACGGCATTGTCCTTTATTATGAAGAAATCATAAGCACTGTTGATGTTATATATGTAGTTTGGCTCATTTACCACACCGAATGCAGTTGAATTACCGGTTCCGTCGCCTGCAGTTCCGAAATATTCTCCGTTATAGTTCTTGATGGCAAGTTTGCCGTCTTTCTCCCAGAAACTCCAGATGCGCTCTGCACTGAATGCCTTGTCGCCAAAGCGCAACTTGCCAGTTTCTTCGTCGTAGTATATAACTTTACCGGCGCAATAGGCTTGTGTAGATGCACTTGTGATGTAGTACCAATGTTCATTGCCTTCGGTACTTATTTTTGCAGCCTCAATCTTATCTTCCTTTACTTTTACAACAAAGTTCGTCAAAACAACACCGTTGCCGTTGTTACCAGCAAGGCGGAATGAAACAGAGCCAGCGTTCTGGTTCTTTGCACTGATGGTCTGTGCTGTAGTTGATGTTGTATACAAGGCACCGTTGTCCATTGTAAGTTCGAGCCCGGTGTTGTGGTTGTTGTTGGCAAATGTAAAGGTGTACTCTGTAATTACATAGCCAGCAGGGGCTGTTATTGAATAGTTCGCACTGCCGGCAGTACCGGTCATCAACTGTACGCTATTATTTGCCCAGTTCATGTTGTTGACAGTTCCGCAACCGAACTGCAATTGTGGTGTCGTGTTGCTCTTCCAGCAGCAGTTCCAGTTCTGGTTGGCTGCACCATCCTTGTGGTAAAGATTACCATTACTTTTATCTATGGTGTATACAATACCATCTGTAGCATCGGGTAATTCTGCTATTTCACCGGCTTCGAAAATTAACAATTGACAACCGGCATCGTTACGGTCGCTACCCAAATTTGCGTTATTGCTCCAGTTGAAAACAGCATTGTTCTGGTCTGTCTGGTTTAACTGTACATCGCCTGATGAAACAATATAGTAGCCAGGTGTATTTGAATAGCTGATAGTCCAACCGTTGCTTGGGCGGGTTGTGGTGGTGTTAATCTGTGCGTTGTAATTGGCTACAGGACTCAAATATGATTCGTATTCGCGGTTTACGATGTCGAATGTATTGTCGCCACGGTCAACAAACTTCCACATTGAGGTTGCTAAACCTGCAGTGTTGCTCTCGCCCTTAACACCGTTAGCTGCGCCTTTGGCTGTAATATAAAGATTGCTGCTGCGCAACGATGTCATCTGATACCAATGCTCGTTTTCTGCAGTGCTTGTCTTAGGCATAGAAAGAGCTTCTTTAATCAAGGTATTTAATTTCTCTGCAAGTTCTGTAACTTCTGCTTCTGTTATGTTGTTCTTCTCCAAAAGAGTATTGGCATTTGCTATTTCAGCATCGAAAGCCTTCATCTTTTCAGCATTGTATTGTCCCATTGCATCACCGCGCTCTGCAACCAAGCCTTTAGCGATAGCCTGTGTCAGTGTGTTACGCAAGCCTGCCTGGGTATAACGTGCTTGTGCTTCCTCTTCGGTAGCTACATTATAAGTGTCCTGTGGGAAATCCTTCAAAAGGGCTTCTTTCATAATAACAGCCATCTTTGCATATCCCAAACCGCCAAGGTAGTTGCTTGGATAGAAATATTTTGTATTTGCTACGTTGCCGTTAAGGAACGGAGTGTATGTGTCTACATATCTGATTTTGCTGTTTGCTGTAGCAAGCGATGCAAGGTAGTCGTTGAGCTCCTTAGCACGTGATGTGGTGTTTGCATTGTTTGTGGGGGTAAGACCCATGAGATAGATGATGGATGCCGGTGACTTCTGTGCAACCTTGTCTACAAGAGCCTTATAGTTTGTCTTTACTGTTGCGATGTCTGTACTTCCGTTGCAGTCGCCTGTACCGGTGTATAGGAATATCGCTTTGGCATTTTCTTTTGTTACACCATTGATGTTGGCATATGTGGCATCTACAATCTTGCTTGTTGTTGCAATGTCGCCACCATAACCCCAGCCTGTACCGCGGTTTTTTACGTTGCGGTTGCCAAGCAACTCCTGCCATTCGCCGTTCTTGATGAACTCGTCACCGAAAACAAGCACATCGTTTTGGCTTATAGTCATCATACTGAAATATGTAGCGCGCATACCGTGTGTTGTTCTGCCAAATCCACCGTCATTCTGCAAAGAGGAGGTGTTTGCATGGTAAACGGTATTTACGGTATAGTCTTCGCCTTCTGCAAGGTATTCGCAGATAGATCTGCTCCATTTCTCATATGCGGCTGCTGTAAGGTGCAACTTGTCGTAACTCCATTCGTTACCGTCGGCAACACAAGCTAGCTCGTCATAAATGTCGACATATTTAAGTTTATCTGAATTAGCCTTTTCGACATATTCTTTTATCAATTCGTTGGCGTGAAGCCATGTCGATTCAACTCTATATCCGTAGTTACTCTTTAGAATGCAGTATAGGTAGATACTTGTCTCAGGTGAACGTTTCTGTATTCGGTCAACCATGCTCTTTATGTACTTGAGAACCTGTTCTCCTGTAAAGTTAAGTCCTCGTGTGGCGATGTCATTTGTACCAATCATCATGAACACCTTCTTGGGCTTGCCTGCGATGTATGACTCAAGGTTATCACTTTGCTCGGTTGAATATGTACCGGAGTTTCCTCTGTTGACAATTGGCAGATAGTTGCCGTCCGATGTTACAAAAACCTCAGGCCAACAGTGCATGTCAGTAATGCTGTTGCCGATGAAAACTATGCTCTCGTTGTTCGTCGAAAGTACTTTGAACGAATCGTATCTGTGATTGCGGAACGGCTCATCTGCGAAAACAGCTACCGTAGTGAGCAACGCACAGAATAGGAATGTGAATAATTTTCTCATAATGATTATAGTTAGTTAGTATCAAAGTTTTTATTAATAAAATTAATACTTACAAATATAAATAAAGGGGAGATGAACTCCCCTTATGATTTTTGTTAAATAATATTAATTCAACGAGTTGCTACCAGCCTATCTGTACGCCGTCTTCGTAGAAGTGGTTTGCGAAGTTCCAACCGAATGCGTAGTAGTAGCGTGACAACTGTTTCGCACGTCCGATAAACTCTTCAATATCCTTGTTTTCGGGCGCAGGGTTGCTCCAGCCAATTTCAGCGATAGCTCCCAAACGTGGCAAAAGCATGTACTCCAACTGCATTGGTGTTGAAATATATTCTGTCCAAAGGTTTGCCTGAACACCCAGGATGTATTTCTGCTCGTTTTCTGCAAGCTTGTCATAAGGGTTGAGTGAGTATGCCTTACGCAATGGTATGTAGCTACCTATGCACAATAGCTCGTCCTGACGGTCTGTTGTTTGGTAGAAGTTCAGGTAGCAGTGGCTGTCGGGGGTCATGATAGCGTAATTGCCCTTCTTTGCAGCAGCAATACCGCCGTCGGCTCCACGCCATGACATGATTGTTGCGCTCTGGCTTACACCGCCTTCGAGAATCTCGTCCCAGCCGATAAGCTTACGGCCGTTATCGTTGAGGAATTTCTCAATTCGGCCATTTACATATGACTGCAACTCGGCCTCGTTCTTGAGGTTGTTCTCCTTGATGCGGTTCTGGCACAACTGACATTTCTTCCATTCGTCACGAGGAGCTTCGTCACCACCGATGTGGATATACTCGCTTGGGAAAAGTGAGATTACCTCGCTCAGGACATCTTCCCAGAATTTGAATGTGCTCTCCTTGCCGGCGCATGCAATGTCTGTAGATACACCCCAGTTTGCCCATGTCTTGTAGTTTCCTTCCTTGCCACGGCAACCAAGCCATGGATAAGCGCAAAGGGCACCAAGTGAGTGACCGGGGATTTCAATCTCGGGAATAATTGTGATAAAGCGCTCCTGTGCGTATTTTACAACCTCTCTTATATCGTTCTGTGTGTAATATCCACCGTAAGGTATGCCATCCATACCTTCGTTACGGCCTGTGGTTGTCTGTTCACGCTTGCTGCCGATTTTTGTCAGCAAAGGATATTTCTTTATCTCGATACGCCAACCCTGGTCTTCGGTCAGGTGCCAGTGGAAACGGTTCATCTTGTGCATCGCAAGAATGTCAAGTGTCTTTTTGATTGTCTCTACATTCCAGAAGTGACGTGAACAGTCGAGCATGAAACCGCGATAGGCAAAATGGGGCTTGTCGCAAATCTTCATTGTCGGGAATGTGAGTTTCTTGATGTTGATGGGTGTTTCGTATGCCTGTACAGGTATAATCTGTTTCAGTGTCTGCACTGCGTAGAAAGCACCGGCTCCGCTCTTTGCACTGATGAGAATGTTCTCGGGTGTGAACTCAAGAACGTATTCCTCGTCAGCAAGTGAACCATCGTACTTGAATATAACGTTGTTGTCGCCGTGTGCTTTGGTGTTCTTCTTCATCTTCTTGCCGAAGACTTCAACTGCGATGCGGTCGAGCTCGCTCAAGGCAGGTGTGAAGTCCTTGTTGTCCCAATTGTGTACGATACTTGTCTTTGAGTTGAACTCAAATGTACTGTTCGCATTGCCCATTATGATTTTTTCGGGCTTTGGCAAAAGATTGTCGATGTTGCAGGTCTGTGCCATGGTCATTGATAAACCAGCGAAGAACAATAGAATGAATGTGATGCTTCTCTTTAACATAATATCTGTTTTTGTTTTGTTTTTCCGTTATGCGAAGATAGGCAAACTCTTCCAAAGAAAAAATTATAAAAATAAATTTTTGCAAATAAAGCCTGTTATTGGAATAAAACTGATTTTTTTTGTTTATATTCGCAAGGTTGAACGTAATGTTTGGAATAACAATAAACTATAATAACAATGAATGACAAGTATGTAATTGGAATTGACCTTGGCGGTACAAATACCGTTATCGGTCTTGTTGATGTTAAGGGTCACATCCTCGCAAAGGATGATACAATCAAAACTCAGGCTCATCCTGATATCGAGGAGTATACCGACGCCATTGCGAACGTGATAAAGAAACTGGCAACTGAAAACGGTTGTGACGGTAAACTTGAGGGTGTGGGTATTGGTGCGCCAATGGCAAACTATTATACCGGTGAAATTGTGAATGCTGCCAACTTGCCCTGGAAAGGTATAGTTCCACTCGGATGGCTCATCGAGAAAAAGACCGGTCTTCCTACAAAGGTTACAAATGATGCAAATGCTGCTGCAATCGGTGAAATGAAATATGGTGTGGCACAGGGCATGAAGGATTTCGTGTATATAACACTTGGTACCGGTGTCGGTAGCGGTATTGTTGCAAATGGTCAGCTTATATATGGTCATGACGGCTTTGCCGGTGAGTTGGGTCATGTCACATCTCCGGTTCTCGAAGGTCGCCAGTGCGGTTGTGGCCGTACAGACTGTCTTGAGACATATGCTTCGGCTACAGGTATTGTACGTACTGCAAAGAAGTGGCTTGTTGAGCGTGATGAACCAAGCATCTTGCGCGATGTATGTATCAACGAACTGACTTCAAAGATGCTTTTCGATGCAGCAATGCAGGGTGATAAACTTGCCAATGAGATATTCGAGTTTACAGGAAAGGTACTCGGTGATGCTTTCTGTAACTTCATTGCATTCTCGGCTCCTGAAGCTATCATCCTTTTCGGTGGCTTGGCAAATGCTGGCGAACTGTTGCTTGAACCTATCCGTAAGCAGATGAACAAGAATGTTGTATTCCTGTGGAGAGATAAGGTGAAGGTGCTCAAGTCGTCTCTTCCCGGTGCCGATGCCGCAGTACTCGGTGCTTCTGCTCTCGGCTGGAATGATTAATCGATTGTATGACAATGTAAAGTGCAGGCAAACGCCTGCACTTTTTTTATGTATACAGGCTTTTTGCTTTTTACTATAAATTTTATGTTTTTTTTAATTTTAATCTGATAATAAAAAGTAATTTATGTGTATCTTCGCATATTAACATATGTAAAACGCGAAAACAATAAACAGAATATCATGGAGAATATTTTTGACAGGACAAAAAGATTCTTGAGCGCTTCAATGGCGGGAATGGCTGTGCTACCTATGGTGACTGCCTGCGGTAATGTCGATGAGCCCGAAAAACCGATGAATATACTCTTTGTCATGTGCGATGACCACTCATATCAGACAATCAGCGCATATGACACTACATTCATTAAAACTCCGAATATAGACCGTATTGCGGCTGACGGTGTCCGTTTTACCAACAGTTTTGTTGCCAATTCAATAAGCGGCCCTTCACGTGCATGTATGCTTACCGGAAAACATAGTCTGGCAAATGGCTTTACCGACAACAGTTCTTCGTTTGACGGTTCGCAGCAGACTTTCCCCAAACTGTTGCAGCAGCAGGGATACGAGACTGCTGTTATAGGAAAGTGGCACTTGACATCGGAGCCTACAGGTTTCAACCATTGGGATGTCCTCATAGGTCAGGGCGACTATTATAACCCTACTTTTATATGTAATGGCGAAAAGGTGCAGCGCGAAGGATATGCAACCAATGTGACAACAGATCTGGCGCTTGATTGGCTTGAAAACGGACGCGATTCCCAAAAGCCGTTCTGTCTGCTTCTGCATCATAAGGCGCCACACCGTACCTGGATGCCGGATACTTGTGATCTGGAATTATTTGCTGACAGCAAATTCCCATTGCCTGCCACATTCTTTGATGATTACTGCGGACGTGTGGCTGCCAAGATACAGCATATGTCGATAAGCAAGGATATGGACCTGGTGTATGACCTTAAACTTGCTGACAAGGACAGTACCATACACAGCCGTTCCGACCTGGAAGCATGGGGACGACGTATGTACAAAAATATGAATCCGGACCAAAAACGTGCTTGGGACGCTCATTACGACGTGGTGATTGAGAAATTCAAGAAAGCAGGTTTTACGGGTAAGGAACTTGACAATTGGAAATATCAGCAGTATATGCGCGACTATCTTCGTGTAATAACATCGGTAGACCGCAATGTTGGCCGTGTGCTCGATTATCTTGAGGCCGAGGGGCTTATGGAGAATACTCTTATTGTGTATACATCCGACCAGGGATTCTACATGGGTGAGCATGGCTGGTTTGACAAGCGCTGGATGTACGAAGAGTCGTTCCGCACTCCTCTTATCGTGCGTTTGCCCGGCAGTGAGGTTAAGGGAGAACTTAAGGATATGGTACAGAACATTGACTATGCTCCGACATTCCTGGAATTGGCAGGTGTAGAAGTTCCTTCCGATATCCATGGATGTTCATTCCTGCCTTTGCTCAAGGGTGAAAAATGGGAACCAAACCGTGACGGTGTATATTACCACTATTACGAGTATCCCGATGAGCATGCTGTAAAACCGCATTTGGGTGTCCGTACCGATACGCACAAACTGATCCATTTCTATGATGACAATATCTGGGAACTCTATGATTTGCGTGTTGACAAGCATGAACTTGACAATATTTACGGAAAACCGGGTACAGAGGAGATAACAGCTCTGTTGAAAGAGAAACTTGTGAAGTTGCAGAGACAGTACAACGAAGAACAATTCATTGTGCAGTAATTATTTAATGAAATGAAAAGCAACAAGAGAAATAGTCTGCATTTGACCGACGTTGCCAAGATGCGTAGTGCTCCGGCTTTTGGAACTATGATAAAGCCGATAGGGTCGGCGTGTAACCTCGATTGTCACTATTGTTATTATCGTGACAAGAGCGAGATTTACAACAATAATATGCCATGCATGAGCGAGGAGTTGCTTGAGATTTATATCAAGCAGTATATCGAGGGAGCATCGCAACAGAATATCAGTTTCTGCTGGCATGGCGGTGAACCGCTTATGGCTGGTTTGCCATTTTTCCGTAAGGCAATGGAACTGCAACGTAAGTATGCCGGTGACAAAGTCATAGAAAATACCTTGCAGACAAATGGTATACTGGTAAATGAGGAGTGGTGTTGCTTCTTCAGGGAGAATGATTTCCTTATTGGTCTGTCACTTGACGGTCCCGAGGATATACACGATGCTTTCCGTCGTGACTGTGGCGGAGCACCGACATTTGCGAGGGTTATGAAGGCTGTGGAACTCATGACTAAGCATGGGGTTGAATTCAATATTCTTGCAACAGTAAACGCCCGTAGTGAGCAACGCGGTGTTGAGGTGTACAGGTTTCTAAGTGCGATAAATCCCTATATGCAGTTCTTGCCGGTGGTGGAATATGTGAGGATGCGTCCAGATAAACGTCCGTTGATAGTATCTCCCGATGAGGAGGATGCCGTTCCGGCTCCATGGTCTGTTTCAGCGAAAGGTTACGGGCAGTTCATGTGCGATGTCTTTGATGAGTGGGTGAAGTTCGATGTGGGAAGGAAGTTTGTGCAGCTTTTTGATGTTACTTTGGGTAACTGGTGTGGAGTACCGCCTTCATTGTGTGCCTTCAGTGAGGTTTGTGGCGACGGGCTTGTCGTTGAACATAATGGTGATGTCTATTCATGTGACCATTTTGTATATCCCGAGTACCGATTGGGAAATATCAAGGATAATGAACTGGTAACAATGTATAAAAGCAGTGAGCAGCAGGCATTCGGCCGTGACAAGCGTGACGCTCTTCCGTTGGAATGCAAACGCTGCAATTACTATTTCCTTTGCCATGGTGAGTGTCCTAAGCACCGTTTTGAATATGCGAAGAACGGTGAACCTTACATGAATGTGCTTTGCGAAGGATATAAAATGTTTTTCCGTCATACCGATCCATATATGCGTTACATGAAGACTCTTATAGAAAAGGGTGAACCGGCATCGGGTGTCATGAACTGGAAAAAATGATTGAATAAAGAAAATATATAAACTTAACTGACTAAAAACTTATAATTATGAATCCAAAATTTGTTTTACCAAAAATAGGCGAATTGCCGATAACTACCTCAATCGAGAGTATATGCAAGTTTGAGAAGGTGCCTACTAAAATCTGCTCTACAGAGAAACAGGGTGCGATTGTAGCTGCCGACTATGTTGTAGATGCAATAAAGTCCCATAAGGGCGAAAAACCTTTTGTTCTGGGCTTGTCGACAGGGCGTACACCACTGGGACTTTATGCGGAACTTGTTAACCGATACAAAGCAGGTGAGGTGAGCTTTGCCAATGTTGTATTCTACAGCCTTGACGAGTTCTACCCAATGTCTCCTGAATCTTCGCAGAGCCGCAATCATCGCGTTTATGAGGACTTCTTGAAATATATCGATATTAACCCGGCCAATGTACATTTCCCGGACGGAACTGTTGCGCGTGACAAGGTCAACGAGTATTGCAAGCAGTACGAGAAGATGGTGAACGGTTGTGTTGACCTTATGATAATGGGTGTCGGTGAACTTGGACAGGTGGGTTTCAACGAACCAGGCAGCTATATACATTCAACTACACGCCTTGTGCAGCTGAGCCACAATACCCGTAAGAATCAGGACAAGTTCTTCTCTAATCCGAATGAGGTTCCCAAGACTGCTATTACAATGGGTCTGGAGACAATCATGAGCGCAAAGAAAATTGTTCTTATGATGTGGGGCGAAGATAAAGCCAAGGTTGCGTATGACCTTATTGAGGGTGGGGTTACTGAAGAGTATCCGGCAACAATCCTTCAGAATCATGATGACATTCAGGTTGTTATCGATGAGGCTGCTGCTCAGGAACTGACACGTGTTAAAGAGCCTTGGCTCGTGGCTCCTCCACAGGAATGGAGTGACAAACTCATACGCAAGGCTGTTATATGGTTGTGCCAGACTGTTGATAAGCCTATCCTGAAACTGACACACCAGGATTATATAAAGAATTCACTTTCGGACCTGCTTGAACGTGTTGGACCATATGATCAGATAAACATACGTGTCTTCAATGAGATACAGCATATCATTTCCGGTTGGCCCGGAGGTAAACCAAATGCTGATGACTCCACACGCCCTGTATCATCTTCACCATTCCCTAAACGTGTGATAATATTCTCTCCACATCCCGATGATGATGTTATTTCAATGGGTGGAACATTCAACCGTCTTGTTGAGCACGGACATGATGTACATGTTGCATATCAGGTGTCAGGAAATGTTGCTGTGTATGACGATGTGGTTCTGCAGAATATCGATACAGCCAAGGAGATGGGCTTTGGTGATGCATTCGATGAGATTCGTGACATTATCGCCAACAAGAAGATGGGCGAGCCTGAACCCCGAAAACTACTTGACCTCAAAGGTGCTATCCGTCGTGCCGAGGCACGTGCCGCATGCCGTTCTCTTGGCCTGAACGACCGTACCAATGCACACTTCCTCAACTTGCCGTTCTATGAGACCGGTGGTATAAAGAAGGGACAACTCAGTGACGATGATATAGAGATTGTAAAGAAACTTATGCGTGAGGTACAACCACATCAGATATATGCTGCAGGTGACCTTACTGATCCACACGGTACACACCGTGTATGTATAGAGGCTGTTCTTCGTGCTTTTGAGGAGGTTAAGGATGAACCTTGGGCAAAAGAGTGTCATATATGGCTCTATCGCGGTGCATGGCAGGAGTGGGATTTGGCTGTAGCGGACATGGCTGTGCCATTGAGTCCTGAGGAACTGATTCGCAAACGTCATGCAATATTCCGTCATTTGTCGCAGAAGGATATTGTTCCGTTCCCAGGTGAGGATGCACGTGAATTCTGGCAACGCGCCGAGGAACGTACGCAGGGTACAGCTGCGCTATTCAACAAGATTGGCTTGCCGGAGTATCAGGCTATAGAACTTTTTGCCAAGTTGCTTTGATATTTGATAATTCAGGATTGTACCGCCAGCCCCGGCGGTACAATTGCTATTTATAACAGAATATGAACTGTTGAAATGTATTGGATATAATGCCGAGAAAAACACCTCTTATAATACTCTTTCTTCTTGTTGCCTTTGTGGTATCAGTGTCGGCCCAGATTCCTGTCAATGACACTTCTGGCAATGCGCGTAAGTATACTCTTACTGACAGCGTTGCAGCACGTGCGTTGCAGATAGGTTATGGTCTGCCGCAGGAGAGGGTATATCTACATTTCGACAACTCCTCCTACTATCTTGGCGAGACAATATGGTTCAAGGCTTTTGTTACAAGCCATGGCGATGATGCCCCTACAATTCTTAGTCGTGTATTGTATGTCGAACTCATGAGCCCCGAGGGTTATGTGGTAAAGACCGAAAAGTATAGAATTGGCGATGACGGTACATGCTGTGGCGATATATATATGGATCCGCTCTATCTTTCGGGATATTATGAGGTGCGTGCATATACGAGATATATGCTCAATTGGGGTGATGAGACAATCTTCAGGCGTGTTTTCCCTGTTTTTGATGCGGTGAATGCCGGAGATTGGGGATTCAGAAACATGCGTGATAGGGATAAGGGGTATTTTGCGAACAAGGTGTTCAAGAAGGATATTGAACCTGACCTGAAGTTCTATCCCGAGAGCGGACATCTTGTTAATGGTATAGAGAGTAAGGTCGCGTATGAACTTACAGGTTATGAAGGCGTGGACATATATGACAGAATTACGGTTTATGTAAATGGCGATTCCTTGCTGACAACAGTTCCTGTTCATATGGGTAAAGGTAAGTTTGTCATCACACCTCAACCGGGTTCTGAATACAAGGCCAAGGTTGCAGTCAAGAATAAAGATGGCAAGTATAAGAATTTCTCTTTCAGCTTTCCAAAGATAGAAGAAGAGGGTGTCGTGATTTCCATGGAAGAGGGTGATTCGTGTTTTGATTTTCACATCGGCAATGGTTATGAGGTCAACACGGAATTGGCTTTTTCCATACTGCACCGTAACAAATTGGGCTTTTTTCACAGGATAGGCTGCAATGATACGCTATTCTCTGTGGCAAAGAATGATTTGCCCGAAGGTGTATGCCGTGCGATTGTTTTCAGCGGAAGGACTCCGCTTGCCGAAAGGCTCTTTTTTGTACAGCATGATTCTTTAGTGGCTGGTGACAGGGAAATTGTCAAGCTTAAGGTTACAGGCAATGGATATCAGCTGCATAACCTCGAAGTGAAGCCGCATGAGAAAATCAATATTACAGTTGAACGTGAAGACGGCAAACCGCTTGATGTTACCAGTGACTTTCTCTTTTCAGTAACCGACCATGCTGGTAAATTAGTGACTTCGTGGGGGCATGACATGTATACATATCTGTTGTTGGGTTCTGAACTGAAAGGCTATATACCCGATGCACGTCAGTATTTCGATACGTTGAATGCCGGGCGTAAGGAGCATCTTGATCTTGTGATGCTTACAAACGGTTGGACTGCATATGATTGGGAAAAACTTACAGCAGAGAGCCTTGCCGGAGTTCTGCAACCGGAAGAGGGTGTCACTATCGGTGGTGAATTTGTCTTGCGCGTGAAGAATCTAAAAATGGGTGAATTGGGTTCAAGCAGGAGTATCAAACAACCATACAATGTAGTGCGTCTTGATTTTACAGACAGCAGCAAGGTTATAAAAGCTCAGGCTTTCAGAACTGATGCGGCCGGAAAATTCAATTTTATCCTTGATGATTTTTACGGTAAACAGACTGTTGCATTGTCTCCGAATACAATATTCAAGCATAGTAGCAGACTGAAGTATGTATTCTATCTTGACAAATACTTCTCGCCTCCACCTCTACAGTTGCATTATTGGCAGAAAAGAGCAGGCAGCAGTATACGTGAGGCAGCAGACACTCTGTCGGGAATGAAGAGACTTGGCTTTAATGAATATTTCCTTGAGAGTGTTGATGTGACAGCAAACCGTAGTAAGGACTATACTAGGACTGCACCTATCAGTGAGTTAAGGCTTGATTATCTTGATGAATGGGAGTATGCTATGGATGTGACATACAGGGATGGTCTCTATCTGATAACTCAGAAAAATGAGGTGCTGGGTGATTATTATATCGAGGACCTTCCGAAAGAGACGTCTACAGGTGGTAACTATTTTGATAGGGCCGAAAGAGATGGTATGGGCGGAATCTCTGCCGGTGATATGACTCCTTTTGACGAACGTATATCGTATATGCGTGAGACAAATGATGATTATTCGCTTGTGCCCACCGCTGAAATGATAATGCATAGTATTGCTGTACGTTATAATCTCGGCTGGCAGAATTGGGTCTACTTTGTTGTTCCGAAAGGTGGATATGATAAAGACAGTATACCCGAAATTGATCATAAGTATCTGCACGGTGTGGATGTCGAGGCTATGACCAACTTCAAAGAGGTTGTACTTTCAACTGACAGCAAGAAACTTGAATCGGTAAAAGGTGGTAGTAAAGGATATTGGGAAGCAAAATACAGTGCTTGCTCTTTCAAGAATCCTTACAACAGGTTCTATAAAGGTTTCCTTACCCAGGCAAGTATACAATATCAGATGCCCGAAGGACGTATATACAGTTCTGAAGACTATAAGATGCTTGACAGAATGTCAAGGAGAATGGATATCAGTACTGAATATACGCTTAGTGCACGCCGCAGGATGAAGCATCCTAATATGATTGCATATTTCATTCCAGATGATAGGGACAACAGAACCTTCATTAAGAATGACCTTAGTGTTACAAGTAGTACCAGACGTTATACAGCTGTGCAGGGATATAGCCAAAGCAAACAGTTCTATTCTCCCGATTACAGCAGGGTCTCTCCACAGGGCACCGATTTCCGGCGTACTCTGCTGTGGAGTCCGGCGGTGAGGCCGGTTGACGGAAAACTGCAGGTTGAACTTTACAGTAGCAGTGTGTGCAATGCCATTGATGTAGATGTGCTTGGATATCACGAAAATATTATATACAGCAACGCATATGGTGTGGAGACCAAGGTTGATACTACCGGCAATAGAAAACGTGAGATCAGGAAAAGGAGAGAGACGACGTATGATATAAGAAAGGATTCTCTGCTTATGGCTCAATGCGATGCTGAATTCAAGAATGCCGAAGTATATCATAATAAGAGGAATTACAGAAAAGCATTGAATTCATATATAGAATTGGTTGGCTATCAATATCCGGCTGCTTTCTACAGAATCGGTGAGTACTATCAAAAAGGCATTAATCTTAAGCAGAGATTTGATCTGGCTGCTGAATTCTATGAGAGAGGTGCTGAGTTGGGAGTACCAAGATGCTATTATGAACTCTCCGGTATGTATGCCAGAGGTGAACATTATCCTCGTAATAGGGAGAAAGAGATGGAGATGCTTGAACTGGCGGCAGAACTTGCCGTGCCCGAAGCTCAAAATCAGTTAGGAGAGTATCTACTCCAAGGGAAAAAGATTGAAAAAGACACGGTACGCGCAGTTGAATATTTTTATGAGGCTGCTAAACAGGAGCATCCCAATGCCATGTTCCATTATGCAGAACATATGTTGCGTACAGGAGTGGAGAATGATTCTTTGTTAGGTTCAGTTGCCGACTGTATGCAGTTTGCTGCAGACAGGGGTGACCATAGTGCAATGATTTGGATTGTCATGAATGAAGAATCAAAAGGCAATTACAGAAAAGCTTATCTGATGGCTAAACAACTCTATCTGGAGGGAAGTGCCGACGGAGCTGCATATATGGCAGAGTGTTATCTGCTTGGCCGCGGAGTCAAACGAGATAAGCGATTGGCAAAGGACCTTTATCGCGATGCAGCCAATGGTGGTAATGAAAAAGCAAAGGAAAAACTCAAGGAATTGTAACTGAATTTCTCATCCTGGTTTCTCTTAAACAAATAACGGAATAGCCAATTGGCTATTCCGTTATTTGTTGTCGAAGGTTATTCTTCGTCTATGATACCATTATAGGCTAAATTGACCGTTATTTTGTTGCCTTTGGCAATCGCACCCCACGCGGTGCAAACTCTGTGCCTGCACTGCGCGTGACTATTGCTCAAAATTCCGCTCTATCAGTCTACATAATGGAATAATAGATGAGGTCATTCCTCATCTATTATTCCATTGTAGGCTAATTCCCCTTCTACAATAAAGTAGAGTTCTTCTGGGTCAAAATTACCTATCTTGTTCTTCTTTGCCTCTTTGGCAATGAACTCGGCAATCTCGTTTATGTCAATATCTACATACTCATCGTTGCTGTCAAGAATTCCGCTCTTCTCATAATAATCGTATATGGTATCGAGGAAGTAGTAGAATTCATCATCACTGAATTTTTCCTTCAAATCCTGTGGCAAACGTTCTCTTATGTATGCAATGGTCTTCTCATCATCGAGATCTTCCATTGCGAATTCGTCGTTGTTCATAATATGATATTAAAGTAATGCTTCGAATTTAGCCTGAACATCACCCTTTGACTTTGAACCTACAAACTTGTCAACAACTTTTCCGTCCTTGATGAAGATAACTGTAGGAACGTTGCGGATGCCGTATTCTGCTGTAAGGTCATCAGCCTCCTCTATGTCGCACTTGCCAACTGCTATGCGTCCTTCGTATTCCTTTGAAAGCTCATCAATTATAGGTGCAAGCTGTTTGCAGGGGCCACACCATGTAGCGCTGAAGTCCAATACTATTGGCAATTCTGTTGCCATGAATTCCTTAGCGTTGTCGTTTGTTACATTTACTGCCATAATCTTTAATTTTTAATGGTTAGCTAATTATTTTAATTGAATTTGTATTCTATATTCTCTAAACTCTTTATGTAATCTATAAATTCCTGTTTGACCTCTATGTCATGGCTCTTGGATGAGAGTTCCAATGTGAATTCATGCTCATAATCCTTTATCTTGAATGTGAGCTTGGTCTTGCCGGGGTGATTCTCTACATAATCGATGATAGAACTGTATACATCGTCAGTTAAAGACATTACGTCGAACGACAGTGCAAGGCTCTTCGCAAAATCGTCCTTTATTTCTGTCATCAATTCTATTGAGTTTACCGAAAAGTCATACTTTGTCTGGTCCCAACGTCGCGGTTGACAGCCACCTTTTATATATAAGAAATTACCAGGGATGAAGTAATTCTGCCATTTCATCCATTCGTCACCTATAAAGAACAGTTCTGCAGTACCCGAAAAGTCCTCAATTTTGGCAACTCCGTATGGGCTGCCTTTCTTTGTGAAGCCTGTACGTGGCGGGTCGCTCACAACACCACCGAATGTTATCTTGCGTCCGACAAGTTTCTGCATGTCCTCAATTTCTGCAGCCTGTGTGTTGCAGAATTCGTTGAGGATGAGTGAATAGTCGTCAAGTGGGTGTGCCGAAAGGTAAATTCCTACAAGTTCACGTTCGCGGTTGAGTCTTTCAAGTGTGCTCCAGTTTCCGCCTACAGGAATCTCGGGCTTTGGTATTTCTGCCATCTCTGTATCACCGAACAGGCTGTTGGTAGCACTGGCCTTGTCGGTCTGGTATAAGTTGCCGTATCGGACCAGAGCTTCAAGGAATTGCTCTCCCTTGCTGTTGGTGTTTGCGTATTGTTCGCGTGATATGCCGCCTGGCAATTCGTCGAATGCTCCTGAGAATGCAAGGCATTCAAGGTTCTTTCGGTTACATGCTGTAAGGTTGACGCGCTCCACGAAATCAAATATGCTCTTGAATGGTCCGTTTGCTTCTCGTTCATCAATGATGCACTGTACGGCATTTTCGCCAACACCTTTTACGGCACATAGACCAAAGCGTACATCACCATTCTTGTTTACGCTGAACTTGCGACGAGATTCATTGACATCGGGACCAAGCACGTTTATACCCATACTCTTGCACTCCTGCATGAGTTTGGTGATTTCTGTTATCTTGTCAAGGTTTCGGCTCATGGCACCAGCCATGTATTGTGGCGGGTAGTTGGCCTTAAGGTATGCAGTCTGGTATGCTACCCATGAGTAACAGGTGGCATGTGATTTGTTGAAGGCGTATGATGCAAACTTCTCCCAGTCGGCCCAAATCTTTTCAAGGATTTTTTCATCGTGCCCGTTCTTCTTGCCGCCATTGATGAATTTAGGTTTCAGCTCATCAAGTTTTGCCTTGAGCTTCTTACCCATTGCCTTACGCAAGGTGTCGCTCTCGCCTCGTGTGAAATCGGCAAGCAGACGTGACAGCAACATCACCTGCTCCTGATACACGGTAATACCATATGTGTCTTTCAGGTATTTTTCCATGCAGGGAATGTCGTATTTTACCAACGAAGGATCGTGCTTTCGCTGGATAAAATCAGGGATGTAGTCCATTGGTCCGGGACGGTAGAGGGCATTCATGGCTATAAGGTCCTCAAATGTTGTGGGTTGTAGCTCGCGAAGGTATTTCTGCATGCCTGCCGACTCGAATTGGAATGTTCCTATGGTATTTCCGCTACTGTATAATTCATAAGTCTTAGGGTCATCAATAGGGATGGTATCTATGTCAATATCAATCTTAAGGCTCTGACGTATGTTCTCAATAGCCTCTTTGATGATTGAGAGTGTCTTCAGTCCCAAGAAGTCCATCTTGATAAGACCGGTCTCTTCAATGACGCTTCCTTCATATTGTGTCACAAGCATCTTTTCGCCGGTCTCCTTGTCTTCGGCAATGCTTATGGGTACATGGTCTGTTATGTCGTCACGACAGATGATTGTTCCACAGGCATGAACACCTGTATTTCGCACATTGCCTTCGAGCATCTTGGCATACTTTATCGTATCGCGCAATAGTGGGTCCGGTGATGCTTCAGCCTCACGTAGCTCTGGAACAGACGCAATGGCATTGGGAAGGTTCATCTTCATACCATCCGGCAAACGGTCGGGGATCGCTTTGCAGAGCTTGTTTGAGATGTCAAGCGGAACTTTCTGCACTCGGGCAACATCCTTTATGGCAAGTTTTGTCGCCATTGTACCGTATGTGATGATATGTGCAACTTTCTCCTGGCCATATTTTTCTGTAACCCAGTTGAGCACTTTGCCTCGTCCGTCATCATCAAAATCGACATCAATATCAGGGAGTGATATACGGTCGGGATTGAGGAAACGCTCAAAAAGCAGGTCGTATTTTATAGGGTCTACTCGGGTTATTCCAAGACAATATGCAACCACACTGCCGGCAGCAGAACCACGTCCTGGACCTACAGAAACACCAAGCTCTTCGCGTGCAGCGCGTATGAAGTCCTGTACGATAAGGAAGTAACCGGGGAAACCCATGGTCTTCATGATATGAAGCTCAAAGTCAATACGGTCTGTCAGTTCCTGTGAAAATGGTTCCGGGTAACATTTCTTTGCCCCGTCGTATGTTATCTTGCGTAGGTAGTCACCTTCAAGCTTTATTCGGTACAGCTTGTCGTATCCGCCAAGTTTCTTTATTTTTTTCTCACCCTCTTCACGTGACATCACGACATTGCCTTTCTCATCGCATGTGAATTCGTTGAAAAGGTCCTCATGAGTTATGCGTTTGCGGTATTCCTCTTCGGTGCCGAACTCCTCGGGAATGGCGAAGTTGGGCATGATAGGTGCATTGTCTATTGAATAGTATTCAACCTTGTCGCATATCTCAATCGTATTTGCCATGGCCTCGGGGATATCACTGAACATTTCCCACATTTCGGTCTTTGTCTTCATCCACTCTTGCTTTGAGTATAGCATTCGTGTAGGATCGTCCAGGTCACGTCCGGTGCTGAGGCATATAAGGCGGTCATGCGCTTCGGCATTCTCTTCATCTACAAAATGCACGTCGTTCGAGCATATTAGCTTGACTCCGCATTTTTTGGATAACTCTATTATATGGTTGTTGACTTCGACCTGCAATGGATATACTTCGTGATTGGCTCTTTCTACAGTGGCTTTGTGCAACTGCAACTCAAGGTAGTAGTCATCTCCAAACAGGTTCTTGAACCATCTTACGCTCTCTTCGGCTTTTTCGAGGTTGCCGTTCTTGATGAGTTGAGGAATCTCTCCACCAAGGCATGCTGAACAGCATACGAGTCCTTCATGGTATTTTTCAAGTTCGGCCTTGTCTGTTCGTGGGTTGTAGTAATATCCTTCGCTCCATGCTTTAGAAACAATCTTTACAAGATTATGATATCCTTGCTTGTTCTTGGCTAGAAGTATGAGGTGGTGCCCTCGCATGTCCTCTTTTGTCTCTTTATTATAAAGTCTGCGTTCAGCTACATATACTTCACAACCAATGATGGGCTTGAATTTTTCGTTCTCCTCTTTGCCCTTGTTGATTTTGCTCACATAATTATAGAACTCCTTGACACCCATCATGTTTCCATGGTCGGTGAGCGCAATACCTTTCATGCCGTCGGCAATGGCCTTGTCAACGAGTTTCTTGATGGCTGCTTGACCGTCAAGAATTGAATATTGTGAGTGGACGTGCAGATGAACGAAGTCTTGCATGGCGTATTATTCTTAATTTGTTGTTAAAGATAGTGCTTTTTGCCAAATCAAGTCGGCTTTTGGCGCGAAATTTTATTAACATTAACTTTTATATAGTGCGTGCTTTTGTTTATAATTCTGCAAGACATGTTTTAACTCTTTGAAAATTCAATGCTTATGCTTCTTTTTATCCTTTTTTTATCTTTTTTATTGTCGTTTAATAAAATATCGTTACTTTTGTGAAGTAATAGAATCCGGAAGTCCATGAAAAAATTTAAGAGAATAAGGAAACTTAAAGATTACAGAATACATCGCGAGGGAACAGAAATACTTATTGTCGCATTCCTGTTCTTTATGCTTGTAAATGTACCTTTGTGGTATTTCCTTCCTTCAATGCATATACTTAATTCTTTAGTCGGAGCTTCATCATTGGTGGTTTATCTGCTTATGGTTAACTTTTTCCGTAGCCCAAAGAGAATATTCCCAGGCGATGTTGAGAATGTGGTTGTTGCACCCGCTGACGGTAAGGTGGTTGTTATTGAAAAGGTTTTTGAACCGGACTATTTCAAGGACGAGAGAATACAGGTTTCTATTTTTATGAGTCCTACAAATGTGCATGCCAATTGGTATCCTGTAGACGGTGTCGTTACATGTGTAAGACATCAGAAGGGAAAATTTCATAAGGCATGGTTGCCTAAGGCAAGTACTGAAAATGAACGTTCGCTTGTTGCAATAAAAATGGAAGATGGTCGTGAAATTGTTGTACGCCAGATAGCCGGTGCTATGGCACGTCGTATTGTAACATATGCTAAAGAAGGTGAGGAATGTTTTATTGATCAGCACTTTGGCTTTATAAAATTCGGTTCCCGTGTAGACCTTTATCTGCCTTTGGATGTTGATATAAAGGTGGAACTGAACCAAAAGACTGTAGGAAACGAAACTATTATTGCTAATATCTGAAAACAATGTCAATAAAAAGACATATACCGAACACTATAACTTGTTGTAACCTTTTTTCTGGGTGTATAGCTTGTGTAATGGCATTCAAGGGAGCTTTTGATATGGCTATGCTCTTCATAGTCGTTGGAGCTATATTTGACTTCTTTGACGGTATGGTTGCACGACTTCTGCATGTCTCTTCTCCTTTGGGTGTGCAGATGGATTCACTTGCAGATGACATAACATTCGGTTTTGCTCCTGCAACAATCGTGTTCTGTTTTATGAACGATGCATTGTACTACCCAACATATCTTGGTGCTTTTGCGAATATTTTGCCTTATACAGCGTTCCTGATTGCAGTCTTTTCGGCATGCCGATTAGCAAAATTCAATGTGGATAAGCGACAGACCAACACATTTATAGGTTTGCCTACTCCTGCGAATGCACTTTTTTGGTCCTCTTTGGTAACAGGTGCCGGACATTGGATATTCAATCTTAATGCAGGGTGGTTCCTCATGTTGGGACTGATATTGCTATTCTCCTATTTTCTTGTTTCAGAGATACCTATGTTCTCTTTGAAGTTCAAGAATTTGAGTTGGAAAAGCAATAGAATCAGATATATATTCATTTTAGTGTCGTTGCCTATGCTGGTTCTCGGCTATTTGGCACCGGTTGCCATAATAACCTGGTATCTGACACTTTCAATAATTCTTAGTGCTAAATCTTCTAAATAAAGAATGGGGATAACAGGTATTGCCTGTTAAGAACTTTGTCTTTGTGGTCTGCGTTTATAAATGCATTCCGTTTTTTTATTTTGAGTAAATGATATGATTTTCTATATTTTATTTATTGCAATAGTCATTCTGTTTCTAATACCGACAATATTGTTGTCGCTTATAACGAATATTTTGTCTTTGTTCAGTTTCAAGTCAAGAAAGAAACAACCCCGACAAGGTCAGGCTGATAACGCTGTCAATGAAGGGTATAAACCTAATGTCAATAGCGGAGATGGCCGCAAACAGAAAAAGATATTTGACAAGAACGAAGGCGAATATGTGGATTTTGAAGAGATAAAATAGTAGTTCTTATAACCTTGTTATAAAGGTATTATCTTTTGCTGTTGAAAAATCGTTTCATCAGTTCTGTGCTCTCTTCTGCACATATACCATGGATGACTTCTGTTTTTGGATGAAGTACGTTCGGTGCATACTTCCTGTATCCTCTTTTATCATCGGTTGCACCATAAACCAATCGGCCCAATTGTGACCAAGCGATTGCTCCTGCGCACATTGGGCATGGTTCCACTGTAACATATAATGTACAGTCGTTAAGGTATTTCCCTCCAATGGTTGATGCCGCAGCTGTTATTGCCTGCATTTCGGCGTGTGCTGTGACATCGTTCAGCATTTCCGTGAGATTATGCGCCCGTGCGATTATACGGCCTTTGCATACAACTATGGCTCCAATAGGAACTTCGTCCTCATCATAAGCCTTCCGCGCTTCTATAAGCGCCTGTTTCATGTATTCTGTATCTGTCATGGTTAACGGCGCATATCGTGTTCTTCAAAGAGTGTAGGGTAGTCCTCGTCCAGGTTTTTGTATATGAATGACAGCAATGTCTCACGCATCCAGTTGCTCTTGTTGGTAATGCGGTATTTTTTCAGATAGTCGTCAATTATTTTCATCTCCTCATCGCTCACAAGACATACTACGCGTGAGTGGCGTACAGGTTGTGTACGTGCTGTTGTTGCCTTGGGCTTTTTGCTTTTTTTGATGCTCATGGGAGTTGTGATTGTTTAATTGTATTATTGTCAAGCAAAAGTAATTTATATTTGAAGGAATTGCAAGTTTTCGTTTGCTTTTCCTTGTCATATATACTATCTTCGCTATCATATAATGGCAATATTTTATGGCTGAACATAATTTACTTGGCAATAAAGGCGAAATGTTGGCATCGCGCTATCTCCTTGATAAGGGATATGCGGTATTGCATTATAATTGGCGGTGTGGACATAAGGAAATAGACCTTATTGCCCGTGAACGCGACACGCTGGTGTTTGTTGAGGTCAAGAGCCGTCGTGATGAGCATTATGGCAATGCTTATGATGCCGTTACTCCTGATAAGATAAGACATCTGATTTCTGCAGCAGAAGTGTATGTCATGCGCTACAGAATAGACACTCCTTACCGTTTCGATGTCATTACAGTAGTGGGGCAATGTGAACCTTACAAAATTGAGCATATAGAGGATGCCTTCTGTGCAACATGGTAAAAACAGGTCTATTATGAACATTGAGGATGCTCGTCTATATTGTCTCTCTAAAAAGAATGCAACCGAGGATTTTCCCTTTGATGAGACAACTCTGGCATTCAGGGTCGAGAATAGAATTTTTGCAATTGTTGACCTTGATGATACAAGCTGGTTTTGCGTAAAATGTGATGCTGATTATGCGATAGAATTACGTGACAAATATACTCAAATCACTCCCGCATGGCACATGAACAAGAAATATTGGAATCAGCTTGACATAGCGTCTATTGATGATGCTCTCTTTTATAACCTTGTTGACCACTCATACAGTGAGGTCTTGAAGAAAATGCCTAAAAAAGTACGTATCAAGTATGGCGAATGATATTTATATAAAACGTCTTAACGTCGTCGACTCCACTAATCGTTATATCCGCGATGAGGCGGATGCTTTGTGGAATGTTGGCGGAGGAAATGATATGGTTGCTGTTGTTGCATCTCATCAGACTACCGGACGTGGGCAACGTGGCAATGTGTGGGCTTCGGAAAAGGGATGCAATCTGTTGCTTAGTGTGCTTTTACGTCCGGGGACCTCTCTTGAAGTTTCCAATCAATTCCTGCTATCACAAACTGTTGCTGTGGCAATACATTCCGCAATGAAACGTCATGGTATTGATACCAGGGTAAAATGGCCTAACGATATTTATGTCGGTAACAGGAAACTGGCTGGTATTCTTGTAGAATTGGATTATTCAGGCAGCTTTATAGAACAGGCTATTGTTGGAATTGGACTGAATGTGAACCAGAGTAAATTCCCGGAAATGGATAGGGTGCCGGTGTCAATAAAAATGCTATTGGGAAGGGAACTCTCGGTTGACGACGTGCTTGCAGAAATCCTTGATACATTCAACAACTTTTATAGGAAAATGAGGATTGACGGGGAGGAGATTGTTGTAATGTATAATGAATTGTTGTTGGGGCTTGGTGAGCAGCGTAAGTTCATTGATGCAAACGGATGTTTTACCGCGGTATTGGTTGAGGTGGAATCCGACGGTCATCTGCTTCTCAAGTGTGCAGACGGTACGCAAAAGCGTTATGCATTCAAAGAGGTTGAAATGCTGCTTTAGTCCCTGTTGTCCTTCATCTCTTCTTCTCGTTCTTTTCTCAATCTCTTCCTACGACGCAACAGTACCCAAAGGAGAGCAAGTATACCTACAGACACTCCAATCGTAACCCATTTTTCAGTATTGCTCATCTCTGTATTTTTTGGAAAAAGGTATATATACATGATGGCGGTATATATGGCAAGTATTGCAACTGTTGTATTGGGGTTTTTAAGGAATCTCATATATCTGTTTTTTTGTTTTCGTAATGCGAAGTTAACCAATTTTTCCGTGTTTAATCAATTTACGAAACCTTTAGTGGCAAATTATAGTATAATTTAAGAATTTGTTCTATTTTTACGGTAGTGTAACGATAACTTAAATATTTTTACTATATGGCAAAATTCAAACGTATCTTGCTTAAGCTCAGTGGCGAGAGCCTTATGGGTGAGCAGGGCTATGGTATCGACGTTAAGCGTCTTAATGAGTATGCTGCCCAAATCAAAGAGGTGGCAGAGATGGGAGTACAGATTGGTATTGTTATAGGTGGAGGAAATATCTTCCGTGGCCTTACTGGTGCAGGTAAAGGTTTTGATAGAGTCAAAGGAGACCAGATGGGAATGATGGCAACTGTAATCAATAGTCTTGCTTTGAGTTCAGCGCTTGGTGCTGCAGGTGTTCCTAATAAGGTACTTACTGCTATCCGCATGGAACCTGTCGGTGAGTTCTATACAAAATGGAAGGCTATCGAGGCTATGGAGAATGGTCTGGTCGTTATTATGGCAGCCGGCACAGGAAGTCCTTACTTTACAACAGATACAGGATCTTCGCTTCGCGGAATTGAAATTGAAGCTGATGTCATGTTGAAGGGTACACGCGTTGACGGTATATATACTGCAGATCCGGAAAAGGATCCTACAGCTACAAAGTTCAATGATATCTCATACGATGAAGTCATCAGTCGTGGGCTCAAAGTCATGGATATTACAGCAACCGCAATGTGCCGCGAAAACAATCTGCCGATATATGTATTCAATATGGATGTTGTCGGTAATCTAAAGAAGGTTATGGACGGTGAAGAGATTGGTACATTTGTACATCCTTGATTTTATAAACGGACTATTTTCAAAATGACATGGGCGCCATTCGGCGCCCATGTCATTTTGAAAATAGTCTTTCTTTTTATTCAGCATCTTTTGTAAGCAACCATCCACCGGTCTGTTTTATTTCTGCATCAACTGCAGAATCCGTGTTGCTTATTGCATGAAGAGCTCCGTTGAAAAGTGAGACTTTAATGGCATTGACAGCATTGTCATAAGCGTTAAATTGTACTTTTCCTTTTATTATGGAGAGGTTGTTTGCATCAATGCCAATACTTTTGCGTTTTTCTGTAGCACTTTCAGCAGTAGCAAGTATTGTAATGTCGCCTCCTGTTATATTTGCATTGCTGCAATTAATACCTTTGGCACCTTTCCCAGAACATTCTATGGCAATAGTTCCTCCTGTGACTTTTATGTCTTTTTCGCATTTTATGCCTCCGGATAATGTCTCGTCATTCAGAACTGTTCCTTTGGCAAAGCCTATAAGCTTTCCTCCACTGAATGTGATGTTGCTGTCACAGTTCAGAATCTTTGAGCCATCTCCATTTACAGTACCATGAATTATACCTCCATACTGCTTGTATTCGCCTGTAGCCTTTATTCCGGAACTCTTGTCGCCTGTTGTGGCGAATTCTATATATCCGCCATTGATTGTCACGTTGGGTGTTACAAGTGGGTCGGGATTCGCTTCTTCATATTCCACCTTGATGGCCTCTCCACCCGTAGTCAGTTTTAATTTTCCTGCATCAATAACTACTTCGCCCTTTCCGCAGTCAATGCCGTCTGCTGTTGAATTTATATTTATTATTGGGGATGAAGTTGCTGTACGTCCAACTATGAACTTGTCGTTTGTGTGGAAACCGTCTTTTGCAGCACTAATGATATTGATGTTACCGCTGCGTACTCTTATATAGTCGTCGCTGCAGATACCATGTCCGCCAAGGCTGGTTACATTCAAAGTGCCGGTTCCATCAAAGATTATTTGTCCTTCGCTGAAAAGTGTTCCTTTCTGGTCTTCTTCTTTTCCATCAGTACCAATGAGTGGAGCTGTATATGTTGCGCCATCGCAGAGATTGTTGGTTGTATTCTCATCAATGGTGAAATATACAGTCTTGCCTGTCTGTATGTTTATAGCAGGACCTGCAGGGTTGGTAAGATCAAGCCCGGAGAGCATAATCTGGAATTTTTTCTCACTGTAAATCTTGAGTGAACCATTGCTACATTTACCTGTGACAATATATCCAACTTTGCTTGATGTTGAGTTTATAGTCAGGTGCGCTCCGTTCTTTGTGTAAGGAATGTCGCCGGAAACGGTGACGTCATTCTCTTTGAAGGTGATATTTATAGTTGTATTTACATTGTATTTTTCAACAAAATCGCCATAATCATTCTCTTCGGTTTCTTCCGAAGGGATTGTTTCTGTTACTTCATTGAATTTGTTCTTGTCGTTACTGTCAAAAGCTACTGTGGGATTCAGGTTATATGCCAACTCTGTGCTATTCCCGGTTTTCGGAGAGATGCTTACGACTTTATCGGTGTAAAAACTGTGCTGTCCGTCATTTGCAGTCGTCAATGTGACAATTTTGCTTGTTTCATTGAATGTTATTTCGCGGACATCTTTGGTTTCCAGCGGTAGGAATGTCCCATCGTTGTTGTTCACATTTATAATCTGGGCATGAAGTGCTGTCGTAGCCGTCATTGCCATTGCAAAAATAATCCTTCTCATCTCTTTACAAATTTAGCAGTACGGTTATTGACGTTGATTATATATATACCTTTTGGCAGGTGGGCAATGCTTATGATGTCATTATCCGATTTCAGTCGTATGCATACGAGCTGTGAACCAATGATGTCATATATCCTTACAATATTGCCGGCATCGCTGTTTATCGCAATCTGGTCACTTGAAACATAATTGAATAGTGACTTGTCGTTTGCTTTGATATTTTCTATTTCCGAATAGTTGCTGAAGTGAATACGATTGATCTCACCCATATTGGCTTGAGATGTCGCACCGTCTGTCTGTACTATACTTACAGTTGTTCCGTTGAATGTGATTTTATCAAGTTTGTTGAACTCTATGGTCTCCGTACCGTCAATCTTTTCTACGAAAATCTGCTGTGCCATTGTCGGGATAGTGGCAAAAAGCAATAGAAACAATATGTATAACTTTTTCATATGTTTTACAGGTCTATTGAGTATTCAAATCCTATAGCATGTCCGTCGGGATCATTTCCACTGACGTCCTGGTATAGATAGTACAATGAAATAGAATTGTCCTTGTTAATCTTGTACGATGCTCCTGCACGATAACGCGCTTTGTCAAATCCTTTCCATTCGTCCAGACGTGTGTATAATTCTGCCGACATGAATGGTGTTATCTTGCAGTTTGGGATATCATATTTTACATTGAGGCGTGAGCGTAACGAGAGGTTGTCCTTGGAATCTTTGAATTCAGGTTCCGGGCCTTCTATGATTTCAGTCCAATCACCTTTGATACCTCCCTGTTTTTCCCAACGGTATTTGGTCTCGCTTGTAGTCACTGACCCAGTGTGAGTGTATTGCAAGCGCTCACGCAATGAAATCTCGAATCTGCCGACTTTGTATTCACCGGTCAAAGTGAGATATGCTCTATTGCGGTTTGCCCAGTATGCATCGTCTATATTGTAGTTGTATTCGCCAACCTCTTCTATAAACTCTTTCAGATTCTTCTCGGTCAATGTGTGTCCGTATATGAAACAGTATCCGATGTTAGCCTTTATCTCGGCCTTATCTTTATCATTGTAGCCAAATCCCTTCCACTCTTTTATTTTATAGTCAAGCTTGGCACCGACAGCTATTCTTTCAATATCACTTACAGCCTCTATTGAACGAATTTCGGCATCAATGACGAATTTGGTCTTTTTGTTTACTTTCTTTGAAAATTCAAATGTTCCCCAAACTCCGAACTCGTCGCTGTCTGCCTGAGCTATAGCCTTACAGAATGGTATGGCAAGCAAAGTTACTACAAACAGGCATTTAGTGATGGTGTTTTTAATTCTTGAGTTTGTATTCATCGACAGGCGCTTTTAATGTTGTATCAACTGAATTATTGACATCTTTGCTGCGGTAGTACATCTTTACAATTGCAGCGTCTTTTAGGAAATCAATGCTTCCAACTTCAACCTTTTCAATCTTGAGACCTGTGCGCTTCTCAAGATCAGCGATAAGCTCTTCTTTCTTGTCTGGGGTGATAAGGCTCACGTTGTCGTACTTTATGACCTTATACGAATAATGACTGATAAGAAGTTTGCTCTCGCAAATCAAGATTGATATAATGAACAATGTGTTTATTATAAGTACTTCACCATAACTCAATTCGCTTACTGTCAATCCGTTAATGGCGCTTATTGCGATTATTATGAACAGATAAGTCATTTCTCGTATGGCTACCTGCTCTGTGCGGTATCGTATGATACTGAATATTGCAAAAAGGCCTAATGCGATACCGGCCTTGAGCTTGACATCTCCAAGGACATATATAAGCATGAATGTGCTTATCGCAATCAGTATGTAGGTAAAGAAGAACTCTCCACGTTTACATTTGGGGTAATACAAACCGCGTACAACAATCATTATTGAAATTAGATTGATAAGGAATGCTATCAACAGGTCTTTAACATGTGGAATATCAATGAAGTCGTCGTTGCTGATTCTTTTTCCCTTGATTCCTATGGACATCTTTTCGTTTTTGTCATTGTCGTCAAAGTCAAAACCGTTGTCCATTGTCTCAGTAATGATAAAGTCTTCGGCACCAGCTGTCACAGGGTATGTCTGCGCATTTCCCGGTAAACAAAATACAAGACCGATGCAGAACAGCAGAAGTGTAATAAAGTTTTTCATATAATTTGTTTTTATAGTTTATGTTCCATTTTGTCTATCATTCTGAGACGCTCCTTAAAATTGTTGCGTCTTAAAGACTGGTTTGTCAAAGCACTTCCTATACAGTATTTGCTGAATCCGGAACGTTTGATGCGCAACTCTCTTAAAATATCAAGTGCAGGGGAGGGAACATTGCCGTCTCGCTTAAGTTCTATTATTGCAACCTTGTCAAGCTTGTCATGACCATTACTTCTCAAATGATGGAACTTGAGATTGAAATCGATGGTCAGTCTTTCTGTCTTGTCAAAATTTACCAATGTAATTCTGTTGAACCAGTTTTCAATGGCTGGAGTTATCTCATCAATCTCATACCATGCATGTTTTGCCATGAAGGGTATAATTGAATCATGCTCTTCATGTACAGTGTCATGCCCTTGAATGGCTATGCGTTTCTTCTTTGTACGTCCGTGATTATTCTTGTTCTTTATCTCGAAAAACGTGTCGTGGCTGTCCATGTATGTCCTGACCCTGATCTTTTCCCTGGTTGTCCTGCCGCAGTGATGCATATTGTACATCTGGTAGTCTTCGGTATCAAAATAGGTCGTGTGGTAGCTGGCAATACGTTTTCCGTCAATCTCCTGAATGAAATATTTTCCTTGCACAGTAAGCAGGAATGCATGCAATTGCTCCGCAGTTGCCACAAATTTTGTGTCTGTGCGGTTCATCAGTTTTATCCCCGACATCTCCTGAAGTGTTATTGGGGGAAGTTGTTGTGCCTTGTCTGCAATACCGTATTCCATTGTCTCAAGATATATTACAACTTTACAAAAATATACAAAAGATTTAGAAAACGATTATTTACCATGGTTTTTATACAGCAGTTGGCACAAATTTGTATTTTTTTTACAAAAAGTGTCAATTGGCAGGTGTGTTTGTATTTGAACCACCTTTTTCTTATCTTCGCATATCAGATGTCTCTGTAATGTTGGTGCAATAGTAAAAATAACTTATAATGGATGCTCAAAATATAATAGATAAATATTACCCTGTTGATAATGAACTCAAGCGCATATATATGATTCATGCCCGTAAAGTAGCAGAAATGGCGCTTGGTATGGCCCGTAAACATCCTGAATTGTGTATGGATTTACAGTTTATTGAAGAGGCTGCAATGTTACATGATTTAGGAATTTTCTTGACAGACGCACCGCGCATCCATTGTCATGGAGATGCCCCGTATCTATGTCATGGTTATCTTGGTGCCGAACTGTTGCGCTCGCTTGGTTATGAGCGCCATGCAAGGGTTTGTGAGCGGCATACGGGAACAGGGCTCCTGAAAGAGCAGATAGCGGCAAATGGTTGGGAACTCCCTTTGGTGGATTTTATTCCTGAAACACTTGAAGAACAACTGATATGTTTTGCCGATAAATTTTATTCAAAAACAAAGTTTTTGCATGAATCGCGTACGTTGGACCAGGTTGTGGAAAGTATGCAGAAAATTTCCGAAGAGTCTGCTGAGAAGATCCGGCAATGGGCTGTTTTGTTCATGTAATTCGTAATTTAATGTTAATATATATATTAAAAAGCGCTTTTTTGTCTTGAATTCCGGAAAAACTTCCTTAAAATTAGTATCTTCGCAACCTATTATGGGCGTAAGCAAATGAGTCATTTTCCGTTTAGGGCATTTATAATAACAATTCTATTGGCAGCAATCCAGTCGGTGATTCCTGTCAAGGCTGCGCCGTTACTGTCTGCATACACCTCTGCTGTGTCTGCCATGTGTGCAGATACTCTATCTACAGACAGTTCAAATGTGAAAAAAAAGGATCCTATAGAAGCACCGGTATATTATGAATGTACCGATTCCATGGTGTGGTCACGTGGAGGCAATGCCTATCTATATGGAAACGGTAACGTGAAATATGACAAGATTGAGCTTTCTGCGAGTATAATATCGATGAATATGGACAGCAGTGTGGTGCATGCTACAGGTCGTATGGATTCTACAGGCGTGACAACGGGTCTTCCGATATTCATGGATGGTGGAACACCATACGAATCCGACAGGATGACATATAATTTCAAAACAAGAAAAGGTTTCATAAACAATGTATATACACAGCAGGGCGATGGCTTTCTAATGGGTGGAAAGGCAAAAAAGGACTCGTCGGATGTGTTCTATTCACAGGACGGAATGTATACGACATGCGATGCTGAGCACCCCCACTTCTATGTAAGGCTTACTCGTGCCAAAGTGCGTCCTAAAAAGGATGTGGTTTCCGGTCCTTTATATCTTGTTGTAGCGGATGTTCCTTTACCGTTGGCTTTGCCTTTCGGTTATTTCCCCTTTACGGAAAGCTACTCTTCGGGATTTATTATGCCAACATATGGAGATGAAACCGAACGCGGTTTCTATTTGCGTAATGGTGGATACTATTTTGCGATTAGTGACAAGTTTGACTTGCGTCTAACAGGCGAAATTTTTACCAAGGGATCATGGGGCGTGAATGCCGCGTCTACTTATGCCAAGAGATATAAATATTCCGGTAACATTGGTTTGAGTTACCTTGTTACAAAACAAGGCGAAAGGGGATTGCCAGACTATTCAGTAGGTAAGAACTTCCGTGTACAATGGAGTCATAGGCAGGATGCAAAGGCGATGCCGAATACCAATTTTTCGGCAAGTGTCAATTTTGCTACGTCCAATTACGAACGTGCCAATCTGAATAGTCTTTACAACCCAGCACTCAATTCGCAAAGTGTGAGAACTTCGAGTGTGAACTTCTCACATAGTTTTCCTGAAATAGGATTGTCTCTTTCGGCAACGATGAACGTCTCGCAGAGTGTACAGGACTCCATGATATCATTGACCTTGCCTACGCTGAATGTGTCACTTTCAAAGAAATATCCTTTCAAACGTAAAAAACGTGCAGGTGACGAGAAATGGTATGAGAAGATTTCGCTTTCATATAGCGGACAGATAAGCAACAGCATAAGTGCCAAGGAGAATAAAATTCTGAATTCAAATTTTATCGATGACTGGAAAAATGGAGTAAAGCATAATATCCCGATAAATGCGACATTCCAACTGTTTAACTTTATCAATATAACTCCGAGCTTCAATTATACCGAACGCTGGTATTTCAAGAAAATAAATCAGGATTGGGATGAAGTAACCAATCAGGTGGTGCGTGATACGATACATGGTTTCCACCGTGTGTATAACTACAATCTCGCACTTTCTGCAAATACGACACTGTACGGTTTCTATAAACCGGCGGGTATTTTCAAAAAAGGCCGAATTCATACAGTGCGACACGTTTTCAAACCCTCTGTATCTCTTTCGTATGCGCCTGATTTCGGTAGTGAATATTATGGATACTACGATACATATGTATATACTGACGAATACGGCGAAGCCCGTACTGTGGAGTATTCTCCATACCAGGGAAGCCTTTATGGAATACCTTCCAAGGGTGAGACGGGAAGTGTCTCGTTCAGTATGAGCAATAATGTCGAGATGAAATGGCGTACCAAAAACGACTCTCTTAAGAAAGTGAGTCTTATAGATGAACTTGGAGCATCATTGTCCTATAACCTTGCGGCAAAAGTACGTCCGTGGAGTAATTTGTCAACACGCTTGAGGTTGAAACTTACAAAGAGTTATACATTCAGTTTCAATGCTACATGGGCTACATATGCCTATGAATTCAATGACAGGGGACAGGTTGTCGTTGGTGAGCGTACAGAATGGTCTTATGGACGTTTTGGCCGTTTCCAAGGTATGAGTCAGAACCTCTCTTATACTTTCAATAATAAGACATTGGATAAGGTGCAGACTTTCATGAATAAATTCAAACATGAAGAGGAGGCTAAACCTGATGAAGAAACAGAAGAACTGAGTGATGAGGGTGGTGGGACCAAATCTCTAAAGAGCATGAAGACTAAAAAGGCAAAGAGCGCCGATGTTGATGAAGATGGCTATATGCCATTCAAGTTCCCTTGGAGTCTGACGGTCTCTTATGGTATAAGTATGGCGGAGGACAGAAGTGCTGAGATTAATTTGAGAAATATGAGATATCCGTATAAGTTTACCCAGAATATGAATATCTCGGGAAATATCGGTATATCTGACAACTGGCGTATAAACTTCACTTCTGGTTATAACTTTGAATTCAAGAAACCGACTACTACTACATTGAACATATCGCGTGATTTGCACTGCTTTGAAATGTCGTGCGGTGTTGTCTTGTATCCGTATACTTCATTCAACTTCTGTTTCAGGGCAACGTCGGCTATGTTGGCAGACTTCCTGAAAGTGGAGAAACGTAGTGACGGCAGTTCGAATGTACAATGGTATGATGATTAATCAATCACCAGATAATCTTCTCTTTGCCATGTTTCTCAAGGTAATCGTTTGTCAGTGTGAAATGATGATTGCCGAAAAATCCTTGATACGCCGACAATGGTGAAGGGTGTGGTGATGTCAATACAAGGTGCTTGTTTCTGTCAATGAATGCACCTTTTCTCTGTGCATAGCTTCCCCATAGTATAAATACGATATTCTCTCTGCGGGCTGCCAATTCGCGTATGGCTGCATCGGTAAATTCTTCCCAACCGCGTTTCTGGTGCGATCCTGCTTGCGATGCGCGTACAGTTAATGTAGCGTTCAATAACAGTACTCCCTGGTCGCTCCAGCGTGTGAGGTCTCCATCCTGTGGTATCGGGGTGCCGGTGTCGTTATTAATCTCCTTGAATATGTTCAAGAGTGATGGTGGGAATGGAATGCCTTTGTTTACTGAAAAACACAAACCGTTTGCTTGTCCTGTCCCATGATATGGGTCCTGTCCCAATATTACGCATTTGACCTTGTCAAAAGGACAGTGGTCAAATGCGTTGAATATGAGCCTTGCCGGAGGGTAAACAGGGGTATCACCCTTGTACTCCTCTCTTACAAAGGTTGTCAGACGTGTGAAATAATCTTTTTCAAATTCATCTTTTAGAACCTCCTTCCAGCTTTGTTCTATCTTGACTTCCATAATATTGGTTTTGCGGTTGTGTATATACACAGACAGGCAGGAAAAACAAGTCCTGCCTGTCTATAGGTTTTTTAATGATTAATATGCTCTTGCGAACAGTACTCTGCGTGCCGAAGGCTTGCCTGTAACCATGCAGGTGCCTGGGGTTTCGTCCCAACCGATAGGTATACAACGTATAGTTGCCTTTGTTTCGTTCTTAATGAGTTCCTCTGTTTCTGGAGTTCCATCCCAATGTGCAAGAATGAAACCACCCTTTTCTATTTCAATCTTGAACTCTTCGTATGTGTCAACGCTGCGTGTACATTCTTCGCGCATAGCAAGAGCTTTGGCGTGGAGGTTCTTCTGGATGCTGTCAAGCAGTTCCTTTACATAATCTGTTATGCCCTCAATAGAACGTGTCTCTTTCTCCAATGTATCGCGACGCATAACCTCGATTGTTCCGTTTTCAATGTCGCGTGCACCAAGAACAAGACGTACAGGCACACCCTTGAGTTCGTATTCCGCAAACTTGAAGCCTGGACGGCGGTTGTCTGCATCGTCAAACTTGACACTGATACCCATCTTCTTCAATTCTGCAATCATAGGATCAACCTTTGACTTGATTGTGTCAAGCTGTTCTGCATTCTTGTAGATAGGTACAATTACCACCTGAATAGGAGCAAGTGCCGGTGGCAATACAAGACCGTTGTCGTCAGAGTGGGTCATGATAAGCGCACCCATAAGACGGGTAGATACACCCCATGATGTTGCCCAAACATACTCAAGGTTGTTGTTCTTGTCTACGAACTGTACATTGAATGCCTTTGCAAAATTCTGACCAAGGAAGTGTGATGTACCGCACTGCAGAGCCTTGCCATCCTGCATCATACCTTCGATAGTGTAAGTGTCAAGAGCACCTGCAAATCTTTCGTTGGCAGACTTTACACCCATTACAACTGGGAGTGCCATGTAGTTGTTTGCAAAATCGTTATATACATGTAACATGGTCTGTGCTTCTTTTTCAGCCTCTTCACGTGTTGCGTGTGCGGTGTGTCCCTCCTGCCACAAGAATTCGGCTGTACGCAGGAACAGACGTGTACGCATCTCCCAACGCATTACGTTTGCCCACTGGTTGACCATGATAGGCAGGTCACGGTATGACTGAATCCAGTTCTTGTATGTGCTCCATATAATGGTTTCAGATGTTGGACGTATAATCATCTCCTCTTCGAGCTTTGCAGCAGGGTCAACTACTACGCCACTTCCATCAGCAGCATTCTTAAGACGATAGTGTGTTACTACAGCGCACTCTTTTGCGAAACCTTCAACATGTTCTGCCTCGCGGCTAAGGAATGACTTTGGAATAAGAAGTGGAAAATATGCATTTACGTGACCGGTCTCCTTGAACATGTCATCAAGGATGCGTTGCATCTTTTCCCAAATAGCATAACCGTAGGGTTTGATTACCATACAGCCTCTTACCGGTGACTGCTCTGCCAAGTCTGCCTTGAGTACAAGGTCGTTGTACCATTGTGAATAGCTCTCGCTACGCTTGGTTAACTCTTTTAATTCTGCCATATCTGTATATTGTTTGTCTTATCTTAATAATTAATGCAAAAATAATAAATTTTATTCATATAGAAACTGTTGATTTGAATTTTACTTGAATTGTAATATGCATTTGTGCAGTTTTGGTTTGTATGCCAACAAAAAAGGAGGCTTTAAGCCTCCCTTAATCTGTTATATGAGTGGAATATTCATATCCTTGCACATCTGTCTCATCTCTTCGGGCCAGATACTTGACTGTATCTCGCCGATGTGCGCTTTTTTCAATAGCAACATACAGAGTCGTGACTGTCCGATACCTCCTCCAATGCTTAATGGCAGGGTGTCATTGAGCAGTCTCTGGTGGAAATAAAGTTCCTTGCGCTCTTCTTTGCCGGTCTTTTCAAGCTGGTGAAGCAATGCTTTCTTGTCAACTCGTATTCCCATAGATGACAATTCCATGGCTTTCCCAAGGACGTCGCTCCAAATCATTAAGTCTCCGTTAAGGCCAAAGAAACCGTCTTCGTTTGGAGTTGAGTAGTCGTCGTAGTCCGGTGCACGGTTGTCGTGTGGGATACCGTCGCCCAGCTCGTTGCCGATACCAATGATGAAAACAGCACCATATTTCTTTGTAATAGCCTCTTCTCGCTCCTTTGGACTCATTTCCGGATACAGGCGACGTAGCTCTTCACTATGTATGAATTCGATTTTTTCTGGCAATGACGGCTTTAGTTGTGGGTAGCATTCACTTAAGGTGAATTCTGTATGCAATATTGCTGAATAGATGTCTTTTACAGTCTGGCGAAGGTATTCAACACTGCGCTCTTCATTGCATATCACTCGTTCCCAGTCCCATTGGTCAACATATAACGAATGTAAGTTGTCCAGTTCTTCGTGTGCGCGTATGGCATTCATGTCGGTATATATTCCATAGCCCTGTGCAATATTGTATTCCGCGAGAGTGACACGTTTCCATTTTGCCAGTGAATGTACAACCTCGGCAACAGCTCCTCCCATATCCTGTATCGGGAAGCTTACAGCATGCTCATATCCGTTGAGGTCGTCGTTAAGACCTCTTCCCTGCAGTACGAAGAGCGGTGCTGTCACACGTCGGAGACGTAACGACGCTGAAAGGTTGAGCTGGAATGTCTCCTTTATCTGCTTAATGGCAAGTTCTGTCTGTTTGAGGTCAAGCAAAGGCTTGTATTCATGAGGGAGTTCGTATAGTTTCATTTCTGGTTTTATGTCTCTTTGTATTTATTTGAATGTGATCCCGGTGGGATTCAAACCCACGACCTTCAGAACCGGAATCTGACGCTCTATTCAGCTAAGCTACGGGACCGTTTCGGCGTGCGAAGATAGCTAAAAATGGCAAGAATTCATTGAAGAAATGACAAAAAAGTATTGCGTGAGAATAAATATTGTAGAATACCTGATTATAAAATGCTTATCTCTTTTCATTAACGGCTTTATCTGGCTCTGAAAATTCTGATACCCTTGTGACTCTTTCTCTTATCAAGGTATGTTGCAAGTGGAGTCGTGTCGAATATCACAGATTTGTGTATGCTGGATGCATGTATCATATGCAAATTTTCTTTGTACCAGCATGCAAAACCAATATGTGTGACATCCAAACCATCAATATCTGTAACTATGGCTATTATGTCACCGTTTCTTATCTCATTTCTGCTTAATCCTGCAACATCGCTTTTGGGAATGTATCTGATATTGTGTTTGTTGAAAGCTCTCTCGTATTCTGCAATCTTTTCTATAGCTTCAGGGCATTCTTGTAAATGTCGGTAATTTTCAGGATGTGTGCTCATGAAATTCAGTTCCAAGAACTGTTCTGCGGTGTGCATATGTGTATGAACCTCTGTTATTGTCTCCTGCTTTGCACTATCGGCAATCCACCAACTTATATAGTGTAGGCGGCTGGTATATCCACAGCGCTTTCCATTTCTGTATCGTATTCGTTCAAGATTTTGGCAAACAGAGTCAAAACTTTCGTTATCTTCGGTAATTGACAGCGCCAATACTGTTTCGACAAACGTCGTGCAGTCAAGTTCATTGCAACTTATGAAAAGTGGCTCGTCATTATATCGGTCAAGAGTACCAGAGATATACTTTTTGCCATAGAACTCTTTTGCAATAGATATTATTCTATCTCCAGGTTCCGGAAATGTGGTTGAAGAGTGTTCTTTTATTACATTCTCAAAGAAAACACTGTCCTCTTTTTCGTATATTATATCCTGTGAGAAAGCTGCAGTGGAGATTATTGCTGTGAGGAGAAGTACTCTTAACCTCCTTGCGTATGTTGTTGTATGAATATCCATCCTTTTATAATTTATGTAAAGATAAGCATTTATTGTTTTTAATTGACTATCTTCGCATCCAATATGTGTTGATTATATCTAAAAAGTCAAAGATGTATAAATATACCGTCATAATATTGCTTCTGTTTTCAAGTATTGTTGGCAAGGCGCAATTTGCCGTCTCTCATCAACAGTCTGTGCGTACACCTCGTATGATGCTCAATGACGATTGGGAGGCGCCTGCGGTTATGGAACTTGGCGGTGATGATGTTATACATTTTTCATTCGATGAAATGTCGCATACTTATCACCGTTATGTGTGCCGTGTGACGCATTGCAATGCTGACGGCTCTCCTTCGGAACTTCTTGAGATAGACTATATTGAGGGGTTTAATGAATTCGTGATAGAAGAATGGGAGAATTCGCATAATACAACGCTGCTGTATACACATTATTCATTTGATATCCCTAATGAGAATTTGGATCTGAAGGTCTCCGGAAACTATCGTGTAGATATAATTGATGACGATTCTGATAGTGAACAGCCTGTTGTGACGTACGAATTCTCTGTTGTGGAAAGATTGGCTTCAATAAAGGCGAAGTTGACCGGTGATACAGATAACTCATTCAATGGTGGTGAACAGCAACTCTCTTTTGTTGTGAACCACAGCCGTAGCAATGTCATATCCCCTGCAACAGAACTTGTTCCGGTTGTATTTCAGAACCGTCGTCGTGACAATATGGTGTCAGGGATAGAACCGACATACATTAATGGAACAGAAGTGGAATATGTACATAACGCTAAACTTATTTTTGATGCAGGAAATGAATATCGCCGCTTTGAGTTGACCGACCCGAACTCTCCTGGAATGAATGTTGAGGATGTCATATATCATGACAGTGCGTATCATGCTTTGCTGTATGTCGACAAACCCAGATATTCTTATTCCAATACGGTAGATGAAAATGGACGCAGTTTCGTGAATACCATTGAAGGGCGTGGCTTGCCAATAGAGGCCGATTATGTACATGTTCATTTTGCCATAAGCATGCCGCCGCGTGCTGGTGGAGACTATTATCTCATCGGTGATTTCGGTAATGGTTCTCTAAATGAGAAGGACCGCTTGGTATACGATGCTTCGGAAGGCTACTATTTTACTTCGCGCCTGTTGAAGTTAGGAGTTTATAACTATCATTATGCGTGGTTGCCTCATGGCACAGTCAAAGCCTCACTAGAGTCAACGGAGGGCAATTTCTATAATACTGAAAATGAGTACCTGATATATATATATCATAGGGAGTTTGGTGGACGGTATGATAAACTTATCGGTTTTTTGACTGTCGGGAGTAATTTCGAATAATGGATATAAGAGAGCAGGAGTACTTGTGGTGCTCCTGCTCTCTTATATCCATTATCATTATTAGAATTTGTCAACTATATTCTGGATTGTTTTCCAAACTCCCTTTTTCTCAAGATTGATAAACTTTCCGATGTAACGGAGAAACGCAACCCCTTTACAGTTACTGTTTGAGTCTCTTGTTGCATAACGGTATAGGCAGAATGTAAAGAGAATGCTAAGCAAGAGGACAATATAAAGCTGTATGTCAACAGATGCTCCCAATTTGTATGATATGAACCATGCGGCTACAACAATGAAGTTCAATGTGAGAATACTTATGGTTGTACCTGTATGTGAGTATCCCAAATCAATGAACATGTGGTGCAGGTGTGTTTTGTCAGAGTAGAAGGGTGATGTGCCTCGCAGTATGCGCGAAGACATTACGCGCAGTGTGTCGAATACGGGGATTGAAAGCACAGCCAATGTAAAAGGAATAAGTCCAATTCCGTCCAGAATGAACTGACCGCACAATGAGCCCTTATGTAATATGCTTATGACGAACGTTGACATCATAGTGCCGACAACAAGTGTTCCTCCATCGCCAATGAACATTCTTGTGTCATGTCCAAAGACATTGTGGATAAAGAAGGGGACAATAGCGCCAGCGGCTGATATCGCAATAGTCATCATCACATAGTTACCTGAATTGTAGAACATTATGGCAAAAAGTACAGATGCCATAAAGCAATATCCTGATGAAAGCCCGTTGACACCGTCAATCAGGTTAATGGCGTTTATAATTCCTACACATGCAAAGATTGTTAGTGGATACGAAATCCATGTTGGAATTGCTCCAACTCCCCACAGTCCCCAAAAACAGTTAATAGAGGCCTGGTTAACATGCATTAGCCAACAGACGATAAGTATTTCAATTATAAAACGTATAGTGGGGGTTAGTCCCATTATGTCATCCATTGTTCCTATGTACAGCATTACAAGCATTGCAGCCATGAGCATGAAAGCGTTGGAACTGCTGAACATGGTCTGTGAACTGCATAGTCCTATTATTATTCCAAAGAATACAGCAACTCCTCCCATTACAGGGACCGGGTGTCTTTGCAGTTTTCTGGCATTGGGATTGTCGACAATATTTTTCATTATGGCAATTTTGAGAACTTTCGGGTGTATCCAAAGAGTTCCTATAAATGCTAATAGTGCCGGTATCAGAATCTTGTAAAAACTTAACATGTTGAATATACTTTGTTTTGCTTATGCAACAAATTATCAAATTTTATATAACAAACACAAATATAGCTGAATTGTTTGTAAGTCCTTCTTTTTTGAACTGATTTTTGCGATTTTTGCAACAAAGCCTAGGAAAATGGAATATTTGATTGAATAAAATAGTGTAATCCAACTTTGTAAGGAACTTGCTTTGTTACTAAATTTGAGATAAACTCGAATATAGACAGCACTCGCTGTAAAATATTCAAGCAGGCTTGATATTATTTTGCTCGTTTGTGCTATATTTGCAGAAACTGTGAATTGTAAAACAAGTTGATGTAAAGATAGAATATGTCCTCTAATCATATTGTAATAATGGCAGGCGGAATCGGTAGCCGTTTCTGGCCTATGAGTACCGCCGATATCCCTAAACAATTTATCGATGTCCTTGGATGCGGTAAGTCTCTCTTGCAACTGACATATGACCGTTTCTCAGGTCTTTGTCCACGCGAAAATGTCTGGGTGTTGACAACTGAGAAGTATGCTCCAATGGTAATGGAACATCTTCCAATGATTCCAGAGGATCATATATTAAAGGAGCCTTGCCGACGCAGTACAGCTCCCTGTATTGCGTATGCGGCATGGAAGATCAAAAAACTTGATCCTAATGCTAATATGGTTGTTGCTCCAAGCGATCATTTCATTGCTGATGTTGAAGAATTCCGTCGCGTTATAAAATCATCTTTGGATTTTGTCAGGAATTCAGATGCGATACTTACAATTGGTCTCAAACCGACACGCCCGGAAACAGGATATGGCTATATTGAGGCTGTTCTTGGTAATGCAAGCCTTTCCAATAAAGAGATTTTCCGTGTTGATTCATTCAAGGAAAAGCCCTCTCTCGATATAGCTAAGGCTTATATCGCAAAGAATAATTTCTATTGGAATTCAGGTATTTTCATATGGAATGTGTCTACAATTGTAAATGCATTCCGTGTCTATCAGTCTCCCATGGCTGCGGTATTTGAATCTTTGACTCCTTATTATTTCACTTCGGAAGAGCAGGAACGTGTAAATGAAAAATTCCCGGAGTGTCGTAATATCTCTGTGGATTATGCAATAATGGAGCGCGCCGAAGAGATATTTGTATTCCCTGCCAATTTCGGTTGGAGCGATTTGGGAACATGGTTCTCTCTATATAGCAATCTCCCTAAAGATGTCAACAATAATGTGACGATAGGCCCTAATATAACTTTGGCTGAATCCAGTAATTGTGTTGTCGATACACGTAGCCTGAAGAAGGTAATGGTCATCGGAGTAGATGATTGCATCGTCGCAGAAAACAATGGGAACCTGCTTGTGTGCAAAATGAGTGAAGAGAACAGAATAAAGGACTTTACAGATATCAAATAACAGAAAAGAGATGAGCAATTTGCTCATCTCTTTTCTGTTATTTTTGCAATAAACTCCTTAACCATGATGTTGCTATTGTATGGGATGTCGAAAAGTTCAAAAAGTATGCATGATTTGCCTTCTAGTGCATTTTCAACTGGTGGTTCCATATTCTCCTTTTCTCCCGTCTTCCATAAAATATATGCAATATATGCATCAATGTCCGAAGTGTCCTGTGTGAACGCTCTAATATATCGGAAAACTCTCTTTGCAATTGTGAAGTGATTGTGCTCAACCAGGTGCTTGCCCAAAATGAAAAGTTCTTCGTTTTGTGTCCATTCTTTTGCTTCAAGCAGGTTCATGTCGTCAAACGTGAGGTTTTCCTTATCACGTAATTCGTACAGGTGCTTTCCTCTTAGGATAAGCTGTTTCATGTTTTCGGGATGCATGAGTATTGCCATAGCCATGGCCTCGTCGGCGCGTCCGGTTTCTCCGGTCTCATCAAGTATCATGGCTTTGTTCACTCTTGCAAGCATTATCTCTATTGTACCTTCCTGTGCGATGGCAATTATGTCGTTGAATATTTCTTTGGCAACATCCTTTTTGCCTTCGTGGTAATATGATAATGCAATGTAGAACAATGGTATTACCGATTCAGGGTATTTGTTGCTGAACCATTGGAAAATTTCCCTTGCATGTGAGAAATCACGGACATGGTGGTAACTGTATCCCTGCATCATTCTGGCATACTCGATGTTTTCGTTGATGGTACTTTCGTACTCAAAACATTCCAGCGCCTTTCCATACCTTTTTACCATATAATATATATGTCCGAGTTGTTCCCAGTAGAAGGTGTTGTACGGTTCCTCGTCGAGCAATTTGTTATATATGGCTATTGCTTCGTCTATGCGTTGCATTTCAATAAGGCATTCAGCCTTTACCTCATGCAAACTTCTTTTTTTTGGCGAAACCTGCAATAACTTCTCGCATATGAAGATTGCTTCATGGGCAAATCCGCAGTCCAGAAGAATCTCGAGTGCTTCGTATGCGTTGTCATCCGGGTTGTCTTTCAGTATTTCAAGTGCTATGTCCCTTGCGTGCTTGAACTCCTTCAAAGCTACGTATATTTCAGCTTTAAGCAACTTGCTGTCATTCTCATGTGTGAATTTTAAGGATGAGAATTGCATCAGTGCCTTTTCGGCCTCTCCTTGGCATAGCAAAAGTCTTATCTCCATCTTTGTACACTCCTGTGAATCAGGATGCATACGCTTTGTAATGGAGGATATTGCAGTAGCCTCTTCCTGATTATCAATATAAATGAAATACGAAAAGAGGTCGATGAGTTCATCGACCCCAAAGTAGGGTGTTGTATTAAGTCTGTTCGCCTGTTCGTATTTCTTAAGTGTGTCACGAAATTCGGGCGAATCAAAAAATCCCTTGTCGTAATTCATTCAATTTCGCTTTTAAGGCTTACTTGCTTTTCAACTTGTTCCATGTGTCTTTAAGTGACACGGTACGGTTGAATATAAGATTGTCGGGAGTTGAATCCGGGTCAATGTTGAAATAACCGATTCTTTGGAACTGCAGGTAGTCGAGCGGCTTGCCATTGGCAAGGAATTTTTCAACGTAGCAGTTGTCCAGTATCTTCAATGAATCCGGGTTAATCATCTCCTTCATTGCTGTCAATGCATCACAATCCTTAGCTTCGCGTATTGCCGCCATTTCGTCACGTGGGTTTTCTGCGCTCCATAAGCGGTCATACAGGCGTACTTCAGCCTTGAGGCAATGGTTGCAGCTTACCCAGTGGATTGTACTCTTTACCTTACGGTTAGCTTCGGCTTCGCCAGTCTTTGTCTGTGGTATGTATTCGCAAAGAACCTCTGTCACATTGCCGTTTTCGTCCTTGTTGCAGCCTGTGCAAAGAACAATGTAGGCATTCTTCAGGCGCACTTCGCGTCCCGGTGTCAATCGGAAGTAGTTCTTTGGCGCATCCTCCATGAAGTCATCTCGCTCAATCCATAGTTCGCGGCTGAACTCGATAGTGTGTGTGCCGTCTTCCGGTCTTTCGGGGTTGTTTATGGCTGTCAACTCCTCGACTTTGTCTTCAGGGTAGTTTGTGATGACAAGTTTGACAGGGTTAATGACTGCAGATACACGTGTTGCACGGCTGTTGAGGTCTTCGCGTACTGCACTTTCAAGCAACGCGAAGTCGTTAAGTGCATCGTATGTGGTGTAACCTATCTTGTCAACGAAGTTTCTGATAGATTCCGGAGAATAACCACGACGACGGAATCCGCAAAGTGTCGGCATGCGTGGGTCGTCCCAACCGTTTACAAGTCCTTCCTTGACGAGTATGAGCAGGTTGCGTTTGCTCATAAGTGTGTAATTCAGGTTGAGCTTGTTGAATTCGTACTGGCGAGGACGGTTGTCGTCAAGGTCTTTACCTTCTTTCACCCAGTCAACAAAAAGATCGTATAATGGGCGGTGTGGAACAAATTCCAATGTACATAAAGAGTGTGTAACACCTTCGAAGTAGTCGCTCTGTCCATGTGCAAAGTCATACATCGGATATGCTTTCCATTTCTCACCTGTACGGTGGTGTGCCGCTTTTACTACACGGTATATGATTGGGTCGCGGAAGTGCATGTTGGGGTTTGCCATGTCAATCTTGGCACGGAGAACCATCTTGCCCTCCTCAATCTCGCCTGTGTTCATCTTCTGGAACAGTTCAAGGCTTTCTTCTATTGGACGATTGCGGTAGGGACTGTCTGTTCCTGGTTGTGTAGGTGTACCTTTCTGTTCTGCAATCTGCTCGGCGGTCTGTTCGTCGATGTATGCTTTGCCCTCCTTGATCAGTCTGATAGCAAAATCCCACAACTGGTCAAAATAGTCCGACGCATAATATACATTAGCCCAATCAAAGCCTAACCATTTGATATCTTCCATGATTGCATCAACGTACTCAACATCCTCTTTTGTGGGATTTGTGTCGTCGAAACGGAGGTTGCATATTCCGTTATACTTTTGTGCCATGCCAAAGTCCATACATATGGCTTTTGCATGACCTATATGAAGATAACCGTTGGGCTCGGGCGGAAAACGGGTCTGTACCTTTGATCCGTTCTTGCCTTTCTCAAGGTCATTTACAATAATCTGTTCAATAAAGCTGATGCTCTTTTTTTCGCTTTTTTCTGTTTCGTTTGTTGCGGTCATCGTTATATGAAGTTTTGTTTTTTTTACGTATTTGGCTGTTGTGTGGTCAAATGACTGTACAACTAACCCACAAAAGTAATCTATTTTTTTCAAAAATAGTCCGTTTGTTTTGGCTAAATTGGTTGCTCCGGTAAAAAAATATGTGAACGTGGCTCTTTATCTATTTGCAAAAGTTGCAGTAATATCCCAGCTTGTATAGTTCTAAAATCTTAAGAGAAGGGTTATTACCTGTCAAATTTTTTCTCATGTTTTTTCGGAATATTTTCCAAAATAGCAGGTATAGTTGTTTTGCATGCCATGATTCTAATTTGCTAGCAGCTTTGAGCAGTGGGGTTGTGCCTATGATATCCTTTATGCAAATGAGTGATTCTATGGATTTTTCAACCTTACTAAGATAAATTAGATTGCTTTCCAAACCGTTGTGCAATAATTTGTTGTCTATGTGTAGTATCTTTGCTTTGCGTATTTCCAGTTCTTTGCCAAACAGAGTGTCTTCGTGGCCGTACTGGGTTATCCTTATGTCAAAAAGTATGCTTTTGAACAGTTCTTTGCGTATAGCGAAGTTGAATGTGCTGAACTTGTCATATGGCGTTTTGTTGCGTAACTCTGCACAGCGGTATTTGTCAGCATTTTTCTCGTATTTGAAACGTAATGAGCAGCCGTCGTTTGGCATTGTATCGGCGTGATAAAGACCTCCACAGACAACATCGTTGTTCTGAAGTGCGATTATGTATTGCTTTAGGAAATCTCTTTTTTCAACAATAGCATCACTGTCTATGAATATTAGGCTGTCATACCGGGCATTCTCGGCAAGCAGGTTTCTGATGCCGGCGCGTCCAATGTTTTTTGTGGAAATTAATCTTCTGCAGTTTGAAAGTGAGTCTGCTATTGCGTTTAATGAAATACCTTCTTGTGATGATCCATCTTCTCCTACCAGAATTTCATATGGTACTCCCAATTCTTCTCCTTGCTTGTGTAACTCTTTGACAAGCATATGGCAGTCATAGTCTCTGGTCGGGATAAGTATTGATATCATCTTTCAGCCTTTCTGTTATATGCAAAAATATGAAAATCTTTTGATATTCCAGTCCGCTTTTGAGAAATAATTGAGATTATGGAGTCTAATTTTTCCAATGATTTTTAGCATCTGTTTGGTATAATCTTTTTTTTCATTATCTTCGCATAATATAAGCCTTGAATTCTATAAACATAACATATAAACTTATGAAGAGTGACATTCAAATAGCTCATGAGACCAAGCTTGAGCGCATTGAAAACGTAGCGGCGCAGATAGGTATTGACGCTAACGACCTGGAACATTATGGTAAGTATATCGCAAAGTTACCATTGAGTCTTATCAATAAGCAGAAGGGTAAACTCATTCTGGTTACAGCCATCACTGCAACAAAGGCTGGTATTGGCAAAACCACAGTTTCCATAGGTCTTGCTCTTGGTCTTAACAAGATTGGCAAGAAAGCTGTTGTTGCTCTTCGTGAGCCTTCTCTCGGTCCTTGTTTCGGAATGAAGGGTGGTGCGGCCGGTGGCGGTTATGCCCAGGTGTTGCCAATGGAGAAAATCAATCTCCACTTTACCGGTGACTTCCATGCAATCACATCGGCTCATAACATGATTTCTGCATTGCTTGACAACTATCTTTATCAGCACGCAAAAGATGGCTTTGGCCTAAAGGAAATTCTTTGGCGTCGTGTGCTTGATGTCAATGACCGTTCATTGCGCTCAATCATTACAGGCATCGGCCCTTCAACAAACGGTATTGTAGAGCAGGCCGGTTTTGATATCACTCCTGCATCTGAACTTATGGCAATCCTTTGTCTCGCAAGTGACGAAGATGACTTGCGCCGTCGCATCGAGAATATCATGCTTGGATACACATATGATGGCGAGCCTTTTACTGTAAAGGATTTGGGTGTTGCCGGTGCAATCATGGTGTTGCTGAAGGATGCTATACAGCCTAACCTCGTACAGACAACAGAGAATACTCCTGCTATCATACATGGTGGTCCTTTCGCGAATATTGCCCATGGCTGTAACTCACAGCTTGCAACCAAGATGGCTCTTGCACACAGTGAATATACTATTACAGAAGCCGGCTTTGGTGCTGACCTTGGTGCAGAGAAATTCTACAATATCCTTTGCCGCAAGAGTGGCTTGCAACCGGATGCAACAGTTATCGTTGCAACAGCTCAGGGCTTGAAAATGCACGGTGGTGTTGAACTGGATAAAATCAAGGAACCGGATATGGAAGGTTTGCGCAATGGTCTTGCTAACCTTGACCGTCATGTTGAGAACCTCCGTTCATTCGGTCAGTCTGTAATTGTTGTGTTCAACCGTTTTGCAACTGATACAGATGAGGAAATGGCACTTCTGCGTCAGCACTGTGAAGAGGAACTCGGTTTGCCATTCGTAATTAACAACGCTTTTGCTCAGGGTGGTGAAGGTGCTGTTGAAATGGCACAGATTGTGGTTGATACACTTGAAAAGAAACCTTCAGCTCCATTGAAGTTTACATATGAGGATGGCGACAGCATACAGACAAAGATTGAGAAGGTTGCAAAGAATATCTACGGTGCAGCATCGGTTACATTCGCCAAACCTGCGCTTGATCGTATAAAACTTGCCGAGAAGTATGGTCTTGCATCATTCCCGGTATGTATTGCCAAGACACAGTATTCATTCAGTGCCGACGCCAAGAAATATGGTGTAGCAAAGGATTTCAATCTCCAGATACGTGACGTTGTGCTCAATGCCGGTGCAGAGATGATTGTTGCCATTGCCGGTGATATCATCCGCATGCCGGGCTTGCCAAGAGTTCCACAAGCAAACAATATTGATTTTGTTGATGGTGAGATTGTAGGATTGAGCTAATTTATTAAAGATTACCATTGCAAAGTTGCGCAATGCGCAACTTTGCAATGTATATACTATGGCAAAACCTTTGGCAGAACGTTTGCGCCCTACCTCTTTTGAAGGTTATGTAGGGCAGAAGCACCTCGTAGGTGAGGGGGCTGTACTGCGTCGTATGATAGATTCAGGGCGTATTCTGTCATTTATTTTGTGGGGGCCTCCGGGAACCGGCAAAACAACCATTGCTCGTATTATAGCCCAAAAACTGAACCGTCCTTTTTACACCCTTAATGCTGTGTCTTCGGGTGTAAAGGAGGTGCGTGAGGTAATCGATAAAGCTAAGAGCTCTCCTCTTTTCTCCAATGGAGGTGCAATATTGTTTATTGATGAAATACATCGTTTCAATAAATCACAACAGGATTCTTTACTCAGTGCTGTAGAAACGGGTACAGTCACGCTTATTGGAGCTACAACCGAAAACCCCTCGTTCGAGGTTATACGTCCTTTGCTTTCGCGTTGTCAGTTGTATGTATTGAAATCTCTTGAAAAGGAGGATTTGATTACATTGCTCAATCATGCCATAACAACAGATGAGGCTCTTGTCAAACGTGGTGTTGAACTTCGTGAAACCGATGCGATGCTACGTTATAGCGGTGGCGATGCACGTAAATTGCTGAATATTCTTGAACTTGTGGTTGAGAGTGATTCCGCCTCGCCTGTGGTCATAACCGATGATAAGGTCGTGACTTGTCTGCAACAGAATCCAGTAGCGTATGACAAGGACGGTGAAATGCATTATGATATCGTGTCTGCATTTATAAAATCAATTCGTGGCAGTGATCCCGATGCAGCTCTCTATTGGATGGCGCGTATGATTGAAGGTGGTGAGGACCCTGCTTTCATAGCACGTCGCATCGTAATTTCAGCGGCAGAAGATGTTGGCTTGGCCAATCCAAATGCTCTTTTGCTGGCCAATGCAGCTTTTGATGCTGTTACAAAGATTGGTTGGCCTGAGGGACGTATTCCGCTAGCCGAGGCTGTCGTGTATCTTGCCACTTCGCCAAAGAGTAATTCTGCATACATGGGTATAAACAAGGCGTTGCAGACAGTTCGCGAGACTGGTAACTTGCCCGTTCCGTTGCATTTGCGTAATGCTCCAACGCAATTAATGGCCGATTTGGGCTATTCTGACGGGTATAAATATTCTCATGATTATCCGGGGCATTTTGTTAAGCAACAATATCTGCCGGATGAGGGCAAGGGCTTCTCTTTCTGGCAACCGCAGGACAATCCTGTTGAAGCAAAGAGTAAATCATGGATGCAACAGTGCTGGGGTAATGATAAGCCTTATAGTAAATAGACGGGTTTTGCAATTGCGAAACCCGTCTATTTACTATAAGGAGTTATTCTCTTATTCCATTACAACCAATACTGCACCGTCTGCAACTGTGTCGCCTTTTGCAACCTGAATTGCTATAACCTTGCCGTCGCGGTCGGCGTTGATGTTGTTTTCCATTTTCATAGCTTCAAGAACTACAACAGTAGCCCCTTTCTTTACTTCATCACCGACATTGACCTTAACATCGATGATAACGCCTGGGAGTGGTGTCTTTATCGCATGTCCGTCGACAGATGCGCTTTGTGGCGCTGCTGGTGCCGGAGCTGCTGCAATAGGCTTTGCCGCTACCGGCTGTACCTTTACTACAGGTTTCTCCTCCTTTGGCTTTTCCCATTCGACATTGTATACTTCGCCGTTTACAGTTACATTGGCAGTTGTATCGTCTACTTCGTTTATTGCAACTTCGTAAGCCTTGCCATTGATTGTATATTTATATGTCTTCATAATATTTATCTATTAAGGTTGTTCCAATGTTTGTTTACATATGTGATGGTAAGTACACCACTTTCATTGTCGTGTACGTTGTTGCCAAAATGGCTGTCAAGTGCCATTGAAATAGCTGCAACAACAGCGCTGTCAATCTTGTTCTCTTCCATAGTTCTTCTCTGTTATAGTGGAATATTACCATGTTTCTTTTTCGGCATATCCTGACGTTTGCCTTCGAGCTGCGCAAGAGCACGTATGATGCGGAAACGTGTGTTGCGTGGCTCTATTACATCGTCGATGTAACCGTATTTAGCAGCTTGATAAGGGTTGGCAAACAAACGGTTGTATTCTGCCTCTTTTTCGGCAATGAATGCTTTGGGGTCTTCGGATTCTTTTGCCTCTTTTGCATATAGAACCTCTGCAGCTCCGGCTGCACCCATTACGGCAATCTCGGCACTCGGCCATGCATAATTCATGTCAGCGCGTAACTGTTTGCAGGCCATGACAATATGTGAACCTCCGTATGATTTGCGTAGTGTAACGGTAACTTTGGGGACTGTAGCCTCACCAAAAGCATAAAGCAGTTTTGCTCCGTGGAGGATTACTGCATTGTACTCTTGTGCTGTGCCCGGAAGGAATCCCGGTACGTCGACGAGAGTCACAAGCGGGATGTTGAATGCATCGCAGAAACGTACAAAACGTGCACCCTTGCGTGAAGAATTGCAATCAAGAACACCTGCATATTTACAAGGTTGGTTAGCTACAATACCGACAGCCTTTCCGTTCATGCGTGCAAAACCCACAATTATGTTCTGTGCATAATCGCGGTGAACCTCAAGGAATTCTCCATTGTCGACAACCTCGGCAATCACGCGGTACATGTCGTATGCCTGGTTAGGGTTGTCTGGGATAATTGTATTGAGTATGTCGCTTGTACGATTTATTGGGTCGGTGCAAGGAACGTCGGGAACGCTTTCCATATTGTTCTGTGGAATGTAGCTCATCAGTTTGCGTATGAGCATCAAGCCTTCTTCCTCGGTCTGTGCAGTGAAGTGTGTGACACCCGACTTGCTTGCGTGTACGCTTGCACCGCCAAGCTCCTCCTGTGTAACGACTTCGCCAAGGACTGTCTTGACAACCTTTGGACCTGTAAGGAACATATATGCAGTTCCTTCCATCATTATTGTAAAGTCTGTAAGTGCTGGCGAATATACTGCGCCACCGGCACATGGACCGAATATTCCGGAAATTTGTGGGATGACCCCAGATGCCATAATGTTGCGTTGGAAAATCTCTGCATATCCGGCAAGTGCATTGATGCCCTCCTGTATGCGTGCTCCACCGCTGTCGTTGATGCCAATTACTGGTGCTCCAACTTTCATAGCCATGTCCATGACTTTGCAAATCTTTTGCGCCATAGTCTCGGACAATGATCCTCCTGTAACAGTGAAGTCCTGTGCAAAAACGTATACAAGACGTCCTTCAATAGTTCCACATCCTGTTACAACGCCGTCGCCAAGGTACTGCTTCTTCTCTTGTCCAAAGTTTGTACAGCGGTGAGTGACAAACATGTCCATCTCTTCAAAACTGCCTTTGTCGAGCAACATGTCTATACGCTCACGTGCAGTGTATTTGCCTCTTTCGTGCTGTTTTTCAATGGCTTTTTCTCCGCCACCCAAGCGGGCTTTTGCACGCAGGGCTACCAGCTCTTTGATTTTTTCAAATTGCTTGCTCATATCTGTTTTGTTTTTTTGTTCTGTTGTATTACACTTCTATTCAAGAGGAAGTGTTGCATGGTTGGGGATTATTCTTCGCAAAGTTCTGTTAAAACACCCTTTGTTGATTTTGGGTGCAGGAATGCTATCTGCAAGCCTTCGGCACCGGCGCGTGGCGCTTTATCAATAGTTCGTATCTCCTTTGCTTCGCATTCAGCGAGAGCATTGGCAACACCATCTTCCACTTTGTAAGCAATGTGGTGTATGCCTTCGCCTCTATTTTCAATAAACTTTGCTATTGTACTGTCTGGCGATGTCGCTTCCAAAAGTTCAATCTTTGTTTCGCCAACCTTAAGGAATGCTGTGCGTACCTTTTGGTCTTCTACAGTTTCTATGTTGTAACACTCGAAACCTAATACCTGCTCGTAGTAGGGAAGTGCCTCCTCTATACTCTTGACAGCAATCCCTAAATGTTCAATTTTCGAAATCTTCATATCACAAAAATATTTGATTATCTGCATGCGAAGATAAACATTAAAAACTTAAACGCAAGGAATAACTTCTGTTTTTGTTAAAACGGTTTCTTAAAGAATGTTTAATTATTGTTTATCTGGTTGATTGCTATGAGTTTGAAACCTGCGTTGCCATTTCCAACGTTTGTGGCTCCATAGCCAAATATGTGGTTGTTCCTTAATATCTTTTTCCAGCATTCTCATGTATTGTTTGCTGTATGTAAAGCATTCTCCTTCAATAGGAGTTATAGGAAGAATTGTTATTTCGTAATACCCTCGTCTTGTACTTTTCATGCTTCCGTAAAGAAAATGAGCATTGAGCTTGACGCCCATAGCTTCTGCACCTGTGATAATGGCTGTCTCCTGATTCAAGAACGTCATCCATTCTGGTTCGGGGTTTCTTGCTGGCCGTTGGTCCGATATAAGTCCGAATAAGGATTTCTTTTGCTCACGTACTAAAGTGATGATTGTTCGTAAAGCCTGTTTCTGTGGTATACTTTTTGAATCGAAACGTCCTCGCAACCAATACATGAATTTGTCCATTGTATTGTTTGATAATGGATGATATATTTGATATGCTGTTGTTTCTTTGTTCATCCATGTTGTTATTGAGGTGATGTATTCCCAATTACCATGATGTCCCAAATATAAGAAGATAGGCTTGCTGTCTTTTGAGAGTTCGTCTATGATTTCGTGGTTTATGAATTTCAGTCGTTTACGTATCTCTTTTTTTGAGATGCGTGACAATTTGACTGTTTCCATTATAAGGTCGCAAAAATGGCGATAGAATTTTTTTTCAATTCTTCTTATCTCTTTTGCGGACTTTTCGGGGAATGAATTTGTCAAGTTGACGTGTACGACCTTTCTTCTGTATCGTATTACATAATATAATAATGGATACAGGCAACTGCTTATGAAATATAGTACACAGAATGGCAATAACGCAATAGTCTTGACAAATGCTGTTAGTGTATATAATGCAATCTTATTTTTCATTTCAATAAAATGCTTTTGTGCGAAGCAAATTTATTAAATTATATACTAAATGTCAACTTGTTGATATATTTCTTTTGTCCAAAGAATAGTTTTGATATTTATGGATGTGGTTCAAAAAAAAAGCACATTCTGTATGCTATATTGAAAAATTCAGTAACTTTACCTTCAATTGACAATCTTGGTATTTGTTGATATTCTTATATCCGTGTCTTTGCTATGAAAAAAATATGTGCTATAACAATGGTCCGTAATGACGACTTTTACTTGAAAAAATGGGTCGAATATTATGGCAACCAGTTGGGACGAGAGAACCTGAGAGTCTATTTTGATGGGGAGGATCAAATTGTTCCGGATTTCTGTACAGGTGTATATACTGAACTAAAACCACGTATATCTGGCATGGTTGTCAAGGCGGAAAAAGAACGTCTGGGGTTTCTTTCCAAAAAGGCAGCTTCTTTAATGGAAAAAGAATCCTATGATTTGGTTATAGGTACAGATGCTGATGAATTCCTTGTTGTTGATCCAAACGTCGGGGTCGGCTTGAAGGAATATTTGAGTATGTTGGATATAAAGAGTTCTGTATCTGGGTTAGGAATTGATGTTGGACAAAACCTGGAAAATGAGACTGTTATAACCTCTAAGTCCACATTCTTGTCGCAACGCAAGTATGGATATCTTTGTTCGCGATATACAAAGCCTTCTGTCATTGCCAAGCCTGTTAGATGGGGGTCCGGTTTTCACAGGGTGAAAGGTCATGGTTATAATATAGACAAGAATCTCTTCCTCTTCCATTTTGGTAGCATAGATCTTGAAATGATAAAGGAGCGTATGAATAACTCCGATTTGATTTCGACAGGTCGTTTGGGGCATATAAAAAAACGTGCAAGAACCATATATGTGGTTACGGGGCATAAGGCTCGTGAATGGGACAGAACTGTACGTGGTATGAGAATTGCTCAGCAGATACTGCGTAATCCTTTTGCCTGGAACAAACCGTGGAATCCGATAACCAAAGTTGTCGTTAGAATTCCAGACCGATTCAAAGATATAATATGATTAAGCTATGACTGATGTTGTTATTGCATGGGTGGATGGGGACGATCCCGCCCACAAACGTAAGAAATCGCAGTATTTGACAGGTAAGAATGAAACAGCTCATGATGATATTGCTGGGGCAATGAGATATCGTTCTACAGGAGAAATATTTTATTGTATAGCTTCAATTATTCGTTATGCTCCTTGGGTGCATAGAATATTCATTGTAACTGACAATCAAAACCCTAATGTAGATGATTTTGTCAAACGTAATTTTCCAGACAATAATATACCAATAGAGATTGTTGACCATAAAATCCTTTTTAGAGGATATGAAGAATACTTGCCAACATTCAACTCTTTGGCAATCTCAACGATGTTATGGCGTATCCCAGGACTGAGTGATAGCTTCCTATATTTTAATGATGATGTGTTTTTAGCTGCGCCTGCTAAAGAGAATGATTGGTTCCATGAAGATGAAACAAATATATATGCAGTACGTTTTCCTGCTATTTGGGCGCGTTTTATCCGTTGGTGTAAGCATGTTGGGAAAAAACACAAGACCTTCGGACATAAGGACCCGATGCTTAATGCAACCGATATATTGAAATCCAATTTCTTCTTCCTTTTTCCTCATGCTCCGGTTCCTATGCGCCGTACGTGGTATGAGAACTTTTATGCTGAAAACCCAGAATTGTTACATCATAATATCCGCCATCGTTTCCGTGAGCCCTCTCAGTTTAGTTCACCGACCCTGTTCTATTTGAGTGTATATGCCAACGGTAAACTTAACTGTCTTCCATCAAAAGGTACAACCTGCTTTTTCAAACCTTCAATAGAGAAGGACGGGTATATGAAACGTAAAATCAAAGAGGCTGATTCCAATAAAAAAATAAGATTCGGTTGTATCAATTCGTTGGGAGAAACAACTGTTGAAGAACAAGAACTTTTCAAAGAGTGGATATGTAGGAAGTTGGACATTTCATTATAGTAATGTAGTGTTTGGCGGTTTTTGATTATTTACTGATACCCAAACGTTTCTCGATCCATGAAAATATTATCTCCTGTATCTCAAGGTTTGCCTGGTCCAGTGAGTTGAAGCATCCGAATTTGTATTGGGGTAATGTTGAAAAACGTCTTAGCTTCTTCTTGATGTATCCGATACCGTGTTTTGGCTTTAGGTATAGAAGTTCTTTCTTTACATTGAGTAGTATGCATCTGTTTCTTTTGTAGAGTAGCATCATCTGTACTTCTTGAGGGTTGTATTGTCTGTAATCCCTGAATTTATAGGAGATGTTACTTGTGAGAAAATAGGGGTGTTCGTGAAAAAACTCCTTGTATATACTCTTGAGTAGGGCCCTCGGTGTGTGGTAAATCTTTATGAAAAAACAATGCTTGCCAAGCAATGATGCTGCGTTTAGCATAGTCTCTTTGAATGTAACCTTTTTACTGCCGTCCTTGCGGTATTTGAGCATTCTTGACAATCTTACAAGGAACGAACTGTATTTTTTGCCGTAACATATGACTTTCCCCTCTTTGGTGAAGAAATCTTCGGGTGTAGTAGGTGCTGTAAGTATAAAATCATCATTAAATTCAATGTATCGCTCACTCAAGCCTGGAATACGCCATGTCATGGTTTCTATAGCTATGGAATTGAATGTTGGCAAGTACTCTTCGTATCCACTGAAAATTGTCTTGTGGTCTACTATTTCAATGGGAATGTGTTTGTTGGGAAAATGTCTTGTAATGAAATCATCAAGTTTGGGATTTTGCTCGTCGGTTACAATGTATATCTTGTTTAGCCAAGGGGCATATCTGTTAAGTGATGCAACGCAATAGAAAATCTCACCAATGCTGGTGTATCTTGTGTCGCTGGCAATGTCTTCGGCGCTGAATATGGATTTTTTGCCATATTTCATGCGTTTTGCTTTGTGCTTGGGGTCTTCTCCGTCTACCCAAGTAATGACAGCATCAATGGGGAATAGCGAATCTATCATTTAGAAAATTTTTATAATTCAAACCTTGACTTGTTCGGGAGAATTTTCTCGAATGCATCAAGAATTGTTTTACGTGTACTTCTATAACGCTCTTCGCTCATTTGTACGTCATTTATACATGCAAGTTTGTGTGTAGGGTTAATAATAAACCTGTATATTTTTTCTTCAGATGCAACACCAAGCGAAAAATGTTTTTTTGACAAGCGTCTGTTTTTGAGTCTGCCTGTCAAGTACATATAATCAAGAAACAGATATTGGTTCAAATTGTTCTTTTCTCTTGTTATTGTCAGTGAGGATAATATGTCATCCTCAACTTTGCCGTACACCTCTTCGCATATGCTCTTCAGCATAGGGCTGCATATATGCTGTGGACGAAGGAAATATATTGACGGCTTTATACCTAGCGCTTTGTGTGCTACACGGTTTGAGTTTCGGCATATGTGCTTGAACATGTTGAAAACGAAAATATGTCTGCTTATGCCCAATATTCCTTTTCCGCTCTCAAAGAAATCCGTTGCTTTACATGGTTTCAAAGGGAAGAAATCATCATTGAAATAGAGATACTCTTCATCAAGTCCCTTTATACGGTGCAGGTACATTTCAATGGGGTTACAGTTGAATGTCGGAAGATAGTCCGTGGGTATGATGTCCTTATGCAGTACAATGTTCACCTCTTTACGGTTTACCCATTCCGGGATTTGGCTCTCGCTTGCAACAACAAGATGTACTTTGTGGATAAATGGCATATTAATTTCAATGCCACGCATAAGGTATTTAAGTGTTCCCCAGTCGCGGAAACGCTTTTCAAGAATGGGTGTGTTGGTATGTTTCTTATACACCTTTTGCCATTCTGGATCAATGCAGTTTACATATGTTATTACAATATCCATTCTTCATACGTTTCTCTCTTATAACATTTGTTTACAATGCTTTGTTTGCAATGTCCTGAAAAATGTTTGCATTGATTTATGTTTTTTGTTCTTTTTATACAAAAAAGCTTGTAAATGTGAAACAATTTTTGGCATTTGCTTTTGATATATAATGTTTTTGCTATCTTCGCACCGATAAAAATGTTCTTGCTTATTGCAGTTAAGACATAACGAATAATTAAAACACTACTTTATGAAAAAGACATTGGTTGATCTTTTTGAGGAATCGGTAAAGTTATATCCTCAAAATACCTTCCTTTTGGAGAAGACTGACAAAAAAGAAGGCTTCAAGCCTACTACATATGCTCAGGTCAAGGAACTTGTATACCGTTTGGGTGCAGGTTATCAGGCACTGGGAGTGAAAAAAGGCGATAATATGGCTCTTTTGAGCGAAGGATGTAACATGTGGGTTGTTGGCGAGTTGGCAATGTTCTATGCCGGTGCTGTAAATGTACCTCTTTCAATAAAGCTTGAAGAGAGCAATGACCTCTTGTTCCGTCTTGTACATGGTGATGTGAAGTTTATACTTGTATCGAATTACCAATTAAAGAAAATCCGTGCGATAAAGGAAAAACTTGTTGATGTTGAGAAGATAATAGTTTTTGGTAATGACGGTGAGTTGGAGGAAAAAGAGATTGCTCTTGACGATGTAATGAAATTGGGTGATGAGTTCCTTGCTTCGCATTCTATGGATGAGTTTCTTGCGGTTGGTCAGTCGTTGCAGAACGATGATATTGCAACAATTACATATACCAGCGGTACAACAGCCGACCCAAAAGGTGTTGTGCTTACACACCGTAACTACACTGCGAATGTAGAGCAGGCGCTTACTTTGGTACACATTGACCAGACATGGCGCACATTGATTATCTTGCCTCTCGACCACTGCTTTGCCCATGTAGTCGGCTTCTATATCATGATGTCGCGTGGAGCAACAGCTGCTACAGTGCAGGTTGGCCGTACACCGCTTGAAACATTGAAGAATATTCCCGGTAATATTAAAGAAGTACGTCCTCATTTCATTCTTTCGGTTCCTTCATTGGCAAAGACATTCAAGAAGAATATCGAAGGCGCTATCCGCGCTAAAGGCAAGGCTACTGAAACTCTTTTCAATTGGGGTATGTCGGTACGTCAGAGATATTATGGCGACAGTAATCTTGACCGCAAAGGTATGCGTGTGTTCCTTAAACCGCTTGTTGCTCTGTTTGATGAACTCATATTCTCAAAGGTGCGTGAGAACTTCGGTGGCGAGTTACGTTTCTTTGTTGGTGGAGGTGCTTTGCTTGATAAGGAATTGCAGAACTTCTATATCGGCGTAGGTATGCCAATGTATCAGGGTTATGGACTTTCCGAGGCTACTCCGGTTATCTCTTCTAACGGCCCAGACCTTTATCGTTTCGGCTCAAGTGGTAAGCTGGTTGTGCCTATCGAACTCAAAATATGTGATTCCGACGGTAAGGAGTTGCCTACAGGAGAACTTGGTGAAATTGTTGTAAAGGGAGAGAATGTAATGGCTGGATATTGGAAGAATCCTGTAGCTTCAGCCGAAACAGTGCGTGACGGTTATCTCTATACCGGTGACCTCGGTTATATGTCCGAAGAGGGCTTGCTCTATGTAAAGGGACGTTTCAAGAGTCTGCTTATTTCAAGTGACGGTGAAAAGTATAGCCCGGAGGGTATTGAGGAGGCATTTGTCAGTCTTTGTCCTACGGTAGATCAGGTTATTCTATATAACAATCAATCACCATACACTACAGCTCTTATTGTTCCTAACAAGGATAATATCAAGCGCGCTCTTGCAGCTAAAGGTCTTGACCTTACAACCGATGAGGGACGCAAGGCTGCATGTGATTTGGTAAAAGCGGATGTTGATATGTTCAAGAAGGGTGGTGAACATGCCGGAATGTTCCCTGAACGTTGGTTGCCGAGTTGTTTTGCAGTTCTTCCCGAAGCATTTACCGAACAGAATGGTATGATGAACAGTACAATGAAGGTAGTTCGTGGTAAGGTCGAGAAATTCTATAAGGAGCGTATCGATATCCTTTATACAGCCGAAGGTAAACAGCTGTACGAACAGCATAATCTCGATGCATTCAAGTAAACTGAATTGCTGATGAGCGAATTATAAAAAGGTGAAGTGAACCCCAAAGTTTGGACAAAAAACTTTGGGGTTCACTTCACTTATAATTCTATGAGAATTCTTGCGTTTATGCGTCTGCCTGTGAGGTAGTTCGGAACAGCGTAATTGTTGTTGCTTATATCCTTTACCCAATAGTATGAATTGACATTGTCAATGCCTAAGATGTTGAATGCATCAACTCCTAACCAGATGTTCTTGAAATACTGGCGTACTCCTGTGCGGTATCTTCTTTCTTCGTTGTCGAGAAGACGATAGGACATTCCTATGTCAACACGCATATATGCCGGAGCACGGAATATGTGTTTTTCGCGTCCGCTGTGTGGAGGACCGAACGGCAGTCCGTCGGCATATACACCCTGCAGGTTCATTTTCCAGCGGTCGGTGTAAGGGAAATAGTCGGTAAAGTAAAGTGATGCGGAAATCAACTGGTTGGTAGGGCGGGGAATCCACTCTCCACCTTTTATTTTCTCCTTGGTATCCATTATCGACAATGTAATCCATGAGTCGGTGCCGGGAACAAATTCTCCGAACAGTTTCATGTCAAGACCTGTTGCATATCCTTTGGCGCAGTTCTCTCCGTAATATACGATACGGACATTGTCAACATTATATGGTATCAGGTTATCCAATTTCTTATAGTATGCTTCGGCTGTGAATTTGAACGGACGTCCGAATATCTTGAAATGGTAATCATATCCAAGAACTAGGTGTATTGAGCGTTGTGACTTAATATTCTTGTTCAAAGTGACGGTTGTGATGCCTTCAGTTGTGGTCGTGTCGCGCATCTCCTTGTAGAATGGTGTCTGGTAATAGACACCAGTTGCCAGCCTGAACGTCATCTCCTTATTGAATTTGGGTATCATACCAACGGATACTCGTGGCGAAAAAAGAAACTCCTTATTCCAGTCCCAATATGACAATCTCGCTCCGGCATTGATTGATATCAATCCTATGCTGGTGTTGACCTTGTATGTGTCCTGGGCGTATGCAAATAGGTGGTTGCTATTGCATGATGTTTTTGACTTGAGACTATATACAGGGCGCATGCCCTCTTCTGTATTGGGTATATTATAACCTATGGAATCGTGTAGTTCCCATTCGCGCTGGTTGTCGGTGAACTTTTCATTCTTCCACTCCACTCCCCAACGCAGGTCGTGCGATTTGAGGTAATGTTTACCTGTGAATGATATGTTGACAACATTTGCATTGAGATAGTTGCGGGCGTGTTCAAGATAGCCGCCAATGCCTAATGAACGGTCGGTGTTTATATCGTTGAGCCAATACTCGCCAAGAATGTCATATGTCTCTTCCTCTCTTGTCTGGAATGCCGATGTCTGTAGTGTATATGTGTTGTATTCATTGGGGGTGAAACTCAGTGCTGTGGCTCCGAACAGGGTGCGGAAAATGTCGGTCTCCCAACCGTCAAAATAAACTTTGAACTCTTTTACGTCCTCAAGTGTTCCAAAGCTCGTGATACGGTCGCTTGGGGTAAAATTGTATTCATTACGCGAAATGTTTCCAATAATGCTCCAACTGAGTTTGTCTGTGATGCTCCAGTCTGCATAAATCTGATAGTCGATAAAATTGGGTTTGTATTCACCTTTTGTGTCTAGCGTGCCAAGCAGGTAGTTGTTGCTCTTGTAGCGTACCGAATTTGAAACACTTACTCTGTCATTTCCCCAACCGATATATGCGCTGGCACCCAAAAGGCTTGCCGAAACAGTGCTCTCAAATTCGCGTGGCTTGCGGTATGTGATGTCAAGCACCGATGACATCTTGTCACCGTATTTTGCCTCAAAACCGCCTGTGGAGAATGATATAGCGCTTACCATGTCCGGGTTTACAAAACTCAATCCCTCCTGTTGACCGGCGCGTATAAGCAATGGGCGGTATACCTCAATGCCATTGACATAAACGCTGTTCTCGTCGAAATTTCCTCCACGTACATTGTATTGTGAACTCATTTCGTTGTTGGAACTGACACCGGCTTGGGATTTGATAAGATCTTCAATGCTGTTGCCGCTAGCCGATGGCTGTAGACGTATCCTTTCGGGCATACTCAGCTTCTGTGTGCTGCTCATCTGGCGTTCTCTGTCTACGACCTCTACCTCCTGAAGTGCAAAGTTCGAGGAGGGGAGCATTACATTTATGATAATAGTATCTGAAGGGTTGCGGAATGTGCGTTTTCGTGTCTGATAGCCTATCATTGAGTATGCAACAACAAGGCTGTCTCTGCTTTCGCATGTGAGGATATAATTACCATTGAGGTCTGCTATAGTGCCGACAGGTTCGCCGACAATGCTTACATTGGCAATCTCTATCGGTTTGTGATTTTCATCAGTGACACGACCTTTTATAGTGACTTTCTGCGCCATGGCACATAGCGTGAATGTCGCCAATAAAAATGTTATGTATATCCTTAATCTCATCAATTTTCCTCTTGTGCGCGTGAATTACTAATATATAACGAGGAAAAACGGTCAAACGTATATCGCGCGTAAAAATTTATTCACCCAACTCCATCTGTATCGGTACCAGCGAAGCGTGCCTTTCTCTTTAACACCGTAGTTAAGCAGAGTTTTGAGGAATCTTTTATGCAATGACGAAAGGGCTCTTGCTTCAAGGAATTCAAAATGTGGGAATCCATGCTTATAGGCATCATTCAGTGCTGCCCAAATAGCCATGATACCGGGATATTGCATAGGGTGGCTCTTGCGCAGTCCGCATGTGTATGCAAGGTATGCGCGTTCATTGTCATAAAGACATAATGAACTGCCTATAATCTTCTCTTTGTGCTTGACAATGAATAATTTTGCTTTCTCCGACAATGTGCCGTCATTCTCGTGTAGCATCATGTTCAATATGTTTTTGCTTGGTAACCTGCGGCGGGTCTTGCTTATATAATAATTGTACAGTAGTTGCAAGCCTTCGTCAATCTCCTTTTGTTCTGTAGCTCTTTGGTATGTCACGCCACGGCTTTCGGCTTTACGTATATGTGCGCGGTAGGCACGTGTTAGTCTTGTCTGTGGGTCTTTGCTGTGCAATGAAATGTACATACGCTGGTCGCGTATCTGCGCAAAATCTTTGCTGCGGAGTATGCCGTAGGCAAAGCGTGAATCTTCTATGTTTTCTACACGTATGAATGAATGGCGTATGTCGAACAGTTCAAATACTTTTTCAATGAATTTTTCAAAAACGGCCTCTTTGTTATGGTATCCTTCGCGGTAGACCCCTTCGCCGTTTATGGTGTACCATATGCTGAACAGGTGTGGAAAAAGCCTGAATCCGCTCTGTCTGATGACTAGAATGTGACCAAGCTCTTTGTTTTCGGTGTCGTATGCAACAAGCATGTATGGCTTGTTACCCTTGGTTCTTTCCTGCGAACGGAACATTAGCACAGAGTGCAGTGGCGAACCTTCTATAAGGTTGGGCAACTGTTCACTTTTTGTAAATGTCTCTATGCGCATGATATGTTGTTCGCTATTTTGTGAAGTTTACTTCACGAAGTTAGCTAAAAAAGAAATAAAGTGGTATCTTCGCACTGTAAATAATTTATATTTGCCGTGGTTTTGAACTTTTACGGCATTGTATTAAAAAATATGGAAGACATATATATATTGGCTATTGAATCATCGTGTGATGATACATCTGCGGCTGTCATGAGAAATGATGTAGTACTGTCTAATGTAACTGCCAGTCAGGCCGTGCATGAACAGTACGGTGGTGTGGTGCCGGAACTCGCTTCTCGTGCTCACGAACAGAATATTGTTCCGGTTGTAGATGCGGCGCTTAAAAGAGCCGGCATCGAAAAAGAGCAACTCACGGCTATTGCATTTACCCGTGGGCCGGGCCTCATGGGGTCGCTGCTTGTTGGTGTGTCATTTGCAAAAGGGCTTGCCGCATCTTTGGGAATTCCTATGATAGAGGTCAATCACTTGCAGGGACATATATTGGCGCATTTCATAAAGGAGGAAGGTGTTGAACATGCGGCTCCTGAATATCCGTTCCTGTGTCTTATGGTTTCTGGCGGTAACTCACAGATAGTAAAAGTGAACAGTTATAAGGATATGGAAATCATTGGCCAGACAATAGATGACGCGGCAGGCGAAGCTATGGACAAATGTGCCAAAGTTATGGGCCTGGGTTATCCGGGAGGGCCAATAATCGACCGTTTGGCACGCCAGGGTAATCCGCAGGCTTATGCCTTCAGTAAACCTCATATCCCAGGTTTTGACTACAGTTTCAGTGGCTTGAAGACTTCATTCCTTTATACACTCCGTAAATTGGTTGCCGAAAATGAGAATTATGTTGAGGAGCATAAGGAGGATTTAGCAGCCTCTTTTGAAGCAACCGTTGTTGCTGTCCTTATGGATAAACTCTATAAGGCTTCAAAGGCTTTGGGGATAAAACGCATTGCATTGTCGGGTGGTGTGTCCGCCAATACAGCATTGAGGCAAGCTTATCACGATTATGCAAAGCGTTATAAGTGGGAAATTTTTATACCTAAATTCGGTTTCACTACCGACAATGCTGCGATGATCGGTATTGTGGGGTATTATAAATATCTGGATAAGGATTTCTGCGCGATGGACCAGCCTGCGTTCTCACGCACTACATTATAAATGATATATGACGGTAGAGGATGTAACGATTGCATTGGCTCGTGAAATTGTCACCCTTCTACGTGATAAAGGGCTTACTTTGGCTACAGCTGAAAGTTGTACAGGTGGCGCTGTGGCAAGTGCTGTGACAAAGGTTGCCGGCTGTTCCGATGTTATGCTTGGAGGTGTTGTAGCCTACAGTAATAGCGTGAAGCAGAATGTGCTTGGTGTAAATGGTGGTACTCTTGAAAAATATGGTGCTGTAAGCGAGGAGGTTGTTCGTGAAATGGTGCAAGGAGTGTCTGCACGTCTTGCAGCTTCATGCGCGGTGGCGACCTCTGGTATAGCCGGTCCTGGTGGTGGAACTGCAGAAAAGCCGGTAGGGACTGTTTGGATTGCGATAAAGGTTGGTGACGATGTGGTTGCTGAATTGCTACAGATAGGGGACTCTGGCAGGGAAGAAAATATAAAAAGGAGTGTACATGAGGTGTTGCTCATGCTTAAATGCATGCTGGATACTTCGTCACGGCAAAGCAGGGTGTGAGGTAAATGCCTTTTTCTATTATATGTAAACAAAAAACCAACAGTTCTGAAAATAATTGTAGTTTTGTTTGCATGGTTGTGTGAAAATCTATATCTTTGCACACTGTTTTGAGTAAGTATCAAAAGAATAAACAAAAAATATATAGAGATGTCAAAGATTTGTCAAATCACCGGTAAGAAAGCTATGGTGGGTAACAATGTTTCACACTCAAAGAGAAGAACAAAGCGTCTTTTCAATGTGAACTTGTTTACAAAGAAGTTCTTCTATGTTGAAGAAGATTGTTGGATTCAGTTGCGCGTGAGTGCAGCGGGTTTGAAAATTATCAACCGAGTAGGTCTTGATGCTGCTTTGAAAGATGCAGTTAAGAATGGCCACGTTGCTTGGGAGGAAATTAAAGTACTCGGCTAATTAAAGGAGGAAAGTAGTATGGCTAAGAAAGTTAAAGGTAATCGTGTTCAGGTAATCCTTGAGTGTACTGAGCAGAAGAATAGCGGTGTTCCCGGTATGTCTCGTTATATTACAACAAAGAACCGTAAGAACACAACTGAGCGTTTGGAGTTGAAGAAATACAACCCATATTTGAAGAGAGTAACTGTTCACAAAGAAATTAAGTAATAAGAGATGGCTAAGAAAGCAGTGGCAACCCTCCAGACAGGTGATAAGGAGAAGTTTGTTAAGGTTGTTAAATTGGTTAAATCACCTAAGACCGGTGCTTATATGTTCGCAGAGGAGATGCTTCCTCAGGGCAAGGCTGATGAGTCTTTGAAGAAGTAATTAAAACCGAGAGGTTCAGATATAAAAAAGGATAGCTTAATGCTATCCTTTTTTTGTGTAAAAATTATATATGTATTGTGCTGATATTATTCTAAAGTCAGAATTGTATTTAATATAGATATTCTCCAGCGTGTTGTGTTATACTAATAGTAGTAGTATCTATATTTTGTATGGCTTTAGAAACTTTATATTTGGTATAGGCTTTTCTCACTACTTGTTGTTGACTCTTGGTTAGTTACGCTGGTCAAAAATTCTTTAGTTTTGGTAATAATATAGGTGTTGACTTTTAACGTAAAAATCAATCCGTATTGCTGTCATTTCGAACGTATCTTAGTAATATCAGACATCGCTATTTGAGTTCACTCGTTACTGCGCTATGTCGTGATGTCAACAGCTAGGGCAACTGTTATATCGCATTCGAACAAACTTGATGCATTTATGGGATTGTCTGCGCCTATATCTTTTGGGGTATCTTGCTCAAGAAAGTTTCAGATTGTTACTTTTTATGAAATATGCTTCGTGGTATATAATATAAAAGGCGACCTTTCAAAGGTCGCCTTTTTATGTTGTATGAAATCTGTTTTTTAGAAGAAGCGGAATAGTTTGTTTTCAACAGGATAAACCTCGCTCAAGCCCATCTGGAAGAGCTGGCCTACTATGTTTGAGTATTCGTACATGCCACCGTTTGAAAGGATGTACTCATTCTCTTTTTCTGCGTTGAATATGCCGTTCTTAGCGTTCTTGCCAACTACGTTGATTACATATACACCGTTGTCGCCCTTGATAGATGCGCTGGTTTCGCCAACCTGCATGTTTGCAGCTACAACACCGAGGATAGGCTCGTCAACGTTGAGTGAAGGAATGCTTGTTGTCTTCTTGAACTCTACATTGTTTACTCTTGAAACCTGTGCCTTGCTGTTACCCTTAACAGCACTGTAGTCCTTGTTTGCAAGCTCTGACATGATAATCTCTGCCTTCTTGTCGAGCACCAATCTATTCTTGATGATGTCGCTCAACTTTGTGCCGTAGTTGTTTACCTCTTTATCAAGAGCGATGTAGCCCTTAGGGTTAACGCTTGTAACTGTTGCAAAAAGGAGGTATTCAGCTCCACACTCTTCGATACCAGAGAAATCACCGGCTTTTCTGTCTTCTGAAAGAATCCACTTAACAACGCTGTATGTCTGTGGGATGTTGTTGATGTTTCTTGTAGAAGCATTTACGTCGTTCATCTTCTGAACGCGGTAGCCGTTTTCCATAGCTTTGCTTTCAACATCCTCGATGCTCTTGCATGATGCAACGAACTGGCTTAGTTTGTTGTATGCCTTGTCATATGTATCGCTGCTGAAGGCTATGTCCTTCTTGATTATAATGAGGTTGCTTACATCAGCTTTACCCTTCTTGCTTATTACCTGATAGATAAGTTTGCCAGGGATTGTCTTGAAGTCTGAAGAAGCATATACACCTGGACGTGCGTTGTAAATCTCCTTCTGTGTATCAGCGTTGTCAATGATGCCTGCAGTGTAGAACTTACTTGATGTAATCCACAAAGAGTCAACGTGTGCATAGTTCTTTGCTGTCTCCTTGAAGTCTGCTTTGTTCTTCAATGCGTTGATAAGGCTGTCTGTAGTTGCGGCAACCTCTTCGCTTGACTGGCTTGTAACGACAATTGCGCGGATGAGCAATGAGTCGGGTACTGTGCATTTCTCTGTTGGCATGAATACATTGTAGCTGTTGTCCGATGGGTTGATGTATGGACCAACAACCTCATTTACAGCAGCCTGCTCCAAACGAACCTGAATATCTTCAGGGTATGAATCGCTTGTCCACAAAAGGTCATTGTACTCAAGATCGCTGCCTGATGTGCGTGCAAGTCTCTCATATTCCTTGTTGCCATCCTTGAGTGACTCGGCATACTCGTTCATCTGAGCGAGGATGTCGTTCTTGTCGCTTTCGCTGGCTGTTACTTTTACGCTGATATACTTGACGTCACGTGTGTCCTGTACCTGCTCGTAGAAGTTTTCCTTGTTCTGCTTGTAGTAGTTTGCAATCTCCTTGTCGCTAACGCTTACTGTAGAGTCTGCAACAGATGTGTAGGGGAATGCTACAACTTCAAGGTCGTATGCATTGTCGTTGAGATTGAAGTTCTTGTTTGCAAGAACAGGGTTTGCTACTGTAGCGTTCTCAACGAGCTTGATCTGCTTGTTTGTAAGAGACTCAAGCTTGATTCTTTTCTCCATGTACTTCCAGCAGCTGTAGAGTGCAGCAAGGTTTGCATCGTAACCGCCTTCGTTCATCATCTGGTTGTAAGAAGCGATTACTGCATTCAAATCGTCTGTGCTGAATCCGTTCTCTGTTCTGAATGGGTGGTAAATGCTGTTGAGGTACATGCTGCTGTTGTTGTTGAGGATGTCCATAATCTCCTCGTTAGTAACAGTGATACCAAGCTCTTTAGCCTGTCTTTCTGCTACAGCAAGCTGTGTGAATACACCCCATGCCTCGTCCTTGATGTAAGAGAGTTCCTCTTCTGTGAAAGATGCAGTTCTCTGTTCTTCTGACAATCTTGGATCTGCCATTCTGAACATTCTTTGTGCATTCTCACACTCTTTGTAAACTGTCTCGAAATCCATAGCCGACAGCTTGTCGCCGTCAACGCTACCTACTGTTGCTTCCATTGAGTCTGACTGGAACAGTCTCCATGCATCGCCTGCAATGAAGGCAAATAATGCAAGACCCACGAAAATAACGAGCAGTGGGCCCATGTTGCGCAATTTTTGTAATGTTGCCATAATCTAGTATTTTGTTTGTTTTGAATTTTGCATTAAACTTTGCGAAGATAGTAAAAAGCTTTTGAATTCTTGCTATAAATAAGGTATAAAAAATAGGCAAAAGAGCGCATTAATACGCTCTTTTGCCTATTTTTATTGTTGTTAGTAAACTCTTAATCGGTTACGTATTCATCAAAGAAATAGTATTCGCCATCTTTGTCATAGTATCCCACGTAATATATGACTTTTTGGGAGTCTTTGTTTCTGTTGATAACAAGTGCATCTTTGCCCCAAGTAAAGCTTCTGCCACTTTTTCCAAAATTTCCGATAACGAGGCGATCCAATGTTTCGTCCCACATGCCTCCGTATTCATGATACATTCCATAACCATAAGGGCGTATACTTTTGGGATAGGTGTGGTCTTTTATGTACTCTCCACAGTAGTACCAATCGTCAAAATTGTTTGTATTGTCTATTTGGCCTTCAATGTTGTACAATTGTTCTATATAGTGATGACGCTTGGCGTAAAAAGTAAAGTATGGGAATAACTCTGTTGCTTTTGCATAGCATTTACGCGCTATGTCGACTCCCTCGCCAAAAGTGTTGGAGTGTTTGTTGAGTGTGCCATAGATAAGTTGGAGGTCGCCTTTGGCCATCAAATAATTTCTTATGATATCGACATTCCACAACTCTCCCATGAAATGAACAAAATAAGTACCTTCTTCAAGTAGGGAGGGGGTTAAGTGGTCTTCTATGTCTACTTTATCGAATGTCCAAAATGCACTGTGAATATCTCTTGGACATCCTTTTCCATTTGTGTACATAAGTCCTAAATACACTTTTGCAATGATATTGTCATTGTATCGTGCCTCTTCCTCTAAGATATTGTAGGCTTTTTGAAAATCTTCAGTATGGTAATAGCATATACCTATTTGTGTTTCTCTACCGGTTATTTCATAGAGCTTGATAGCTATGTTATAATCTATTTTTACATCCTTCAGGTCTATTTGTCGAACTAAAATGGCATTAGCACAGAGATTGTATGCATCATAGGTGTAAGGCATGTAGTATAAACTGCGTAATTCATCGGCTTCAAGGTCTGCTACTGCATTATATATGTCAATGAGGGTTTTTGAGGCATTTTCATTATCCTCGATATCTGTATATGATTTGTGTAGGAAAAATTTTGCTCCCAAATATCCAGCATAATTTACATCGTCAATCTTTGATAGTTTCTTGATTGCTTTTTGGTAATTTCCTTTATTATAATAATTTATACCGCTGCTAAAGTAATGTTCGTTACTTGTGAAATAGATTATGGCAACGACTGCTATTGCTGCGGCAATAGCACCTGTTATAACCCAACTCCATTTTGCCCAGAAAACTTTGCGCTTTTCCTCCTTTTCTTTGGCTATGCGCTCCTGCTCTTTGCGTAACTCTTCGGCCTCTTTCTTGATGCGCTCTGTTTTTACTTTTTCGCAACAGAATACGATTACAGCAGAGTATGTGCCTCTGTTCTTGAGTATCTCGTCTATTTTTCCTTTGCTGTATGTCTCCACTTCGGGCATCATACTCTGTGCATTGGTGCGTATGTCAAGTTCTTCTTTGCACTGCGATACCAATGCAGAATTATATATCTCGGGTTTTGCAACAATTTCCTGAAGTTGGCTGTCGCTCATTGTGTGCGCCTGGTTGATAATATCGGCTGATGATATGCTGGCGGGAATGCTTAAAGTGTCAAGTATTGGGGTGAATATCATCAACAGAGATATGATTGCGTAAATGTAGAAGCCAACCTGAAGATAGTCGAACTCAACATTCGCAAGTGCAGTAATTACTGGTATCATCATCATGGTCCCGCAGAGTATTGCACCAGTTAATTTTTGTGTTGCGAAGCGTACGATAATTTGAATTATTGGAATAATAATGAAAAGTATCGGCCATATCTCTTCGGTGTCTTCAATCATTTCCAAAATGTCAGCTCCGGTAAAGTTCTTGCTTGAACCGAATCCGTAAAAGTCCAATGCAAGAAAGCAAATTATTGCTGCTATAGCCAAAATTGCATTGATAATCTTTGAAATTTGTTTGTTCATTGTGTTTAGTATTTGATATTAATGTTTTATCTGTTTTGTAAAAATCTTTGAGTTTACGATGTCGTTGGGATATAGATATTTTTTATATTTTATCTCTTTGATGTGTGTAATGCCTGCTTGCAGAAATGTCTTGTAAATGAATTCGGTGCAGTAATAGCTATCGTCCGTCTCCATGTCGAATGAGTGGTCGAATGGCTTTGGAGTGTCTGCTACGCTGTCAATTATGCTGTATAATCTGTCTGGGTCTGGTGTTGGGATTGTCATTCTGTATATGTCATATTCTATTACACCGTTGTTTTCTATGAAATCCTTTAGACCTTCTCTTTTTATAAAACCATCATCGATCGACATGTGGACTATATGCACCGAGTCTGCATCTTTAAGGAATACACCAATATGGGAGTAGTTCACTTTGGTGCCGGTACTTTTTTCAAATGTCTTTACAATTCTACTTTTGAATGAGTCGCCAACGGATAATATCAAATCCCCCGACTTTATATGTAATTGTGAGCAGACAGGTGCCGTTGATGATGCGGTGTTGTAAAAACATAAAAAAATCATAACAGTACCTATGATTGCAAAAAGAATGGTACCTATTATGATTCTTTTCTTATTCATTGTGATATATGGTCATTTCAGCTGTGTCAATTTGACAAGCTCTATCTTTGTACTACGCTGTTTTATTACCTGTATCTTGTAGTCTCCAATTGTTATTGTTTCGTTGAGTTGTGGGAAACGTTGGTGGTGTGCAAGGATGAAACCGCCCAAAGTCTGGTATTCGTCTGATTCGGGCATGTCAATGTCGAACATTTCGTTTATTCGCTCAATTTCAAGGCGTCCTGACAGCAGATATTCTTTATTGCCCAGTGATTTAGCGATAAGGTTCTGGTTGTCGTGCTCGTCCTCAATCTCTCCGATAATCTCTTCAAGAAGGTCTTCGAGTGATATAATACCCGATGTTCCGCCGAACTCGTCTATTACAACGGCCAACGATTTCTTCTGCTGCATCAATGTCTTCATCAATTTTTGAGCCGACAGGGTTTCTGGTACATATGGCATCTTGCATATCTTCTGTTGCCACTTCTTGCCCAATCGGAATAGCTCCGATGAGTGTATATAACCGATAATGTTGTCGATATTGTCCTTGAAAACGACGATCTTTGAGTGTCCCGACTCAATAAACACCGATTTCAACTCTTCGAGCGGAGTATTTACCTCTACAGCTTCAATCTCGGTTCGTGGAATAAAGCAATCTCTTACTTTTATGTTTGAGAAATCAAGCGCGTTCTGGAATATAAGCACATCGTTGTTTATCTCTTTTTCCTCCTCCTCGGCATTCTCTATTGATGTTTGAATAAGGTTGTTCAATTCTCTTTTTGAGAATGTGTTGTCACGCGCTTCGTCTTTTATCTTTATGCCGAAAATCTTGAGTAAGAATATTGAGCATATTGAGGTGAAACGTGCAAGAGGGTAGAGCAATATGTATATAGGATATGTGATTATTGCAAATCTTTTCAGTGAACGGTTTGGGTTTATTCTGAATAGTGCCTTCGGAACAAATTCGCCTGTAAGAATTATGACAATAGTAGATATGATTGTTTCAAGCAACAGTGAGTTTGCGTCGCTGAATTCCTTGAGAATTGTGGCATTGAGCAACTCTGCCATAAGCATACCGTATATGACAAGTACAATGTTGTTACCGACCAACAGGCTCGATATGAAGTTGTTACTGTTGGCATAGAACTTGTTTATGACATATGATGTGGTTGAGCGTTCGTTGAGGTCAATGCCAAGCAGCAGCTTGTTCGATGAAACGAATGCAATTTCCATTCCCGAAAAGAGGGCTGAAAAAAGAATTACTACAATTAGAGCCAAAATACTTGCCATATTCTATTCTTCAATGCTGAAAATTCCTTTGGTATTGTTTATTTGCCAGATAGTAAGGTTCTGGTTTGCCGAAAAACCAAATCCTTCTGTCACCTGGTCTTCCTGTTCTATCTTAATATAAGCGTCCGAATATATCTTCTCTGTTTCCTGGTCCCAGTACAGAAGGTCGGTAAAGAACTTTTCGTTTTTACTGTTCTTTATATTTACATTGCCAGTGAGCTTCCAGCGCTTGCTTTCGCTGTAATAATATGCAGTATCGCATTTGACCGTTGCCTCAACGTTCATGATACTGTCGAATTTCTCAAGGTATACACCTTTTTCAAAAGCCCAATGAGGCGGGTTGCGCTTTTCGTATATGCGCCATTCGTCTGCTACAATCCTGTAAGTTATGCGTCCAGAATCACTTATTATTGAGTTTACGTCAAAGGTGCTCATCACGGGCAATGAATCGGCGCACTCTATCGTAACCACTCTCTCTTGAGAGTCTCCTTTGCACGATGAGTGAAAAACGAGTACAACAATTGCCGTCAAGGCAATTGTTGTACCGTTAATAATACGTTTGATATTACTTGATAGTAGTTGTCTCATTAATCCAACCACCGATGTTGATTGACTGACCAGCCTTGTAGTTTCTCATGAACATCTCCTCTGGTTTTGGGAAATATTTCTTGTATGTTGCAATGTACTTGTCAGCCTCTTTCTTTACTGATGGGTCAACGGCTTTAGCACGCTCAAGACGGTCGATACATACAAAATATGTACAAGAGTTGAGAGTCTCATCGTCACACCATTCAGGCTTTGTAGCGTAGCACTGTGCAATGAGAATGTGTGGAGCACCGAACTTTGAGTTGAGTGACAATGCCTTGAGAGCATAATTACGGGCTTTTACATAGTTGCCTAGGCTGTAATATACATTTCCAACCTTGTTGCAAAGTTCTGCCTTTGTTGTGATACTGGTCTCAAGCTCAATAGCCTGATCAAACAACTCCAAAGCCTTGTCTGTCTCGCCTCTCTTGAAGTAACGGTAACCGCAACCCATGGCTGCCTTTGATGTTGGCTCTATGGCAAGTGCGTATTCCGAAGCTGTAAGATATGCATCCTCATTTGTACACTTGAGCATACTCATTACCGAAATAACCTTGTTCAAGTACTCGATATTGTCCTTGTTGGTATCAAGTGTTGGCATGTAAATATTGTTGAGGTCCTCACATGACGCAGCTCCACTGTTGATGAAATATGCATCAATGTTGCTCTTTGAGATACGTGAAGCGTCAATCATCTTGCCGAAATTGACAGCGTACATACTGTCTCGTGCCAAGCCGGTCTCGGCAAATTTTGCCTCGTACTCCTTGATTTTGTCATGG